>NZ_AZEQ01000042.1 GCF_001436025.1 Limosilactobacillus mucosae DSM 13345 | reverse complement strand
CAAAATATTTTACACTCCCAAAATCAGTAAAGGTTGATAAAATGAACACAAGAGAAAATATGATCCTACGATGTTTAGTAAACAATAATAATAGAAAGATGACCCAGCGAAAGTTAGCTCAAGCTACATTTTTTTCATTGGGAACAGTAAATAAAAGTTTAAGTATTCTTGAGAAATTGGGGTATTTAAAAAAAGACTTTACTCTGAATTTTAAGGAAGTACCTTTTCAAAAACCAAAACGAGCTATAATTCTGGCTGCTGGTTATGGAATGCGCATGGTACCTTTAAATGTAGAATTTCCTAAGGGACTGATTGAAGTTAAAGGAGAGTTTTTAATTGAGAGGTTAATTAACCAACTTCATGAAGTAGGAATAAAAGATATAACAATTGTAGTTGGCTTTATGAAGGAGAGATACGAATATCTTATTGATAAATATGGGGTAAAAATGATTGTTAACAATCATTATTCTGATATGAATAATCTCTATTCGCTCTCATTGGCCTGTAGAAATAGTGGGCTTTCAAATACATATGTTATTCCTTGCGATATATACGCTAAACTTAATCCCTTTAGTAAATATGAACTTGAATCTTGGTATATGGTTAGCAAGGAAAAGGTTTATAACACAAATATAACTTTAAATAAAAAGCTTCAATTAAAGAAAGTCAAGAAGGGGAACCTTGGAAATAGGATGATAGGGATTGCCTATCTAGATGAACAAGATGGAAATATTTTAACAACTAAGCTCAGAAATTATGTCGAGCAACCCAAAAATAATGGTGAATATTGGGAAATAATTCTTGAAAATAGTGAAGGATATCTTGTTAATGGATTGTTGGTTCCTCCTGATTTAATAACTGAAATCAATACATATGAAGAATTACGTGAATTAGATGAAAATTCTAATCAATTAGATAACAAAATCATAAAACTTATTTCATCAGTTTTATGTGTGGATAATAAAGAAATTAGTCAGATTAAACTCTTAAAAAAAGGAATGACTAATCGCTCTTTTAAATTTACTTGTCAAAGTAAACGCTATATTATGCGAATCCCAGGTAAGGGAACCGGTGAACTGATTAGCAGAGAAAAGGAAGCCAAAGTTTACCATCTTTTGTCTCAACATAATATTGGTGAAAAAGTCTTATATATTAATGCAGATAACGGTTATAAACTTAGTGAATTTATTGAAGGTGCAAGGAACTGTAACAGTAATAGTCAAGAAGATTTGACTAAGTGCATGAATTATTTACGTAAATTTCACAATTTAGGGTTAAAAGTTGACTTTACTTTTGACTTGTTTGAAAAAATTAATTTCTACGAGGGCTTGAGGCAAGGAACATCTAATTATCGTGATTACTCACTAATCAAAGCCAGAATCATGAAATTGAAAGAGTATATTGAAAGTTTAGATAAGAAAGTTGCTCTCTGTCATATAGACGCTAATGCAGACAATTTTTTATTAAAGAAGAATGGTGACATTGTACTTATTGATTGGGAATATGCTGCGATGCAAGATCCCGATGTTGATATTGCTATGTTTGCTATTTATTCAATGTATGAACGTAATCAATTAGACAATTTAATTGATACTTATTATAAGGGAAATTGTCCTGATGATACACGCCTGAAAATATATGCATATGTTGCTGTTTGTGGACTTTTATGGAGTAATTGGTGTGAGTATAAAAATACTCTTGGTGTAGATTTTGGCGAATACTCTTTTATGCAGTATAGATATGCTAAAGAATATAGTAAGCTTGTGTTAGATGTTTTGGAGAAGAAAAATGCATAAAGTAAAAAAAGCTATTATTATGGCAGCAGGTTTTGGAAGTCGTTTACAACCTTTAACATTAACTACACCGAAACCACTTATTAAAGTTAATGGAGTAAGAATGATTGAGTCAGTAATTACTGGATTAGAAGTTAACGGAATTACTGAAATATACATAGTTGTTGGTTACCTTAAAGAAAAATTTCTTTTTTTAAAAGAAAAATATTCCAATATTACATTAATTGAAAATCCTTATTATGATATGGCAAATAATATATCCTCTCTTTATGTTGCTAGGGATGTTCTAAATGATGACTTGATAATTCTTGATGGAGATCAAATTATTGAGAATCAAGAAATTTTACAAAGAAATTTCTGTCAATCTGGATACTTATGTAGTTATGCCAAGAAGACAGATGAATGGTTATTAACCTTGGACAATGATAATCAGGTAATAGAATGTAAGAGAGATGGTGGATTTGCTGGTTGGCGATTATATTCTATTTCTTATTGGACAAAAGATGATGCTTTGAGACTTAGAACTCAATTAATAGAGGAGTTTATTCAAAATAAGGTAACTGATGTTTATTGGGACGACATTGCAATGTTTTTACATCCCAAGGATTATAATCTGTGTGGCATTAAAATTAAGGAAACAGATTTAAAAGAAATTGATACATATTTAGAATTAACTAAAGAAGATAATCATTATGAAATGAAAGTTTCAGAATATGAGTAATAATTGTTTTAATTTTTTGAGGCGAAGATTATGACTTCAGGAGTTATTGCGGGAATTACATGGGCTTTGGAAACCTTAATACTAGGTATTGCATTAAAAATGGCGCCTTTTATAAGCACCCAAGAAGCAATCACATTGGCACCATTTGTAAGTACATTTATTCATGATGGTTTCTCGGCAATTTGGGCAACGTTATATAATTCATTACGTGGCAATGAAAGAGAAGTAAGAAAAATACTAAAAACACAAAGTGGGAAATTTGTAATTTTGGCTGCAATTATTGGTGGCCCTGTTGGGATGACAGGATATGTTTTAACTGTTAATAATCTTGGACCGTCTATTGGAGCTGTAGCAAGTGCCATTTTTCCAGCAGTTGGTGCAGTATTGGCATATTTCTTTTTGAAAGAAAAGATGCAATGGTATCAATGGATGTTTCTTGTTATTACTCTTTTAGGAGTTTATGGCCTTAGCAACTCATCAACTCTAAATGTTCGAAACCTATCATTGGGATTGATTGGAATTATAATGTGTACTTTTGGTTGGGGAATTGAAGCTGTTATTCTTGCGAAATCATTAAAAAACGATGATGTTAAAGATGCTTATGCTCTTCAGATTCGGCAAACAACTTCTGCTATAGTATACGGAGGAATAATTCTTCCTATTATCAATGGTTGGCCATTGGTAATATCTCTTTTTACTAATCCAAAAACAGAAGAAGTAGTATTAGTTATCGCTTTGGCTGGATTATTTGCAACAATTTCATATCTTTTTTACTACAAGGCCATTTCTAAAATTGGGCCATCAAAGGCAATGGCTTTAGATGTTACATATGCTGCTTGGGCAGTTATATTTACAGTCTTATTTTTTCACGACGTACATATTATTACTAAATCAACCATTGTATGTACTGCCATAGTTTTAGTTTGTGGTATATTATCTGCTACGGATTATAGAGAATTAATTTAAATTTTCAATATGTAGTATAAAAAGTAATCGAATTCAACACTGATGTAAATTTTGGAATATATTATAAATATTGTGATGAGGGATTTATTATGTCAAAAATCTTAATTACTGGTGCTAATGGTCAACTAGGGACTGAATTGCGCCACTTACTGGATGAACGCGGAATCGCTTATGATGCACGTGATGCCAAGGATATGGACATTACGGACCGTCAAGCAGTTGAAGAACAGGTAACGGCTCTTAAGCCAGCAGTAATCTATCATTGTGCAGCCTATACGGCAGTCGACAAGGCTGAAGACGAAGGTAAGGAAATCAACTGGCGGGTAAATGAAGATGGCACTCGCAACCTGGCTGAAGTAGCAGCTAAAGTTGGTGCCAAGCTGGTTTACCTTAGCACGGATTATGTATTTGATGGTACTAAGACGAGCGAGTATGAGGTTGACGACCCGACCAATCCTAAAAACGAATATGGTAAGGCCAAGTTGGCTGGAGAGAAGGCTATTCAAGCTGCCATGACTGATTATTACATCATTCGGACTTCATGGGTCTTTGGCGAATATGGCAAGAACTTTGTTTACACAATGTTGCGCCTGGCTAAGGATCATGATCGCTTGACAGTAGTTAACGATCAAGTTGGCCGCCCGACCTGGACTCGGACGTTGGCAGAATTTATGACGTATCTGGTTGATCATCATTGTGAATATGGCGTTTATCAATTGTCGAATGAAGACAGTTGCTCTTGGTATGAATTTGCCTGTGAAATTTTGAAAGATAAGGACGTAGAGGTTGTTCCAGTTACCTCTGAAGAATATCCGCAAAAGGCATATCGACCACGTCATTCCATTATGAGCTTGAAAAAAGCGGAAGCCACTGGATTCACCATCCCAACGTGGCAAACTGCTTTACAGGAATTTATGAACCAGATTCAAAACAATCATTAATAATTGAAATTTATAAAATTATAATTAAATTATTCAAACAAGTTTTTTCTATATCATCGTTCTCAGTATAAAAATCTAATAAATTATGGAGAAATGAAATCTTAAGAGTTTTATAAGTAAGTCTTTGCTTAATCTGTTTTGATAATAGTTAAGGACAACTTGACGTAAAATAGAGCGTTTTTGTCTAAAGTGAAATGCTCGTAGTTACTTTTGAATAGTATCTGATTAAAGTTGGAATGCTATCTTTACTTATACATGGGGGAATTATTATATGAAAAAAGCATCTGTAAAGAGAAAACTAAAAAAAATTCCTGGTTTTTTTAAAAGAGTAGGTTTAGTTAATCGTAATTTTACGATTATTAGTAACAATTGTTGGGGAGGGAGTGTATATGACAATTTTTCTCTTCCTTATAGAACGCCAACGATTGGACTATTCATCATGCCAGATGACTATATAAAATTTTTAAAGAATATGAATTACTACTTAGATTCTAAACTAGTTCAGGTTAATTGGGATGAAACACCATTTAGTGAGTTTTTATATGACAATAAAAATATTTACAAAAAAAGCTTAAATAAACATTTAAACGATTTGGTTATAGCTAAGTTGCATGATATTTATATTGTATTTTTACATTACAACTCCTTTGACGAAGCAAATAAAAAATGGAATAGGCGGAAGAAAAGAGTCAATTTAAATAACTGTGTTGTTAAATTCAATGATCAAAACAATTTTGAAAAAAATAATTTTGAGGACTTTGACAAACTACCATTTAAAAATAAAATATTTTACACTGCAAATGATGAATTTAAATCTAATTGTAATACTAAAATAATATACCTAAAACAGTATAAAAATAATGGTTATGTATTAAATGATATGAATTTCAAAGAACAGAATTTTGATTTAAAAAAATACTTAAATTCAATCAAGTAAATGAACAAAGAAGATTGTTACAGTTATAAATAGTCATTTACTGCTTTTAAGTGGAAAAGTAAAATGTCAAAAATCTTAATTACTGGCGCGAATGGTCAACTAGGGACTGAATTACGCCATTTACCGGATGAACGCGGAATTGCTTATGATGCACGTGATGCCAA
>NZ_AZEQ01000041.1 GCF_001436025.1 Limosilactobacillus mucosae DSM 13345 | reverse complement strand
GCTGGTCGACTTAGAGGCTTCAATAGATGTTGACTCAGAAGCCTTGATTGAAGTACTCGTGGATTCAGAAGCGGCTTTGCTTTCCTCTATGGATTTGCTGGTTACTTCCGATGCTGATTTACTTTCACTCAGCGATGTGCTGGTTGACTTGGAGGCTTCAACTGAAGTCGACGTTGACTCAGAGGCCTTAATTGAAGCACTCGTAGATTCAGAAGCGGCTTTGCTTTCCTCTATGGATTTGCTGGTTACTTCTGATGCCGATTCACTTTCGCTCAGTGATTCGCTAGCTGATTTTGAAGCGGCTTCGGATTCGGAAACACTAACTGATTTAGCCACACTAGCTGATTCCGATGCTGCTTTAGATTCTGAAGCGCTCTGTGAAGCTGCTTCGCTTTCACTCTTTGAAATACTTATAGATTTCGCAATTGAGGTCGATTCAGCCTTACTCGTTGATGTAGACGCAGCTTCACTTTCAGAGTTGCTGATAGATGTAGATTTAGATGCACTCTTCGATACATCCGTTGCTATTGAGTCACTGACGGAACCTTTAATTGAGTCATATGTAGAAGTTGATTTACTCTTGCTTTCGCTATTACTTTGTGCCCGTTCTTCCTTAGTTGAAATCAACTGACCATTCAAATCCCAGCGTCTATATGTACCCTTAGCTTCAATCGTGTCAGCAGCAATATTCCCGGCAAAATCTGCATCGGTAATAACATGAGCATTAGGCGCTAAGACACTGCCAGCAAAAGGACTTTGAAATTCAATCGTGCTGCTGGTCGTACCAAAGTTCCACAGCAGGTGGTTAGGTTCTACTTGCCATACATTGCTACTAAGCCATTGTTTCCAATCCGAATACTGTAATTGCAGATGACGATTGATCTGAATCGTTTGGCCTTCTGGAATATCCGTCACATTGATTACCACCACCGGGCCAAAATTAGACCCAGTCAGTCCGACAATTCTAGTGTTGCGTGCTCCCGTCAGATATTCATATGGAACGTTGACATAAATTCGATTATCAGCATCTGGACTTACTCCGGAGACATCAATTTTGTAATCGGTATTAGAAGGATTACTGTCGATCCGTGGGTGTTCATATCCTTGCCAAACGCCCTCTGTATCAGAATCATGCTGACTCAAGCGTTGAGCATTGCCGCTAAGAATGTTAAAAATCTGTTCAAAATCAATGTAGTTGCTACCGGCTTCATCTTGATAAATATCCGCGTTCTTTCCTGGCAAGACATGATCCATCCGAATGTTATTCACATATAGCATGCCATCTTCTTGCTTTATTTCGGCATTGACGTCTTTTCCAAAAACAATATGATTATGGTCAGCCGAAAATGCATTGCCGCCAAGCCAGCCACTGATTTTTTGAATATAGTCAACATCGCCCTTAGTAAGGTTACCGTTGATCCTATCTTGGGTACCAAATTGCTGGCCGCCTTGATAATCACCAGTTGCCAAATTGCCACGATAATCAGCGTCAATTTTTAAATGCTTGGAAAAAGTCCCAAAAATCGATGCCAGATCAAGCGTGCCGTTGCCATGATAGTTTTGAATGTAGTTATAAAAATTACCCAAATCCTTGTTAACAATACTATCTAGGATTTCGCCCCAGGTGTCGTTAAATATGTGATTCCAGTCAAAAGTGTATGTATTCTTATTATTAAGATACTCATCTTCTAAAATAGTGTTGGGATGAGTAACTTGATTAGACTGTTGTGCCCATAGCTGACTTAAAACAGCTTGGAGATAATTGGCCGCGGCTGCTTGAGGATCAATACTTGCCGCAGTTAAGGTATTAGCAGACTGACTGGCTGCTGGCTGACTATAATCAGGTGTTGTCTCTGCCTGTGAGTTCTCACTTGCTGAATTGTTGACATCACTTGTCATTGAACTGCTGTCCGTGGTTTTACTGCCGGTTGACAAACTATCTTGACTGCTTTCAGATGAAGTGTTTGAATCACCTGCTGAATTTAGACTGTCTTCGCTACTGGTCGAATTGGTTGTTGAATTTTCAGCCGTAGTCGTGTTTGACCCGCTTTCAGCCGCCTCAGATTTGCTCGTACTGGTTTCTGTGGTCGTACTGTTGGTTGAGTCAAGACTATTTGAGCTGTCAGTCGAACTGCTAACCGACTCGCTTTGAGTATTTGAGGAAAGACCAATTGCCATTGAGCTGCGCGAATCCAACGTCCGCTGTAATTGCGTGCTGTCGGCCATTGCCGTCGTTGGCAGCAGCATGGTTGCCCCAGCGATCGTCCCAATTGTAGCAATTGCTTTTAAGTAGTCTTCATATGAAGTTTCATCATCTTCATCTACCGAAGCCGCTTTCAAAAAGGTCCAAAAACGTGACAACGAACTGCACCAGCCCCGATGCGTCTTATAAAGTTTTACGCGTTCAGTTTCATCAACTTTTGAATTTTTCCGGACATTTTTAGATTTCACGTTAATCTTCCTTTATGTATAAAAAATTTTACTGCCAAAGATCTATTATCTTAGCCAATGAATGCTTATTAATTTTGAAAACAAGCGTGATCGCTAAATCATAATTTATAAATTGACATTTATTCATAGCAATCAAGAAGAAAGGTTTTAAATGTTATTATAAATCCTTTATATCGTAAATATGTAAATAATTAAACTTTTTAAGAAACGTTAAGTATATATGTTTATAGTTTATGTTATCTAATGAAAAATTACCAGAAATAAATTAGAATCCTTCTTAGTTTTAGCGAAACCAAACAAAAATCATGAGCGTCATTTACATAATCACCAAAAAAATCCATTTAATGATCTATCACTTGAATACATGAAGAAAATTGCATTGATAATCGTTTATCTAAATTTTTCGATCATGATTGAAGTATGAATGATTTTTGCTTATTTTGGGAATTTTTAGCTTTTTCCTATGCTTAGCCGACAAACATATTTATAATCACATTTAAGACTTCAATGAATCTTTTCAAAGGGATATTCATTTTACGAAGGGGCTTTTTATGAAGATCAAATCAAAAAAATGGGCTGGAATTGTAATTGGCATCGCGGCACTGTGTTTTGCATTGGCAATCGGTCTGGGAATCTACCTGCACTCAACCAGTCAATCTACCAAGCCACAGCGCGAAACTCATTCATCTAAAATCACAGTTAATCAATTCATCAAAACGATTGCGCCAATTGCCCAAAAAGAACAAAAAAAGTACCACATTCCCGCCAGTATCATCATTGCTCAGGCTGGTACCGAATCAAACTGGGGTCGCAGCAAGCTGGCTTATAAATATAACAATCTTTTTGGCATCAAGGCCACTTCTAAAAAGAATCGCGTTCGCATGTATACCAAGGAAAACATGAATGGTAAGACGGTCGAAGTCAAACAGTACTTTGCCGTATACAATAGTTGGGAGGCTTCACTAAAGGCCCACGCCGAGTTGCTTGCCCATGGTACCAAGGCCAAGCCAAACGTATTTAAAGACGTGCTAAAAGCCAAGAACTACCAAGAAGCTGCCTGGGCGCTGCAAAAAGATGGCTACGCAACGGATCCTAATTACGCCAGCGAACTAATTTATGCGATTAAAAAATTCAAGCTTTATAAATATGATGAATAATAATTCCGCATCTTTCAAAAATGGCATGTGGGGTTATGATCTGGTATTGGCAAAAGTCGATACCAGATTTTTTATTTACCAAAAAAGGTGCTTCGTCAGATCGTTTCGACCACTCGAGCTTTTAGGCACTGGTTTCCATTTTAAATATATTTAGCTCTCTCTGATTGCAGTGCTATGTGAAGAAAACTCGGCTTTAATCGGCTATCGGTCTTGGATTTACCTACTATTGCTTAATTTTCACCCTCAAGCAGATAATTGTAGTCCACTTCATTACTGGTGACTAAGATCTTTTACTGCCATGATCATCATCGACACTACCAAGCCAATAATAATAAAAGCCCCGCAACCGCTTTGGCTGTGAGGCTTCACTTTACAGATTCAATTCAAACGCCCAACGTAATGGATCATTGGGCTCATCTAAAATATTAATGTGACCACGTCTGATAAAGCCATTGCTAGTCGCGACGTGCTGCATTGGCTGGTTTAAATCATGCGTATCAACACGGAAGTTATGAATTCCCTGCTCATTTAAAATTGAAATCAGACTGCTCATAAAATATTTGGCTAAATGTTGTCCCCGGTAATCCTGACTTAATGCCAGGCGATGAATAGCTGCGTATGGCTCGGTATTATTTTGCCAGGCACCATCAATCTCTTGATAATTTGGATCATCACCAATGATTGCCGCCGCATAACCTGCAACCTGGCCATTTACTTTCAGCACCCAAGCCGATTGATTGGCTAAGTCTTGAGCAACTGTATCGGTATTCGGATATCCCGCCTGCCACTGCGGACTGCCGGAAGCCTTTAGGAATGCCTTGGCTTGATCAAAAATCACCCCGATTGCTGGAATATCATCCTGCATGGCGCGAGTAACATAAATAAGACTCATAATTTTCCCCTTTTCAAATGCATTTGAATTTTTAGATAAGCTTAACACGAATAATTGTATTAAAGACGGCCATTTTCTTTCAACTTTTCATGATCCATTGCCTCAGCCGACTTGAGCAGAGCAAAGCGTCGCCGTAAAGTCGAAATACTGATTCCAGTGCGCATTGAAAGTTCACGGTAGGTCAGTCCTTTGTGATAGAGCTGATATGCCTGCCGAATTTTTTCGTCCGAGTAGATTTTTGGTCGGCCTTCACGATATTTCGGATTATGACGACGAGCATATGACTTGCCTTCTTGCGTTCTGATAACGATCATGTCGCGCTCAAATTGGGCAAATGCCGAAAACACGGTAAAAATCAAGCGACCAACTGGCGTATCGTCAATCGTGCCCATATTCAAAATATTGATCTTCACCTGATTTTCAAACAATTGCTGAATCACCTGCAGAGCTTCACCCGTATTACGCGCAAATCGATCCAGCTTAGTGACGATAATTACATCGTTTGGCTGAACGATTGCTAACAAGCGAGCAAATTCTGGTCGTTTGGTAGTCGTTCCGGTATATTTTTCCTGGAATATTTCGTCAACCCCAACCTGTTTCAACAGTTGCAACTGTGTCGATAAACTCTGACTTTCCGTGCTTACTCGCGCATATCCGTACTTCATGTTCTAAACACCACACCAAGACAATTTAAGTTTCAAAAGCATGTGTGTGGACTCTCCTTTCTTTAATCAGTTATTACCCTTTTTGGTACATTGCCTTTTCAAAACTTTTGATTGCAACAAAACCGTTCTATTGTAGCAAATGATTTCTTTTTATAAACACTTTTTCCATAAAATGAACGATTATTTTTAACGAATAATCATTTTAGAACGATATTACATTATATAGATACATTTATAAATCATTAGTATATTTTTAATCATAAAGACAAAAAGGCCCAACCTTTGAAAAATCAAAGGATGAGTCTTTTCTATCTTTGATGAATCTGTTCTTATTTCTTCATCTAGTTTTCGTGACGTTTCTTCTTAGAGCCGAAGCCCAGGCCAAGACCTGCTGCAAACATTGCTCCTGCCAAGCCCAGGGCACCCTTTTCGTTGTTGGCGTTACCAGTCTGTGGCAATTGTTGTGCACCGGCATTGGTTTGAGTTTGACCTGACTGACCATTTTGAGCGGCTTGACCAGTCGTTGATTGACCACCATTAGAAGCATTGCCGCCTTGGTCTGCTGCCTTGCCAGAATCAAGCTTCTTGTAGGTGATATTGATCGTCATGTCTTGGTCATTTGGCGTAACC
>NZ_AZEQ01000040.1 GCF_001436025.1 Limosilactobacillus mucosae DSM 13345 | reverse complement strand
CACTCAACCGTGGCATAGAATGATTTGTTGTCAATGACCAGGAAAATCCCCCGTGGCTCTTCTGAACTGTCCATCTTGTTGCCCTTCTCGAACTTCTGTTTGCATAATATTGCAATATACGAATAAGTGTTCGCAAAGGCGAAAACGAAGATAAAGGGTTTAAGGGTAATAATACGGCAAATAGGCCCGTGGAAATTCCGCGAGCCTTTTTTTGATTGCCAGAACTGCACTACGACTGAGCTGAATTGTATTTGGCAACCGAGCCACGTTCCTTTATTTGATACGGCAGCTCAACTGAAGAAACATTCTGGTTGGTCAAATGTTCAATTGCCAACTGTCCCATCTGTTTGAATGGCTGATCAATCGTTGTGATTCCCGGATAGATCATACTGGCTACTGATGAGTTGTCAAAGCCCAGAACCGCTAGTTGCTCAGGTACTTTTATGCCGTGTTCCTGAGCAGCATAGATAACCCCGGCTGCGGCATCGTCACTGGCTGCAAAAATTGCCTCGGGAAGTTCTCCTTTTGCTAAAAGAAGTTCTACAGCCTGCTTTCCTGCTGCAAACGAATAATCGCCGGGAATGATGGATGGTGTAAGTCTAGCTGACTCCATTGCCTTTTGATATCCTGCGCAACGCGTCCTACCAGTTTGCGGGTCGTTAGTATCAACGGCAACCAAAGCAATTCGTTGGTATCCATGACTAATTAGGTAGTTAGTCCCTGCCATGGTAGCTTTAAGATTATCAATAGAAATCATTGGCTGATTGGAAACTTTGACGCCTAGAGAAATTAATGGCAGTTGCAGTTGATCAAGTAGTTTCAGATTGTCCTCATCAAATTGAACCGAAACCGATATGATTCCGTTGACTTTACGGCCAGCCATTAGATTTAGGCATGCCTTTAGTCGTTTTGAATCATTCAAACCGCAGTGAGCCAAAAGGATTCGTCCACCATTTTGGTAGGCCCAGTCTTCAATGCTGTCGATAATTGGGGCGGCAAAGCTCGTTGTGGCATTGGTTACGATTACCCCAATCAGATTTGAGGTCTGTGCAACCAGATTAACGGCGGCTTCATTTTTTTGATAGTGTAGCTCATCTGCAATTTTCTCAACCCGACGGCGAGTTTTTTCGCTGTATCCCCCACTATGGTTTAATACGCGAGAGACGGTTGATGGAGTTACTTTTGCTAGTCTGGCTATGTCTTTAATCGTGGCCATCGGGATCCTTCTTTCAAAAAGTAGTTGACTTTTTAAGTTAGCTGTATATATAATACTCCGTGAAAACGGTTACTAATACCGTTTTTATTATTTTGACATTTACTCAAACGTTTGCGTAACTTTTATTTTTAAATTTTTTACGAGGAATGATAATAATGGCATATACCCCAAAATGGTGGTGGCAAAATTCAGTTGTCTATCAAGTCTATCCACGGAGTTTTCAAGACAGCAATCATGATGGTATTGGTGATTTAAAAGGTATCATCAGTAGGCTTGACTATATAAAAAAACTAGGTGCTGACATTATCTGGCTCAATCCAATCTACCGTTCGCCAAACGTTGATAATGGGTATGATATCAGTGATTATCGGGCAATCGATCCAACTTTTGGATCATTGACCGACTTTAAGGAGCTGCTGACGAAAGCTCATGAACTTGGTCTGAAAATAATGATGGATCTGGTGGTTAATCACTCATCAGATGAAAATGAATGGTTTAAGCAAAGTCGCCAAGGAAAAGAAAATCCATATCGTGACTATTACATCTGGCGTGATCCAGTCGATGGTCATGAACCAACTAATTGGGGATCATACTTCTCTGGTTCAGCTTGGCAGTACGATGAAGCAAGCGGTCAGTACTACCTGCACCTGTTCGCTGTAAAGCAACCGGATCTAAACTGGGAAAATGAAGCCGTTCGTCATTCGGTATACGACATCATGAATTGGTGGGCAGATCTCGGGGTCGATGGATTTCGAATGGATGTCATCAACTTAATTTCAAAACCGGCTGTCTACAAAGACGTTCCGACCGCGCCAGGAATGAAGTATGGTGACGTTGAGCCGGTTGTTGCCAATGGTCATCGGATGCACGAATTCCTTCAAGAAATGCATCAAGCTGTAATGGCCAAGCATGATTTGGTAACAGTTGGCGAAACACCTGGTGCCACAACAGATGATGCCAAAAAGTATGCCAACCTAGAACAGACTGAGCTGAATATGATTTTTGAGTTTGAACATGTCGGCTTAGATGGTAACGACAACCCAGCTTTAGGAAAATGGAGCGACAAAAAAGTCAGTTTGCCAGAATTGCGAGATAACCTGGTGAAATGGCAGACTCAGCTAAGTGGTAAGGCCTGGAACTCACTTTACTGGAACAACCATGATCAGCCACGCGTCGTATCCCGTTTTGGCAATGATGATCCAAAATATCGTGTCGTTTCGGCTAAAATGTTGGCGACAATGCTGCACTGTCTGCAAGGGACTCCTTATATCTACGCAGGTGAGGAACTAGGAATGACCAACACGACCTTTAACTCTTTGTCTGACTATCGTGATTTGGAAAGCATTAATGCCTACCATCAGTTGGTTGACGAAGAGCATCTGGTTGATGGAAAGACAATGAGCAGATATCTGGCAATTCATTCACGAGACAATGCCAGAACGCCAATGCAATGGGATGACAGCAAGAATGCCGGCTTTTCCGATGCTGAACCTTGGATCGCGGTCAATCCCAACTATTCAGAGATCAACGCAAAGGCGGCACTGGCGGATCCATCATCCGTCTTCTATCACTACCAGAAACTCATTCAAATGCGCCATGACCTGCCAGTAATGACTGAAGGAAAGTTTGCACTGGTTAACGGCAACGAATCGGATGATCAGGTCTTTGCCTACACGCGGGATGATGGTGAAACGACACTGCTCGTAGTAACCAACTTTACCAAGGAAACGATCACGCGAGAATACGCCGCTGGTAAAGGTAAGCTCTTATTAAGCAACTACGAGGATGACATGGGAGAAACTCTGCGTCCATATGAAGCTAAAGTATATGAATTCAGTTCAAAGAGGTAACAAGTAATATGGAAAATCAAGAAACAACTACTGGACTACCGAGTCTGCCAATAAGTACCCTGTTTGCCATGACTTTTGGTTTCTTTGGCGTTAACATGGCATTCTCGCTGCAAAGCTCACAGATGGGAAGAATCTTTCAAACAATTGGTGCCGATCCTACCAAGTTGGGTTTCTTCTTTATTCTGCCACCACTGATGGGGATGATCGTTCAACCATTAGTTGGCAAATATTCTGATTTAACGTGGAATCGATTTGGCCGGCGTATGCCTTATCTTTTAGTTGGTGCGCCAATCGCGGCCCTGGTTCTGATTCTTTTGCCCAATGCGGGATCGTTTGGGTTCGGTTACGGTTCACTGGCCGCTCTTTGGTTTGGAGCGATTGCGGTTCTGTTCATGGACCTTTCTTCAAACGTCTGCATGCAACCATTCAAGATGATTATTGGTGATATGGTTAACGAAGACCAAAAAGACTTTGCCTGGTCCTGGCAGCAGATTTTCTCCAACATGGGCGGAATTCTCGCGACCTTGATGCCGTTTATCATGACGCTTTTAGGGGTTTCCAATACTGCTAAGAAAGGTTCTCTGCCTCACTCAGTCATCTGGACCTTCTACCTTGGCGCGGCTGTACTGCTCTTAACCAGTATCTTCACACTGGCCAAGGTTCATGAATACAACCCTCAAGACTATGCCAAGTACCATGGCGTTGATATTGCAGCCAATCAAGAAAAGCTTAGTTTCGCAACTTTGCTGAAGAACGCACCTAAGGCATTTTGGCAGATCTCTCTCGTTCAGATGTTCTGCTGGTTTGCGTTCCAATACCTTTGGACTTATGGTACTGGCGCTGTTGCAAAGAATGTCTGGAACGTAACTGATCCATCAACGGCTGGCTATCAGGCTGCCGGTAACTGGTTCGGTGTTCTGTCCGCTGTTCAGTCGATTGCGGCTGTATTGTGGGGAATGGTTCTGTCGAAGACTAAGCCAAACCAACGTAAGACGATGTATCGTTTAGGCCTGGTTCTTGGTGGGCTTGGCTTCATGTCAGTGTTCTTCATCCACGACAAGATACTTTTGATTCTTTCTTTCGCTCTGATCGGTATTGGCTGGATTTCAATGAACTCGATTCCATTTGCCTTGCTGACGACTGCGCTGGCTGGTAAGCATGAAGGGGCATATCTGGGACTGTTCAACTGCAGCATCTGCTTGCCGCAAATCATTGCTTCCGTTGCCAGCTTTGCCATCTTCCCATTGATTGGCAAATCCATGCCGGGGATGCTCTTGTTGGCTGGTATCGTTTTTGCCAGTGGCGCGCTGTTTGTTGGTCGAATTCAAGAACAGCCGAATGCTTAATTGAAACATTTATTACTTACTCATATCTATCCTAAAACTCCTAAAATGAAATCCCTGTCTCAAAATCGAGGCAGGGATTTTGTTTGTTCAAATAGTTACGTGATGAATCAGTAATCCTAGTATTCTGTAAATTTTAGTAATTTAATTATTGCAAGAATAATACCTTGGTAACCAATACGTAGTAAAGTAAAGCGAGTTCTCACAAACCTGTTTTAGTGGATTGAATTCTTTTGATGCTTTAATATTTTTGGGCTTCAAGTCCAAGTTAAATCCATGCATTATACAATTAATATACTTTCTTCCAAAAATCATTAATAATTTAAGAACGGGATATATTGCAATATGAATATATTCGCCTGAATATTTTGGATTAAAAAAACAAGCTTGAGGATACTTATGATTTAATTTAACGATAAGGTTCCAAGTTTCTGGACATATTGTCATGCTAATTGCAACTTTAGAATTTATTCCTCGCGGAATATTATTATGCTCAATATTGTTTCTAAGGGGACGTACAACTAATTTCAAGAAATCTTGAAAATCTGAATCAGCAATTACGTTGTATAGTTGTGAATCTCTTTTTTTAACAATATCCAAAAATTTAGATGCTTTCTTGATTCTTAAATCGGTTTTATACTTATCAAAATTAATATCATAGCAATAATTGATTGCATTAGCTAGATTACCAAAAATGCTTGCTAACTGTGAAACAAATGAATCAAAATATAATATTGCAAAAACAAGAGAATTATTTCCTCTATTTTCAAAACAGTAAAAGGAACATTCATCAAATGCAATAATCAGTTGCTTCAATCTATTTGCAATACTGTCCATAGTATCGGAATACATAACATTCTCTTCATGATTCGTTGAGTTCCAAATCCTTTGATATTCAGGAAAAAGGTAGTTGCTCCGATAATGCAGATATAGAGAGTTATCAACTTTAATATTAGGTTCGATGTAAAATTGATTATTATGTACCAAGATGATCCTTATTAGTTCCATAAAGTCGTTGTAATTAACCAATGGTATATTAAATACTCTTCCAGCATTATTAGGAACTGAATTACTTATACAAAAATCGAACCCTTGCTGTATCATATTTCTGCGAAATGTTTCATTGACGGAAAACTTAGTTGGATAGAACGAAATATTCACCGGAAACTTTTCTATTCTAGATGTTGCGAATAATTCAAAATTTACTAGTTCTATACTTGCAACTTTTCCAATTTGTTCAATTTGTTCTCTAGACAAATGATCTGTATCTATTAGAATTTTCGTAAATATTGGATGAACATTATTTTGATAGAAAGCATTATTCAACTTTTAAACACCTCGTTTTATTTAAATTGTTGAATGAAGGTTCGTTAGAAATTGTAATAATTTTACCTTAATTTACGTCGTTAATTCGATAACTTACTGAAGAATTAGGTTCATATAATGAAATTAATCTATTTCTCAATAGATCTGCTAATATAACTATATTTATATGAATTTGAGTTTATCCGTACATTATAGATACTTGATTATCATTTTTATGATTTTTACCCAAAATCAATCTTATCCAGCATATG
>NZ_AZEQ01000004.1 GCF_001436025.1 Limosilactobacillus mucosae DSM 13345 | reverse complement strand
CAGTTTTCAAAGGTCTACCATGTAACCGATTCAATCGATCAGTTACAACATTTATTATTTTAACACTTGTTAGTTATTTGTCAAGAACTTTTTCAATTCTTTTTTCAAACGTTTTAAACAAGCGACTATAATAATATACCATGAAGTCATGTAGCTGTCAACAACATTTTTAAAGTCGTTAATAACTGTTAGAAACAAATCTGATTGTCATCAGCGTCTGCCTCATCGACAACGATAACTACTATACCGATATTCTGAGCTTTCGTCAACGCTATTTCCATATTTTTTAAACGTTTTTTCAAAACACAAACTTTAAAGCTCCAATACTATAAAATAATTCTCAAATTACGATCGATACGATCCAAAATAAGTACTATTGTCTATGTTATAAAAAGGGACTTTACTGAATGATTTAAAATTGTTTACGTTTTTGTTTAATTTGACGATTATTCTTCAAAAAGGCCCTAATTGCTGTTAAAATCTTAGCGATAATTGAATATAAGAAAAATAAAAGGAGTTTTATATGTCGACTTTAATCGATTTTATCCTTCACATTGACACCCATCTGATTCAGATTGTTAATCAATTTGGCGATGCCAGCTACCTAATCCTGTTTCTGATTATTTTTATTGAAACCGGTGCGGTAATTTTGCCATTTCTGCCTGGTGACTCGCTACTATTTGCCGCCAGTGCACTAGCTGCCAACGCAAGCTACCACTTAAATATCTGGATTTTTGCATTTGGCTTCTTAATTTCATGTCTTTTAGGCGATTCAATTAACTTCCTGATCGGTCAAAAAATCGGCAAGAGCCTATCAAATCACTCATGGTTCGGAAAATTGATCGATAAACAGAGTCTTGAAAAAGCAGAAGCATTCTTTGAAAAACATGGTGCTCCTGCGATCATCCTGGCTCGATATATGCCAATCATTCGTACTTTTGCTCCTTTTGCTGCAGCTGGATCCGGTTTCCCATATCGGCGTTTTATCCGCTACAGTATCGTTGGATGTGTAAGCTGGGTTGCCATCTGTTGCTCGTGCGGCTATTTCTTTGGTAATCTGCCTTTTGTCCAGGCCCATTTCTCGGCAATCATTCTGGCAATCATCGTGGTTACCCTGATGCCTGCCGTAATCAGCTTTATTAAATCAAAGCTCTCAAATAAGTCTGCTCAAGTAACGGTTGATTCGCCATTGAATCAAACTCAAGAGCAGGATGGTGAATAGCCACCAGATTCCAAACAGCATCGCGAAAAAATCATCGGGAAACAAATTAATAATTGGATTGCTGGTCGGTGAAAACACCCAATTCATATTAGAAAAAGCTAGATAATGGAATTTGATAAAAAAGTCATCAAAATCTACGATAATCATCATCCCGACGACTATCAACAATGCCAATAGATTCTTCAATGGACCTGACAGTTTCCAAAGCTGCCAGGTCTTTTTTTCATACTGTATGATTCCATATGCGCCAAACAATGCCAATCCAGTTATAGCAAGTGCCGTTATGATCAAGTGTCTGACATCGCTAAAATGCTCAACGGCACCTTCAGTCATTGGAATCCCGGCTAAGTGCAAAGGCGGCTGTGGCCAAGGCTGAACAAGATACATTAATAAATGACGATAATCTTTTAAAACCACTGCATTTGAAAGATTCAAAAAGTGCGATGGAATCCTTAAAATCAACGGCGAGATCATCAAGACTAAAAAAAGGGCAAGCCCAGCCGCCGCGACAGTTATCAACAGCAACGCAAGGATTGTCCCAATGGCTTCAACTATTTGTTTTCTAAACGTTCCATTCATCAAGCGTCTTCACCGTATAAGTTGGTTTAATTTCCGCATGTTCAATATCGGCTGGCTTTGAAAGACCGGTATAGACAAGGAGCGTGTCAACTCCAGTATTAATACCGGCTTGGACATCGGTCTGATAGTTATCACCGACCATCAGCACCTCTGATTTTTTCAGTCCACTAGCCTTTAAAGCCATCTCAACAATGGTTTTTTGCGGCTTGCCGATCATGATTGGTTCTTGCTGTGTAGCATAGCGAACCAGCTCAACCAAAGCACCAGCACTCGGAATCATCCCTTCTTCGCTTGGCAGATTGGTATCGCCATTCGTACCGATAAAAACAGCACCAGCTCGAATACAAAGCGTTGCAATCTTAAACTGCTCATAAGTCACGTTACGATCCAAGCCAACAACGACATAGTCAGGATCTTGATCAGTCAATTGCATGCCCTTATTTAACAAAGCATCTTTTAATCCTCGTTCCCCGATTACGTACACTCGGCGCTTTTGGCCAGCATGCTGTACCAAATAATCAGCGGTTGCCATTGCAGAGGTATATACATTAGCCGCCGTCACGTTAATATCATGATTTGTTCTTAGATTGGCAGCAACTTCTTTTGGACTGCGGGTACTATTGTTGGTAACAAACAGAATCTCTCGCTGATGCTCCTGCAAGCACTTGATAAAACGTGCAGCGGCTGGGATTCTTTCCTTACCGCGATAGACCGTACCATCTAAATCGATAAAATAGCCTTGATATTGTTTCATGCTTTCTCTCGCTTATTATTCTTATTTTTTACTATCAGTTTTTGACGATGCTTACCGGTTTTTACGCGACGCACTTCCTGGTTCTTACGTTCTTTTAAAGGCGGCTGCTTGAGCGATTGTCGAACCTCTTTGACAGCTGCGCCCGACTGATGTTTTTTACTGTTCCCAGAAACTTTGCGTCGATTTGAAAACCGTCTGCCAGGCCGCCGATTCTTTCTTGGCAGCTGCACCTCTTGATTATGGATGATGAAATAGGCACAGCCAAAGTTGCAGTCTTCATACAGATAGTCTTGAATCGTCTGCATCCCCTGCTCAGGATTATACTGTGGATTATCAGGGCCATAGAAGCCACGCAACCGCAGCTGTCCATATCCCCAATCACCAACTATATAGTCATACTTACCCAGAATGGAACTAAAACGATCAGCAAGTGCCTCAGAATTAAAAGCGTTTTTGTAGTCAGCAACCAGCGTGTAAGGATGATTGTTGATCAAAAAATGCTGCTGATCTTGCTGTAGAATCCGAAAAACGCCTTGCCGCTGCATCTGGCGACGTTCAATGTATTCTTCAACTTTACTGCGATTGATATCAGCCACTCCTTTCTTGTTTAATAAATATCCAAACCATTATACTCACTGCTATGATCTAATGTCGAGTCAGCTTTTCTGCCTTTATCCGGGCAATCGTCTCAACTTCTGCCAGTGTCAAGGGCTCGCCAAATGCCGGCCGTTTTTTTAGATATTCCAGTTCTGGGGAATCAATCCCGACATTAACGTTTTCTTTTACTGGAACGGCATAGTGATGAATATGACCATGCAGATTTATAATCCGAGGTGCAATCCCTAGCATCATTGGATAATGCGTCAGATAGTACTGACAATGATTATACTTAATCAAAGCCCCAACATCATGAAAACTGAATTTAGGCTGACCATTTAAGTCATAATTATGAGCAGCCAGATATTTAAACAGTTCTCTGCGATCATGGTTGCCTTTGATCAGCACCAGGTGACCATGCAGCGCATTTAAAATCTCAAAAATCGCTTCATCGGCTCGCTTGGCTGGCTTGGCAAAATATACGGCAATATCGCCTAAATGATATACAATGTCATTTTCGGCAACCTTAGCATTCCAGTGTTCAATAATCTGCTCATCCATCTGTTCGGTATCAGCAAACGGCCGTGGCGCAAAATCGTCAACTCCTAACAGATGCTGATCCAAAAAGTGGGTATCAGAAGTCACAAAACGCATCATTATCACTCCTAAACACAAAAATGGGACGCTCACCAGCGTCCCATTTTAATTTTAACAGCAACTACTTGCTGGCTTTTTTAAGTCGTTCGATATCATGAACGATCATTAATTCTTCGTTAGTTGGAATCAGCAGCGTCTTAATCTTAGCATCATCAGTCGACAGATCACGCTCTACGCCACGAATGTTGTTCTTTTCTGGGTCAATTGCAATACCAAAGTAGCCCAGCTTGTCAGCTACGGCCTGACGAACGGTGATGCTGTTTTCACCAACGCCCGCAGTAAAGACAATGGCATCTGCTCCACCCAGTTCAGCAATGTAGGCGCCGATGTAGCGAACGATCCGGTTGACATAGATATCCCAAGCCAACTGTGCGCGCTCGTTGCCTTCGTTTTTGGCCTTTTCAACATCGCGCATGTCGCTGGAAACTCCAGAAATTCCCAGCAGACCGGATTTGTGGTTAAGCATGTCAACCATTTCATCGCTAGAAACGCCCAGCTTCTTTTGGACGAAAGCAACCAGCGATGGATCAACATCCCCAGAGCGAGTGGCCATCGTAACCCCGGCTAATGGCGAAAAGCCCATCGAAGTGTCAAAGGACTTGCCACCCTTAATAGCAGTAATCGAAGCCCCAGCACCAATGTGGCAGGTAATCAGCTTTAGTTCTTCCAATGGTCGACCAAGCATTTCAGCTGCCCGGGCCGCTACGTAACGGTGACTGGTACCATGAGCACCATACTTGCGGGCACCGTACTTCTCGTACCATTCATAAGGAACACTATAAAGGGCATTCATTTTTGGCATATTGGCATGAAAAGCAGTGTCAAAAACGGCAACTGCAAATGCATCCGGCAAGACTTCCTTAAAAGCCTTAATACCTTGTAATTCAGCTGGGTCATGCAATGGTGCATATTCAGCCAGCGCATCGATCTTATTCATAACGTCTTCATCGATGACAACCGAATCCTTAAAGTATTCACCACCAGCAACAATCCGGTGACCAACAGCCGTAATTTCATCATAGCTGGCAACGATCTTCAAATCCAGCAGCTGCTTGAGCAGATATTGAACTGCAGCTTCGTGGTCAGCAAATGGCTTATCTTCTTTCAGCTTTTGACCGTCACCATACTTGATTTCGGCATGGCCAACTTCCAGACCGATACGTTCAATCTGACCTTCTGCTACTACTTCTTCGCTTGGCATGTCAAACAGCTTGAACTTGACGGTCGAACTGCCGGCATTAACAGCAATCGTTTTTGACATTGGCGTAATCTCTCCTTTTACTAACTCTCAACTTTTAAGATTTGCAGCAACCCATGCATCAATCTGATTCATAAAGGCTACAAATTCAGCACGCTTCTTGACTGACGGAAAACTGCCCAACAAAACCTGTTTGGCTTGATGACTGCCACCACCTTGACGCTGCAAAAGAAGAATCGATTTTTGAGCAGCTTGATTCTTAAAAAGATCAGCTGGCAGATTGATCAATCCTTGGAAATGCGCTACCGAGTGGATCCACTTAACAAAGCCCATCGTCTCTTCAGTCTGGAAGAGATTCGACGGTACCAAAAATATGCCAAAGCCGCCTGGTTTAAGGTAATTCATTGATTGTTCGATCAACAGATGATGAACGTATGAATGTCCTTTTTCAGCACGGGTCTGATAATTTTTTGTATTTTCATCAAGCGGGTAGTATCCAACTGGCAGATCTGAAACCGCCAAATCACTTTGCGGAATCGTCAAAGGCTCAATGGCATCTTGGTGAAACAGCTCAACCGGCTCTCTTTGTAATGAGACGCTGACGCTGGCAACTGCCAGCAGCTCATCATCATTATCGATCCCGTATCCCTGTACTGGCTGATCAATGGCCTCTTGCAGGTGGTTCATGACCGTTGTTAGCAGATTAGCCGTGCCTACTGCCGGATCAAAAATCGTATATGGATGATTGCGATCAATGATTTTTTCAATCAAATAGGCCATCATGATTCCCAAAGTATCGGGCGTCATTTGATGATTGGCTTGAATCGCATCCTTACGAATCACTTTTAACAGATCCAGCTGTAGAAGACGTCGTACTGTCTCGCGGTCGGTATGCAAAAGATCCAGCTGCTGATATAGCTTGTTTAACTCAGCAACCGTCTCTGGCTTAGGCAAACCATCCTCGACACGAACCTTGCCATTATCAACCAGATTTTCAGCATTTTCGAGAAATGCATCAAGATAAGAGCTGTTCAAATCTGCCTGTAACAGTTCCGTTGCGCGATCAAATGGTACAAATAGTTGTTCTGGTGTTGCCAGTTTTGGTCACTCCCATCCTCATTCGTCGTACGAAATTAGTTTACCTATTTTTACCGACAAATTCAAGGAAGCGCCTCGTCTTCTTGAAACTTAAAAGATGATCCGTCATTGAGACAGACGATTGTCAGCCTGTCCTCGTGCTTGACGATTCCTTTATTAAAGTCCGCATTATCTTTGCCATCAGTCAAATTTAGCATTGTCTGTGCAATGAATTGGTCGCTAAGACGATGAATCAGTTTTGCTTGGCCAGCCTGATATCGATACTGAGCCAAAACGGCTGCTGTCGTAATACTCAGCATGATCATCGCCGCCAGCAGCGTACTGCTTTTGCGACGGTGCCAGACAGATAACCGCTGTTTGCTGGTATCCATTGCTTCTTTTCACCTCAATTTCTAACCGTTGCCTGCCAAGCTGTTTAAATGTTGCCGTCTGAACCTGATAAAGCATTGGCAAATAACCACCACCATGCTGCAGCCGTAGGAATATTCGACCATTTTCAGCCGTCAGCTCATAATATTTCTTGGTGGCAGCTCCATACAACACCGCATGCTGTTCATCCTGGCATCGATAAAGGCTGAAATGTCGATCCGATAATTCCAGCTCGGTTACGAATAAATACCAATCCGTCGGCATATCCAAAGCACGCTGATTGACTTGATCAACAATCTTGACAGTCTGCCCCAACGCCAAAACTGTCACCATACTGATCAGTAGTGCCATTATGCTTTCTGCCAGCGTAAATGCTGATCGTCTCAAGCCATTACCGCCTTTCCAGTTTTAGAATGCACTTTCCCGATCGTTCAACGACTACCCTACTATGATCAGCGGTTGCCACTAGCTGAGCTCGAACGATCCTGACGCGGCCTTGGTGGCTTTTGAGAGCATCACTGGCCTCTTTAGCCAGTCGACTTGCTGCCAGCTGTTCATCAGCCAGTTTTCTTTGATGATTCAATTCATTTAGGCCAGTCATTAAACAAACGATACTGAGCGCGGCAATCGCCAATGCCGTTACACTCTCACCCAGCATGACTGCCCGATGCCTTTTTTTGCGTTGCATGTACATGATAACTCCCCCATGCCAACTGAATTCTGATTTGATAATCCGTATTGTCCAAGGTTGAAACAAACTCCTCTGTCTGTGGACTGACATAGCCCGTTTTTTTCATCTCGATATCATTGAACCGTCTGACCGACAACGTACTTGGCACATTTATATGCTCGGTGCCGCTTGCCCAGGAAAAGACAACCTGACTGTGGCTTTTTAGGTAAAAAACATGGGTTGACTCGTTACTGGTCTTTGATCGTACCTGAGCTGCCTGCCATGCTTGACGAAAGGTCTGCCAAAACTGACGCTCTTCGTTTTTCTGAATGGTTCGCTGCATTGAGGGCCAGCCAATCAGCATCGTCAACGCAGCAATTCCCAAGACAATTATCATTTCCAACAGAGTAAAGGCTGGCCGGCGAATTTTCATTTTCGCTCAGCCTTTCCATTGACGACTTTAATGTGCTCACTAGCTGCTTTTTGTGCCTGAGCTGAGGTTAGATATTGATTTTCAACCAGCTGATCTATGCTTTGGGCTTTTTGTCCGGTATCATTTTCATACAGATCAAGCTGGGTCTGGACGACATTGGTCATGGCATTTTCATGAATCTTGGTTGCATGTTCACGCTGTGTGCTAAGATTTGGCAAAATAATCAGCACCAACAGACTGATAATAAATAAGACGATGGCCATCTCCAATAGCGTAAACGCGTGCCGTTTCTGCTTCTTTAACATCTTAGTAAACCTCCTGCAGTGAGTGATAGATTGGCAAAAGAATACTGAGATACATTAAAAAAATCCCAGCAGCAATCAAAATAAAAAGCGCTGGCTGCACCAATACCAGAATATGCATCGTTGACTGCCGAAATTTTTTAAACTTGAGCTTGGAAAATAAAGTCAGTTCCTGGCCTAATTGTTCATTGGTCAAGCCACGATTGATAAAAATAGCCAGTTCATCCGGTAAGAAAGGTGCTTTCAAGATTAGGTCGGTCAACTGTCTTCCCTGCGAGCTGAGCTCAAATGCTGCCTGACCAACCTGATGCAATAACGAATCATCATCAAATTTATTCGTCAGTTGGCATATTTCATGCAAAGAGAAACCATGCTGCAGCAAAATAGCTAAATTGGACGTCAGATAATAACCATAGTATTCACGAAAGATTTTGCCAAACAGCGGCCAGCGACACTGATGTCTTACTTTTTTTAGCGTTGACATATGCCGCCAGTGAATTGCCGCCAATCCTCCATAGCTAAAAAAAACACCGCCTGTAATTATCAGTGTTTCACCAATTGGCCATTGCTCGCCGATTGGCAGCTGATTCTGCTGCTGCCAGCTTTGCAGCTCGGGAAAAACAAAAATCAGCAAAGCCGCCAAAATCGTCCCCAGCATCACCAATAAAATCAGCGGATATTCCAAAAGCGTCTTTAGCTGACGATGCTGCTGCTTTTGGACCTGTAAATACTGACCAATCTCTTTTAGCGTTATCGAAAGACTGCCATGCTGCTCAGCCAGCAAAAGCTGATAGTAAAGCTCAATTCTTAAATATGGCTTTAACGCATCTGCCAGCAGACAACCGGTCCTAAGCTGCTGATCAATTTTTGAAAAAAAAGCAGCCTGCTGCGGATAGGCTCGCTGTGAGAATTGAACTGCATGCTGCAGCGAGAAGCCAACAGCTAACAAATCATGCATCAGTAAAAACCAGTCAGCCTGTTGACCGGCTTTAAAATTAACCGGCTTGGTATGACTGGGCCACGCTCTTTTCCACACAGCCCTTGGCCACGCAATTTTTAAGCTGCTGCTGCCAAGCATCGGTCATCCCCACCTTTCGCTTTGTAAAACTTTCTTGCAATGCATCATCAGCCAATAGATCAAACAGTACCGCCAATTGTTTTTTTACAGTTGGCAAGAGTCGTTGATAGCAGACACAGCTGACCGCCTGCTGCAGATAAAAGTCATCAACGTTCAGCTGTTCTAGACGCGTCAACGCTCCGTAGACATTTCTGGCATGCACGGTTGCCATGACCAGATGACCGCTTAAGGCCGCTTGAACTGCCATCTGTGCCGTTTGTGGATCACGAATCTCGCCAATGATAAAGATCTGTGGTCGATGCCGCAAGCCAACCTTAAGCAGCTGCTGATAGCCCATCTCAGCCAATTCGTTGACCTGCAGCTGAATAAACATTGGCTCGGTAATCTCAACCGGATCCTCTATCGTCATAACAACACACTGGTCAACGAACTGACGCGCCAGATGATACATCGTCGTTGTCTTTCCTGATCCCATTGGTCCGGCAAACAGCATCAACCCCCGTTTTTTAGCAGTCTGCTGCAGTTTTTGCCATTGCGGCGGTACCAGCATCCGATAATCATTGCATAAACGATAGATAAAACGTACCACCAGTGATTCCTGTCCACGACAGTCACCAACCGACGACAATCTTAAGTCTACCTTTCCCCTAGGCGCGTGCCAACAAAGCGATCCTGACTGTGGGCGACGATGCTCACTGACTGACATATCAGCACGATACTTTAAATATGCAATCAAACGCTTGCCAAGTGGTAATGGCCATTGCTGATAAAGCTGCAGCTGACCCTCATGCATGATTAAAAGTCGATAGTAGCTGCGATATGGCAGAACATAGAGATCCGACACCCGGTAGCGAATTAAAACCGCAATGTCTCTTGAGAACTCGCTTTTCAAAATTATCCCTCCTCTAACAATGCTATATGCCAAAAGAAACAGGATGATATTTTTTTAATGCCGATTATTTGCTTGCAAAAGTTTTCTAATAAAAAAATCACGTCACTCTCGACTGTAAGCGTCGCTGTTGGCGTGATCTTCTAAAGATTAGCAGCCAAAAATAAGGGCTGCTCTTAAAATACCGAAATGCATTACCTGACATTGGTAAATATTGAATGCTTTGGAGAAAAAAAGACGCAGGCATTATTGCCCGCGCCTAAAAACGAAACTATTCAGCATCGTCATCGTCTTCGATAACCCCAGCTTCATAAATGTCGGCAACATCGTCGTTGTCAGTCAGTTCGTCAATCAAGTGCTTGTATTGACTAACCTTGTCGCTAGGAACAACCGTCGTGTTTTGAGGGATCATCGTTACTTCAGCCGTATCCAGTTCGTAGCCTTGTTCTTGCAGAGCATCACGAACGCTGGTCATGTCGCTTGGTGCCGTGAAGATCTGGAACTTGTCGTCAGTAGCCTTCATGTCTTCAGCACCGGCATCCAGAGCATCCATCAGCATGTCGTCTTCGCTCTTGTCAAGACCGTCACGCAGAATTTCAATCAAGCCTTTGCGATCAAACATGTAGGAAACAGAGCCACTGGCACCCAGTGAACCGCCGGAATGAGTAAATGCAGAACGTACTGCAGCGGCCGTTCGGTTCTTGTTGTCAGTCAAGGCAAAGACCATCACTGCAACCCCACCTGGGCCATAGCCTTCGTAAGTAACTTCTTCAAACTTGGCACCACCAGCACCAGTAGCCTTTTCAATTGCCCGTTGAATGTTCTTCTTAGGCATGTTGGCTGCATGAGCCTTGTCAATTACCAGACGCAGTTGAGGGTTGTTTGCTGGATCAGGATCACCTGTTTTAGCGGCTTGGTACAAGTCACGAGAAATCTTTTGGAAAATCTTGCCACGCTTGGCATCCTGAGCGTTTTTACGCCCTTGAATGTTATGCCATTTTGAATGTCCTGACATTACTAACTCCTCTTTTCTTATATAGATTTAGATAACAAACATTGAAATTTTACCAAATTAAGCTGGTAAATTCAAGACTTTATCAATGACGACGAACAATTCGCAGTCCACCGCGCAAAAGCCAGCCAACCAAAGCCAACGCCAACAGCAGCCAGGCAATTCTCCATCCCCTGGTTAAAACGTCATTGCCAATGGTTGCAATCGTTGAAGCATAATCAGGTTGTTCTTGAGCAGCCTGATTGATTCCCAGCTTGATCAGCCAGACAAAGCCAAAGTACAGTCCTGCTGACCAGGCAGTCGACCAGCTGAAAACGGCCAGAAAGCAGTGTTTAAATAAGCTCCAGACAATTAAGACTGCCAGCGCCACTCCACTGATCGCTAACAGCACGTTAACGACTGTTTTAACGGTCGTAATCGTTTTGGCAGCCGTTTGTACCTCATCGGTGTTCAGTTTTTGGTTGACCTGGTTCGTCAGCTGCTGATTGAACTCACTGGTTGCCGAAGAAGGGAGCAGTGATGTTGAAAGACCATATGATCCCAGTTCATCATCAACCTTTGACTGCAGTCTTTTTTCAACATTGGTAAGATCAAGCTTAATGCTCTTGCCAGCATAGACTTGTTTAACTGCCTGCCTTACCAAGCGATGCGTTTCCTTGGTTGTTAGCAGTGAGCCAGAAACGCCATATTCGCTTAAACTGCCATTGACTTCTTCTTGAAGCTGCGTGCTGATTGGCGAATCGGCCAGCTCATCAGCCGCAAAATCGGCATCCAAGACCGTTGCATTTAGCAAAACCGCGATTGCTATCACCATCGTCAGCAAGATCCCCAAAAAGGTCGCCCCAAAATGATGATGACGCGGCTGTTTAACGGAAACATCAGCCTGTTGTTTTTGACGATGCATCTCTTCTCGAGACATCAAAGATCAATCACCTTCTAGCGCGTTGACTGACGCTTTTCAAAACCATGTTCCAAAATAACGTCTTTGGATTCATCATCTTCTTTGTCTTCATCCTTGCTGTTCATCAACTTGGTCAATAGACGCATTGATACGGCCCCTAAATCATAAAGCGGCTGCGTAATCGTAGTCAGCTTAGGGCGTGTAATCTCAGTGGTCTTAGTGTTGTTTGAGGCAACAATCTGGAACTCATCAGGAACCTTGACGCCGTGATCAGTCAAACCGTTCAGCAAGCCCGCTGCTACGCCATCATCGCTGACAAAAGCTGCCTTGGCGCCACTGTCAGCAATAGCTTGAGATTGCTTGTAGCCTTCAGCATAAGAATCATGCGTCTCAAAGATCAGCTTTTCGTCAAAATCCTTGCCTGCTTCCTGCAAAGCCTGCTTGTAGCCTTCAATTCGGTAGCGCTTGTTGATGGTACTATCCTTTGAGCCTACTACCAGTGCCACCGGACCATCAACACGTTCAATCAGGTATTTAATGGCCTGTTTGGTAGCTTCTTGATAATCAATCCGGACCGTTGGCAGCTCGTCATCATTAGTAACGGAACCAGCCACAACAACTGGTACATTGGATGAGCTGAATTCCTGCCGCAGTTCTTCTGGAATGTCATGCCCCATAAAGATAATACCATCAACCTGCTTGGCCATCAGCCCGCGAACGACTTGCAGCGCCTTTCGATCATCAGCATCTGAGTTGGTCAGAATCATGTTGTATTTGTACATTGAAGCAATATCGTCAATCCCCAATGCCAATTCTGCAAAATATGCATTCGTAACATCTGGGATCACAACACCAACCGTCGTCGTTTTTTTGCTGGCCAGACCGCGAGCAACGGCATTCGGGCGGTAGTTTAACTGCTTGATAACGTCGAGCACTTTTTTGCGCGTTTCTGGTTTAACGTTGGGATTACCGTTAACCACACGAGAAACGGTCGCCATGGAAACACGCGCTTCACGTGCCACGGTGTAAATGGTAACTGATTGTTTTTCCATAATTTATAAGCCCTTTCTTTGTTGATTTTAGTTGCTTTCATCGGTTTTTCATAACCGCAATCAATATAACAAAATTAACGGTTTTGCGCAAACGTAATGATAAACAAATATGCTATAATATTAACAATTGCTTAAAAAAATCTCATCTTATGCATAAGGAGCAAGACAAATGAACAAATTATCACAATTGCGTCAAGCTGTCAATGAAGCACAGCTCGATGTTGCCTATCTCAGTGATCCAATGACCATTAAATATCTGACTGGTTTTGGCAGCGATCCGATTGAACGGGTTTTGGCGCTGCTGGTCTTTGCTGATCACGATCCTTTCCTGTTTGCCCCAGCACTTGAAGTAGAAGCCATCAAGGATACTGGCTGGCCCTATGACGTTTACGGCTACCTCGATCATGAGCAGCCTTATGCGATGATTGCCGAACAAGTCAAGAAACGCGTTGCCGCTCCAAGCAAATTCGGGATTGAACAAGGCTTTTTGACTGTTGCTCGACTGCGGGCCTTACAAGAGCAGTTTCCTAAAGCCAGCTTTGACTATGATATGACGCCAACGATTCAGCATATGCGTTTGATCAAGTCGCCAGACGAGATTGCTATTCTGGAAGAAAATGGCAAGTGGGCTGATTTCGCCTTTAAGGTCGGTTTTGATGCCGTCAAGATTGGCGCAACCGAAAACCAGATTGCCGCTGAAATCCACTATGCTCTGCAAAAACACGGCGTTATGCATATGAGTTTTGATACCTTGATTCAAGCTGGTGCCCATGCAGCTGAACCACATGGCGCTACCAATGACACCAAGATTCAAGACAACGAGCTGGTATTGTTTGATTTGGGAACCAACGTTGACGGCTACACCAGCGATGCCTCTCGAACAGTGGCAGTCGGAACGCTTAATGATAAACAAAAAGACATCTATCAAGTCTGCCTTGAGGCTCAGCTGGCTGCCCAAGAAGCTGCCAAGCCTGGCATGACCGCCGCGGAACTGGATAAGATTGCCCGCGACATTATCGACCAGGCCGGCTATGGCGAATACTTCATTCATCGTCTGGGCCACGGAATGGGAATGACCGACCATGAGTTTCCTTCAATCATGGAAGGAAACGACATGCTGCTTGAGCCTGGCATGTGCTTCTCAATTGAACCAGGAATCTACATCCCAGGTTTTGCCGGTGTCAGAATTGAAGACTGCATCCACATTACAAAAGATGGCAATGAGCCATTTACTCATACGACAAAGGAACTGCAATACGTTGGCAGATAAATTGCAAATCAAAAGCACTTCACCAGCAAAAGTGAAGTGCTTTTTTGTTGATTCATAATTTTTAATCTTGGTCGTTTGATGATGAACGATCATCCTGACTAGCAGCATCATTATCTTCATCAGATGCATCCGCAGTTTTGTCGATTACGATGTCATCTTGGCTTGAGGTGTCGGATTGGGCTTTGGCAAGTTCTTCTCTAATCTGAGCGGTCTGTTCGTCAAAATCATCGTTGGTAAAATGATTGACCGCTTGATCAGCACTTTTTTTAACCGTATCAGCGCCTTTTTTTACTGAGCCGGCCAAGTCGCTAAATTTATCGCCAAACTTGTCAACGGCCTGTTCCTTAACATCCTGCACCATTCCATCGGCAAGATCCAAGGCATTGATTGCATAGTCGGTTGCATAATCAACGGCATCATGCGTCTTATCAGCCACGGCCTGCTTAATCTGCTTTTTCTTATCGGCACTCAGCGCTTGCCAGGCTCCAAATGCGGCCGCACCACCAACCAAAAAACCAGCTAAAACTTTTTTCGTCATGTGCTTATCCTCCAATCAAAACTAGTTTTCCTTGGAACGATGCAGCTTGCTAAACAGGTTTAGTGCTGCTTTTTTACCGGCATTTGCCAACAGCTGACGTCCATGCTTAGCACTTTCATGCTGCGCGTTCAGCTTGTCAGTAAACTGGCGTGCCGCTGCGTTAACGTCGCTGGCACTCTGCCCAAGATCGGCAATGGCTTTTACTGCCGGATCCAGTTCTGACGACTTTTTGTTCAAGTCTTCCAATAATTCGTTGGTATTTCCTAAAACGTTTTCTAATTCATGAGTAAGTGCATCAACGTCTTTGCTTAATCCATCAATACTCTTAGTCGTTTCTTCCAGTGTCTTGCCCAAACGAGACAAAAACATTCCAATAAAACAAACCAGCACTACAAACGCGATCGCCGCGATCAGGCCGGCAATTTGTCCAGCAGTCATTTAAAAGCTCCTCCTTTGTAGTTACACCAAGTTTAACATATCGCATAATTTTTTGTTAATTATTATTAGCGGTTGACTTATGATATAGTTGTCTGGAATCTATATAAGGAGCGATTTCAATGAACAAGCAGATCCAACAGCTGACTAAATCTTTTGCCAACGTCGATCTGGACCAGATTGCCCAAAATATCGTCAATCGTCTATTTTCGATTTTACTGACGATCGTTATTTTTTTCGTGATTCTTTGGGCGGGCAAACTCATCATCAACTACGCCTTTAGTCATACCAAACGTTTTAACATGCTTGGCGCTCATCGCATGGCAACCTTTCACACCCTGACGCTCAATATTTATCGGTATACCTGCTTTTTCTTTCTGCTGTATGCCCTGCTTTCTTTGATTGGCGTACCGGTGGGAACCCTCGTCGCCAGTGCCGGAATCTTTAGTATTGCTTTGGGACTTGGCGCACAGGGATTCGTCAGCGACATGGTCAACGGTTTTTTTATTTTGCTGGAAAAACAGCTTGACGTTGGCGATGTCGTGGTAATCGGTACGGTTAAGGGCACGGTTTCTGGCATTGGACTGCGAACTACCCGCGTCACCAGCGCGGATGGCACGCTTAACTACATTCCCAATCGCAATATTACTACCGTCAGCAATCTTTCCCGCTCAACCTGGCATGCCAGCGTCGACATTCCTATTGGTCCCAATGCGCCATTGGATGAGATCAAAAAAGTCATTGCGGCTGTCAACCAAAAACTAATCACACAGGGCAAGTTCGGCAAGCATCCCGCTCCTAAAATCGTTGGTCCCGTTACGATTCCAGCAACTGCTTCTGCCAAGGCCTCATTGGTTTACCGCGTGGCTTTGACAACGACTTATGATGCCGAATATCAATTGACCAGTGACTGTCTGGCAGCTTATCTGACGGCTTTAAACAATGCCCATGTTTCGCTTGACTAACTTCACCAAGAAAGGTTTATGACTATGTCTATTCGTTTAATTGCTACCGATATGGATGGCACTTTTTTAAATAATGAGCACGACTACGACCATCACCGCTTTAAAAAAGTCTTTGACAAACTGACTAAAAATGGCGTTCAGCTGGTGGCAGCCAGTGGTTCCTCATACCCTCGTCTGCGTCGCGAATTTGCCGCAGTTGCCGACCAGATGATTTTTATCTCGCAAAATGGTTCGGTAATTCATTATGGCGATGAGCTGATTGATTGCTTTCCGCTGCATCATGATGACTTAAGGGCCGTTTTGGTCGCGTTGACCAGACTGTATGGTGATGACGACATCAATCAGCTGGTTATTTCAGGACCAACGACCTCATTTGTTGATCAATCCATGGATGAGAAAAATTTTGCCATCGTCAAGCTTTTTTATGAAAACGTTAAACGCGTCCCCAACCTACAAGACATTTTTAAATATCCGCTTGATGAGCCGCTTACTAAGATTTCGGTAAATTTTGCCGATCATATTGATATTACCGATGTTACCAGTGAATTGGATAATCTGCTGCCAGCCAATCTGATCATGGAAAACTCAGGCTTCAATACTGAATTGATTGGTGATGCTCATGCTACTAAACGCAATGCTTTAATGGCAATCGCCAGTCAATTCAATCTGCGTCAAAACGAAATCATGACCTTTGGCGATAATGAAAACGATCTGGGCATGCTTACGCTGACTTCTCACAGTTATGCTATGAAAAATGCTGCTTTGCCGATTCGCTTGGCCGCATCCAACGTAACGCGTCTGACTAATCAAGAGAGCGGCGTTTTGGATACGATCGAACATTATTTTGATTTTTCCCACTAAAAAAGAGCAGCCTAAGTCAGGCTGCTCTTTTTTTAGACATTTTCAGTTTCTGGCAGATCAAGCACCTCAAAATGCCGATCAAACGTGTGAGCCGCATAGTTAACGGCCTTCAACAATTCGCGACGCGTAACGATGCCGGTAAATTCACCGTGTTCAGACACGACCGTCAAAAATGACTGATCAATCAGCAGATGCAGATTTTCTTCCACGTCATAAGGATCAGTAATCACTGGGGCATCAGTCTGCATAACGTCTCTGACCTTCATCGTCTGCAGCTTATCCAGATTGATTCGGTCAGTTTCTAACAGTTCTTCGGTAATCATTGAAAGCGACAGTAATCCGCGATAGTGACTTTCATTATCGACGACAACGATCTTGGCATAATGATCCTTAGTCAGTACCAAGAATGCATGATACAGTGAATTGTCTTCATTGACCGTAGCAACCAGGCTGGCTGGAATCATGAATTTTTCACGGCGATCCATCATTAATTGGCGAATCTGTTGGTTAATCATTCTTAAATCATCCCTTCATCAACCTGCTTTTATTGTAATGCTTATGGACGTCAAATGCGACTGTTATTCCAAACCAAGATGATCGTCTATTGACGTAAAAAGACAAAGTGCAGATCATTAATCGGCTGCATCCTGCGATCATAGTACTGAACATCAAGCTTATTTGAGTCAGCCGTCACAATCGCCAAGGTTCCGCCAATATTTTGATACTGTCCACGTGGCTGACTGATGCTGCCCGGATTTAAATAAAGCGTTCCTTGATTAAACTCAACGGCTAATTGATGAGTATGACCATAGGCTGCAATTGTCGCTCTTTGCTCTTTAGCCAGCAGCATTAATGGCGTCAAGGTAAAATTGACTTGATAAAGATGACCATGCACGACCAAAATTCGTTCTTGGTCCGCGACTGCCAACTGAGACTGCGGATAGTCCAATCCCCAGTCGGTATTGCCAATCACGGTCTTAAATGGCTGCATGACCGGATCACTTGGCTCAAGGTTTGAATCACCGCAATGCAGCATTATGTCGACTTCATTGCCAAATCGAGCAGCTATTTTTTGTAAAATCGCGCGATCGCCGTGATTGTCACTGACAAATAATGCTTTCATTAAATCAACTCCCCTAAACTGTCATCGTCAATCAGGCTATGCCTGCCACCACTCATTAAAATGCTTCATAAAATCTGCTAAGGCGCGGCCCCGGTGACTGATGGCGTTTTTTTGCTCGCTGTTCAGCTCTGCCATGGCACAATGCAGCTCATCAACATAAAAAAGCGGATCGTAGCCAAAGCCATTGCTGCCGGTTAATTCATGCAGAATATGTCCATCGACGCGCCCATCAGCCGTCAGTTGGGCCCCATTTGGCTTTAAACCTACGATGGTCGTGTGGAAGTGCGCCGTTCTTTTTTCGTCAGCTACCCCAGCCATCTTTTCCAATAGCTTGGCATTATTGGCAGCATCATCATGGTCTTTGGCATAGCGGGCAGAATGAACTCCCGGCTCGCCGTTTAAAGCGTCAACTACCAATCCTGAATCGTCCGCCAAAACTGGTAAGTTCAGTTTTTCAACGGCTGTCTGGGCTTTGATCAGCGCATTTTCTTCAAATGTCTGACCGTTTTCATCAATTGCAAAAGCGGGAAAATCTGCCAGCGTCTTGATCTCAATTCCTTTTGGCGCCAGCATTTCAGCATATTCACGCGCCTTACCCGGGTTTTTGGTAGCAACTACAATGGTTTCCATAACTGCTTTCCTTTCTTAAAGTTCCAAATGTGCACACGTATAGTTCGAATTGCTCAGCCACTGATTGGCCCCTGATTCTAAGACCTTGACGTCGCCAGTTGAGTAAAGCTGGCTCTGTGGAAGCAGCGCAGCGTCATTGCAGGCATCGTGACTAATCAGCCATTTTTCGGCACTGTTGACTGCTTCTTTAGCGGGATCAACCAATGTTACCTTCTTACCGAGCTTTTGTTGAATCTCAGCTGCCAAGAACGGAAAATGCGTACAGCCTAAAATCAAGGTCTCAACCGGCTGTTGATCAAAAACTGCCAGCTGTTCATCAACCGTCTGTTTGGCAAGACTAGTTCCGGTCTGACCATGTTCAACGATTGAAACCAATGGCTGCGCGGCTTTTTCAACTACTAAGACATCAGGATCTAGTTGATGCAGTGCTTTTTCATAAGCATGATTTTTAATTGTCGACGCCGTTCCGATCACGCCTACTGAATCATGGTGCTCCTGCTGCAGTGCTCCCTTGGCTCCAGGAGCGATCATACCGATTACTGGAAACGGCATCTTCTGCTGCAGAGTTGACAAGGCGGCTGCTGTTGCCGTGTTGCAGGCAATGATCATCATCTTGACGTTTTGGCGCTTGAAAAACTCGCCAATGTTTAAGGCCAGTTGACAAACGTCCTGTTGCGTGCGCGTACCATATGGAAAATGTCCCTGATCGCCCACAAAAATCAATTTTTCGTGGGGCAGCTGCTGGTTCATGATCCGGATGACTGATAAGCCGCCAAGGCCGGAATCCATAATCCCAATCGGCCGTTTATCCATAATTGCAACACCTTTCTTCCAAATACTTGAAACTCCATTATCTATTTATTTGTCGTTATTTTCAAGTTTTGCGGCAAACCCGAGCTTAAAATCGTCAATTGATGATTTGCCAACCAGCAGTCAAACTCGTTTTGATCGCAAAAAAGCATCAGCATCAAATTAAAATAAGTTTTTAACGATATTTAAGGAACTAATGTCTGACTTTCTATTATAATGAATTATGATTTGCGAAAAGGAAGGATCGTATTTCTGATGAGTCAAAAAACCTACGACCGTTTGATACACAGTCATCGCGGCTTAATTGCCGGCACCATGCGCGATGTGATTTTGCCAGCAATTCTCGGCAAAGAAACTGACGGCATTCTTTATTGGATTGGCAAGGACCTGGCCCGTGAGTATCCGGTAGCATCGCTTGAGGACTTGATCGTTTTAACCGAGCAGCTGGGGATGGGAAAACTCGAACTGCGTCAAAAAAACTCAATTCAGCATGTTTGGCGTTTGAGTGGTCCCATCGTTGAGGAGCGATTGGCAGTTGATAAAGAGGAAACCTCTTTTTCTCTAGAGGCTGGTTTTCTCGCCCAAGAACTGGAATTTCAGCTTAGTGCCGTTACTGAAGCCGAGGTAATCGAGCACAAACGCAGCTACGTCGAAATCCTTGCTCAAAATGATCCTCAGTCCGATACTGAATCGGAAAGGACAGAACTGGCTGAATTTATTGAAATCGAAAAGCCAGCCTCTAAACAAGCTTCTGAAGCTGATTCTCAAAAGGGCCGTCGCTTTCGTCATAAAAAGCAGGCTCCCCAAAAATAAAAGCATCACTCATCATCTTGATTGAGCGATGCTTTTTATTTTAAAGGTATTGATTCAAAACCTGCTTGATCTGATCGGCAGAATGATAGCCAATCAGCTGATCGACCACCTGACCATCCTTTTTGATCATCAAGGTTGGAATACTCATAATCCGAAACTGCTGAGGCGTTGCCGGATTTTCATCAACGTCCATCTTGTAAAAGGCAACGTCAGGCATCTGTTCTGATAAGGCATCTACGACTGGCGACTGCATGCGGCAGGGACCACACCACGTTGCCCAAAAGTCGATCAAGACAACGCCTTGCTGGGTATCCTGTTCAAAAGTCTGATCGGTTGTAGTTTTAACTGCCATGATAAAGGCTCCCTTCATTGGTTGATGATCTTATCATACCAAAACTGCTGATTTTCGTCACTTAATTTGCTTACTTTTTATAAGTCGCACTTAATAAACTTATTCTACTGTAAATAGACGATCGTTGCCCCATCGCCACCAGCATTAGGCGCCGCGTAGGCAAACGACTTAACGCGCGGATTGCTGCGCAGGTATTCCCATGTTCCTTTTCGCAGCGCACCAGTTCCCTTACCATGAATTACGGTAACCGGTGAAAGATTATTAAGCAGTGCATGATCGATAAACTGAGCCAATTCGCTCATTGCCTGTTCATAGCGATGACCGCGCAGATCCAGGCGAGCTGACGTATGCCGTGTTTGAACCGTACGCACTGGACGACGCTTGGGTTCGCGCTCTTTTTCGGCGTTGGCGAGCTGCTGTTTGGATATTTTCTCCAGGTCGCTTTCGTCAATTTCCATCCGCAAGATTCCCAGTTGTACTTCCCATTTGTGGTTGCCGCGTTTCTCCAAAAGCTCGCCTCTTTGACCGTAAGATTTGACTAAGACGGCATCCCCCTTATGCAGGTCGCGCTTTTGCTTGGCTTTTTTCAAGACTGAGTTGTGCTTTAGGCGTGGATTTTGGTGCAGCGCATTTAAAGCTCCCTGTGCATCGATCAGTTCATTTTCCTTAACGCTGCCGCCTTGGGTAATCTCCAGTTGGCGCAAATGATGGATAATCTGATCAGCTTTTTTCTTAGCCTGCGAGACTAGATGGTTAGCCTTGGAACGAGCATCTTCATATAGTTTCTCGCGCTGTTCCTCAAACCGTGTCAGCTTGTCGTTAAGCTCTTGTTCCGTTGCTTTATTTTTGGTCAAAAGCACCTCAAGCTCCTCGCTGCGCTCCCGGGCCTGTTTACGCTGCTCAACCAGTTCGCCGATCATCTTGTTTAGATCCTGGCTGTCATCACTGACCAGCGATTGGGCCTCGGCAATTACGTCTTGACCAATTCCCAGCCGTTTGGCAATGGCAATCCCATTTGACTGTCCAGGAATCCCCAGCAGCAGGCGATATGTCGGCCGCAGCGTTTTTTGGTCAAACTCCATGCTGGCATTAATGGTTTCTGGTCGATCATAGGCAAAGGCTTTTAGCTCAGGATAATGAGTCGTAACTACAACGTCACTGCCTAACGCACCAATCTTGTCTAAAATCGCCATTGCCAGAGCCGCCCCTTCTTTAGGATCAGTTCCGGCTCCCAGCTCATCAAGCAGCACTAGGCTGTGAGCCGTAGTCTGATCTAGAATTGCCTTTACGTTTTCCATATGACCAGAAAACGTACTCAGATTCTGCTCCAGTGACTGCTCATCGCCAATATCGGCAAAAATCTCGTCATAAACTGCAATCGTGCTGCCCTCAGCTGCCGGAATAAACATGCCAGACTGTCCCATCAGCTGAATCAACCCCAGCGTCTTTAAGGTGATGGTTTTCCCACCCGTGTTTGGACCAGTGATCACGATGGCATGGTAGTCCTGTCCAAGCTTGATATCGTTGGCAACGGCTTTTTTAGGATCAATCAATGGATGCCGTGCTTTTTTCAGCACTACCTGACCGGCTTGGCTGAGCAAAGGCAGTGTTGCCTTGGTGTCATGGGCCATTTTAGCCTTGGCATTGACAAAATCCAGATGTCCCAGAATCTTGGCATTATTCTGAATATCCAGCCGATAAGGAGCCAGCATCGTTGAAAGAGCTGCCAGGACTCTTCTGACCTCTTGCCGTTCCTCGATTTGCGATTGACGCAGACGATTATTCAGATCAACTGTACTGGCTGGCTCAATATACAGCGTTTGACCACTGGCACTTTGATCATGAACTACCCCGCCAAAACGGCTTCGCTCACGACTCAGCACTGGCAGCACATAACGTTCATTGCGGACCGTAATAATCGGCTCGCTTAGATACTTGGCCATTTTGCCATGCGTATATTTTTCCATCTGCTGGCGAATCTCAGCCTCAGTTTTAGCAATCAGCTGCCGAATCCCATGCAGCTTGCTGGAAGCCTCATCCAAAACAGCACCAGTATCCTGATCGATTGACTGTAAAAGCCGCTTGGTAATGGAAGGAATCGTCACCAATTCATCAACTTCTTTAGGCAGTACCTGCAGCATGATTTTTTCGGCATGCAGTCTTTCAAAAAAATGCTGGACGCTCATGCTGGCCCGCAAGACCTTGGCAATCTGCGCCAGTTCGGCACCATTTAAGCTGGCCTTGATCTTTAAACGCTTCATCTGCGGACGAACATCTGCCAGTTTGGGAATCGGCATACCGCCTTTTAAGCGCAGAATGTCTGCTCCATCCATCGTTTCTTTCTGCCAGGAAAGTACCGTTTCATAATCAGACTGCGGCATCAGCTCAGCAAGTTCCTGCTTGCCGGTTGCCGATGCCAGATACTTTGCCAGTTGATCTTTAATTCGCTGAAATTCTAATGTTTCTAAAATTTTTTCGTTCATTTAAAACTCCTTTCAGTCCGTATCAAGCACCTATTAAGCTTTAAAGACTGATGCCGATCTATCCCAATAGCTGAAGAGCTGCCTTGGCCATCCCCGGCGTATCCCTGATCATCAGCTGAGCAATTCCCGATTGAGCAAGCTGATCTTGCCACCATTGACTAGGAAACAGCTGAAAAATCATCAAAAACATAAAAATAATCAAATAGCCGACCAAGACGTCCAGTGCCCCACCAGCCCAACGATTGGCCGAGCCAAGTACAGGAAGACGATTCAGCCAGTTGGTTCTTTTCAGCAGCCAATGTCCAAAAAAAGAAATCGTGCTGAAGATGATCATAAAAGCCAAGCCATTATAGAAAAAAGAAGTTGGATCAATACTGCTCAAGAGACTGCCACTAACCGAGCCGGTAGTATTGCTGCCAATCTGAGGCAAAAATTCAGCCAATGCGCCGCCCAAAAAGCGCGCCCCCACTTTAGCGGCCAGCCAGCTGATCAAATAGGTACAAGTCGAGATCAGCATGCCTAACAGGCCACGGTTGGTGCCGTTAATCCAGCAGCCAATCAAGAGAACTAAAATTACTGTCGTTAAAATCATTTTCCGGCCTCATTAATCTACAGTATCAATTCAATCAATAATAAATAAGACCCAGCATCCGGATAAACCGCACGCCAGGTCCCGATATCTTAACCTGAGCTGGCTAAAAAAGTCTCTTTTAGCCTCTCTGGTCGGACTTAGGCATTGAAATTGCCTTCATCATCAATAAACGTATTAAGCACTTCTTGAACCATTGCCCATTCTTCATCACTTTCAATTGGCATCAGCTGAATGTCGCCACTGTCAACGCCATCCATGTCGCTGGCTGGTTCAAATGAAAAGGCCTCAATATCAACTTCATCGGCATTTTCTTCATCCAATGGGTAAAGACAGATATACCATTTGCCGTTTTGATCGGACTTAAAGCGCATTGCTTCTTTGTAGAGCTCTTCATTGCCCTTTTCGTCGACCAGCGTAAAAATCTCTTCGTTGTCGCGTGGTTGATTTTCGCTCATAAGTAACTCCTTTATCGCTCTTTATAGCTTTTGAACCAGCTTGCCATGCCGATCGAGATAGTTTTGCAGGATCAGCGTTGCAGCCAACTCGTCAATTACTTTCTTTTGCTTGCGTCTTGAAATATCAGCCTGTTCGACCAACATTCGATGAGCCTCAACCGTAGTCAGACGCTCATCTTGAAAATCGATTGGCAGGCCAAATTTTTCTACCAGCAGCTCGCCATAATGATGTGATGCCTCAACACGTGGTCCCTCGGTATTATTCATGTTCTTTGGCAGGCCGATCACAAAACCAGCAATCTGCCGACTTTTAACCAGTTCTGCCACCCGATCAAGACCAAACTCGCCGGCTTCCTCATCAATCGGAATGATCTCTACTGCCTGTGCCGTCCAGCCTAGTGGATCACTTTCAGCAACGCCAACGGTCTTAGAGCCGACATCCAGTCCTAAGAGTCTCATTTGGCGTCTCCATTATGCTGCAGATAGAAGCGCACGAGTTCTTCAATGATTTCATCACGCTCATGTTCACGAATCAAGTTACGGGCATCATTCAAGCGTGGAATATAGGCTGGATCGCCAGAAAGCAGATAACCAACGATTTGGTTGATTGGATTGTAGCCTTTTTCTTCTAAGGCTTGGTATACAGTATTTAAGGTTTCTTTGACGTCTTTTGGCTTTTCTTTTCCAAAGTCAAAAAACATGGTCTTGTCACTTGCCATCTTTTCACCCCCGACCTTTCTTTATCAGTATTTAATTCTACTATACCACTTAATAAATCACAATCAGCAAGCTTTTCCTTAATCAACCTTTAATGAAAAAAAGACGCAGTGCCGTTTTGACACTCCGTCTTCTAAATTGCATGCAGCTATTTATTCAGATATTCGGCGGCCTGCTTTAGTGCAGTTGGAATTCCCGCCGGCTTTTTGCCACCGGCTTGTGCCAGGTTAGGACGGCCGCCACCGCCACCGTTGATTGCTGGGGCAATCGCCTTAATAACATCGCCAGCCTTGATGTCTTTAGTCTTGTTATCGCTAACGGCTACCAGCATGTTGGCCTTGCCTTCACTGCCAGTTGCCAAAACCAAAACATCAGACAGCTGCTTGGCCCGCCAGCTATCAGCCAGCTGCCGCAATTGTCCCATACCGGCAACGTTGACTTGCGCTGCAATCAACGTTCCCTGCTTAGTATCTTGAACGTTGTCAAAGACCGCGTTGGCTTGTTGGGCAGCCAGTTTGGCCTCCAAAGCCTCATTTTGCTTTTGAGCTTCTTTCAGCTGACTTTGCAGTTCTTCAACACGATGCGGTACTTCTTTCAGCTGAGCAACCTTCAATTCACCGGCGGTTTGTGTCAGCAGATCGTCATGTTCCTGCATGAACTTGAAGGCATCGCTTGAGGTAACGGCTTCGATCCGCCGTACGCCGGCACCAACCCCACCTTCAGAAACAATCTTAAACAGGCCGATCTCATTAGTGTTCTTAACGTGATCGCCGCCACAGAATTCAGTGTTGTAATCGCCGATCTTAACGACCCGTACCTTGTCACCGTACTTGTCAGAGAACAGGGCAATGGCATCCATCTTCTTGGCAGCTTCCAGATCGGTTTCAACCGTCGTTACCGGGATTTCTTTCCAGATCTGTTCGTTGACCATATCTTCAACGGCTTTCAGATCTTGGTCCGTTACCTGGCCAAAGTGATTAAAGTCAAAGCGTAAGTAGTGCTGTTCAACCAGAGAACCGGCCTGCTGCGTGTGTCCGCCTAAAACGTTGCGCAGAGCCTGATCAAGCAGGTGCGTAGCGGTATGGTTCTTTTCAATCTTCAAATGACGCAGCCGATCAACCTTCAGTGCATAGCGGGCACCTTTTTTCAATGGCGACTGCAGCTCCACCCGATGCAGGTTTTGCTGGTTTGGCGCGTGCTGAACGTCAACAACGCGGCCAACCAGATTACCGAAGTTGTCGATAATGTCCCCCGTGTCGGCAACTTGGCCACCCATCTCGGCATAAAATGGCGTGACGTCAAAAATAACCTCGACATCCTTGTCGCCTGGCAATGCCTCTTCAACGTGCTGACCAGCTTGAGCCAGCCCGATTACCTTGGCATTTTGAACTTCCAGATCGGTATAGCCAACATACTTGCTTGGCTCCTTGAATTCAGTCCAAACGTCCGTCTGAACGCCCATCCCGTTGTCAATATCACGAGCTTTGCGGGCCCGATTCTGCTGCTCGGTCATGGCAGCTTCAAAACCAGCTTCATCAACGCTAAGACCTTCATCAGCCGCATATTCCTTGGTCAGTTCAATTGGGAAGCCATAGGTATCATACAGCTTAAAGGCCGTCTTGCCATCGATCTTATTGCTGCCATCTGCCTTGGCCTTTTCAATCACGTCGTTTAACAGACTCAAGCCACCGTTTAACGTCGTGTTGAAGCGTTCTTCTTCAGACTTGATAACTGAGGCAATGTAGTCGGCATTTTTTAAGACGTCTGGATAGTATGATTCCATAATCTTGCCAACCGTTGGCACCAGCTTGTACAAGAATGGCTTGTCAATGCCCAGCTTCTTGCCGGCAACGACCGCGCGCCGCAGCAGGCGACGAATTACATAGCCACGCCCAACATTGGATGGCAGGGCACCATCACTGATTGCAAACGTGATCGTCCGGATATGATCAGCAATGATCTTAAAGAAGACGTCATCATCCTTGTCAACACCATACTTCTTAACACCGCTGAATTCTTCAGTCTGTTTGATCAGCGGCATAAAGAGGTCGGTTTCAAAGTTGGTTGGCGCGTTTTCAAAAATGGAGACAACCCGTTCCAGCCCCATCCCAGTATCGATATTCTTATGCGGCAGCGGCTCATAGGTATCCTCTGGCGTGTGATTGAATTGAGAGAAGACGATGTTCCAGATTTCCAGATAACGTTCGTTTTCACCACCAGGGTAATTTTCTGGATCATCTTCAGGTACATTGTTCATTTCCTGGCCACGGTCATAAAAGATTTCCGTATCAGGACCAGATGGACCTTGACCAATGTCCCAGAAGTTGTCTTGGTTGGCCAGCAGGTGATCTTCGGCAACCCCGGCTTCCAGCCAGCAGCGGTGAGCATCGTTGTCTTTTGGGTAATAAGTAACGTACAGCTTTTCAGGATCAAAGCCGAACCATTCGTCACTGGTCAGCAGCTCCCAAGCCCAAGGAATGACTTCTTTTTTAAAGTAGTCGCCAACCGAAAAATTACCCAGCATTTCAAACATCGTATGATGACGCGCCGTTTTACCAACGTTTTCAATATCATTGGTCCGAATACTCTTTTGCGAGCTGGTCATCCGCGGATTTTTAGGTACGACCTCCCCATCAAAGTACTTTTTCATCGTAGCAACCCCAGAGTTGATCCAGAGCAGCGTCGGGTCATCAACCGGCACCAAAGAGGCACTTGGCATTTCGGTATGACCGTGTTGAATAAAGAAATCCAGGTACATGCGGCGTACTTGGGCACTATTGAGGTGCTTTAATTCCTTGCTCATGTTATCTTCCTTTCCTGGTAAAAACAAAAAACCATCCTTGCGAATCAGAGACGCCTTTTGACGCGGTACCACTCTGCTTGCAACGATGGATTTCGTTTACCTCTTTAAATTTCCGAATTTCGGAAGCTGATTGTTGAATTGTGAATCTGGGGAGCACCTGATGATGATCGTCGTTTTTCACAGCAGCCAAAACGTTTCTGAAAGCTCACATCAAAAAGCATATCCCAAACAGTCCATATTATAAGCGAGCTGACCTTAAAAATCAACGACCATTATTTTCCCGCTCCCGCCGATGCTGACGCTGACGCTGGCGTTTTGCCTTACGCATTTCATGACGCTTGGCGAGCTTGCGTTTTTCCTGCTCATCTTCTTTGATCGCACGCTGGATCCGTTTCTTGTAGCCAGGCTTGACCTTCTTTTTGGTCTTTTTGACAAAGCCACGCAGCGTCGTATCCAGACTTTCCTTGCGACGATGATAGTTTTTCCGTCGATTACGGTCATAAGTCGTTACGATCTGCCCATTCTTAAACGTCTTTGGGGTAAACTTAATGCCGCGCTCTTCCAATTTGGCAATCATCTCGTCTTCTGCTGGAGCATACAGCGTAATTGCCGTCCCCTTCATATTGGCACGCCCCGTCCGACCAACGCGGTGAACAAAGTATTCCAGATCACTTGGAATATCGTCATTGATTACCAATGATACGCCATCAATATCGATTCCCCGCGCAGCCAGATCAGTCGCAACGACATATTGATAGTCAAGGTTGTGAATCTGGCGCATGATCCGTTTCCGTGCTCTTGGCTCAAGGCCGCCATGAATCAAGGCAACCTTTAATCCTTGCTGCTGCAGGTAGTCGGTAATCTCTTCAGCGCGCTGACGAGTATTGGCAAAAATCAAGGCCAGATATGGATCGCCCAGCGTCAAAAGCTGATAGATCATCTCATTTTTATCGCGGCCTTTAGTCGACATCAGCCAGTTATCGACATTGGGATTGATTACCGTTTCAGTAGGAATCTCTTCAACGACGGGATTTTCCATATATTTCTTCAAAAATGGCCGCAGCCCTTGAGGAATCGTTGCTGAAAAGACCATCATCTGCAAGTCTTCTGGAAAATGGCTGGCAATGCCGTCAACCTGTTCCAAAAAGCCCATATCAAGCGTCATATCAGCTTCATCAACGACAAAGCGGTGAGCAGTATGAATATCCAAAGCCTGCGAGTTGATCAGATCCAGAATGCGCCCCGGCGTACCGATTACCAGCTGAGGCTGTTTGCGTTGCAGCTGATCAATCTGATGCTGCTTGTCGGTACCCCCAACGTAATTGTGAATCGTAAACTTTTGTGGTGCAAACCGATTCAGCTGCTTGGCTGCGTTATAGATCTGGTAAGCAAGTTCACGACTGGGCGTGGTAATTACAACCTGCACGTTTTGATTTTGAGCGTCCAGCTGTTCAAAAATCGGCAGCAAAAAAGCATGCGTCTTACCGCTCCCGGTCTGGGACTGACCAACCACGCTCTTATTGGCAAGCACGATTGGAATCACTTTTTCTTGAACCGGTGTCGGCTTAACGAAATGAAGATCTTTTAAGGCATCCATTAAAAAAGGTTGAAAATGAAAATCAGCAAATGTTTCAGTCATTGAGGTTGGATTTCCTTTCTTGGTTAGGCATTGGCAGCCAACTCGTCCAGCTGACTGACCACTTCTTTGATTTCTTGTTCATCACGAGCCTTGGCACCACTGGCTAATGGATGACCGCCGCCTTGATGCTTTTTGGCCAGCTCATTGATAAAAGGACCTTTAGAGCGCAGACGAATCCGATAATGGCCATCCTCTTGTTCAACAAAGATTGCCCATGCCTTGACTCCTTGAATCTTGCCCAGCAAAGGCACGACAGCCGAAGTCCCAGCTTCAGTCAAGCCATAGCGCTTCAGGATTGCATCGGTCAAGACTACATAGGCTGCTCCGCTTTCCAATAGAGTCATGTTTTCATAGACGTATGCCGATAAGCGAGCCATGGGCAGCGTAATCGTATCCTCACGCTGACAGATTGTTGCCGCATCCGCACCGGCAGCCATCAGCTCACCCGCAATCCGCATCGTGTTAGGCGTAGTTGCCGGATACAAAAAACGACCCGTATCGCCAACGATTCCAGCATACAGAGCATGAGCAGCCTTTTGTGGCAGCTTCAGTTCGTTTGTGAAACGTTCATAAAACTCATAAATCATTTCCGAGCAACTGGAAGCATCGTCTCTAACCCACATCAAATCACCATAAGGCTCGTCATTAGGATGGTGGTCGATCTTGATCAGCTCATCGCCATTGTTGAACCGACGATCATCAATGCGGGGAGCGTTAGCCGTATCAGTCACGATCACCAAAGCATCGTCATAGACGTCGCTTTCAATTTCATCCATCGTACCGATCCAATCAAATCCTGGGATGTGCTTGCCAACGACGTAGACCTGCTTGTAGGGAAACGAAGCCTTTAAAATCTCAGCCAAGCCAACTTGCGAGCCGATTGCATCGGGATCAGGACGCTGGTGGCGATGAATGATGATTTTGTTGTACTTTTTTATCTGTTCAAGAATTGACGTTAACTCGTCCATTTAACAAAATCCTCCTTGCATATTAAATAAATTGCTATTTTAAAACCATTCACCAGTATATCAGCAATTAACGTTTTTTGCTTGTTCCTTAAACGTAAAAATCCCGATGAGCTGTTTGCCCATCAGGATTTTTAGCGTTGAGTTACGGATTACTTGTCCGCGTCAGCACTGTCGCTTTCAGCCGGCTTTTGATCATCAGCAGCTTCAGCCGATTCACTGGCTGGTGCGGCTTCGCTTGCCGGAGCGTCACTAGCTTCACTGGCTGGTTCTTCGCTGGCCGCAGCCTGACTGGCAGGTTGGGCTTCAGCAGCTTGGGTCTTGCTTGGAATTACCCGTGCAATTGCGGAAAGGTCAAAAGTCAAGTAGACGCCTTCACAATCAATCGTTACCGTTTGATCGGTAGTATTGATTTCATCAATCACCCCATGCAGACGGCTGATCATTACGACCTGATCACCCTTCTTCAAGTGATTTACCATTGATTGATGCTCTTTACGTTGCTTTTGTTGTGGCCGAATCATAAAGAAATACATGAAGGCAATCATCAAAACGATAATGATGATGCTAGACATTCCAGATCCGGTACTGCTTGCAGCTAAAATTTCCACTGCCGTTCATCCTCTCTTAGTAAATTATAATTATATGCTCAATAAACAACTTTACCAAAAAAACGACACAAATACCACTGGTTCAATCAAAAAGACCGTCAGCTGACTGAATGAAACGTTTTTTTCTAAATCAGGTTGTCAAAAATCGCCGTGATGGGTTGATCATGCATGATCGCTAAACGAGCCTGACTTACCAGCTGCCGCAGATACCAAAGATTATGCTGACTAATCAAGCGCGGACCAACGGAATTATCCATATGCAGCAGATGTCTCAGATAAGCTCTTGAATATTGCTCACAGACTGGACAATGGCAGTCTTCAGCGAGTGGTTGTGGGTCAGCAGCAAAACGCGCCTTTTTAATCGGCAGCAGTCCTTGAGCGGTTAAAGCCTTGCCATAGCGTCCCCAATGAGTCGGTAAAGAGGTTTCAATCAGATCGATGCCGTTTTTAAGCGCGCTGACCAGCTGTGCTGACGATTGAATGTCAACCACCATCCGTGCCTTATCGGCAGGCAGCAGATCGACGCTTAGCTTCAAGACGCGATCAAATTCCTTGTCATTGTCAATATCGCTTAAGCCACCGATTACATAGCCGGAAAAATCCATTTTAGCTAAAGCCTCGATACTCTGTTTTCTTAACTGGGCAAACCCAGCGCCTTGCATCACGCCAAACAACGCCGGCGAATCAGCAGTCAGTTTCTGAACGGCCGCAGCTGCCCAGGTAGAATTGATTGCCACGGCTTTTTCAACATAGTCATACGGTGCATAATAAGATGGCGTCTGGCTCAGCATCAGCATGATATCCGGCTGCAGTTCGGTTTGTGATTCAATTACCGTTTGCGGGGTCATCAAACGAACCGCACCCGTCTTGACGTCATGAAAACGCACGCCGTCTTTAGTCAGATGATTCTTCTTGACCAATGGCAGATGCCGAAAATCACCGGGCTTGGCAATCACCAGACCATCCCAAGCCATGAAACGATGCAGGCCGCCCAAGTCACGGACTGTTTCGGTTCCAGGATTTTGCGAGATGATGCTCTCATCGATGCTAAGTCCCTTGATCTGGGATCGTTTGACTTCAGCCGGCGCCAGATCATGAACCGTTAAGGCCGGTGCAGGCATGATCAGACTTGGCGTCTCAAGCGTCTGGCGACCGATCGTCAGCTGGGCTGCTCGGGCTGTTTCTGCATGATGCTGCAGTTTAAAATCAAACTTCAAAACGGTTATCCTTTCCTTTTTACCTGGTGTACCTAAGTTCTAATCACTGGGCAAAGCGACCCCTAAATGACGGTAGGCGGCTGGCGTTGCAACTCGTCCTCTTGGCGTGCGGGCAATAAAGCCGATCTGCAACAGATATGGCTCGTACATCTCCTCAATCGTCCCCATCTCTTCGCCAACGTTGGCCGCAATCGTTTTTAAGCCTACTGGGCCGCCATGATAGTAGTCAATCATCGTATGCAGAATGCGGCGGTCAATCTCGTCTAAGCCACGCTCATCAACCTGTAGCAGCTTGAGTGCCTTGTTAACGGTGACTGCATCAATGGCATCGCAGCCTGCAACCTGGGCAAAGTCACGCACCCGTTTCAAAAGTCGGTTGGCAATCCGCGGCGTACCTCTTGAACGCATTGCCAGCTCACGGGCGCCGGTTGGTTCAATCGGCATGGCAAAAATCTTGGCCGATCGAAAAATAATCTTTTCCAATTCTGCCTGACTGTAATATGCCATATGCTCAATAATGCCAAAACGATCTCGCAAAGGCGCCGATAAGACTCCCGCTCGCGTCGTTGCGCCAATCAAGGTAAACGGCGGCAGCGGAAAATGAATTGGATGCGCAGCTGGTCCTTCACCAACGACAATATCGATAAAATAGTCTTCCATTGCTGAGTAGAGCATTTCCTCAACCGTTTTCGGCAGCCGATGGATCTCATCGATAAACAAGACATCGCCTGGATGAAGCTCATTTAGCATTGCAACCAGATCACCCGGCTTTTCAATAGCTGGCCCGCTGGTCGTTTTGATGCCAACGTTCATCTCATGAGCAATCACCATTGCCAGCGTGGTTTTCCCTAACCCCGGCGGTCCATATAGCAGCACGTGGTCCAGTGCCTCTTCACGACTGCGCGCAGCTTGAATATAAACAGAAAGCTTTCTTTTGATCTGTTCCTGGCCAATATAGTCAGCCAGCCATTGCGGCCGCAGACTGGTTTCACCGGCACTTTCAGCTTCGTTTTCAACCTGTGCCGACATCAAGTGCTGATCGTCGTCCAAAAAGGTTCCTCCTCTCTTAGCTCAGCAAGCGCAGTCCCTGCCGCAGATAATCATCAGTCGACATTGCCGGTTCCTTGCTAAGCGCTTTTTGTACTTTTTTCACCGACCGTTCCGGATAGCCCAGTGCCGTTAAAGCAGCCAAGGCATCCCTTAATTCAGTCGTCATCTCGATATCGCTGGCTGGCACGTTGAAATCCAACGGCTCATTGGCACGCAGCTGATCAATCTTGTCATGCAGATCCAAGACGATTTGGCCAGCCGTTTTCTTGCCAATCCCAGGAAACTTGGTCAAGTAGCCGACGTTGTCATTGGCAATAGCATCAATCAAGCCCTGGTGATCCGGATTGGCCAGAATTGCCAAGGCGCTTTTGGGACCGATTCCCGATACGTTGATCAGCTGCATAAAAAGCTGCTTTTCTTCTGCACTGACAAAGCCATACAAGGTAATCGCATCTTCTCTAACGGCTTGGTATACATAAACCTTGACCTTATCGCTGGGATTGACCTGCCAACGAAACGGATTGGCACAGGCCAGCCGATAGCCTACGCCATTGACGTCGATTACGATGTAGGTTGGCGCTGTATCAACAATTGCCCCAGTAAGATATTCAAACAATTTTTATTCCTCACTTTTTAACTGTTGTTTTTCATTATACCACACAAACGTTCGCCATCTAGAATGAATGGGCATCAAAATCCCGCGAATAGGCTTGGTGATGATCCTGAATCCGTTTAAAAAGCTTCTCTAGATCAGTATCAGTAAAGCGAATCGTGACTGGGCGGCCATGTGGACAATTAAACGGATTTTGACACTGAGCCAGCCTTTCCAACAGTGCCTTAGCCTGCTGATTATCCAGATGATGATTAGCCTTGATCGCACGTTTGCAGCTCATCATCATTGCCGTTTTCAAACGAAAATGCGCCACGCTCAGTTCTGTATCGCTCAATATCCAATCAATCATTTCTTTGGCCGTTGCCTCTTCTTGTCCTTCAACAAACCAAGTGGGATGCTCAGAAAGGACAAAACTGTTCTGTCCAAACGGCTCCAGATGCAAGTCAACCCCGTTAAGAATGTCGAGATGCTCACTGATTTTTAATGCCTCAGCTGTCGAAAAGCTTAAGACCAGGGGCGTCAAAAATGCCTGCTGATCATGACCAACCTCGCCGATCTCATACCGAAAGCGCTCAAAGTTGATTCGTTCTTGGGCAGCATGCTGATCAACCAGATAAAGACCATCTGAAGCCTGAGCCAGCAAAAAGGTGCCATGATACTGCGCTAGATACTGCAGATCAGGGAAGCGCTGGTTTTCCTGATCGCCTGCATCGTCAATATCCAGCGCCATTTCTTCAGTCTTTACGTCTGCTTTTGTTGGCTGACTGATCGAAATCGGCTGCTCAAATGGTGGTACCTGCGACTCATTTTGATAGCGCTGGTCAAAAGCAGCCATTGCAGGCCGGGTCAGATCCTCACGCTCTTTGATGACAACCGGTGCAGCAGCCTGATGCTCATCATCTTCAGCTGCGGTAACCGTCGGCGGCGTAGCTTGAGCCGGTGCTTTTTCATCAGCCGTCTGGTAGGCAGGTACGGCTTCAGCAAAATGCGCTGCTTGAGCTTTTTGCTTATCTTTTAGCTGCCGTGCCTGTGAGCCAGCGTCCGGAATCAGATTCTGATTAGCCAGGCTATGATAGACAGCCTGTTCCAAAAGACTCGCCAACTGATCTTCTTTGCTTAAGCGGACCTCACGTTTGGCTGGATGCACATTGACATCAACCAAGACCGGATCCAGATCGATATTAATAACGGCAAGCGGAAACCGTCCGACCATCAGCTTTGACTGATAGCCGGCAATAATCGCCTTAGTCAATGCATAGCTGCGCACATAGCGATGATTGATCGTCAGCGTGATATGGCTTCTTTGGGCACGCGTCAGTTCTGGTCGCGAGATATAGCCAGAAATTCTAAAATCTGGATTTTCCCCTTGGACTGGAATCATCCCGCGCCCAACGTTAACGCCATCGATAGCGGCAATGACCTGCTGCAGTCTGCCATTGCCTGCTGAGCGAAACATTTCTCGCCCGTCATGAGTAAACGAGATTGCAACATCAGGATTAGCCAAAGCCAAACGATTGACGATATCAACCAGATGACTCAGCTCGGTTTTAGGTGACTTCAAATACTTTAGCCGCGCCGGGGTATTATAAAACAGCTCCGTCACTAAAATATCCGTTCCTTGCCGCGCAATTGCCGGTTTAAGCGACTTCTCCACGCCACCGCGAATATGATAGGCCGTCCCTTCTTGTCCTTTTGTTGCCGTTGTCATGATTACATCAGCAACTGAGGCAATACTAGGCAGCGCTTCCCCACGAAACCCCATCGTCTGGACGCGAAACAGATCGCGCGCTGATTCGATCTTGCTGGTTGCGTGCCGCTTAAAGGCCATTGGAACGTCGCTTCTGGCAATTCCGTCACCGTCATCGATCACGCGAATACTGCCTAACCCAGCTTCAGTTACCACGACGTCAATTCGATGACTGTGCGCGTCCAAAGCGTTTTCTACCAGTTCCTTTACGATTGATGAGGGACGTTCAATTACCTCACCAGCCGCAATCTGATTGGCCAAAATGCTGCTTAGTTGATGAATTTTTCCCATGAATGCTCAGCTCACTTTTGTTTTGCCAGTTTTGTCTGCCATTCGTAGACCTGGTTCATGATTTCCATTGGCGTCATTCCCATTAAATTTAGATTCTTAAGCTGACTGATCACTTTTGCTTCTGGACCTGATGCAGACTTGACAGTTTTTGGTACTGGAGCAAACAGTTCCAGCTGCCCATCTGGTTCGGCGGCAAGTGGCGTTGGCTCATCAGCATCTGGTACCGCAACTGATGATGAAGCAGCCGGCGCAGCGATTTTTTCAGCTGGTGCGGTCAATTTGATCTCATCTTGACTTTCCAACTGATTGAGAATTTGAGCAGCCCGTTTCAACAGATCTGCCGGCATTCCCGCCAGTTTGGCAACATGAATCCCATAAGACTTATCAGCCGGACCATCCTCAATTTTATGCAAAAAGACAAGCTCGCCGTTTTCTTCAGTTGCGCCGACATGAACGTTATGCAGGTGCTTAAGCGTCTGCTCCAGATCGGTCAGTTCATGATAGTGCGTGGAAAACAGTGTCTTAGCGCCGACATGATCATGAACGTACTCAATAATTGCCTGTGCCAGTGCCATGCCATCATAGGTTGCCGTGCCTCGTCCGATCTCGTCAAACAAAATCAGACTGTTAGCCGTAGCATGCTGCAGTGCATTGTTAGCTTCCATCATTTCGACCATAAACGTACTTTCACCAGCAATCAAGTCATCAGCAGCGCCAATTCGCGTAAAAATCTGATCAAAAATCGGCAGGTTCGCCTGATCAGCTGGTACAAAGCAGCCCATCTGCGCCATAACTGCTGTTAGAGCCAGTTGCCGCATATAGGTACTTTTACCTGACATGTTGGGACCTGTGATCAAAAGAATCGATGTCTGCGGATCCATCAAAACGTCATTTGGCACGTACTTCTGGTAGCCCATTACCTTTTCAACCACTGGATGCCGGCCGTTTTTGATTTCCAGACGGTGCGCTTGGTTCATCTGTGGCCGTACAAAATGATAGTCTTCGCTGACCACTGCAAAACTCTGCAAGACATCCAGCTCTGACAAGGCCTTCGCCAGTGACTGCAACCGATTGATTGCCTGCTTGACGGTTTCGCGCACGCCTACAAACAGATCGTACTCCAAAGCAGTTGATTTCTCCTGCGCGCCTAAAATCAAGGCTTCCTTGGCTTTTAGTTCTGGCGTGCTGAAGCGCTCGGCATTCGTCAGTGTCTGCTTGCGTTCGTAACGTTCAGTCGGCAGCTTGCTTAAATTGGCCTTAGTAACTTCAATATAGTAGCCAAAAACATGATTATAGCCAATCTTAAGGTTGCTGATGCCGGTTGCTTCGCGTTCTTTGGCCTGCAGCTGTGCAATCCACTGCTTGCCATTATTCATCGCGTCACGGTACTGATCAAGCTGGTCGTTGTACCCTGTCTTGATCACGCCGCCGTCAGTAACCGAGATTGGCGGTTCTTCAGCAATCGAGCGTTCAATTAAGTCGGCAATATCAGACAAGGGATCCAGTTTGGCTGCCAGATCATCAAAAACCGGCGCGTCAAGCGTTTCTAAAATATACTTGATTTTTGGCACCTGCAGAAGCGATGTCTTTAACTGAATCAAGTCGCGGCCATTTACGCTGCCATATGCAACCCGGCCAGCCAGGCGCTCCAGATCGTATACTTGGGTCAGTTCCTGCTGCAGATTGCTTCTTTCAAAATAGTTGTCCAACAGTACCTGAACCTTATCCTGCCGCTGCTCAATCTGTTCAGCATCAATCAAAGGGCGATCCAGCCAGCGTTTTAGCAGCCGACTGCCCATTGCCGTTTTCGTTTCATCCAAGAGCCATACCAACGTTCCCTGGCGCTTGCCGCTGCGCATATTGGTCGTTAATTCCAGATTGGTCTTGGAATAATGATCGATTTTCATATAGGAGCTCGGCTGATAAGAGATCGCCTTTTGCAGATGGTCAAGCGAGCGTTTCTGCGTTGTCAGCAGATATGAGACAAGCTGCGCAACCACCTGTTTTTCGCCAGGTCGTTCGAGGTCTTGCGTCAGGTAGCTGACTTCGGCATTTTTTAAAATTTCAGACTGTTTGGATAGTAAAATGTTGCGTTTGGTCAGCTGCTGTTCTATTTCAGAAGACAGCGAGTCATCAGCGACGATTTCTTTGGTCTGCAGGTTGATCAGCTCGTTTAAAGCCGCGTTTTTTCCTTTCAGCGTGGTAGTCTTTAATTCACCGGTTGCCAGATCTGCATAGGCCAGCTCAAACGTTGAGCCCTGCTGATTCAAAGCAGCTAAATAGTTGTTATTGCGAGCCGCATCACCGCTTTGATCCATCTGCGTTCCTGGGGTAATCAAGCGCGTAACGGCACGCTTAACCATTCCCTTGGCTTTTTTAGGATCTTCCATCTGTTCGCAGATAGCAACCTTGTATCCCTTATCGATCAGAATGTCAACATAGCCATCAACAGCCTTATGCGGAACGCCGCACATTGGAATTGGGTTGGCAGCACTGTGATTGCGTGTCGTCAGCGTCAATTCGAGGATCTGGGCACCCTTGACGGCATCATCATTAAACAGCTCATAAAAATCACCCAATCGATAGAACAAAAAAGCATCTGGATATTGATCTTTAACTTGTTGATATTGTGCCATCATTGGCGTAAGCTTTTTAGCCAAAAATTTTCACCTGCTCCATTTATATTAATTTCTTTATTTTACATGAATTTGAATCAAAAACGCAAAACAGGGACTGAAGAACCGCTTCTCCAATCCCTATTTTTACTATTTAGCATAATCGACGGCGCGTACTTCACGAATAACCGTAACCTTGATATGGCCAGGATATTCCAGCTGTCCTTCGATCTCCCGCTTAATATCATGTGCCAAAGCCGTGGCCTGCAAGTCCGTAATCTTGTCTGGCTTGACAATAACGCGAACCTCCCGCCCGGCTTGAATAGCATAGCTGTGATCAACGCCCGGATTGCGGTTGGCAATCTCTTCTAATTTTTTGAGTCGTTGAATGTATTGCTCAAGCGACTCGCTTCTAGCACCTGGACGCGCACCTGAAACTGCATCAGCCGCCTGAACCAATACGGCAATGACTGATTCGGCCGGTACGTCGCCGTGGTGAGAGGCAATCGTATTAATCACAACTGGATTTTCTTTGTACTTGCGAGTCAGCTCGACCCCCAATTCGACATGTGAGCCATCAACCTCATGATCGACGGCCTTGCCGATATCATGTAATAAACCAGCGCGTTTCGCTAGGGTAACGTCTTCACCAAGCTCGGCAGCCATAATGCCTGCCAGCTTGGCAACCTCAATTGAATGGTCCAAAACATTTTGGCCATAGCTGGTCCGATATTTCATCCGACCAATCGTTTTGATCAGATCAGGATGCATCGCATGCAGTCCCAGATCAAATACGGTCTGTTCGCCAGTCTCACGCAGCTGAGCATCCATATCTCGGCGAGCTTTTTCAACTGCTTCTTCGATCTTGGCAGGATGAATTCGACCATCTTGGATTAAGCGTTCCAAAGCCATTTTAGCAATTTCACGCCGCACCGGATCAAAACCACTCAAAACGACCGCTTGTGGCGTGTCGTCGATAATCAGATCAATCCCGGTTAAAGTTTCCAAAGTTCGAATGTTACGTCCTTCACGCCCAATAATTCGACCTTTCATATCGTCATTAGGCAGGGCGACAACGGAAACGGTCGCTTCTGAAACCGTGTCAGCAGCACTGCGTTGAATTGCTTCAACAATCAGCTGCTTAGCCTTTCTGTCAGCTGCCAGTTCAGCAGTCTGCTCACTTTCGCGGATCATAACCTCGCGTTCCGTCTTCAACTCATTCTGGAGCTGTTTTAACAACAGTTCTTTGGCATCTTCATGCGACATCTGAGCTACTTTTTCCAGTTCAGCCTGACGCTGTTCAATCAATTGCGTTACTTGTTGTTGACTTTTTTGAATCTGCTCGTTCCTTTGATCCAGTTTATGTTCGCGGGAACTGACTGCATTTTCTCTTTTTTCAAGGGCATTATCCTTGCGATCAAGGGTGGTTTCGCGCTGCAGCATCCGGTCTTCTTGACGCTGAACCTCATCGCGACGCTTTTTAAGCTCTTGCTCCACACTTTCCCGATATCTGTGACTTTCTTCTTTGGCCTCTAAAATAGCCTCTTTTTTGGCCGTCGCAGCATCTTTTTTCGCAGCAGCGATAATTCCCTCGGCGCTATTGTGCGCCTGTGCAATTTGTTTCTCATAAGAGACTTTTCGAATTACATAGCCGACAATAATACCGACAACCATAGCGAGCGCGGCGATAAACAAGCCGAAAGCACTCATCGTTTCACCTCCGCATCAACTATTTTATGTTGTTGGTTGAATTAACAATTAATTAATAGTGAACAAATGAAAATCTGCACACAAAGTAATTTTAATCGTGCTTATGAATAGTGTCAATAATTCAAGTTAAACAAATCTTAATGTAGCTTCTGTGACATTAAGATAACTAAATAAAAACTCAAATCCAGCTGCGGCCGAATTTGAGTTTTATTGCTTACTTATCGTCAGTTTCCGTTGCCACGTCAAGACTTTCCTGCTGTGGTTTTTTGTTTTTGGCAGTCTCATTTTCGCCATCAGCTGCTGTTGTCAATGAAGCATCCGGCTCCATACCATAGGCAACTCGAACTTTGTTAGTCAGCTCGGCCATTGCTTCAGGATGTTCATCCAGCCACTTCTTGGCATTTTCACGTCCCTGACCAATTCGTTCGTTGCCATATGAATACCAGGCACCACTCTTTTTAACCAAGTCTTTTTCAACAGCCATATCCAGGACTTCACCAGTCTTAGAAATCCCTTGACCATACATGATATCGACTTCTGCTTTTCTGAATGGCGGTGCAACCTTGTTCTTAACGACTTTGATTTTGGCACGGTTACCAATAACCTCAGTCCCGTCTTTCAACTGTTCACCACGACGGATTTCCATTCGAATCGTGGAATAGAATTTCAGTGCTCGGCCACCTGGCGTCGTTTCCGGATTACCAAACATAACCCCGACCTTTTCCCGAATCTGGTTGATAAAAATGGCAATCGTCTTAGTTTTATTGATTTCACCAGAAAGCTTGCGCAGTGCCTGCGACATCAGACGTGCCTGCAGACCAACGTGAGTATCACCCATCTCGCCCTCAATTTCAGCACGCGGAACCAATGCCGCTACTGAGTCAACGATCACGATATCAACCGCGCCGCTGGCAATCAAGGCATCAGCAATTTCCAAGCCTTCTTCACCGGTATCTGGCTGAGAGAGCAACAGGTCCTTGACATTAACCCCTAATGCCTGTGCGTATTGTGGGTCTAATGCATTTTCAGCATCAATATAGGCTGCCGTCCCGCCACGCTTCTGAACTTCAGCAACAGCATGCAGGGCCACCGTTGTTTTACCGGAACTTTCTGGTCCATACATTTCAATAATTCGGCCACGCGGATAACCGCCTACCCCCAGTGCTTCATCAATTGCCAGCGAGCCACTGGAAACCGTCGCAATCTTGGTATCAGCTGCGTCACCCATTCGCATGATGGAGCCTTTGCCGAAGTTTTTTTCGATTTTACGCAGTGCATTTTCCAGCGCTGCCTGTCGTTGATCAGCCAAAATGTTTTCCTCCTTATTTCCGAAGTTGTCTGTAACTATCTTATCAGTAATCATGGGTAAAAGACAAGCGAAAAGTGAACGTTAGTTCGTTTTATTTTGCAAAGCCCAATAGGTAAACAACAGTCCCATCTGAACGCTGCGTTGGCGAATCCATTGGCGCGTTGCCATTTTTTGCGAGAGATGCAGCTGGCTGGTCTGAGTTGGCTGCCCCTTGATTGCAATCCCGATCCAAACCGTTCCAGCAGGCTGACCTTCTAAATCATCTGGGCCGGCGACCCCAGTAAATGAGACGCCAACATCGGCATTCAGTTTCTTTTGACATCCCTCGGCCATTGCTTTGGCAGTTTGAGCACTGACGACGCCATATTGGTCGATTACGGCTTTAGGAACGCCCAACAGCTGTTCTTTTGTCTGCGCGGCATACGTTACAAACCCACCATTAAAGACTTTCGATGCGCCTGGAACGCTGCAGATCGTACTTTGAAACATACCGCCCGTCAGACTTTCCGCACCGGTAATCGTCCATTGATGCTCTCGCAGCAGCTTAACGACTTGTTCAGCCAAGGTGATGTGTTCGCCAATTCCAAAACAATATCGGCCAACACGCTTGAAAATGGCTTGTTCAGCAGCAGCCAGTTTTTTTTCTGCTTGAGCCTGCATTGCGTCATGAATGGTTAGACGAACTTGAATCTCGCCAGGCTGAACGTATGAGGTTGCCAAGACGTCATCAAGTTTGGCTTCATCTAATACCTGCTCAATCTCATCCATCAGCTGCGATTCTGGGAGTCCTAAAAAATGCAGATTATGACTGAAAATGGCTTTATCATTGCCAAACTGCTGTTTTAAAAGCGGCAAGAGGCTCTGGGTTACCATCGGCTTGAATTCACGCGGTGGCCCGGGTAAAACGACATAGGTGTGCCCTTGATGGTTCAAGTAGGCACCATCAGCCATTCCGGTAGGATTAGCCAAGATCTGACCGCCTTTTAGATAATAGGCCATTTTAATGTTTTCTGGCGTCATTTTGGTTTTTCTGATCACAAAATCGGCTTGAATCTTTTGCCACTGCTCATCATCCAAAGCCAATTCAACGCCAATTGCCGCAGCCGTGCTTGCCATGGTCTGATCATCCAGCGTTGGTCCCAAGCCGCCACAGACAAAGATCAGCTGAGCACGTGTCTGTGCCTGACTGATGGCTGCCTGAATCCGCGTTGGATCATCATCAGTCGTTGTCTGCCAGTGAGCATCAATATCCAGCCGCCGCAGCTGATCAGCTAAGAAGCGGGCATTGGTATTGACGATCTGTCCTAAAACGATTTCAGTTCCAATTGAGATAATTTCTGCTTCCATAAGCATCCCCCTCAACTTAATATATGCCGATTATCGGCTTATGCATTAAAAAAAGCAAAAAAAGCAAGTTCTAAAGCGCAGTGGCTCTAAGAACTTACTTTAATTTAGCCAATTTTATTTAAATCCATCCGCAAAAACGCCACGACCCTTAACAAAGTAGTCGATTCCTGAGTAGACCGTAAAGAACAGGCAAATGTACAGCATAATCTGACCAAATGGAATATTCCAGATTGCAAAGATCACATTGTGCAAAAGCAAGAAAATAATGGCGATAAATTGAGTCGTCGTCTTAATCTTGCCCGGCATCTTGGCAGCCAGCACCGTTCCATTTTGTTCTACCAGCAATAGACGCAGGCCCGTTACCGAAAGCTCACGCCAAATAATAATAGCAGTCACCCAGGAAGGTACGACCCCTTGACCCGTCAGGGCGATAAAAGCCGTCATTACCAACAGCTTATCAGCCAATGGATCGGCAAACTTACCGAAATTGGTTACTAAATGGTCACGACGCGCAATTCGACCATCCAGATTATCAGTAATCGTGGCCGCAATAAACAGGATCGCCGCAATCAGTTCGGCAACTGGAATCGTAGCACCCCAAAACGTAACGCTGCCCCAATCAAATGGCACTACCATTAAGATCAGGAAAAATGGAATAATGATCAGCCTAACGATGGTTAATTTATTTGGTAAATTCAACGAAACTTCCCCCTATTTCACTAAATTAACGCGTACTGGATACGCTCGTCTGCGTTGATGAGGTTGACGCAACCCCAGACGTCGTACCTGACCCAGCAGTTGAAGACGTGCTTTGCGAAGTACTGGTCGTCACGGCAGATGAAGAAGTTGAAGAAGCTGAAGACGATTGCGTAGTATTGCCAAGCTTAATCGTAACCGTCCGCGTGTTTGGATAAGTGTTGTTCTGCGTCAGATCAACCGTGGTGTTGCCAAGCTTGACTGTAGTAGCGCTGGCATTGCCAAGCGTCAAGACGATCGTTTGGGCGTTCTTGGCAATATTGATTTTTTCCGTTTGGTTGGCGCTCATCGTCTTGCTTAAACGCTGTGAGTTATCAACCGTTACTGCATTCCATGCTTGTCCAGAAGTCTTGATCGTCAAGGTCGTGTCCTTGGTTAAGGCATCACCGGTAAACGTAACCGCACTGCTGGTCCGCGTTGAAGCCGTCAGTTTGATGCTGTCAGACGTCTTCTTTGAACTGGACGATGACTTCTTTTTGCTTGAGCTGGAAGACTTCTTGCTTGATTCACCTGAAACCTTGACCGAACTGTTGTCAATCTTGGTTGAAGAATCACGATGACCTCTAACGATTGCCGTCAGCCAAATTGCCGCCAGAACAATAACGACGATGACAATCGCAATCACCGTTGGCAGATACTTTCTGGCATCGTTAACCTTGGTAAGCTTGCGTTTGGAAGTTGCCCGTGTCTCAACGGCTTGAGCAATATGTTCCGAATATTCATCAGTCTTGGCTTTAGGCAGATCGTCATCGTATTCCTTTAACAGATCCTCGCCGTCCAGCCCAACCGTATCAGCATACTGTTTGACAAATGCCCGAACATAAAAATCGCCAGGCAGCTCATCAAACTTTTCGTCTTCGATGGCAATCAAATAGCGTTTTTGAATCTTGGTCGCCTGCTGCAGGTCATCTAAGGTATATCCCTTGGCTACCCGAGCATCATGAAGCTTTTTACCAACTTCTGGTCGTTTTTCTTCGTTTTCACTCATACCTAATCCTCGTTCTTTTAAATTTTAAATTAGTCCATAACCTAAAATAGTATAGCATACTATCGCGACGGCAAATTTTAAGAAACGCTTATTTCGTTGGCGGTACGATTTGATAGACCGAGAGCCGCTCTGGTTTGACGAATTGATCAATGGCAATTGCCAGCTCATCATAATCAATACTGCGCAAAATCTCAATTTCATCCAGCAGCGTTGCATGATCAAAATAGCTGCCACCGTACAGCATTGCAATGTTTTCCGGTGAGTCCAGCTGATTGATCAAGCGGCCCAGCATCGCGTGCTTTACGTCTTCAAACTGATTTTTCACTGTTGCCAGCTGTTCAGGCGCCTCTTTTAGAATCTGAATCATGGCATCGGCAAACTGCTCCATTTGATCAGTATCCGTGCTGAAGGTTGCCAAATGAAAGCCGCGCTGAATCTCAAAATTATAATTAAAAGAATCGTCTATAACACCAGTATCATACAAACGTAAAAAGTTGGCTGACGTCTCATCAAACAGCATTGCCAGCAAAAGATTGATCCGCCATTTATAAAGCAGCCGTTCCTTACCGTTTTCAAAACTTTGAATGCCGCGCAGTCCGACCATTACCTTAGGCCGCTCAACTGCCATCGTCAATGTACGAAACGGAATGACGTCGTTGGCGGTCGGATCGCTGATTACCGCGGTTCGCTTAGGCAGCTTAGGCGCATCAAAATGCTTGACTGCCTGATTTTGCTCAACCCACGCTAGAACCTGCTCAACATCAAGTCGTCCAGCAACAAACAGATTCATATTGGCTGGTTGATAAAAGGTACGATAGGCATCGTAAAGAATTGGTGCCGTAATCTTTTGAATCGATTCCTGGGTGCCGGCAATGTCAATATGCATCGGGTCATTAGGATACAGGTTGCCCAGCATCCCAAGATATAAACGCCAACTGGGATCATCATTATACATGGTGATTTCTTGACCAATGATTCCCTTTTCCTTAGCGACGGTTTGTTCAGTAAAGTATGGATCCTGAACAAAATCCAGCAGTACATCTAGGTTTTCGTGGAGGTGAGAAGTCGTTGAAAACAGATAGCGCGTCTGCGTAAAGCTGGTAAAAGCATTGGCATCGGCTCCCAGCTTGCCAAATAGGTCAAACGCGTCATGATCGGCCTTTTCAAACATTTTATGCTCTAAAAAGTGCGCCACGCCATCCGGAACCGTCAACAGCTCATTTTTTTGATCAGGCACGAATGTATTATCAATTGAGCCAAATTCAGTTGACAAAACAGCATAGGTCTTATGAAAGCCTTCCATTGGCAGCATCGTTACCAAAAGACCATTATCCAGCTGCTTTTGGTACACGTTTTGATTGAATTCCGAATATTTGAATTGCTGCATTATTCCTCACCATCCAAAAAATAGACTGCCTGCAGCTGAAGCTTTTTAGCCAAATTGGCAACCTGCTCTTTAGTCACCTGCTGTAGTGATTCAATAACGTTTTCTGCTGGCAGCCGATTACTCATACAGTCAACCAGCCAATGCTCAACAATGCCGCCAGGAGCATCCAGCCCAGTCTGATACTGGTTGATCAAGGCATCCTTGACTTCCTGCATGACCGTTTCGCTAAAATCACCCTGCTGAACTGCCTTGACTTGAGCTTCGATTAATTGTCGCGCCTGGTGATAGTTTTTGGCATCGATCCCCGTCTGAATTGCCAGATGACTGCTGAACAAACGCAGCTGACTGGATGCATAGTAAGCTAGGCTGGCTTTTTCCCGCACGTTGGCAAATAACTTGGAATATGGCGTGCCGCCTAAGATTCCATTCATGACCAAAGCAGCATAGTAGTTTTCATCACGATAGAAAACCGGAAAGTGATAAGCCAGGTTCAGTTTGGCCTGATTAACGTCTTGGCGCTCACTCAGCTCACGAACGCGATGATGAAACGGCTGACGATAATAGATGTCGTTAGGCAGTGGCGACTGACGCGGTGATAACGGCCACTGTCTGAAAAGATCAAGTACCGCCTGCGGATCCACATTGCCATAGACAAAAATGTCAATCTGGTCATGAGCCAGCATATCATAATAGGTCTCAACCAAAGATGCCGGCGTTAGCTTGTCCAGATCCTCCAGCCGACCATAGCTGGGAATCCGCATCAAAGAGCTTTGGTCATAATAAAGACGGTCCAATTGCCAGGCAGCGTAGTACTGTTTGTTTTCTTTAATAGAAGCCAGCTCATTGGCAACGTTTTGCCGCTGGGTCTTAAAGGTTGCTGCATCAAAAGCGCCATCCGTTATTAAAGGACGAAAGATCATCTGATACAAGATATCCACCAGACTGGCAAAAATACCTGGCTGAGCAAAGCGATCGTCAACTGCCTCAGCCCGTACCCGCAGCGTATGTGCATAGCCAATGCGACTGACGCTGGCACTGGCATCGGCGCCGTATAGATGATTCAAGGCCTTGGCAAATGCTGTCTGCGTTGGATATGCTGCCGTACTGGTTTCCAAAAGATTGGCCAACAGATTGCGCGCTGCCGAATTCTCTGCCGTCTGTGGCGTTGCAAAGTTGATCAGAATTCGATTAACGTGAAACCGCGACGTTGGCTCAACATGCAGTCTAACGCCCGGCTGCAGATTAAAATCCACCATATTACCCTCATTTCCAAAATTGATTAATGTTTTTGACTGTCATAATTCATTCTTACTGATAGATACAATATTCCATATTACTTGATTCGCCCATAAATTACAAACGAGGGCCCGTTAAATCGCGCCCTCGTTGGTTAATTTTATTTTTTTACTGGTCCCAGATAATTGCTGCTGACGCCAAACCACTTCTTATTGATTTGCCGCAGCTCGCCGTTTTTCTGGAGTCTAGCCAAACCTTCGTTAACCTTCTTTTGCAAGGTCTTGTCACCCTTGCGCATCCCAACGGCAAAATAGTCTTGCGGCATCTGCGGATCTGAGTAGACTCGATAGGCCGAGCTGTCTTTTTGGTGCTTAATGTAGTAGTCCGCATAGACCTCATCCATTAAAATGCCTTGAATCCGCCCCGCATTCAAATCGATAAATGCATCAGGGAAGGTATCATAAAGCACGGCCTTGTGATTCTTGATCTTATCTTTTAACAGTTTAGGATACTCGTCTAAAGCCATTGCTCCCGTTGAGCCATTTTGGACGCCTAGACTCTTCCCCGCCATATCGTTGAAATTATTGATGTGATCTTTTTTCTTGGTAACCAGCACTTGTTTGTTAAGCAGGTAAACACGACTGAAAGCAACTTTTTTAGCTCGTTGCGAAGTTACTGAATATCCGTTCCATAACAAATCAATAGTACCATTTTTTAATTCGGTTTCTTTCATTGACCAATCGATCGTTTGAAAATCAACCTTAATGCCATATTGTTTAAAGACTGCTTTAGCCAGATCAATATCATAGCCAACCAGCTTGCCATTTTTTTCCCGAAAGCCCATTGGCACGAAACTGTCATCCAGACCAATCACAACCTTGCCCCGCCGCTGAATCTGTTTCCAGGTGTCTTGCGTATCAGCACGCTGGGTAACGTTTTGACAGCCACTCAACAGCATAACCGGCAAAATCAACAGCAGCAGCCAATATTTGAACTTCTTCAATTTTCCGGCCCCCATTACTATTGCTGATCCAAAGCTTTAACCTGCAGAATATCGTCAGCGACTTTTTGAGCAAACTCCATATCATGCGTAACCACCAGCTGCGTCATACCGTCTTTTTTTAAGCCCAAAATCAGCTTGGCAACCTCATCACGCAGATTAGGATCAAGAGCAGAGGTTGGCTCATCGTAGCAAAGGATCTTAGGCTTCATCGCCAGTGCCCGCGCAATTGCCACACGCTGTTTTTGACCACCAGAAAGCTGATATGGATACAAATCGCCTTTACCATCCAAACCCAGTTCCTTTAAGAGATTTTCGGCATCCTGCTGGGCGGCGGCTTTTGCTTTTTTCAAGACCAGCGTTGGTGCCAGCGTAACGTTTTCAAGAACCGTCAGATTAGGGAAAAGGTTAAAGTCTTGGAAAACAACTCCGATCACACTGTCAGAGCGATCCGTTCCCTGTGGATCAAAAGGACGACCATCAATCAAAAACTTACCGCTGTCGGCTGCCTCTAAACCAGTAATGCAGCGCAAAAGCGTTGTTTTACCTGCACCGGATGGACCAACGATGCACAAAATCTCACCATCTTTAACCGTTAAGTCAACGCCGTCTAAAATCTGACGCCCACCAAAGCTCTTTTTAAGTTCTTGCACTTCCAGCATATTCATGGCCTCCTTTTACTTAAAGTACGAATAGCGCTTTTCAACCTTGTTCAGGATAAACGTGCAGATCCCGATTAAGATTAGGTAGATCAAGCCAACCAAAAGCAATGGTACCAAAGTTACGTCCCGTGCCGTAGCAACATTGCCGGCCCGCAACAGATCGCCCAGACCAATTACGTATACCAAAGATGAGTCCTTGACCAGATTGATGACCTCGTTGCCGATCGAAGGAATTACGATCTTAACGACCTGTGGAATCACGATCTTGCGCAGCGTCTGACCATAGCTTAAGCGCAGAACCCGCGCTGCCTCATATTGGCCTTGATCAATTGACTGAAAGCCGCCCCGAAAGATTTCGGCAAAATAGGCACCATAGTTGAGAATAAATGCAAACAGCGCGGCATCGTAACGCTGAAAAACAATCCCAACAATTGGCAAGCCATAAAAAACAAAAATTAATTGCAGCAGCAGCGGCGTACCCCGCATCAGCCAGACATAAAGCTCAAGCAGCCATTGCAGTGGCCGAAACTTGGAAGTCAATCCTAAACTAACTAAGATCCCCAAAGGCAGTGAACCAAGCAGCGTCCAGAAAAACAGCTTTAATGTCATGCCAGCGCCTTGAAACAGCGATGGCAGAATTTCCATAACATAGTGCATTGACATGATAAAACCTCCCTCAAATGCTTCGATAACAAAAAACGTCCTCAACAGTCATAACAACTGTCGAGGACGCCGCAGCGTGATCCCACCTCGGATTTGCAACGGCTTCACAGCCATTGCCTCATTAAGTTCAAATTTTCCAGAAAAGCAAAAACGCCCCCGAGCACATGGCTCAGAGGGCGTTGCCGCGGTTCCACCTCATCATTGCAGTCAGCTCACGCTAAACTGCCTCAGCGAGTTCAAATTTAAACTCTGTGCTGTAACGGGCTTCCCCGGAGCGACTTACTAAATTCGATCGCCCAACTCGCAGATGTGATTCACTGTTGCCTTCTGGTCGCTTCCCATCAACCGCGACTCGCTAAGCAGACGGCTAAACAGCTACTAGTCTGTTCTTTGTTTTTGTTATCGTTTTTTAATAATTGTCAGTATCTTACTATCATCCAACAGCCTTGTCAAGACCTCACCGTAAATTTAGCGGCGTTCGATATCAGCAGCCCAAGTAATCAGCTTTTGCAATGGAAAATACAAAAACAGCAGATATACCAGATTCAAAAGCAACGTTGGCAACAGCGTATCCAACAAAAAACCGCCCAGGCCAACCTTGGCAATTCCCACTGCAGCATAGGCCCAATAGTTAAAAAGCTCAAATACCGTCAGATCGATCAAAAAGACCAGGACAATCATCGGAAACGATGACGTGATATATTTAGCCAGCAATTTCGTCAGACCAACAACCATTGGATAAAGGAACATGAACAGTCCCAGGATCCCTGAATAATAGAGATCGCAAAAAATCCCCGCGACGACCGAAAATCCAATCAACGGAATCTGAATGTCGCCTTCAAAAAAATACGAGCAGACCAGCCAGACAATGACCAATTGACTGACCATTGCATAGGGATAATGAAAGAAAAAGCCTGCAAATATCTTGCTTAAAGAACCATCTAAAAAGAGGGCAGCGAACAGACCCAAAGGAAACACATATCTCAACCGGGATAATCTATACATGTCACACCGCCTCTAATCGTTTAATTCCGCTACCGTAACGATATTGATCTCGTTAAAGTTCGTAGCCGGTTTGATGTAGACTTTCTTAGCCAGTCCATAATCATCCTTGCCGATACGTGAGACTTTGCCGACATAGAGTCCTTTTGGCGTAATACCGCCCATTCCGTTGGTTACGACCTTAGCGCCTTTTTTAATCTTAGCCGTTGAGGTTACCTGCCCCATAATCAGCTCATTGGTTCTGGCATTATAGCCCGTAATGATCCCGTTGACGCTCTTACCATCAGTGCCATTAATCACAATTGAAAAACGATTGGATGACTCGCTGGTATCACTGAGCAGTTCAACTTTACTGTTGGTCTTGTTAACTTCCGCCACTCGGCCAATCAAGCCGCCGCCAGAAAGTACCGGCATGTTCTTTTTAATACCGCTGGTCTGCCCCTTGTTGATCACTAATTGCTGCTGCCATGAAGAAGGCGTCCTGGACATTACAGCTGCACTAACGGTTGAATAGTCGGTCAGCGAGTTCTTGAGCTTCAATTCTGCTTTTAGCTGCTTGTTTTCCTTAGCCAGCGTTTGGTCACGAACCTTAACCTGGGCCAGCTCAGATACTTTCTGCTTCAGCTCGCGATTTTCCGTGTAGGCATTCATCAATCCGGAAACTGAATCAGCGACGCCCTGTACGGCATTGACCGGATATGCCACAATGCCATCGGCAAAGCCGGCGATGTCATTGCCAAACTGCTGAATCAGCGGTGGGGTCGAACGACGGTTGCGCATCGCAATCGAGCCGCCCATTAAGCCAAAGCAGACTACTAGAATTACCACTGTAATTACCAAGCGGCGATTCGAAAAAAACTTCTGCATTTTTATCCTCCAATGCACCCAGATACATTTAACGGGACTGGGCAAAACAAATCGTTTTGCGACCAGCCCCGCCCTGTTAACTGTGTATCAGTTATTCTCTTTACTCGATTGCGTGACTACTTGCTTTTTTTCATCACATCAATGCTCTTCAGTGACTCACCAGTCCCGATAGCAACACAGTCCAATGGATCATTGGCGATAAATACAGGCACCTTGGTAGCATCGGCAATAACTTCTGGCAAGTGCTTAAGCAAGGCACCGCCACCAGTCAGCACGATCCCATGGTCAATTACGTCAGCCGCAATTTCCGGTGAGGTTTCTTCCAACGTTCCCTTGATGGCTTCGATAATCGCTTCGACAACATCTTGCAACGCGTTGGAAACATCAACTGCCGAAACTTCTTTAGTCTGTGGCAGACCAGTTACCAAATCACGACCACGGACTTCGGTAGTTCCCATTTCCTTAGCTGCCTCAACAGAAGCTGAGCCGATATCCCACTTGAGCTTTTCAGCCGTACGTTCACCAATCAGCAGATTCTTGTTTTGACGAACGAACTGTGCGATCGCATCATTCATCTTGTCACCGGCCATGCGAATCGAACGACTTGAAACGATGCCACCAAGTGAAATCGTAGCAACATCCGTCGTACCGCCACCAATGTCAACAACCATACTTCCAGTTGGATCCATAACCGGCAGACCAGCACCAATTGCAGCTGCAAAAGGTTCTTCGATCACATAGGCATCACGTGCGCCAGCCACCCGCGTTGCATCAATTACGGCACGTTTTTCAACTTCCGTAACGCCACTAGGTACGCAGACCATTACGTATGGTTTGCCGCCATTTTTGCCGAGTGCCTTTTCCATATAGTGCTTCATCATAGCAACCGTCGTATCATAATCGGCAATCACGCCGTCTTTCATTGGGCGAATCGCCACAATGCTTGCAGGCGTGCGTCCAATCATATCACGTGCTTCTTCACCAACCGCGATGACCTCGCCGCTCTTTTTGTTGCGGGCAACTACGGATGGTTCACGCAAAACGATGCCTTTGCCTTCAATGTAAACAATAGTATTGGCAGTACCAAGATCAATGCCAATATTTTTTGCTCCAATTCCTAGCAATCTGTTTCTTCCCTTCGTATACAAAAGTAGTCGTTCATTTTCATAATACAATAGCGTTGATATTATACCATAGCCGAACGTTAAATTAACAGACATTACTATACACCAAACGCCAGAGAAAAACAGCATTGCTATTCAGCATTCAGGTTTCCTTAACCGAATTTTAAAATTCAATTCGCAATTTGATCATTAAATGCCGCATGAGCCTCTTGACTTTCACGCCAGCTGTAATAGTCCTGGCTGCCAATCACAAGACAGTCCAACAGATGCAGTCCCAGCAGCTGACAGCCCCGTTCCAGCCGTCGCATAAAGCTCAGATCCTGTCTGGATGGCTCGGGATCGCCTGAAGGATGATTGTGAACCATGATCAGGCCAAATGAATTCCAGTGCAGCACGTAGCGAAAAATTTGATCCGGATAAAGCATACATTCCGCTTGACCGCCTTTAAACAGACAGCGTCGTGCTATGATCTCGTTATGCACATCCGTACAAAGCACTTCGACTGACTCTTGCATCTGTCCAGCCATCTCATCCATTAAAAACTGGCCAACCTCATTACTGGAATAGGCGTGACCTAAAATATCATGCGGACAGGTTAAAATCAGATTTCCCAGCTCAATTGCTGCCAAAACCGGTTTAAGACGTTTGCGATCATATCCCAAAAAAGCATCCTGTTCTTCCATCGTCATATTGCGAAAAACAGCTGGCGTGGGAAAAAGTTCTAAAAAATGATTGGCAAGGTCTCCTTCTTGATCAAAAACCATATTAACTAATGCCACATAGCGCTGCTGGCAAGTTTTTTCAGTCATTTGATTACCTCCTCTGCCATTACTATATGCAAGACAGAGCAGATTTTATTTTTAATCAGCAAAAAAACGCCGAACCTCTGAGATAAAGTATAACGAGCCGGTAATCAAGATTGCATCATCGGCTGAAACTTCCCTTGATAATCTCAGCAATCCCTCTTGCCAGCTGGGTGCCGTCTCAATTGGCCAATGTGTTTTGATGTCTTTAGCTGCCTTTTCTAAATCAGCGCTCGGCCGCTTGGGACCCGGACCGGCAAAATTGGTCAGCATCAAATGAACATTGGGCAGACTGGCAATCTCTCCCAACATTAACTGATATTGTTTATCAGCCAAAATTGCTACCAAAACATAGATTTCCATTTCTTTAAAGTCATTTTGCAGCGTTGTCGTCAAAGCTTGCATTCCGGGCAGATTATGAGCACCGTCTAAAACAACCAACGGCGAGTCATTGACGATTTCTAACCGCCCCGGCCAGCGTGTATTGGCCAAGCCGTTTTGAAAAGCCTGGACGTCAATCGGCACGCCCAGTCGTTTCAAATAAAGCTGCGCCATGGTGAGTGCAACGGCTGCATTATCAACTTGATACTCGCCAAGCAGGCTTAACTGAAATTTTTGCCGATGAAGCATTAGTCCATCATATTCGATTTCATTTCTTAACTGATGATTGTTCAGTTTTTTAGCCGTAAACTGTCGCCCGTTTTCATATAATGGTGCCTGTTTTTCTTGTGCATCTGCTATGATTGTCTGCCGCGCAGTCTGAGGCAACCGGCCAATCACTACCGGTACATTTGGTTTGATGATACCCGCTTTTTGGCATGCAATCTCAGCCAGCGTATCACCCAAAACATGCATATGATCGTAGCCAACCGTAACAATCCCACTGACAGCTGGCACAATCACATTAGTTGAGTCATAAAGGCCACCAATTCCCACCTCGAGAATTACAACATCTGGCTTTTTTTGTGCAAACCAGGTAAACATGATTGCTGTATCAATCTCAAATTCAGTGGGACCACCCTCAGGCAATACTTGATCTAGATAATCAACAACGGGGGCCACCTTTTGGGCAGCCTTTACCAGCTCATCATCCGAAATCGGCTGGCCATTCAGTGAGATTCGCTCATTAAAGCGGACAATAAACGGCGAGGTAAAAGTCCCTACCGTCAAGCCACTTGCCATTAAGAGCGATCGCAGCATTGCTACGGTTGATCCCTTGCCATTGGTGCCGGTAACGTGTAGATAGCTGAGCTTTTCTTGTGGATTGCCAAGTTCTTTTAAAAATCGCCGCATCCGTTTCAGAGTTGGAATCTTTTTAAACTTGGTCCGGCCATGAATAAATGCCAGGGCATCATCATAGTTCTGAATATTTGTCATGATAAATCCTTTCATTTTTACGCCTAATTATAGAACGATTGTTCGCAAAAATCGACTTAATTTGCAAAAAAACATCCCCAAAGCTCTGATGAACTCTGGGGATGTCCTGCTTACCTAATTAAGCATTCTGCAGCGAAGCAAGACGTGCTTGGGCTGCTTCCAGCTTTTGCTTCCATTCGACTGCCTTAGCGCGTTCTTCGGCTACGACGGCTTCAGGAGCATTATTGACAAATTTTTCGTTGCCAAGCTTCTTTTCGGAACGTTGAACTTCCTTTTCCAGCTTAGCAATCTCTTTTTCCATCCGTGCCTGTTCCTCTTTTAGGTCAACCAGTTCAGCCATTGGAATGTAGACTTCAGCACCGGTAACGATACCGCTCATGGCCAATTTTGGCGCCTGCGTATCGGTAGCAATCTGCAAATCAGCAGGATGGCAGAATCGCTTGATGTAGTCTGCATTGGCCAAAAGCATGTCAGCAGCAGCCTGATCATCTGTCTTGATCAGCAGATCGACTGGCTTGGACATTGGCGCATTGGCTTCATTGCGAATGTTGCGCACGGCCGTAATCAGTTCGATCAGACGCTTCATCTGTTCTTCTGATTTTTCATCTGCAAATTCATCATGAACCACTGGATAGTCAGCAATCATGATTGACTTGCCTTCATGCGGCATATCTTGCCACAGCGCCTCAGTAACGAATGGCATGATCGGATGCATCAGTTTAAGCGTTTGGTCGAGCACGTAGCCTAAAATGTTCTTGGTGTCGGCTTTTTCTGCTTCTGTACCATTGTTGAGCTTTTCTTTGGTCATTTCAATGTACCAGTCACAGAAATCGTTCCAGATAAAGTTGTACAGACAGCGACAAGCTTCACCAAAGTCAAATGACTCAAATTGATCGGTAACCTGCTTGATCGTTGCGTTCAAACGACTCAAAATCCAACGGTCTGCCAGATCCCACTTGTCTTTAGCCGGCAGTTTTGGTGCATTCTGCATGTCACCAAGATTCATGATTACATAACGGCTGGCATTCCAGATCTTGTTGATAAAGTTCCAGGCTGCATCCATCTTCTTGTAGGAGAAACGAATGTCTTGACCTGGCGTAGAACCCGTAACCAGGAACCAGCGCAAAGCATCCGTACCATACTTTTCGATGACGTCCATTGGATCAATCCCGTTACCCAAAGACTTACTCATCTTACGGCCCTGCTCATCACGAATCAAGCCGTGCAGCAAGACATTGCGGAATGGTGCCTTGCCGGTAAATTCCAGTGATTGGAAGATCATCCGGGCAACCCAGAAGAAGATGATGTCGTAACCGCTGACCAGCGTGTTGGTTGGGAAATAACGCTTAAAGTCAGCAGAATCAGTGTCTGGCCAGCCCATCGTTGAAAATGGCCACAATGCCGAGCTAAACCAGGTATCAAGCACATCTTTGTCCTGCTCCCAGTTTTCGGCGTCTTTTGGTGCCTCCATGCCAACGTACATTTCACCGGTTTGTTTGTTGTACCAAGCCGGAATTCGGTGACCCCACCATAATTGACGTGAGATAACCCAGTCATGCACGTTTTCCATCCACTGATTAAAGGTGTGCTCAAAACGTTCTGGGACAAAGTTGACCCGATCAGCTGTCTTTTGGTTGGCCAATGCTTTTTCTGCCAATGGCTTCATCTTAACGAACCACTGCGTTGAAAGCCGAGATTCAACCTGTACGCCGGTCCGTTCAGAGTGACCAACAGAGTGTACGATTGGATCAATCTTCAGCATATAGCCGCCATCTTCCAGATCCTTGACGATTGCCTTGCGCGCCTCGAAACGATCCATCCCGCAGTACTTGCCGGCATTTTCATTCAGCGAGGCGTCCTCGTTCATCGTGTTGAGTTCAGGCAGGTTGTGACGCTTGCCAACCAAGAAGTCGTTTGGATCATGAGCCGGCGTAATCTTAACCATCCCAGTACCAAATTCAGGCGTTACGTAGTCATCAGCAATGATTTCGATCTCACGGTTGACCAGCGGCACCATAACATGCTTGCCGACCAGTTCCTTGTAGCGTTCATCATTTGGGTTTACGGCAACGGCCTCATCGCCAAACATGGTTTCAGGACGCGTCGTAGCAACTTCAATGTAGTCTTTGCCATTAAACGTCGTGCCGTCGGTAAATGGATATTTAACGTGGTAGAAGGCACCCTTGTCATCTTTGTGGATAACCTCCATGTCGGAAAGCGCCGTCCGTGCCTGTGGGTCCCAGTTGATAATGTAGGTTGCCCGGTAGATCAGTCCCTTATTGTACAAATCAACGAAAACCTTGCGAACCGCTTTGTTTAGGCCCTCGTCAAGGGTAAAGCGTTCACGATCGTAGTCAACTGAGATTCCCATCTTAGCCCACTGTTTGTGGATGATGTCGGCATATTCGTCTTTCCAGTCCCATACTTGTTGAATAAACTTTTCGCGACCCAGGTCATAGCGTGAAATGCCTTGTTCGCGCAACCGTGCTTCAACCTTAGCCTGCGTTGCAATGCCGGCGTGGTCCATCCCTGGCAGCCACAAAACGTCATAGCCCTGCATCCGCTTTTGCCGAATAATCATATCCTGCAGCGTAGTATCCCAGGCATGACCCAAGTGCAGCTTGCCAGTAACGTTAGGAGGTGGAATAACGATTGAATATGGCTTGGCTTTCTTATCACCACTTGGCTTAAAGAACCCTTCATCGATCCACCACTGGTAGCGCCCTTCTTCAATCGAAGCCGGGTTGAACTTGGTGGACATGTTCTTTTCTGACATGGCAAGTTCCCCTTTCAGATTTACAGTTATTGGTTAATTTAATTGGCATCAAACAAAAAAAGACTCGCCCTAATAAATTAGGACGAGTCTGCTCGCGGTACCACCTAAATTGAAACCCATCCAAAGACAGGCTTCCACTCAAACATGGGATATCGGCCATGAACCGGAACTGCCTACTTGCTTTCAGCAATTCTGCTCGCGAGCTACCTTCAATCTGGCAAACCGAACCTTTTTTCAGCAACAAGGTCTCTCTAAACGGCTTTACCAGATCTACTCTCTCGTTCAATGCTTGGATAGCGTAATAATAAAAGAAATTTTTGACAACGTCAAGTCGATTCAAATAATTTCTTAATTATTCAGCAGCCGTGCCCAACTTTTCTACTGCATTCAAGGCAGCCAGATAGTCAGGCTCATGCGTCATTTCAGGAACGATCTGTCGATAGACGATCTGGCCATCAGCATCAATGAGGAAGATTGACCGTGCCAAGACGCCTTCATCAGGGATCAAAAGCTTCATTGCATAGCCAAATGACTGTTCATAATCAGATAAAAGCTCAGCATTTGGGATATCATTGGCCGCGCACCAGCCCTTCTGTTCGTTAATTGGATTGGTGGAGACCGTAATCAAGCGGACGTCAGGATATTCAGCCATTGCCTTGTTGAATTTGCGTGACTGCAGCGAGCAGACCGACGTATTGATGTCTGGTACGACTGAGAATAAAGTTGGCTTGCCCAGCAGCTCACGAGTCTTAACCCGTTGATTCTGAGCATCAAACAGCTTAAAGTGAGGAATTTCCGTACCTACTTCTGGCGGATTGCCGACCAGCTGCATCTTCTCACCATTGACAGTAACTTCCACGATGAACGCTCCTTTCAGTTTCACAGCGTTTTTTAATTTTGTGTGGGAACAGTATACCAAATTTAGCACCATTCGAATAGCCAAATCCGGTGTTTGAAATAAAAAAGCTGATGCATTAAAAAGTCTTGCATCAGCTTAAATTTTACAGCAATTCGGCGAATACGTCTTGATTCTGATTCAAGAATTCGTCACCAGCATGAATCTCAGTAACCTTAATGTTTTCCAAAGCTCGCTGCATCAATCCTTCAACATCCAGCCGTGCTTCATAGGCCCGTGCCCGTTTCAGGTTTGGCTTGGTTTTTGGCGATGGCGGCGTAAAGACCGTACAGCAGTCTTCATATGGCAGAATCGACAATTCATAGGTATCGATTTCTTCAGCGATCTTGATGATTTCAGTCTTATCAAACGACAGAACCGGACGCAGCACCGGCCAGGTAGTCACATCATTAATAGCGACCATGCTTTCCATCGTCTGTGAGGCTACCTGTCCAAGGCTTTCACCGTTAAAGATGGCCAGGCCATGGCGTTTCATGGCCAAAGCCGCGGCCAGTCTAAGCATTAAGCGGCGCTGGACGGTCATCAGATAGCCCTCGGGAATCTTTTCCTTAACCGTTTCTTGAATTTCGGTAAACGGTACTTGAATGAACTTGATGCTACCACAATATTTTGCCAGTTTGCTGGTCAGTTCCTTTGATTTAGCTAATGCCTGTTCACTGGTATATGGCGGACTGTAGAAGTGCACCATCTCCAAAGAAACCCCACGCTTCATGGCCAGGTAGGCAGCAACCGGTGAATCGATTCCGCCTGAAAGCATCATCATGCCTTTACCAGCCGTTCCAACTGGTAGACCACCTGCGCCCTTGATCTTTTCACTGGTCAGATAAATTCCGCTTTTCCGAATCTCAACCATCAGATCAATATCTGGATGGTGAACGTCAACTGTTAAAAGATCAGGAAATTCCTTTAGCAGATAGGCTCCCAGCTCACGATTCATCTCAAACGTCCCCATTGGAAAGCCATGGTCGGCATGCCGAGTACTGATCTTAAAGGTGGCCGGTTCTTTTACCTGTTCTCTGATCATCTTAGCCGCTGCCTGCTTAACTGCTTCAAAGTCGCTTTCAACTCGTAAAGAAGGAGAGAAGGTCTGGATGCCAAACACCTGCTTTAAGCGATCCATGACCTGACTACTGTCGGCACCGTTTAAGTCAATATGCATCCGGTCTCTTTGCGGATGAATCTTAACCTGATCAAAGCCATGCAACGCTTTGGTAACATTGGCTCCCAAACGGTCAATAAAGTTCTTTTGGTTGCGCCCTTTAGTCGAAAGCTCGCCATAGCGCACCATAATTTCATCATATTGCATTTTGGAACTAGATTTTCCTTTCAAAAACTAATCGATAATCTTCTTAAAGCCGGCATACAGCTCATCAAAGACGCGATTGAACTCATCAGCCTCAGCCAAGGTGTTTTGATCGCCCAGGCTGATCCGTACGGCACTGGTTGCAATTTCATCGGGAACCTTCATAGCCGCCAAAGTCCCGGCTTCAACGTGCTTCTTTGAAGAGCAGGCACTGGTCGTTGAAATATAGATATCGTGATCTTCAAAAGCGTGCACGATCGTTTCACCACGGACGCCAACAATTGCAAACGTCAGAATATGAGGAGCAAACGAATCATCATTTTGCGAGATAACCTCAACGTGTTCAAAATTCTTGATATGATCGTAAATTCGCGTCTTGATTGCTTTTTCGCGTTCAACGGCCTGCTTTTCGTTTTGTTTTACCAACCGTAATGCCTTGGCCATCGCAACAAAACCAGCCGTATTTTCGGTCCCATTGCGGCGGCCGCGCTCCTGACCGCCACCATCAATCAGTGGAGCCAGCTTGCGGCCGGCTTTGGCATATACAAAGCCGGTTCCGCGCGGTGCATGGAACTTATGACCAGAAAAGACCGCAAAATCGACCCGATCTGAAAAGACAAGGTCATCGATTCCCTTACCGATTGCCTGCACCGCATCAACCATAAAGTGAACTTTAGGATAGTCCTTTAAGATTTCACCAATTTCCTTGATTGGCTGAATCGTACCAATCTCATTGTTGACAACCATTGATTCAACCAGAATCGTATCTGGGCGCAGTGCTTTTCTAACGTCTTCTGGATCAATGCGTCCCTGATCATCGACCGGCAGATAGGTAATCTCAAAACCAAGGTCAGCTAAGCGCTCCATCGAATTACGCACCGCAGCATGCTCAACGCTGGTCGTAATAATATGTTTGCCATATTGACGCTTTTCAATTGCCGTTCCTTTGATGACCCAGTTGTCGCCCTCTGAACCACCACTGGTAAAAACAATCTCACTTGGCAAAACGTCAAACAGGTCCGCAATCTGTTTACGTGCCTGCTCTTGAAGATTCCAAGCCGTCTCACCAACCTTATGCAGACTGGAGGGATTCCCCCAAATCTTTTGGCAGACTTGATTATACGTATCCAAAACTTCCGGCCAGATCTGCGTCGTGGCACTATTGTCAAAATAAATCATACTGTGCTTACTCCTTTAATGCACGCGGGAAAACAGATTTTCCTCGCAAGATATTGCCGCCGATGGATCACATCCGCGACGAAGGTTCGGCTCCTAAAACAACGCTACATTATAACAGATCCCGTTTCTTTTAACCATGATTGACACTTGAAAATAAAAAAACGCGTCATTGGCGACACGTTTTTGGTTTTAAGAATTGCGCTTAAGCTCGGTATAGTAACGCTGCTCCATTCGCTTATAGGAACCCGGCTCGACTTTTTCAACGGCCTTCTCCAAGATTTCCAGACTACCTGGATAATTATAGCGATTGAATTCATTTTGTGCTTTGGCAATCGCATCATTAATCTCTTCATGGTCAATACTGAGCCGGTTGGCATATTGAATCAGCCGTTCGGTCAGTTCGGCACTGTCTCTTAAGTCATCAGTTTTTTCCTGCAGCGTTTCCAGATCGTCTTGCACGATTAAAAGCTGCTTGGTGATGTCTTCCATATCAATCTTAACCTGGCTGATTGCATCGGCTAGTTTACCAATTTCATCGCTGACCAGGAAGAAATAATCCATGTAGTCTTGGGGAATTCCTGGCAGATTCAGTGACTCCACACGCCGTTTGATTGTACGAATCTCAACTGAGAATCGCTGCAGCGTTTTTTTTGCTCGCGCCTCATCAGACTGAAGATCAGCAACACTATCATTGATCTGTTTTTGCTGTTCTTCGATTGCCGTCAATGACTTTTCATTATCGGTCTGACGAGCAACAACCTGGCTGTCAATAGCTTCTTCGACTGCCAGTGCTTCTTGATCTTGGTCATATGATGCCTGCAGCTGCCGCAGCTGTTCGTCAAGGCCGCGTGCGTTGGCCAGTTCGTCATTGTTAAGCGTGTAGTTAAGACTTAAACGTTCCAGTTCATCAATCAGCTCACGATTCTGCTGTTTGGCATGACTCAAATGCCGACCTACATCGCGCATCAATGGTGCAACTTTTGGCCGAGCATCAAGTTCGCGCTGCATAACATCGTAAAGCTGCTCAATATGCTGCGTCAGCTGATCATTTGCCGTTGCCGCCTCATCCAGTCGCAAGGCATTCAAATCAGCATCTGCTTGTTCGCAAAGCTGACCAAGCCGCTTAATTTCTTGATCGATCTGGCCATCAGCAAAGTTATAGTGGTGTCGTTTCAGCTGCTCATAGCCATTTTTTAGTTCCTGCAGTTGGGTGGGAAATTCAGTCAGCAGCGGCTTATAGATATCTGGAATCCTTTGCATCAGTCGGGCCAGTTCCTCGGTATCCTGCTGCAGCTCGTTAAGGACGTCTTGAGCCGCTTCATAGTCGCCTTTGGCCGTAAGCGTGGTGAACTTGGCAAAACGAGCTTCCAGATCCGTCAGACGCTGGCGCAGAGCCGTACTGCTTTTGCCATAGCGATAGCTGTTTTCTTCCAGTTCATTATGAAACTGCTGGTATTGCTTTTTTAGCTCGCCAATTGCTTTTTGATGTTCTGCCTTGGCATCGTCAATTTTTTTCAAACCTTCTTCAAGATTTGTCTGTTCACTCAGCAGCTTAGCAGTCGCATCCTGCAGCTTACGCAGATCCGGCTTGACTTTCAATAGATTAAATCCATGCAGATCTTGCGCTATTTGATCGGCCAAGTCATCGACCCGACTGGCAGCCGTTAGGAATTCATCTTGATATTCATCCTTGAGCTGATTAAAATCCTTTAGCGAGTCGCCGCTCAGCTCTGGATTTGCGTTTTTGGCAAACCGTTCGTCCAAATGAGTTGTCAGTGCGGCAGCTTTTTGATTCAGCAGGGCGTCTACCGCATTGAGGGTGCGCTTTTGATAGACGTATACGCCAATAATTACCAATGCAGCAATAACTAAAATTCCGATCAACACTTGAAACATCTATATCCCACCTATATTTTGCACGGTTTATGCTTTGCGTTTTTCACCGTTTAATCTTAAAATTCCACTAATTAAAATTATATCATATCTGCTCTTGACAACTTATTATTTATCGGAGGGATTTTTATTTTGCCAAACTTTAAGCTTATCAACACCCAACTGGCTGCCTTATTGGAAAATGAAACCAACTTAATTGCTAATCTGGCTAATGCCTCAGCACTGTTAAACGACAGCATTGATCAATTGAACTGGACCGGCTTTTATCTTTATGACCCTAAAGAAAACGAACTGGTGCTGGGACCATTTCAAGGGCATCCAGCCTGTATGCACATTGCAATGAACAAAGGCGTCTGTGGTCAGTCAGCTGCTCAGCGGCAGGCATTGGCAGTTGATGACGTCACTAAGTTTCCTGGTTATATCTCATGTGATGCTACCGCCCGTTCTGAGCTTGTAATTCCCTTGATTAAAGATCAGCAATTGCTTGGTGTCTTGGATTTGGATGCCCCAGTTGAAAAAAGATTTGATGCAAAACTGCAGGCCGGCATTCAATCTTTTGTCGATGAACTGATCAAACATCTTGACTAGGCATGTTTTTCGCGTTAAAGTACTCTTTGTGTAAAATAATGCAGCAGTGAGGGGCAAGCTCGTCAACAGACCAATGCCGCATGGTGTTTCCAGTAACCCAGCTGCAAGGGTGAACGATCCAATTGGCCTGCACGAATGTCAAGCTCACAATCGGATTATTTTACTCCAAATAATTTTATTGGAGGAATTCTAATATGTCTCGTTACACTGGCCCTAGCTGGCGTGTATCTCGCCGTCTCGGCATGTCTCTGTCCGGTACCGGTAAGGAACTGGCTCGTCGCAACTACGCACCTGGTGATCACGGTAATGACCGTCGTGGCCGCCTGTCTGAATACGGTATGCAACTGCGCGAAAAGCAAAAGCTGCGTTACATGTACGGTATGACTGAACGTCAATTCCGTAACCTGTTCAAGCGTGCCGGTAAGATCAAGGAAGGTACTCACGGTACCAACTTCATGATCCTGTTGGAACGTCGTCTGGACAACATGGTTTACCGTCTGGGTCTGGCTACTACTCGTCGTCAAGCTCGTCAACTGGTTAACCACGGTCACATCACCGTAGATGGCAAGCGCGTTGACATTCCTTCCTTCGAAGTTAAGGTTGGTCAAGTCATCTCCGTTCGCGACAAGTCCAAGAACCTGGACGTTATCAAGAACGCTGTTGAAGCCGTTGTTGCACGTCCTTCATACGTTGAATTCGATGCTGACAAGCTCGAAGGTAAGCTGGTTCGTCTGCCAGAACGTGAAGACATGAACGCCGACATCGACGAAGCGCTGATTGTCGAATTCTACAACAAGCTGTAATATCTAATTACGGTTTATTTCTTAAAAAGCTCTGTGATTTAAAATCACGGAGCTTTTTTATATACCAATTCAAATCAAAAAGGCCATGAGCGACTGGGATAGTGGATCGCTCATGGCCTTTGGGGATTTTTGGAGTATTTTGAGATTTAGAGATTAAGATTTATGTGTGATACGTAGTTTTTAGAAAACAGCAGCTAGCCATTAGCAGCCATTTGAGTTGATTTTTCATTTTCAAGCCCGGCTGTCTGCTTAAAGGCTGCAGCAACGCGTTCTGGCGTGAAGCCAAACTTTTCAATAACCTGTTCACCTGGAGCGCTGGTACCGAATTCATCAACACCCATTACCATGCCATTCAAGCCGACAAAACGGTGCCAGCACATTGAACTTCCCATTTCGATTGCCAAGCGCTTATCCAGGCGTGGCGGCAGCACCATTTCTTGATACTGCTTTGACTGCCGCAAGAAACGTTCCTGACATGGCATCGAAACAACCTGCACGTCAATGCCTTCTTTGGCCAATCGTTCTCTAGCCTGCAATGCCAAAGAGACCTCAGAGCCGCTGGCAATCAGGATTCCAGCCGGATGATTGGTTTGAGCCGGTGCCAGAATATAAGCTCCTCGTTCTACCGGTGCATGTTTAGCCGCTGCCAAAACTGGCAGTCCCTGACGCGAGGTAACGATTACGCTGGGACGATCAGTAGTTTTGCCAATGACCTGCCAGGAAGCAATCGTTTCATTGGCATCAGCCGGACGATAGACATCGACACCCGGCATTGAGCGCAGCGCTGCCAACTGCTCAACTGGTTCATGCGTTGGACCATCTTCACCAACAGCCAAAGAATCATGAGAAAAGACAAAGGCAGTTGGGATCTTCATTAAAGCAGCCAGACGAACGGCACCCTTAAGATAGTCGCTAAAGACCAAGAACGTGCTGCCAAAGGCTCGGGTACCACCATGCAGCGTAATTCCATTCAAGGCTGCTGCCATGCCAAATTCACGTACGCCAAACCGCAGATTGCGACCTAATGGATTATCCGCAGCAAAATTGTCATCTTTTTTCAGCAGCGTTTTGTTAGAGCTGGCCAGGTCCGCAGCCCCGCCCCAAAACATCGGATTCTGCCGGGCGATTTCCTGCAGTGCGTCATCACATACCAGCCGCGTGGCAATTTTTTCACCTGGTTGATAGTTTAAGGCATCATCACTCAACTTAAACTCATCATTCATCAATTGAGCAGCCAGTTGCGGATACTGCTGCTGATAGGAAGCCCATATTTCCAACCAGCGCTGGTATTGCTTTTCTTTGGCAGCCACCAGCTCTTGGAAGTGATCATAAACAGCCTGCGGTACGGTGAAAGATGGCTCATGCCAGTCAAATTTTTCTTTGAGGATAGCCAGGCCATCCTGACCAACCGGCGTACCATGAACTTTGTTGGTTCCCTGCTTAGGCGCACCGTAGCCAATTACCGTCTTAACCTCAATCAAGGTTGGCTTATCGGAACGTTTAGCCCGCCACAAAGCTGCATCGATCTGAGCCAGATCATTGCCATCCTCAACGCGTTCATAATTCCATGAAGCCGCCTTGACTCGCTGTTCAACATTGTCATGCGTACTCATTGACAATGGCCCATCCAGTGAAACATCATTTGAGTCATAAAGCACGATCAGTTTATTAAGCTGCAGATTGCCTGCAATATCCAAGGCTTCTTGACTGATGCCCTCCATCAAATCACCATCACCCGCCAAGGCGTAAGTGTAATGATCAATTACTGGCATCCCCGGTCGGTTGCACTGTGCAGCTAGATGCTTTTCTGCAATCGCCATACCAACTGCCATACCAAGTCCTTGACCCAAGGGACCAGTCGAGGCATCAACGCCAGGCGTCCATCCATATTCAGGATGGCCTGGTGTTTTGGAACCCATTTGGCGAAACGCCTTCAAGTCATCAACAGTGAGATCAAAACCGTTTAGATGCAGCAGACTGTAGAGCAGCGCTGAGCCATGGCCTGCTGACAAGACAAAGCGATCGCGGTTGATCCACTTAGGCTGCTTAGGGTTAAAACGCATATGATATTCAAACAGCGTGTAAGCCATTGGCGCGGCATCCAAAACGATCCCAGGATGGCCGCTGTGCGAGGCTTCAATCATTTCTACGCCCAGCATTCGAGCAGCCGTAACTGATTTTTGATCTAGAGTTGCTTGCTGATTACTCATTGACCGCCGCCTCCTCTGCAACTTCATCTAAAATGCTGAATCCCAGCGTACTAATATCTTGGTCAAAACCGCGAACCGTATCCAGAGCAACATCTTCTGGCGTAAACTCGCGCCGTGCCAGCCATTTTTGCAGAATTGCCGGTGGTACTGTAATAATATCGATACCAGCCTGCTGAGCCTGACGAATGTTGTCGACTTCACGCGTCGAGGCCCACAGCAAGTCAACGTTTGGATGCAAATGTGACATCGCTACGCTGGCATTGACAAAGGAAGTTGGATCCGCACCCGTATCAGCAACTCGTCCCACAAATAGTGAAATAATCGCCGGCGTCTGTTCGTCCAAAGCTTCCAATGCCAAGCGTACCTGTTCGCTGGTCGTTACTGCGGTAATGTTCAGCTTGATGCCGGCATGTGCCAGTTGATGAATCAGCTCCGTATTAGGCTGTCCATTCAAGTTTAAAATCGGAATCTTAACATAGACATGTTTGCCTAATGAACTTAAGATTTCTGCTTCCTGCTGCATTTTCTGAGGATCTTGTGAAAAAACCTCAAAAGACAGGGAAGCTTCCGGAAACTCACCGACTACTTGCTTGGCAAACGTCAAGTAATTAGTAACTCCTGCTCGCTTCATCAGTGAGGGGTTGGTCGTAAAGCCCGTTACTTCAGGCAGCTTAGCCATTTGACGCATGTCATCAATGACAGCCCCGTCAGCATAGATGGCAATCGTTTTTTGCTCAGTTGATTGCATTTCTCTTGCTCCTTTGTTAAATATACCAATTTTTAGTTAACAATTAATTCATGACTCGTATCATGACCGAATTTACCAACGCCGTCAATTGGATTTTGAAATTATTTTTGCTAATCGATTAGCAATACCAATTCAAGCTTGTGCACTGATTATCAGTCAATTTTTGAATTAATTGCCGTCATATCAATGATAATTCACATCTGGACCACTAGACGACAGTAGCTTTATATTGTTAAGCAATCGATTGCGCAAAACTTTATCTTTTTTAGTTATATATGATTTTATTTTCATTTATAGCCCTGAGATAAGCATATACCAATTTTAAAGTGAGCAAGTCAGGACTGTCAAAAGCCTGTGAATCAAACAACAAATTCACGAAAAAAATTAAAAAAACAGCTGCCAAACCGATTAATTCCCACTATCTGATTACAGCAACAAAGAAATCGCTTTCGTAAACTGATTTTGAGACAGTTTTTATCATTCTAAATTCTGTCAACCGGTTGACATCGATAGTTACTGGGGGTATCTTTATCGTGGCAAGTGAAGTCTATCACCAATTTTTAAGACGTGATCTTGTCAGGAAGAAGGGAATTAATTTGGAACAAGCAAGCTCAAAAAATGTCACCGCGGTACCAAAGCGCACTATTTCAATGCCAGTCAGCATCGCCTACTTCGCCCTATCGATCGTTATCAACTCGATGGGAAACGTTTTGACTCTGGTTACCAGTTCACATATTCATCCACAGTTTTTAGGATCCGCTTATTGGACGGCGGCTGAAAACAACCTTGGCATTGCCGTCCTGGGGAATAATTCAATGACACTGTTTTGGGCATTCATGGTTCTGGGAATGCTAACCGCAGCCTTAAACGCAATTCTGATGCATAAATGGGAATGGAAACGAATTTTTGGCAATTTCATGTTTATGCTGCCGTTTTCAATCTTTATTCAATGGTTTTCCGATATTTTCAACCGGATTATGCCCGATGCTCATTCTTTGCCAATGGTAGTTCTGTATGTTCTGATCAATTTCTTGGGCGTTACTTTAATTGGAGTGGCCATTTCAATCTATCAGCGAGTAAATCTGGTCCTGCACCCGGCCGATGATTTATTCCAGATTCTGCGTTTTCGTTATTTCAAGGGCAATGCAACCTTATCAATGTGGGCATCCTATATTCCGCCAACGATTATGGCTCTGCTGGCTCTGCCTAGAATGGGGCTGGCAAACTTTGGTCTTGGAACGATTTTCGCGCTGCTCTTCCAAGGCGGCATTACTGGGCTTGCCGATCGAATTATCTTCCCTAAGCTCAAGCATCAAGCCTTAGATGTTTAGACTCTTCACTTTTATTAACAGCAGTTTTGATTAAAGGAGAAAAATTATGGCATTCAACAAAAGTTTAGCTGGCTACTTCGATGATCTGCAGCACATTGGCATTCCAACCGACGATCTGCAAAAAACGGTTGCCTTTTGGGAAAAGCTCGGGTTCAAGATGCTGGGCAATTTTGATACTGACGACCAAGGCAATGAGGTTGTCTTTATGCAATACGCTCACCTGACTCTAGAGATCTGGACTGGTGATGGTGCCGTTCGCCAAACCGGTGCGATCAACCATATCTCTTTAAATACTTCTGATGCCGATGCCGCCTTTAAAGCAGCCAAGGCAGCCGGCTTTAAGATGAAAGAAGATAAAGTTCAGCATCTCGACTTTTGGCAGCATGGCATCAAGTTCTTCAACATTGAAGGACCAAATGCTGAGACTATTGAATTCTGCCAAATCGTCAAAGACTAGGATGATCTTCGCCATTGCTTAATGCAGTGGCGTTTTTTTATTATTCAGGATTAATCAATGATACAATAGGAGAAACTACTTACGGAGGGTTATGCATGGCTAACGAAGAAAAAAGTGCAGTTGATCAGCGGCTGCAAAATGCAGTCTATGGTACGCCTAAAATCAATCCCGATGAGCAAAGACGCTATCTGGGAACTTTTCGTGAGCGAGTCTGCCTGACGATCAGCGTGGCTCAGCTTGGCGAGCGTGACTGGTCTGATGCCCTACGATTGGAGTTAAAAAAAGGGATCGGCAAGCTGGTCTTTTTAAATGGCAATCTAGATGATGAGCAGCTGCGTCCGTATATGCGAGCAGCCGTTCAAGAACATGCCAGCTTCACTTTAAAAACGGATCCGGAATTTTCAACGGCTCCTGAAAAGCTGGCGGTCGTAGTAGCGGCTAAAACCGCAGTCTATCAGTCGCCAGTTGATGTTGCGAAACGCTATCCAAATCTGTCAAATCCAGTTTCTCAAGTCAAGTCGCCAGCTAAACAAGGCTTTTGGCAGCGGCTGTTTCATTCTAGATAAAACAAAGGAGGCCTTGTTTTTTGCAGCCATTAGCCTATCGTATGCGGCCGCGCAATCTAAACGAAGTCGTTGGTCAGCAGCATCTGGTTGGTCCTGGCAAGATCATCAATCGCATGGTTAAGGCCAAAATGCTCAGCTCAATGATTCTGTACGGTCCACCTGGCACTGGCAAAACGAGTATCGCCAGTGCTATCGCCGGATCAACCAAGTATGCCTTTCGCATGTTGAATGCCGCCACCGATTCTAAAAAAGACCTGCAGATTGTCGCCGAAGAAGCCAAAATGAGCGGAACCGTGATTCTGCTGCTTGATGAGATTCACCGCCTTGATAAAACCAAGCAGGATTTTTTGCTGCCTCATTTAGAAAACGGCCACATCATCTTAATTGGTGCCACGACTGAGAATCCGTATCTGTCGATTAATCCAGCTATTCGCAGTCGTACTCAGATTTTTCCAGTCTACCCCTTAACCGAAAAAGACATCAGCCTGGCCATTGATCGCGCCCTTGCCGACCAGGAGCGGGGCCTGGGGAAAATGCCGCTGGAGCTTGCCGACAATGCTCGTCAGCAGCTGATTCGCGCAGTCAACGGCGATCTGCGCAGTGCGCTAAACGGATTGGAGCTGGCCGCCAAGTCAACCGATCCAGCTCAAGACGGTAAGATTCATCTAACCCTGCCGATTATTGAGGAATGCGTCCAGAAAAAAGCACTGGCTGCCGATAAGGATGGCGATGCCCACTATAACGTCATCTCTGCTTTTCAAAAATCGATTCGCGGCAGTGATGTTGACGCCGCACTTCATTATTTGGCACGGCTGATTGCCGCTGGTGATCTGCCAAGCATTGCCCGTCGCTTGACCGTAATTGCCTATGAGGATATTGGTCTGGCAAACCCGCCAGCCGTTCAGCGAGCCATCACGGCAATTCAGGCAGCTGAAAAAATTGGTCTGCCTGAAGCTCGCATTCCCTTGGCCGATACCGTAATTGAACTGGCGCTGTCGCCCAAGTCAAATTCTGGTATTCAAGCCATTGATGCTGCTTTAGAGCGTATTGATCAAGGCAGCTTCGGCGAAATCCCTAATTGGCTAAAAGACGCCCACTACCAAGGTGCAAAAAAACTTGGCCATGGCGTCGACTACCAATATCCGCATGATTTTCCACAAGACTGGGTTCGCCAGCAGTATCTGCCAGATAAAATCAAAAATGATGAGTATTATCATCCAAAGCCAAACGGTGAATTTGAAAAAGCCCTGGGAATTCAGTATCGGCGGCTGTTGAAGGCCCAACGCCAGCCAAGAAGTTGAAAACGATTGCACCTATTTAAAAAAAATGCTAACATACTAATAGAGGTTCTGTAGTGTGCGTGTTGTCTAATTCGCAGTCTTGCCTTACAGTTTCGTTACTTTGGGACTAGTGCCACGACACTGTAACGACATGCCTTCTCACTTGGTAGTCGAAGCTTTGTCGGCCATGGCCCACCTGTCTTATCCACAGGTCAACACTGAAAGACAATTAACGGCATGAACGGAGCCGATACATATCATAATAAAGCGGGATTGAAAGCATTACTGGTTTCAGTCCCGCTTTTATGGTACCTTGGCAGAGAAAGGAGTTTTGATTTTTTTGATTACTGTTTTGATGATTGTTTTTGCCGCGATCATGCTGATTGAAAGCTGGTATCTATTAAGTCACCGCAAGACCGGTATCTTTGGCCAGGCCGCTACTGAGCGCAGTCTTCGTCACTGCAGCATCTGGGGCTGGCTGCTGCTGATCTGGGGCATCGTAAGTCTGATTGCCGCATTCTTCTCTGATCATATTGGCTTGGTAGCAACCGTATTGGTAATTGGCTGCCTGGCTGACATGGCCATGGCGCTGGCAACCAGTTCGTTAGTGTTCAAAAAGCATTAATTTTTAAACATTTTTTTGCGAAAGCCTTTACAATGTTGTAAAATATAAATAAACAAAGAAGCTTAAGCATTAAGGGGGTACTTGATATGACTCAACAATACCAACACATTTTGGTTCCTGTAGATGGATCAAAGGAAGCTGAACTGGCTTTTAAGAAAGCTGTTGCTGTTGCTAAACGGAATGGCGCTGATACGGAATTGCGCCTGCTGCATGTCGTTGACACTCGTGCTTTCCAAAACATCTCCAGTTTCGACAGCTCAATGGTTGAACAAGTAACCACGACTGCCAAGAAGACGCTGGATCAATACGTTGACTACGCTAAAAAGCAAGGCGTTGCCAATGTCAGCTACACGATTGAATACGGCGCGCCTAAGACGATCATTGCCCGCGAAGTGCCAAAAGAAATGCACGCTGACCTGATTATGATCGGTGCTACTGGTTTAAATGCCGTTGAGCGGATCTTGATTGGCTCGGTTACTGAATTTGTTACTCGGACTGCAATCTGTGATGTCTTAGTCGTTCGTACCGATTTAGACAACCAACCAATTCCAGTTCCAAAAAAGCGCTAAAGCATAATTAAAAGCGTTGACTGAAATTTCAGTCAACGCTTTTTTGTATGTATATTTTTAAGCCATTGCTAAGGCCTTCATTGATTCCTTAACCAGTTCAGGATGCTGACCAACCAGCGCCAAACTGTGAGCAATCTCTAAATCCTGTTTGCCCACCGCCTGATTGGCCAGTGCCAGCTGCGCCTTGCCGGCATGCAGATAATAGCGATCAAGCAGAAACATCGAGCGCATCTGCCGACAGATTTCAATACCGCGCTGCGCCGCATTGAGTGACAACTGCGGCTGCCCCAGTGCCAGATACAAGCCAGATATGTATTCATAGACTACGATCCACTGCAGCTGGCCACCAGTCAGTTTTTTTTCATCAATCAAGCGCATTGCCCTTTCAACCAACCTCAGCGCTCGACTTTGACTGCCGATCTTTTCATAGGCCATCGCCATGCCAATCGTGGTCATCGCCAGATAAATATTGGCACTAGCGGTCGAAAATTGCGTCAGAACCAATTCAAAGTTAAAGATTGCTTCATCAAATTGATGATTTTGTACCTGCAGCATCCCTAGCAAATAATAGTAGCGCTGCTTATCAAATTCATTTTGCAGATTTTTGACCTTGATCATCTGCAAGGCAGTCTGGGCATCTTCAAACTGTCTTTCTGCCAACAGACGGCCAATCTGATCAAAAGTTGCCGTCATTGAAACGTCATCATTTTCAATAATCTCATTTGCCGAAATATCCAACCGCGAACAAAGTGCAGTCAAAATATTCATTTTAGGAATTCGATTTTGTTTTTCCATCAGGCTAATCGTTGCCTGCGTACAGATTCCTTCCGCTAATGCCGTCTGTGACAGTCCCCGTTTGCGCCGAATCTGCTTAAAGATATCCCCACGAAGCTTCATCTAATGTTCCTTCTTAATATGTATAGTAAAACCAATTAACCAATATAAATATGTGTATGATTATTTTATCATAAATTTATCAATAATTAGACAATTATAAATAGTTTGCCAAATATAAAACCTCCAAAACTGGCTGGCAGCTCTGGAGGTTGTTATTAATCATCTTAATTGCTTATTTTAGTGGTATTCTTTTTTACCGACCTTTTCTTCACCAAGCGACTGGAAATCATACTTAATCTGTTCTTGCCGTTCAAATTCTTCCAGGCCCAGCTTAATCAGGCGATCAATTAAATCTGAGTACTTAATGCCAGAAACTTCCCACATCTGCGGATAAAGACTGATGTTGGTGAAACCTGGCAGCGTATTCGGCTCACTCAAGTATGGAACATTGTTTTGGTCAACCAGGAAGTCAATTCGGCAAAGTCCCTTCATGCCAAGTGCCTTGTAAGCTTTCAGTGCCATATCGGTAATTTCCTGCGTCAGGTCGTCTGGCAGGATTACCGGCAGATCAAAGACCACGCCACTGGCATCGACAAATTTATTTTCATAGTCGTAGAATGGGTCATCGCTTGGTACGCGGATACCGCCAAGCTTAGAAGCGATTGGATGCTCATTACCAAGAATTGAGATTTCAATTTCACGAGGGTGATCAATCCCCTGCTCAACCAAGACCTTAAAGTCATACTTAAAGGCATCATCAAGAGCAGCCTTTAATTCAGCCTCGTTTTCAACTTTATGAATTCCGACTGAAGAACCTTGCTTGGCTGGCTTAACGAATACCAGATCGCCAAGTTCTTCTTGGATGGCATGCCAGTCGTACTGATCGCGATTTTCTGGCGTCAGCAGAATGTATGGCGTATTGCGGATTCCAGCTTGCGTAATGATCTTCTTGGTCAGATCCTTGTCAAACGACATGGCACTGGCAGCAATTCCTGAACCAATATATGGCTTCTTCAACAGACGGAACAGCCCCTGGACCGTACCATCCTCACCTAAGTTACCGTGAATAACCGGAATGAAGAAATCGATCTGCTTAACCGTGCTCAATGCTTGAATTGGTGCGAGTGGCGCATCAAGATCCATATTGGCATAAGCTTCCTTGACTACGGCATCTTCTGGTTCGCCGTCAAAGATCCGCTGTGAGTATTCATTGTTCAGCAGAATTCCATCTTTGGTGAACATAAACAGGCTGACGTCATATTTGTTCTTGTCCATCGCGTCAAATACATTGTGAGCGCTCCGTTTAGAGACATCGTGTTCCGAAGAATTGCCCCCGAACAGCAATGCTACGTGCAGCTTTTTGTTCGTCATGTAAAATACCACCTATCTAATTTTAAATGTACTTAAACCGTTTTTATTAGAAACTACAGTATAACACTATCTGTAAACGTTGACAACTAAATCTCCTGTTCAATGATCTCAGCCATAACCTTAGGCGGCAGATCTTTGTCAACCAGCAGGGCCGTCATCAAGCGCTGATAGTTGAAAAACAGATGCCAATCTCCCTCGTTATCAACGTCTGACTGCTGCTTCAGCCAAGCGCGCCAATCTTTTAATTCCATCAAAAAATAATCCTGGTACAGACGATGACGCTTGAGCAGAGAGACTAAATACTCCGCAATCTCATTTTGCTCGCCCATTTCCAGCGGCGTGCGCAACCGACGATAGCGTTCCACTAAAACGGTCATCATAAAAATATGGTCGCCTCTTAAAAGATCCGTGCGTTCCGTCATTTCCTTAAAAATATTGGTCAGTTCAAAAAACATATGTGCCCAGCCGCGTCTGCCGATAAAGCCTCTGGTATCTTTTTCCAGCAAGACTAAGAGTGCAACCTTATCAATTACCTCCTGCAGCTTTTCTTCAGTCAGAAAAAAATAGCCGAACCGATCAGCCATTAAAAAAGAATGCAGCATGTTGACTGCTGAAGCCCGCATAAAAACAGCCTGATTTTTAGGCTCCAAGACATGCGCATATAAGATATCGTCTTGCAACACATAGTCTGTCCAACGCGCGACCTCTTCAGCACTGACCATCTCATGTCCCAATAAATCATTGATTGCCTGCCTTGAGCCTTCTCTGGCCAATCGATCAACCGAAGCCAGATGATAAAATAAACTGTTTTTTTGTGCCTGGTCAAGCGGCTCTTTTTCAAGTATCTGCAGCTCAATTGCAGACATTTCGTTTTTTAGATAGCGTCGGTCGTCAGCAGGCGGTTCATAGCTGGTTCGCTTTTGGCTGGGAACCTTTTCAATCAGTTCGCCAACTCGCTGATACAGTGATTGAAAGATCTCGGCATTATCAACGCGCTGATGCAGCTCAATCAGTTGTTCTTTTAGACTGGCAATTGATTCAGTCATAGGCATCCCCCTTTTTGGTAATTATTTAATTTTATCACAATAAAAAGACCTTCATGATCCAACATGAAGGTCTTCCAGTCTTTTAGCTAGCCAAAGAAATCATGCATGATGGTACGGTAGGCATTAATCGTGGCAAAATAGCTCGACCAGGTCGTATACTCATCAATCTGATGCGCCCGCGACCATTCATCAGCACCCAACACGACAACCGGCAGATCAGCACGATGCTTGACAAACACGCTGGCATCGGTAGCTCCATTGATGATCGTCAGCTCTGGTTGATTGGCATAGCTGTCGCTAGCTGCCTTTAAGGCCAGTTTTACCAAATCGCTTTGTGGATCAGTTGCAATCGGCCACCAATCATTTAAGATATTGAGCGTCAATTCATAATCCGTAGTCTGATTTAGATAGTCAATCGCCTGCCCAAGCCGCTGCGTAACCCTTTCATTATCAAACGCACGCGTTGGTCGAAGATTGCCGCGCAGTTCGGCACGATCAGGAATCGTATTGACCTGATCGCCTGCTTTTAAAATCGTAATTGAATGCTTAACGCTGCCTAGGTACTGATCCAGCGGCACGTTATCAAATAAGCTGGCCTCCAGTTCGATAAAACGAGCCAGACCGCTGACGGCATTGATCCCGCGTTCAGGCATGGAGCTGTGTGCTGAGCGGCCCTTGCAGACTACTTGATAGTTATAGCTTCCCGACGTGGCATAAACGATATTGCCGCCCGTTGGCTCACCTACGATCAAGGCACTCAGATCTTTAGCAATGCCTTTCTTCTCCAAACGATTGGCGCCTGGTGTTCCATATTCCTCGCCAGCCGTTGCAATCAAACGGATCTTGCCATCAGGCTGCCAGCCGCTTTCCTTAAGCTCAATCAAAGCAATTGCCTGCGCAGCCAATCCGCTTTTCATGTCCGCGGCGCCACGGCCAAAGAGTCGATCTCCCTGGCTTTCAGCACCAAATGGATCATGATGCCAGTTAGCACGATTACCCACGGCGACCGTATCCATATGACCAGTAATTCCCAAGACCCGATCAGTATTGCCCTGTCCAAACTCAACGATCAGATTGGCCCGCCGCTCGCCAAACGCATCCACCTTAGCATCCATGCCATACTGAGCAAATAGTCGTGCTAAGTAGTCGGCAACATCAAGCTCATTGCCGTTTACCGAGTTGATATGAATCAGATCTTTTAAAATTTTTGCTTGCTTTTCCTTATCCATTGTTCAACACCTCGAAAAAAAGAAACGGCCCCAAAAAGCCGTTTCCATAATCTAATCAAATTAACGGTTTTGGTGGTTAACGGCCTTTGCCAAAACGTCACCAACCAGTTGAATGATAATCACCAGCAGCAATACCAGCAAGGTCGCCACGATTGTAATGTCGTTGCAGAAACGATCGTATCCATATGCAATGGCCGTATTACCAAGACCACCGGCACCAACCGCACCAGCCATGGCCGTGAGACCAACCAGACTGATCAATGAAACCGTAGTCACCCGCACCAATTCAGAACGTGCTTCACGCAAGTAGACTTCGAAGATGATATCAGTATTAGTAGCGCCGATCGCCTGCGCAGCCTCGATCTTACCATAATTCACGCTTTCTAACGCAACCTGCACTTGACGCGCATAAAATGGGAAGAATCCCAAGGACAATGGTACCAAAGCTGCCGTCGTCCCAATCTGCGTACCAACGATCAATTGCGTAAACGGAGCAATGAAGGCCAACAAAATGATAAATGGAATGGCCCGGAACAATGAAACGATCTTGTCAGAAATACTAAACAGCGTCTTATTCTCCATAATGCCGCCGGGTTTTGCGACTACCAGAATCACGCCGAACAACACACCGAGGATTCCACCAAAGACAGCTGGCCAAAACGTCATATACAGCGTTTGACCAATTGAGGTACCCCAGCCACTGTCGCCGCTCCAGCCGAGTTGGACAACATTAGGAAAATATTTTGCAAAAAACTCAGTCATGCCAAATCCCCCGATCATCAATCTTGGTTACTTCAACGTCTCGATCCTTAAAGAACTTTACGGCTGCCTCTCTTTGATCAGGCGTTCCCTTTACGATCACAAACAGCATCCCGATTGGCACGTTGCCTAATACCTCAACGTTGCCATAGATCATGCTGGCTTCGACGCCGGTTGCCCGGTAAAGTCCGATAATCAGTGGCTCAGCAACTGAATCGCCGCTGTAGACCAGCTGATATAACTCTTCATCATCATCAAGCGTCCCTAGGTTCATTGAGCGCAGCGTATCCATGGCCGCCAGTGAACCACCGACAAATTGACGCGTCAGTTCCTGCTGTGGCCGCAAGAAGACTTGCCGCAGCTCGCCTTTTTCAATGATCACCCCATGCTGCATTACCGCAATCTTGTTGGCAACACGCTTAACGGCATCCATTTCGTGAGTAATCAAGATGATTGTAAGACCAAGCTTTTCATTTAGATCCTTGAGCAGGTCTAAAATCTGGTTGGTATTGCGAGGGTCCAGCGCCGAGGTTGCCTCGTCAGAAATCAAAATTTCTGGATCATTGGCCAATGCCCGGGCAATGGCAACCCGCTGCTGCTCGCCACCGGAAAGCTGAACTGGATAGGCATCGGCCTTATCCTTTAAGCCGACCAGATCCAAGAGTTTCAATGACTTTTGTTCGACCTCGTCATCACTGAGCTTGCTGTGCTTGAGGGCAAACATGACATTGTCGAGCACCGTCGTTTCGTTCAGCAGATTGAAATGCTGAAAGATCATTCCGATGTTGCGTCGCTTTTCCTGCAGTTTTGCGTTGCTGATCTGCTGCTTGTGATCAGCAAACAGCACTTCGCCTTCAACCGTGATCTTGCCTGCAGTTGGCTTTTGCAGCAGGTTGATCGTGCGAACCAGCGTTGACTTGCCGGCACCCGAGTAGCCAACTACCCCATAGATGTCGCCTTTTTCGACTTGCAGGGTGACATCCTTAACGGCTTGAACAGTTTCGTTTTTGCCAGTCTGGAACGTAACGTCGATGTGTTCCAAATCAATAATGTTTGTCCCCATATATCTCTTCTCCTTCTATCTGGTGGAAATTACTTCAGCTTAATGTCCCAAGCTGGCTTTTCCAGACCTTTGTATTGTTCGTTGATGACCTTCTTAACCTTTTCCGTTTGGTATGCCTTTACAACATCTTTGTAGGCTTCCTTGTCGCGGTCCTTCTTACGAGCAGCGATCAAGTTGATCCATTGTTCAGAATCCTTGTTGACTGGTTCAGTAAAGATGGACTTCTTAATTGAAAGCTTAGCAGCCACAGCGTAGTTGGTGTTAACGACTGCTGCGTCAACACTGTCCAGCGTCCGTGCTGCTTGGTCGGCAGCAACTTCTTTAATCTTCAGGTTCTTTGGGTTCTTGGCAATTGAGTTGATCGTTGCCAAAGAGTTCGTGTTCTTCTTTAAGGTAATCAGTCCTGCACTCTGCAAAACGTACAGTGCCCGGCTTTCGTTTGATGCATCGTTTGGAACGGCAATCGTAGCACCGTCTGGCAGACTCTTAACGCTCTTGTAGTTGTTGGAGTAGAGGTGAATTGGCGTGATGAAGGTCTTGCCAATTGAAACCAAGGAGCCTTTGTTAGCCTTGTTCCATGCATCCAGGAAAGCTTTGTGCTGGAAAGCGTTCAGATCGATGCTGCCGCTTTGCAGAGCCTTGTTTGGCTGGTTGTAGTCAGTAAACGTCTTAAGCTTAATATCAACATTGTATTTGCTCTTGGCCGTCTTTTTAACCTGATTCCAAACGGCCTCATCCTGCTTAGATGGTGAAACGACCCCGACCGTTACGGTTTGTTCCTTTTGCTTGCCAAAATTGCCAAAGCTGAAGATCCCAGCAATAACGACTACCAATGCAACAACGACCCAGATTAATGTCTTTTTCTTACGCTTGTTCATAATGATGTCTCCTCTCAATCCTCAATTAAATAATCCCTTTTAATAATAGCTTTTTAAAACAACAGCCTGCCGGCAGCCAATTGTTTGATCATTAATCAAAACAAACAAAAAACACTCATCCTTATAAAAAGGACGAGTGTTTCGCGGTACCACCTTTTTTTGCCTAATTCTCGCAAATTAAGCCTCAGTAGGTGACTTAAAAAAATCACCTTGCATTGATAACGGCTGCAACCCCGTTACCGGCTAAATATCGCCAGTACCATTCCAAGCCCATCTTCGACTGCTTAACGAATTTCCTCGCACCAACCGGAAACTCTCTGAGCACGCGCCACAATCTACTCTACTTTTCGATATGTTTGAATTTGTTCGTTCGATTAATTGATTATGTAGTTATTATAATGCAATTTTAATTTACGTCAACACTTTTTTTCATAAATTTCATAAAAAAGCTGAGACCGGCTTTCAATGCCGGTCTCAGCAATCAGAGAAATTTACTCAGCTAAATGGCTGAACCTTAATCAGCCACTGACCATCGTCACTGTCAGCAGCCACCCAGCCTTCCAATGCTGGATTAACGGCGACAATCACACCGTCAAGCGGACTTTTTAAATCGACGATCATTTTCTGTCCTTCGATCGTAGCCAGACTGTCATTGGTTTTAAGCTGGGTTCCCACCAATGCTACATCAATAAAATTCAGTTGGCCTAATTCCTGCAGTGCTGATTTTTTTAAGCCAACTGCGACCAGATCACGGGCTTGATGATCAATCCACCATGGCTGTTCCATCTTACATCACCCCTAATGAAATTCTTGATTGTTGCTGAACATGTAGGAATGATGATGATACCTCATCGACATGACCATTCCAATCCCAATCAGATTTCCGATCAAAGACGAGCCACCAGCACTGATAAATGGCAAAGGAATCCCAGTCAATGGCAAAAGACCGATATTCATTCCAATGTTTTCAAAAACGTGGAAAAGGATCATCATAATAACCCCGGTTGAAATATAGGCATAGAACTCATTTTTGGTATCAAACGTTACCCGAATCATCAGATAGATCAGCAGCAGATAAAGTAAAATCAGCAAGACGCCGCCAATAAAGCCAAAGTTTTCACCGATAACCGAAAAAATCATATCAGATTCACGCACCGGTACATAAACATGCGTGTGGTTAAAGCCCGTCCCGGTAATTCCACCGCTGCCGACCGCCTTAATGCTTTGCCAGAGCTGGTAGCCTTGGTTGGTCGTATCAGCTTGAGGATTCAGCCAGGTATCAACCCGTTCAAACTGGTATGCTTGAAAGCCTATATGCTCTAAAATTCGTCGACCAGTCGTACTGGTAACCATTGCCAGCGCCGAACCGCCAACAACGATCAAAACCGTAGCAACTGGGGCAATAATCCGCCAAGTTACGCCACCTACCAAGACCATACCACAGAAAATAGCAAAGAAGACCAGCGAAGTCCCAAAGTCGTTTTGAAAGTGCAGCGAGATCATAATCGGCATCAGCCACAGCAGCATCTTGCCAATCAAGCGCCAGTCCGATTCAACGGTATGGGTACTGTATTGACTGTTATGAGTCGTGATCACGCGGCCCATCATTAATATATAGGCCGGTTTCATGACTTCTGAAGGCTGAAAAGTGAACGGACCAATGGCAAACCAGCTCTTGGCACCTGTACTGGCGTAGTACGATCGACTATAAAAGACCAGGATGGCAAACATCAAGAAGATTCCGAGCCAATAGACGATTGGCGCGATTTTCCAGAGCTGTTCGGCGTCAAACTGCATGATAACGATAATCATGATCGTCCCAATGATATACCAAATCAATTGCGATACTACTTGACGCGTGATGCTGGTCGGGGTCTTATCATTGCTGGCCGCAACATAGATTGAAGCCAGTCCAATCAACGCCAACAAAAGCACACAGAAGATAATGCCCCAGTCAATCCGCGATTCATTATCATTTTGCGATCGTTGCATTAAAATTTCTCCTTATTAAAACTAAAAAGGGCTCGGGCTTTTCCCCAACCCCTTTTATCCACCAATCAACCTTGGTGAAGATGATACTGCTGAAGGATCGTTTCCAGCCCTTCTTCTTGTGAGCGAACGTAAAATGCCTGTTCGCCTTTGAGGAGGATTGCCTTGAAGCGTTCCTTATCAGCCACGACCTCACCGATCAGTCGCTTTCCAACAAAAATCTGTTCTACCGGCTGGCCATTGCGTTCAATATCTTTGACGCTAACGGCAACCGTCTTTTCTTTTTTTGACACGTTTTCACCCTTGTCTATGATGTGTTCGTCGGATTGTAAAGTGATCCGGCACTGGATCGAAACCACCGTGGGCCCAAGGATGGCAGCGTAAAATCCTGGCACTGCCCATTAAAACTCCTTTAAGTCCAAACCGCTGAACGGCCTCCAGCATATACTGCGAGCAGGTTGGCTCATAGCGACACACACGATAGGGACGACGTGAAGAAATGCCGCGCTGATAACCTTTAATCAGCATGATCACTATTTTCCTAAACATTGCTTAATCTATTTACGATTTTTACCGCTATCAGACTGCATGCGTTCCAGCAGCTCACCAGCACCCTTGGCAACGTTGTCCAGTGGGTCTTGTGAAACGACTACTGGTACCTTTAAGCGATCACTAAACAGCTTATCGATACCGTGAAGCATTGCCGTCCCACCTGTCAGCATGATGCCGCGATCGATAATATCGCTGGCAAGCTCTGGTGGTACGGTTTCAAGTACGGCAACTGATGCTCGAACGATCTGCTCTAAAGTGTCATGCAATGCATCCGCGATTTCATTTTCATTGGTTTCAATCTGCTTTGGCATCCCGCTGGCAACATCACGACCACGTACTTCCATCGTCTGTGGATCGTCCACTTTTTGTGCCGTTCCCAATTTAATCTTGATGCGTTCGGCAGTATGCTCACCAATAATTAAGCCATGATGCTCTTTGATGTATTCAGCAATGTCACTGTTTAACTGGTCACCAGCCAAGCGAACCGACTCGCTGGCTACGATATCACCCAAAGAAAGCACGGCAATATCACTGGTACCGCCCCCCATATCGATTACCATATTGCCACGGGGCTTGAAGATATCAAGTCCAGCACCGATTGCAGCTACCTTTGGCTCATACTCCAGGTAAACCTTGCCGCCACCCGACTGTTCAGCAGCTTGAATGATGGCCTTGCGCTCAATTTCCGTAATATTGGTTGGCGCACAGATCATAATATCAGGTTTTGACATAAAGCCCTTGACGCTAAGCTTGCTGATAAAGTAAGAAAGCATTTCCTGGGTCATATCAAAGTCGGAAATTACCCCGTTTTTCAGTGGACGAATCGCGCGAATGTTGCTTGGCGTCCGTCCTACCATGCGATAGGCTTCCGAACCGACTGCCAGAACCTTATTAGTGCGTGTATCAATCGCCACTACGGATGGTTCGTTTAATACGATACCCTTTCCTTGTACGTAAATCAGAACATTGGCTGTTCCAAGGTCAATTCCGATATCCTTAGCCATGTTTTTCTCCTTCCGATTTTTACTCAATTCGAACGATATTATACCACAACCAGTCTTCAACCGCTGAATTGATAATAATCTGCCTTACTTAAATTTTGTTAATGATTTTGAAGCCGATTCAAAGTCCTTTAACTGCAGACTGGCCCCCAGACTTTGCAGCTTGGCAGGCAAGGCTTCAAACTCATCACCAAGATAAGCGCCGTTTTCTACGATCGTTAGTCCTTTAGCCGCCAAGCCAGCCAGGGTCAGCGTCAGTGCACTGCTGGCATCAAAAGCCCCGACCTTGATGCCGCTAAGCTTGGCTGGACCATTTAAAATCAATTCACCGGCAGTTTCTTGAACACCAGCCTGCATTTTCTGCAATTGATCAAGCAGTCTTTGATCCATGACTGCATTGCTGCTTTTACCATTAGCCAACAGCTGTAGAATTGCAAGCTCAGGGTACATGGCGCTGGGAAAAAGACTTTGTGGATCAGCTGGCAGCAAAACTGCCGTTCCTAAAACTCGAACGCCATTTTGCTGGACGACTACGGTACATCCCATCCGTTCAAGCTGATTAATCACGCCTTGAACGCTTTGCAGATGAACGTTTTCTACAATCACATCGCCATTAGTTATTGCAGCAGCCAGCATCAGTGCCGTTGCTTCCAGATAGTCGCCGGCAATCTCATAGTCACAGCCATGCAGAAACGTCACGCCTTGTACCCTTACGATTTTCGTTCCGGCGCCATGCACCCGCGCCCCCATCTTGTTTAAAAGATTGGCCAGGACAATGACCTCAAAATCACAGGCTGCATTTTCAATTACCGTAATTCCATCAGCAAGGACCGCAGCCATGATCAGGCTCTGAGTACTCAGGCAGTTGCTATCTGCCAGCTTTAAATGACTTCCCTTTAAGCGGCCTGCTTTGATCGCTAAAGCTTCATCATTTAACGAGACATCAGCTCCTAAGCATCTTAGATCGGCAATAATCTCATCTGGCACCTGATCTTTGTTTAATCTGACACTGCCAGTGCGGGCCAGCAGCGGACCAATCATCAATGAGGCAACCTTTGCGGAAGTAATTGCCGTTAGGTCGTCAGCCGTAAGTTTTGCTTGAGATTGGATAATGAGCTGATGAGTCGGCTTATTGACAGTGACAGCCAAGTCCAGCTTTCGTAAGCGTTCATTCATCGTATCGACAGTCATCGTATCAGCAACGTTAGCCAGCTTAAGCTCACCAGTTGATGCCAAAAGCGCCGCAATCTGTGCCGTCAGTGCCAGGGCAGTTGACCCCGCAACAGCAACGCTCCCACGTAGACGCTGCCCTCCTTGAATCAGGATTTTTTTCATTTGGTTTTCCTCCAACATTGATTTATTGTGCCAAATAAATCAGATTACGAATTGCTTTTAGAACCGTCAATAAAAAGCTGGCATTCAAGTAGCCAAGCGCGGTTGCCAAAAGCACCATCAGCAATGGCAGCGTTTTAGGCGGACGCCGAAACCAACGTTCCATATGAAGTCCCTGTAGTGCATAAAAGGCAATCCAAATAAAGCCCAATTGTATTACGATCGTAATCAAAGCCTGCAGACCTGTCAGTTCCATTAAACTCCCCCCAATAAGCAATCATTAATCATATTAACATATTCTATGCTAAGCCTTCTAACTGCTGGTCAATGTTTACAAGAAATTAAAAAACGCCATGCCTGTAATCGGCATGACGTTTTGGCCAACCAAATCAACGCATCTGTGAAACGTTGAGTCGGTTGATTGCTCGGCGCAGGTGAACTTCAGCACGCGCAAGCTCATTTTTACTGTGCTTTTGCTTAGCTTCTTCAACCCACTTTTCAGAGCGTTCTTTGGCTTTTTCAGCCCGGGCTACGTCAATCGTCGTTGGCAGTTCAGCACTGTCAGCAACCACTGTCGCAGCATTTTCATTGAATTCCATGAAACCACCGTTAACGGCGATCACATCGTCTTTAGCGGAGTTGTGCTTGACGCGCAAGGCACTGATCTGCAGCGCTGCAACCAGGGGCACGTGGTTCGCCATGATCCCCATTTGACCGCCACGCGTATCCATAACCAGCATCGTAGCGTCTTTGTTCTCATAGACGGTGCCATCAGGAGTGATAATGGTGACCTTAAAAGTACTATCAGCCATGATCATCCCTCCTAGTTTTCAGCTTTTTCGGCATCAGCTTTCATCTGCTTAGCTTTTTCAACAACATCCTCGATTGGACCGACCAGACGGAAAGCATCTTCCGGCAGATCATCGTACTTACCATCAAGGATTTCCTTGAAGCCTTTGATCGTGTCTTTCAATGGAACATAACGACCTGGCATCCCCGTAAATTGTGAAGCAACGTTGAAGCTTTGTGACAGGAAGAATTGAATCCGCCGTGCCCGAGCAACAATCGTCTTTTCTTCATCCGAAAGTTCATCCATCCCCAAGATGGCGATGATGTCTTGTAATTCACGGTAACGCTGCAGGACATGCTGTACCCGCGTAGCTACTTCATAGTGTTCCTTACCAACGACTTCAGGCGTCAATGCAGTTGACGTTGAAGCCAATGGATCAACGGCTGGGTAGATACCCATTTGCGTCAGCCGACGTTCCAGGTTGGTCGTGGCATCCAAGTGGGCAAAAGTCGTTGCTGGAGCAGGGTCGGTGTAGTCATCGGCAGGAACATAAACGGCTTGAATCGACGTAATGGAACCCTTCTTAGTCGAAGTAATCCGTTCCTGCAGCTGACCCATTTCAGTAGCCAGCGTTGGCTGATAACCAACGGCAGATGGAATCCGTCCCAGCAAGGCTGAAACTTCTGAACCGGCTTGAGTAAACCGGAAGATGTTGTCGATAAACAGCAGCACGTCTTGGCCCTTTACGTCACGGAAGTATTCCGCGATCGTCAAACCAGTCAAGGCAACCCGCATCCGGGCACCAGGTGGTTCGTTCATTTGACCATAGACCATGGCCGTCTTGCTCAGAACCCCAGAAGCCTTCATTTCGAAGTACATGTCATTACCTTCACGGGTCCGTTCACCAACACCGGTAAATACGGAAATCCCATTGTGGCCTTGAGCAATGTTGTGGATCAATTCTTGAATCAAGACGGTCTTGCCGACACCGGCACCACCGAAAAGACCAATCTTACCACCACGAACGTATGGAGCAAGCAGATCGATAACCTTGATCCCCGTTTCCAAAATTTCCGTAGTGTTGTTCAAATCTTCGTACTTAGGTGCTTCACGGTGAATTGGCATCCGCTTGGCATCTGGGCCGAATTCTGGACCATTGTCGATTGGTTCACCAAGGACATTGAAAACTCGACCCAGAGTGTCGTCACCAACTGGAACGCTGATTGAAGCGCCCGTGTTTTCGACCTTCATGCCACGTTGCAGACCATCGGTACCGTCCATGGCAACCGTCCGTACCACACCGTCACCCAGTTCAAGGGAAACTTCAGTAGTCAGCGTCGTGCCATCGCCTTTATCGATCTTCAGCGCGTCATTGATTTCTGGCAGCTTGTCGTCCAAGGGGAATTCAACATCGACAACTGGACCGATAACCTGTACAACTTTACCAGTAGCACTCATGCTGTTTCCTCCTACTTACTAGAATGATTATTCTTGGGCCGTCATACCACCGGTAATTTCAGTAATTTCCGTGGTAATGGCAGCTTGCCGTGCCCGGTTGTATTGAAGCTCCAAATCCGAAATGATCTCATCAGCATTGTCGGAAGCAGAGCTCATTGCATTGGCACTTGAGGAGTGTTCAGACGTCTTGGCATCCAAAATCGCTCCATAAACCAAACTTTCCGCGTATTGCGAAACGATTACCGAAACGATATCGTTGGCGGAAGGTTCGAATTCGAATTCAGGCGAAATCCGCGTCTTGTCAGCAGATTCTTCACTTACGGCCGGCTGATCGTCGGTCATTGAATCTTCTGACACTGGCATCATCTTTTGAACCCGAACGTGTGACGTAATCCGGTTGACGTAGTGATTATATGACAGGAAAAGTTCGTCAAATACTCCGTCATTGTACATTTGTACCGTGGTCTTAACGATCCCACGGACTTCTTTGTACGTTGGCACGTCACTAACACCAGTGTACTCATAAACAACGTTCATACCGCGTTTCTTAAAGAACTCGGTCCCGGTTCGTCCAATCGTCAGGAAAACCGTGTTGTCTTTATTCAAATGGTGTTTTTTCATCGTTTCCAGGGTTTCTTTGATAACGTTGCTGTTGTAGCTTCCTACCAATCCCCGGTCAGATGTAATAACTAAGATGCCAGTCTGCTGTACTGGTCGTTTGTCAAACAGCGACGTGAACTGATCTTTACTATCAGCATCCGTCGTACTGTGAGATTTGACCATGCTGGACAGGACTTCACGAACCGTAGCAGCATAGGCCTCATAAGCCTTAGTATGGTGCTGAATCTGGTTAAGCTTAGCCGTAGAAACCATTTGCATGGCAGAGGTAATCTGACGCGTGCTCTTGGTTGACTGAATCTTGCGTTTAACAGTAGCAAGTGAAGCTGGCACTAAATCTCACCGTCCTTTCGACTAGTCATGCTTAGTTTTTGGCAGCTTTGTCGCTGTCGCTGGTTTGAAATGACGTTTCCTTAAAGTCCTTGATTGCCTGGTCGATAACATCGCCTTCTGGCAGCTTGCCAGTTTCTGCAATCTGGTCATAAACGTCTTGATGGTTTGCACGCATGTAGGCAGCCAGTTCCTGTTCAAAGCGACGAACGTCTTGAACAGGAATGTTGTCAACATAGCCATGTGACAGAGCAAAAAGCGTTACAACCTGTTGAGCGACTGGTTGTGGCTCGTGCAGGCCCTGCTTTAAGATTTCCATCGTCCGTTCACCACGGCCCAGACGACGCTGCGTGTTTTCATCCAGATCAGAACCGAATTGCGCAAAGGCAGCCAGTTCGTTGTAGGCAGAAATATCCAGACGCAACGTACCAGCAACCTTCTTCATGGCTTTGATCTGAGCGTCACCACCGACACGAGAAACCGAAGTCCCGGCGTTGATGGCTGGACGTTGACCAGCATAGAAGGAATCAGAATCCAAGAAGATCTGACCGTCAGTAATGGAGATAACGTTGGTTGGAATGTAGGCTGAAACGTCACCGGCTTGGGTCTGAATAACTGGCAGAGCAGTCATTGAACCGCCGCCCATGTCGTCTGAAAGCCGTGCAGCACGTTCAAGCAGACGTGAGTGCGTGTAGAAAATGTCACCTGGGTAGGCTTCACGACCTGGTGGCCGCCGCAGAATCAGTGACAGTTCACGGTAGGCATCGGCTTGTTTCGTCAAGTCATCGTAAACGATCAAGACATCTTGGCCATTGTACATAAACTCTTCACCCATTGCAGCTCCGGCATATGGTGCCAGGTAAAGCATTGGTGCAGGGTTGGAGGCACTGGCTGAAACGACGATCGTGTAGTCCAAGGCGCCATATTGACGCAGCGTTTCAACTTGAGCCCGTACCGTTGATTCCTTTTGACCAATTGCAACATAGATACAAATCATGTCTTGGTCTTTTTGGTTGATGATCGTGTCAATGGCAAGTGAAGTCTTACCAGTCTTACGGTCACCAATGATCAATTCACGTTGGCCACGACCAATTGGTACCAAGGCATCAATAACCTTGATCCCAGTCTGCAGTGGCACGCTAACGCTCTTCCGCTGCATAACGCCAGGGGCCTTCTTTTCCACGGGACGCGTCTTGTTGGTCTTGATTTCGCCAAGACCGTCAATTGGACGTCCCAGTGGGTCAACGACCCGACCTAACAGTTCTTTACCGACGGGAACTTCCATAATCCGGCCCGTCCGCTTAACAGTATCGCCTTCACGGATTCCCGTGTAGTCCCCTAAAATAACGATACCAACATCGTTACTTTCGAGGTTTTGGGCCATCCCGTAGACACCGTTGCTAAATTCGAGCAACTCACCAGCCATGGCATTTTCCAAGCCATCGGCACGAGCAACCCCGTCACCAACATAGGTAACCGTCCCAGTTTCTTCAACGGAAATTTGGTCCTGATAGTTGGCGAGCTGCTTCTTGATGAGTGAACTGATTTCCTCAGTTTTAATGCTCATAAAGGTCTCACCTCTTTGACAATTGATTATTTAACAAGTAAACGACGAATTTGTTCAATCTTTGAACTGAGACTACCATCCAGAGTTTCATTGTTTGCTCGGATGATGACTCCGCCTAAAATTGACGGATCAACCGTTTCGTGCAATACGATTTCGTTGGCTGACAGGCGCTTAGCCAGACCAGCCTTCAGTTGATCGCGTTGCTTCGTATCGAGTTGCACCGCTGTGATTACTTCGGCGTGGATGCGTTTGTTAAATGCATCGTAACGCCGTTCAAACTCATCAATAATTGCGACCAAATCATCCATGCGGCCGTAATCAAAAACCATTTGAATCAGATTGGAAACGAATGGCGAAGCATCCTTTTTCAATGCATCAATCAAAGATTTTTTCTCAGCGAGTGACAGATCGACACCGCTCAACAGCGCTGCCAAACTGTCATTTTCTTCGAAGACTTGACGCAAAGCAGGTAATTCTTGATAAGTCTGATCGAGTTGACCGTTTTCTTCAGCCAGCTCAAAAATTGCTTTCGCATAGCGGTTAGCAACCGTCTTCTTATCAAGACTCATGTTTTACCAACCCTTCGATGTACGAATCGATCAGTGCTTTTTGATCGTCCGCGTTTAATTCCTTGTGGATGAGCTTGGAAGCAATCTCAATAGATAAGTTGGCAACATCGTTTTGCGCCCCTTTCAGAGCATCACGACGTGCCTGCTCAGCATCCTTTTGGGCTTGCTCTTTTACGACCTGTGCATCTTTTTGCGCATCCGTAACGATCTGGTCCCGTTGAGCTTCACCAGTCTTTTTGGCCGTGCTGATAATCTTGGCGGCTTCTTGGTGAGAGTTCTGCAATTCAGTTTGACGCTGTGCAGCCAGCTTTTCTGCTTCGGCACGCGACTTTTCTGCATTGTCGATGTCATCGGAAATCTTGGTTGCCCGCTTGTTCATCATATCCGTAACTGGTTTCCAAGCATAATGCTTAACCAACAGCATCAGGATAATAAATGAAACAATGTAAAACAGCATGTCTCCGACGTATAAGCTATTGGATTGAGCCAGAACACCTTGCAACATCTATTGACACCTCCTTGTAAATTGATAGCTTTAGTTATTTTGAACTACTTGTTCATTACAAGGAAGCCAATAACGATGGCCAGGATAGGCATGGCTTCGATCAAACCAACACCAATGAACATCGTACCACGCAGTGCACCAGACATTTCTGGTTGACGAGCCATCCCATCGATCGTGTGGCTAATAACAAAACCGTTACCAATACCGGCACCCAGTGCCGCACCAAAAGCAGCGATACCTGCAGCAATTGCACCCATTTTTATATCCTCCTTAAGATATGCTTATTCCTCAGCAGAAACCTTCTGAGAAATATAAACCGTAGTTAATGTTACAAAGACATAAGCCTGAATAGCCCCAATGAAGACTGAGAAGCCTTGCCAAATAATTTCAAGTGGCAGACTGACCAGGATCGTTGGAACACCGTGTGAAAAGGCCATCTGTCCAAGCAACTTCAGCAGCAGTTCCCCGGCAAAAATGTTACCAAAGAGCCGCAGACCAAGCGTCAAGAAGTTGGCAAATTCCTCAACCAAGTTAATTGGCAGCATAACAGCATATGGCTTGAGGTAAGAGCCAAAGTAGTGCTTCAAACCGTTTTTGCTGATCCCGGCAAAGTGTGCCAGCATGATCATGCTCAACGAGAAAGTCAGCGTTACGACTGGATCGGCAGTGGGACTTCTCACAATCTCGTTTCCGTTCCATCCGATTTGGAAAATCAGACCCAGCTGGTTTGAGAAGAAGATAAAGGCAAACAGTACGAAGGCCAAGAAGCTGTAGTTGCCAACTTCTGATGCAGGCATTTGTTCCCGCACGATACCGTTTGTAAATTCAATCAACCACTCAATTACGTTTTGACCGCCTTTAGGCTTCATTTGCAAATGCCGTGAAAGACCAAATAAAACAAAGAAGACCAAGACAAAAATAATGGTGCCTGAAATCACGTTAGTCGCATTGAACGTAAGGCCGAATAGCTTAAAAGTATAAGCTTCACCGCCCATTTATATTCCACCTCTTTTCTTTATAACAATAATTTGGTTTGTAAATTGGATTCCATCTCGTTGAAACAACCACGAACTGTCCCAAGTTACGATCATTAATATAGCATTATTTCATTAAAATTTCAAAAAAATATCAGAGTCAAAGAAAGCGCCAACATCAGCTCAATCCGTTACACAGCAGGCACTTCGAGTTAATATAATATATAAACCAACCTAATAAATTGTTTATAATTTATATCTATTCATTGACACAAATAAAAAAATGATGACATTTGAGATAAAACGTCATCATTTGTTTCTTTTTAATTGGTCTAGTTGTTTTTCTTACGTTCGCTGGCAGCCTCATCAGGCAGGATCAGATTTAAAACAATCCCCAAGACCGCTGCCACCGCCAATCCCGAAAACTGATATTGGCCTAACTTTAAGTAGGCATTACCGATCCCGATCACCAGAATTACCGAGCTGATCATCAAATTACGCTTCTTGTTAAAGTCGATTTGGTCTTCGATCATAACCCGCAGACCGCTAGAGGCAATCACACCAAATAATAGGAAGGAAATCCCACCAATAACGGGGCCTGGGATTGATTCAATCAACGCACTCAGCTTGCCGACAAAACTGAAGAAGACGGCAAACAAGGCAGCCCCTGCCAGAACGTAGACGCTATGAACGCGGGTAATTGCCAAGACACCAATGTTTTCTCCATAAGACGTCACTGGCGGTCCACCAACGAAGCCGGCAATAATCGAAGCCGTCCCATCCCCAGCCAAAGTGTGATTCAACCCGGGATCCTTAAAGTAGTTGCGTTCGGTCAGCTCGTTAAGAACCATGATATGCCCCATGTGCTCAGTCATGGTAACAAACGCAATTGGTGCCATGCTTAAAATCGCGCCCCAATAAAAATGCGGCTGATAGGTCACGAACGGAACCTGAAAATCAGGCAGACTGAACCAATGTGCCGCAGCTACTGGCGCCAGGTCAACAATGCCAAACAGACAGGCAATCACATAGCCGCAAACAATCCCCAGCAGAATCGGAATCAAACCCAAAAAGCCTTTACAAAACATGTTAAAAGCAATCGTAACCAACAATGTCAGCATGGCAACGGCAAAATAGCGCAGGTCATAATGCGTACCGTTCAGCGTGGCATCTTTAGCCGCCGTGCTGGCCAAAGAAAGTCCGATCACCATCACGATTGGGCCGACCACGATTGGCGGCAGCACGCGATCAATCCAGTCCGAGCCAATCATCGTAACGATCAACGATACCAATAAGTACACACAGCCAACCGCGATCGTACCTTGAGCAATCCCTGGGTAGCCCGTTGATTTCATCAATGCCATCATTGGGACGATAAAACTAAAGCTCGAACCCATATAAGCCGGAATCTTGTGACGCGTGATCAGCAGATACATCAAAGTTCCAACCCCTGAACTGAACAAAGCGATTCCTGGATTCAATCCAACCAGAATCGGCACCAGCACGGTTGAACCAAACATTGAGAACATATGCTGCAATGACAATCCAACCCACTGACCAAACTCTGGCCTTTCATCAACGTCTAAAACGACGCCATCACGATGTGCCATTCAAAAACACCCCTATGCAGATAAAAATAATAGCCCTTGAGCTCCGGCCCAAAGACTACCTTAAAACAACCCGCAAGATGGATGATTATTTTAACGCGTCCTTGGAAACCTCTCTGGATTTCATTAAAGGACCGATATTCAAGTTACTAGACTATAGCTTACTTGTTTTCAGAAAAACTGTCAACTATCGTCTTTTTGCGCAGCCCCATTATCCAAGCCGTAATCGGAACCGTTAACAGAACTCCAATAAAAGAAGTCAATACCATTATCATCTCGGCAACAAAAATCTTATTATTCATAATCGTTCCAAATGAGTAATGTAATCCAGCAAACCAGATAAAAAGCGTTAAAAAACCGCCAAAAAAGCCAAAGAACAACGTATTAAAAGTCGTTCCAATAATCTGTCCGCCAATTGCCATGCCGCTTTTCATAATCTGAGCAGTCGAGATATCAGGATGCGCATTTAAAACCTCAGTCAGTCCCGCAGCTACCGCCATCGCTGCTTCAGCAATCGCCCCCAGCGTGCTTAGAATCGTCGTTGTAACAGCCACTTTCAGATAGCTGATACCAATTAAAATCGACATGCCCTCCAGATCCTCACTGTCTTCGGGACCAAAGCCCTGTACCATTGCCCAGTGCTCAACGCCAATAATCAGCAGCAGGAGAATTCCCATTACGATCAGCGATGCGTAAAAAGCCGTCACGGTCGTTTTTAGATCATCCTCACCCATAAAAATCGTTACTGCCAAAATAATAGTTCCAGTCGTCAGCGTTACAAACAACGGCGGAACGTGGAAGGCAATCAGTACGATCGCAAAATATAAAAAGCCAAAGTTTAGCAGCAGGCTTAAAAATGATGTCCATCCCTGCTTACCGCCAACTAAAATCATCAAAATCATCAAGACCAGTCCCAATGCCGTAATCGTACTCATGCTTTTGCCTTCTTTCCTAATAAAAGTGCTGCTAATGCACTGGCAATCGGAATCGCCAAAACGATGCCGATTCCGCTGATCAAGCTTTGAACGGTGCCCAGACACATATTCATTGAAAACGTGTAGCCCCAGGAATTGCCATTTTTCAAATACAGCAAAGATGAGGTAAAGGTATCGGCCATAAAAATCAGAAACAAGACGTTAACCAACGGCCCCATAATGGATTGACCGACGCTGCGTCCGGCTAAGAACAGCTGACGCTTGGTTGCAGCTGGATCAAGCTGTTTGAGCTCAAAGATCGTCGCCACGATGTCACTTGACTCATCCATTACGGCACCCAGCGACCCCAGCAGCGTCTCGGCCAAAAAGAGCGGTCGCGGAACCTGAGTGACATACTGCATCGATTCATAATAAATTCCGCGTTCCTGTGTCAGATTAAAAACCAGCAGACTGATCAGCATTGCGGCAATCGTGCCAAAAACTGTTGCCCCCAAGGTAGCCAGCATTCGCCTGGTAAAACCTAGAATCATGACCAGACTGATGACCGTAAAAATCAATGCCAGCACGCCAAAAATCAGCAGCACGTGCGAGGACTGCATTTTCAGATCCAGCTCAATAGCCAGCATAAACAGAATCGTATTGACGATCACACTAAGCAGAGCTAAGCTGCCTTGTCTTCTCATCATCAACAGCAGCAGCAAAATTACCAACCAGACTAAAAAGACAATGACGGTATCACGCTTATAGCCGGCAATGGCAGCATGCAGCTCGCCATTTTTTTCATGAACGCGCGTCAAAAAAATCTCGTTGCCGACTCGATACCTCTGATCCATTGCCCCGGAATAAGAATAGGTATTGGTAACCGTAAGCACTTGACCGCGATATTTGCCATTCAGCATTTTAATTCTAAGGTGCTGCTTAGTCTGCCAATCAACGTTTTTAAACTCATCAGTCTGCTTAACGGCTTTTTCGTTATGTACCTGTTCAACTTTTGCCAATGGTCGCTGATAAAAAGCCTCATTATGAAAGGTAAACAGCAGCGCACCCAGCCCAATAACCAGCAAGATCAAAAACTGTCTTGCAAAACCGGCCGAACCTTTTAATTTCTGCATTTTCTCAGATCCTTTATTGGATTTAATTTTAACAATCAGCTACCATTTTACTATTTTTGGCAAGTTTGGCTTCGTTTACCGACAGTTGTTAAAAAATGTTAAGACTTTTATCTGGCAAAATAAAAAAGCCCAGCTCGTGAGCAGGTCACAGACTGAACCTTTAATGTTAGATCAGACTACTTGGTGCCAAAAAGACGATCGCCGGCATCGCCTAGTCCTGGGACGATGTAGCCTTGTTCGTTTAAGCGTTCATCCAAGGCTGCCGTGTAGATGTCAACATCCGGATAAGCGGCTTGGATTGCCTTAACGCCTTCTGGAGCAGCAACCAGGCAGGCAAACTTGATGTTCTTTTCTTCACAGCCCCGCTTCTTTAAGGCGCCAATTGCATCAACTGCCGAACCACCCGTTGCCAGCATTGGGTCGACAACGAATAATTGACGTTCCGAAACATCGCTTGGCAGCTTGACGAAATATTCATGTGGCTTAAGCGTTTCTTCATCACGGTACATGCCAATAAAACCGATCTTGGCTGCCGGAATCAAATCGGTGAATCCTTCAACCATTCCCAGACCAGCCCGCAAGATTGGCACAATGGCAACTTTCTTGCCGGCCAGTTCCTTTTGAGTCGTCTTGCAGATTGGCGTTTCGATTTCAACTTCTTTGAGCGGCATGTTCTTGGAAACCTCGTAAGCAATCAGCGTTGAAATTTCCTTGACCGTTTCGCGGAAAAACTTAGTCCCAACGTTTTTGTCGCGAATCATCGTTAATTTGTGTTGAACCAGTGGATGTTCAATAACTTCAAACTTGCCCATGAATATATAACTCTCCTTAAATGTTTCTCAACTATTGTACCAAAAACGGACCTGGTTGCTTAGGCAAAAAGCAAATTTTATCAATTATTTGACCGGTACCTCAAAATGCTTGCCGCCAGCCGATTTATTCAGACGGTTCATGTAGGCTGCGCCCAGACCGGTTGCATCCAACCCCTGTACCAGAATGGAGGCAACGTCTTTTTGATCGTCAAAGAATCGCAGGCCGGCAAACAAATGTGAGCTGGCATCGCTGACGTCTTCGCCAAGCGAGTAGATGACAGCATTATCCGGCCAGCTGAATGCATCCAGGATCTGTTTTTCAGCCATTACCCCAACCTTAGACGGCTGCTCTTCAATCCAGGCGTTAACGCTTTGCCAATTCGTCTGCGGATCAACGATGGCTACTGGAACGCCCGGTGCATAATGGCGATACTTCATCCCTGGAGCTTTAGGCGTTTCATTGGTCCCAACATGGTGCTGATCCAAGTCGATTGAACCGATCACAGATTCAATCTGAGCTTTGGTAACGGCACCTGGACGCAGAATTGCCGGCTGCGGCGTCGACAGATCCAGTACCGTTGACTCAACTCCTACCCGGGTCGGACCATTATCAAGAATCCCGAAAATCTTGCCATTCAAATCATGAAAGACGTGCTGAGCCGTTGTCGGACTAGGCTTTCCTGACGTATTGGCAGACGGACCAACAATTGGAACGCCGGCTTTTAAGATCAGGTCCAGCGTCGGCTGACAATCAGGGTAGCGAAAGGCAACCGTTTCAAGTCCCCCCGTAACCGTTTTTGAAAGCGAGCCTGGCTTGATCTTTAAAATAATCGTCAATGAGCCGGGCCAAAACGCCTTCATCAGCTGACGCGCGCTGTTCGGAATCTCAGCCGCGTACCGTTCAACCATTTCAATCGATGCGACATGGACGATCAAAGGGTTGTCGCTGGGCCGTCCTTTGGCAAGATAGACGTTTTTGACCGCAGCTTCATTAGTAGCATCGGCACCCAAACCGTAGACCGTCTCAGTTGGGAAAGCCACTAACTGTCCATCTTTAATGGCTTGAGCTGCTTGATCAATTTCATTCAGCTTAAAAATTCTTGTTTCCAAAATCGTGTTTCCTTCCCAAACTTAAAAGTTCCATGCATGAATCATCCGCATGCGATCGGCCATATCATGACGAGTTTCGATCTGAGCATATGGCGCGACTTGATGACAAAGGTCTTGAATGCTTTGCTCCTGGTCAAATCCGGTTTCCCCAAACAGCTGACCATGCGTCGTTAAATGATCGCCAATGCTTTCAAACAGCCGATGATAAAAGCCAAGACCATGCTCATCGGCAAACAGAGCAACCGGCGGCTCATAGTCTAAAACGGCCTTATCCATTAAAGAGATTTCTGACGTTGCAATATATGGCGGATTAGTAACGATCAAATCAAACTTTTGATCCGCCAGTCTGGCAAACATATCGCTTTCGATTTCTGGCAGATTGGTTCCATGCAGACGCTGATTGGCAGTCGCTACCCGCAAGGCGCCAGCTGAGATATCACTAAGCGTCACCTGCCAAAGCGGTCTTTCAAGCTTTAGCGTAATCCCAATCACGCCACTGCCAGTTCCCAAATCCAGCACACGCAGCGGCTTATCTTTCGGCATCGTGTCCAGCACCCACTCGACCAGTTCCTCAGTCTCGCTTTCTGGGATCAAGACATCGCGACTGACGATAAACATCCGCCCGTAAAACGGCGCTTTGCCAACGACATACTGCGGCGGTTCATGATCGGCCACCCGCTCGATTGCCCGCCGAAACCGCACTGCTTCTTCGGATGGCATGCGATCGCGATTATGCATTAAAAGCGTTGTCGTGTTCCAGTCATGAATCATTTTCAAAATAAACTCAGGCGTCTGCGGATCCAATCCGCGTTCTTTCAAATATTCGGCTGCCCAGCGCTGAGCTTGAAAATAGTTCCAAGACTCACCGGTTGGCTTATTCATTGCGCAGCTGCTCCAGTTTCTTGGTTTGATCGGCAATGATCAAGGCCTCGATAATCTCGTCCAGATCGCCAGCCATGATCTTATCCAGCTTGTTAAGCGTCAAGCCGATACGATGGTCGGTAACCCGGTTTTGCGGATAGTTGTAGGTCCGGATTCGTTCAGAACGATCCCCAGTCCCAATCGCATCCTTACGCTTTTGATCATAGGCATTTTGTTCTTTTTGCTGGTAGTAATCGTAAACCCGCGCTTTTAAGATCCGCATGGCTTTAGCCCGGTTCTGCTGCTGGGAACGCTCGTCTTGCATCGCCACTACGATACCAGTTGGCAGGTGCGTCATCCGAACGGCAGAGGAAGTCTTGTTGATGTGCTGACCACCGGCACCAGATGAACGATAAACATCAGTACGAATGTCTTTAGGATCGATATCAATTTCCACGTCCTCAGCTTCAGGCATTACACCGACCGTCGCCGTTGACGTGTGCACACGACCAGCCGATTCCGTTACCGGTACCCGCTGAACTCGGTGCGCGCCGTTTTCAAACTTCAGCTTGGAGTAGACCTTGTCGCCAGTGATCAGCAAAGAGATTTCCTTAAAGCCGCCGACTTCAGTTTCATTTTTGTCAACGACTTCAACTTTCCAGCCCTGCTTTTCAGCATAGCGCAGATACATGTCGTATAGATCAGCCGCGAACAGACTGGCTTCATCCCCGCCAGCGGCCCCACGAATCTCCATGATGATGTTTTTGTCATCATTCGGGTCTTTGGGAATCAAAAGCACTTCCAATTCCTTTTCCAGCGTGGCCTGCCGTTCCTTAGACGAGGCAATCTCATCTTTGGTCATCGCCGTTAGATCAGGATCATCAATTTCGCGAAGCATTTCTTCGTCATCTTTAATGGTTTGCGTTACCTGTTTATATTCGTTGTACTTTTCAACGGTTTCGCGCAGGCTTCCTTCTTCCTTGGACAATTTCATAAACCGAGCAGTATCAGCAATTACTTCTGGATCACTGATCAATTCATTGAGCTCATCATAGCGATCGGCAACCGCTTGAAGCTTGTCAAAGATTTCTTCCATTTCCATGATTATTTCTCCTGTTTCTTATTCAGCAGCGGGTGAAAGTAGTGCTTGCGGCAAACCGGGTAGTACGACTCGTTGCCGCCGATTTGAACCTGTTCTCCTTCATAAATGGGATGACCGTCAAGCATGCGCAGATTCATGGTTGCCTTATGAGGGCAGAACCAGCAGATAGTCTTCATTTCTTCGATCTTGTCCGCATAGATCAAAAGATATTTGGAGCCCTCAAACAGCTCATTGCGAAAGTCATTCTTCAAGCCAAACGTCATGACGGGAATGTTTAATTCATCAACGATCTGCGTCAGCTGTAAGACATGCTCTTTGGACAGAAACTGAGCCTCATCGATCAAGACGCAGTAGATGCGCTGGTCAATGTTTTTGACGTATTCATAGACATTGGTGTCTTTCATGATTGGATGAACTTTTCTTTCCAGACCAATTCGACTGGCAATCGTCCCCCGCCCTGACCGCGTATCCACGCCACTGGTCAGTAAAACAACCGGTTTGCCTTGTTCTTCGTAGTTATGAGCTACTTTTAAGACATCGATCGACTTGCCGGAATTCATCGCGCCATACTTGAAGAATAACTGTGCCACGCTCTTTCACCTTTTCTTTGCAATAGTAACTAAATTATACCGAAAATCAGACCTATTTTAAACCGTCTGACCCAAGGCTGCAATTCAGTCGACACAAGTATAAAATTTTATCACAAATTATCGCTGCTGTGGACCTTTTAGACGATTTGAGCATGATGACTTTCTTTTTTTGGATGCAAAGTTTAAAATTGATCGGTACTATAATAAGTTAAAAATTATTTTGCGGAAGGATTTTTTTATGTCACTGAAAAGCTCATTTGCCGAATTTGCTGGTCGCTCCAGCTATTGGTTTTTGCATACCTTCATGCACGGCGGCAGCTCATTGCCAGGCAAGATCACTTTAAAGCTGGATCCCGACATTCTCCAGTCGTTTGCTAAAAAATATGACCTGGTTATTGTCACTGGGACTAATGGCAAGACCTTGACGACTGCACTAAGCGTCCGCGTCCTGCGCGAAAAATACAGCGATGTCTTGACCAATCCCACCGGCTCAAACATGAAGCAGGGAATCGTTACGACGTTTATCACCGCACCCAAGCCAAAACAAAAAGGGCTGGCCGTTTTGGAAGTTGACGAGGCCAACGTAGCCATCGTCACCTCCTATATCACGCCAGTTGCCTTTGTCTTTACCAATATTTTCCGTGATCAAATGGACCGCTATGGCGAAATCTACACAACCTATGAAAAGATTCTCAAAGGCGTGCGGATGGCACCAAAAGCCACGATCATTGCCAACGGTGACGAGCAGCTCTTCAACACGCAGAACCTGCCAAACCCCGTTATCTATTACGGCTTTAACCACGAGCATCACGATGACCTGAGAGCTCCAGCCAATACTGACGGTCTGCTTTGTCCTAAGTGTCAGCACATTCTGCACTACCACCTGATCACCTATGCCGGCTTAGGCGACTACTTCTGCCCACATTGCGGCTTTAAGCGTCCTAAGCTTGACTACGCCGTTACCAAACTGGGAAAACTGACGCCAACCAGCTCAACGTTTAAACTTGACGGCCAGGAATATCGGATTGAAATCGGTGGTCTCTACAACATCTACAATGCGCTGGCGGCCTATGCGCTGGGTCGTTTCCTAGGCGTCAGTCAATCGCAGATCAAGCATGCCTTTGAATCCGACGAACGAGTCTTTGGGCGCCAAGAAGAGATCAATATCGATGGTAAAAAAACAACGCTGATTTTGGTCAAGAACCCCGTTGGCCTCAATCAGGTTCTTGATATGATCGAGACTGATCCCGAACCATTCAGCTTTGTCTTTTTGTTAAACGCCAACTACGCCGATGGGATCGACACCAGCTGGATCTGGGACGGCGACTTTGAAAAGCTGACTCAGCATGATATCAAGCAGTATATGACTGGCGGCGAGCGCTACAAGGATATCACCACGCGACTGACGATGGCCGGAGTCGACAATATATGGAAAGAACCGGAACTTGCCAGCGTACTGACCAAAATCAAGGATCTGCCAACTGATCACGTTTATGTCTTAGCCAGCTATACGGCCGTTTTACAGCTCCGCAAGCTGCTGGCCGAAAAAGGATACATTAAAGGAGGGATGGACTAATGACCAAGTACCATCTGAATCTGGCCCATCTTTATGGTGATCTGCTAAATACCTACAGTGACGTTGGCAACATCATCGCCTTGCGCTATTATGCCAAACAGATGGATGCCGACATTGCCGTTAAGGTTGTCAGCATTGATGAGGAATTTAATCCTGACGAGTTTGACATGGCACTGTTTGGCGGTGGCCAGGACTATGAGCAACTGGTTGTCTCAAAAGACCTGCCTAACAAAAAAGCCGGGATCGAAAAATTTATCAATGATGGCAAGCCGCTGCTGGCGATCTGCGGCGGCTACCAGCTCCTGGGGCACTACTATATTGGTGCAAACGGTGAAAAAATTCCCGGTCTGGGCGTTTTGGATCACTACACCCTGAGTCAGGACCATAACCGCTTCATTGGTGACATTACCATTAAAAATGAAGAAACCGGGCAGGAATACCATGGCTTTGAAAATCACAATGGCAAGACTTATCTAGGCAAGGGTGAGCGTCCATTGGGCAAGGTCGTTTCCGGTCATGGCAATAATGGCGAGGATGGCAGTGAAGGCGCAATCTACAAAAACGTCTACTGTTCTTACTTCCACGGACCAATTTTGACGCGCAACGGTGAGATCGCCAAAAAGATCCTGTTGGCTGCCCTGCACCATAAATATCCCGCTGCCGATCTCAGTCAGGCAGCGGCCCTGGAAATCAAGCCGACCTTCTAGTCAAAGGAATGGTGAATGAATGATTAATACTGATCTCTATGCTACTTTGATCACGATTATCTTTATTGTTGAAAGCTTTTGGGAATTTCGCTTATATGCCTGGCTGCGCGGCAACCAAGATCTGGCCCGTGACCCTCAGCTAAAGCAGCGGCTGTTCAGCACCATGCGCGTTGAAAGCAAATGGAACTGGGGCTCTTGGCTTTTGATCATTCTCTTGCTGATTGCTCCCGACAACTGGGTACTGCCTTTTGGCTGTCTGCTGGTTTTATTTGAAACACTGGTCATCAAACGAATGGACAATCTTAAAAGCTCAATGCAAAACCAATAATAAAAACGTCACGCAGCGCTGCGTGACGTTTTTTTTACTGGTCCTTTTCATTTAGATACGTCGCAAACAAGTGATCCCTGGCATCCAGGAAGGCTTGATTGTCGGCACTTGGATGAACGCGATTGGACAAGACGATCATCCCTTGATCAGTCTGTTTGTCCAAAACCATCCACGTTCCCGTATAACCAGTATGCGAAATAACAAAATGATGGTCACAGCTGCGCGAATGGAACAGTTTCCAGCCAAAGCTGCGCAGATGTTCACCATTCATCGGCGTCTGATCATAAAACAGGCTATTGATCGTTGCCGGTTCGACCAGTCCGTCCAGATTCGTTTCAAGCAGGGCATGACTGAATTTTAATAGATCATCTAGCGTGGCAAACATCCCCGCGCTGCCGCAGTGCTCACCTAAGACATAGCCTTTGGGATCATGCGTCTGACCGCGAATCAATCCCCGTTCTTTTTTAATCTCGGTTGGCACGCATTTGGCTGGATCCGGGAAAAACGTCGTATCATTCATCTGCAGCGGTTTTAAGATCCGTTCCGTAATTGCTTTTTGAATCGGCTCACCCAGGATTTTTTCAGCAATCCAGCCAACATAGATCAGACCAACGTCAGCATAGCGGATCTGCTTATTTAAATTAGGGCCAACGCGCAGAGTATTGAGCATTTCTTTAGTCAGCTCAGCGGCCGGCAGCTCATCACGATGCGGAATATAGCCTTCGATGCTGGAAGTGTGCGTAAGCAGATTGCGAATCGTAGCTCGATCATCATTCAGCTCTGGCAGCCAGTTGACGACCGGATCATCCCAGTCCAAAAGTCCCGCGTCCTTTAGCTGCATGATCACGGGAATGGTGCCCACGACTTTGGTCAGTGATGCCACATCATAGAGCATGCCATCGATCAGTGGTTCTTTGTTTGGCTGCAGCTGAGCCAGACCGGCCACGTTTTTTAAGGTTGTCTTGCCTTCAAAGATTGCCCAGCTGATTCCAGGAACGATGCCATCATCGACCATGGCATTCAAGGATTGGATCGTATTTTGATATTCGCGCATGTTTTGACCTCTTTATTTAGACTCGGCCTTTATTCTAACACATCTACTGCCAGATCGATGGCTGATCGCTAACCAGCTAAGCTATTGAGCCGGTTGCGATAAAGCTGAATTCCAGGTTGCCGCTATGAATAGTCGATATCCAGATGATTTTGATCAATATAATAGTTTTTCGGCGGCTGAATAGCCAGGCCCTTTTGCTGATCACGCTGATATTCATTGTCGAGCGTATCGGCGCTGTATTCGGGATGTCCGGTAATATAGATCGAATGTCCTTCATCAGCCTGATAGATTAAAGGATCAATCGTCTGGTTGGCGACCAGTATCTTTAGCCCTGCTGGCAGTTGCTTGGGCAGCTCAACTTTGGTATACCGAGACTGCGGAATCTTGATCGTATTGAGATCTTTTAACAGTGCTGAATCACAGCTTGCGGTTCCTTGATAAACGCCAAATAGCTTATGGCTCATTTTCTGCTTGGGCAAGCCGAAATCATTCCAAAGTCCCACTTGAGCTGCCCAGCATTCATAAATGATCGATTTAACGTGATCGTGAGCCCATTCAACGATCTGCTTAAACTCATCCCGGTAGTCAACGGCTTCAAACGGCAGACATTCAACTGGCGCTCCCGTAATGATCAAACCGTCAAAACATCGCTGACGAATCTGCTCCAGACAGACATAGTGCTGCTTGATTCTTTCACCACCGGCATGCCGAAAATGATGAGTAGCCGGATACAAGAACGTCACCGTGCAGTCGATGCCAGTCTCGTGAAGACGCTGCAGAAACTGCCATGATGATTCCTCCTTAAAAACAAAAAACGTCTTCATCCTGATTTCCCGATCAGTTTAGGAAATCATGGGACGAAGGCGTTTCGTGGTACCACCCATTTTCACTGCCATCTCACAATGACAGTCTCATTCAGTACGGACATACTGGGCGAGATATCGGTCGCTTACCGGCTCAGGTAGCCTATTGACCCCTGAACGAACTCCGAGCTCATCTTCAATCATTATTGGTCGGTCCGCTTTCACCTGATCGGACTCTCTTTAACGACCCGTTGTGATCTACTCTTCTCATCACTGTTCTCATTTTTATGCTTTATTTTTAATTGATTATTAATCTAACATCTTTTTTTAAAATGTCAAGCACTGAATGATCAGCTAAATCTGATTACCCAAGAACTGACTGTTGTAAAGATCAGCATAAAAGCCATGCTTAGCCATCAAGGTTTGGTGATTGCCCGTTTCAATAATGCGCCCATGATTCATGACAATGATCTGCTCGGCATTGCGAATCGTCGACAAACGATGGGCCACGACAAAACTGGTTCGATTCTGCTGAATATCGTTCATGGCATTTTGAATCAAAGACTCGGTTCGGGTATCGACTGAGCTGGTCGCCTCATCTAGAATCAGAATTTCTGGATTAGCCAAAAATGCCCGGGCAATCGTCAGCAGCTGCCGCTGACCCTGGGAAATATTGGACGCTGATTCATCCAGCACCGTCTGATAGCCATCTGGCAGCTCGCGAATAAAACTGTCGGCATAGGCTAATCTGGCTGCTTGATAGACTTCTTCTTCAGTTGCGTCCTCACGACCATACTTGATGTTGTCAAAGATCGTGCCTTTAAACAGCCAGGTATCCTGCAACACCATTGCAATATGCGTTCTTAATTGGCTGCGGGTCATCGTCCGCGTATCGTGCCCATCAAGATAGATATGACCGCCCTTGACGTCGTAGAAACGCTCCAAAAGATTGATGATCGTTGACTTGCCGGCCCCAGTCGGCCCAACGATTGCGACCATATGATTGGTTGGCGCCTTGAGATTAAAGTCTTGAATCAGCGGCTCGTCATTATAGCTGAACTGAACGTCTTTAAACTCAATCTTAGGCTGATCATGACCGGTCAATGGCTGGTCTTTTAAAATTCGCTCATCCATTTCCGGCGCGTCCAGCACTTCAAAGATTCGCTCAGCTGAGGCAATCGTCTGCTGAATCGTACTGCTCAGATTGGCAACCTGAGTCAAAGGCTGCGAGAATTGGTTGGTATATTGCAAGAATGCCTGGACGTTGCCCAACGTAATCTGACCATGGATGATCTGTACAGCCCCAATCACAGCAACCAGCAGATAGCCAACGTTTTTGATGCAGTTCATAAACGGAAAGATCAGAATCGAAAAGAACTGCGCCAGCCAGGCAGAATGATAATACTTCTCGTTTTTCTGCGCGAACTTGGCTTCTTCATCTTCTTCATGATTAAACGTCCGCACGATCGTCTGCCCAGCAAAGGTTTCCTCAACTTGTGCATTGATCTTGCCGAGCTCCTCTTGCTGCGTACTGAACAGTTTCTGCGCACGGGGAGCAATCATACCAACGACACCAAGACTCAAAGGTACGATGATCAGCGCAACCAGCGTCAGTTTCCAGCTGATAGACAGCATCAACGCCAGCACTCCGACAAACGTAATCACACTGGTAATCATTTGAATCAGACTCTGCTGCAGCGTGGTGGCAATGTTGTCCATATCATTGACCATTCGACTCATCAGATCCCCATTGCTGTGCGTATCATAGAACTTAACCGGAACGACTTTCATCTTGGCTTTAACGTCACGGCGCAGGTTATAGACCACCTTTTGCGAAATATTGGTCATAATAACCTGCTGTGCCAGACTGAAAAGGCCTGAGAACAAATAAAGCAAAACGACAATAATGGCGATGTGCTTGATCTTGTCAAAATCAATCGGCAATGCGGTCAGATGCTGCCCAGCCTTCATCTGAGCATAACCCTTCATTATTCCTTGATAAATCGTCGTCGTGGCCTGTCCTAAGATCTTAGGCGAGACGATCGATAGAATTACGGAAATGATGGCCAGCACGATCGAGAAAATCATTCCCCAAGCCCATGGCCGCAGATAGGAAAACAAGCGACCAGTCGTGCCCCAGAAATCCTGTGCCTTGGCTTCCTTGCCGCGTGGTCCGCCATGTGGTCCTCTACGCATGTGCTTCATCTCCTTCCTGAATCTGTGAATGCAGAATCTGCTGATAGGTTGGATTGTCAGCCTTCAACTGAGCATGCGTTCCTTGTCCAACCACGCGTCCTTCATCCAGTACCAAAATCAAATCGGCATCGGCAACCGTTGAGATCCGCTGTGCCACGATCACCGTCACGGCCTGCTTGATCTGCGGGTCGGCTTTTAAGGCCATTCGCAGCTGGGCATCGGTTTTAAAGTCTAGCGCTGAAAATGAATCGTCAAAAACATAAACGGATGCTTTTTTAATGATCGTCCGCGCAATTGCCAACCGCTGCCGCTGACCACCCGAGAAGTTGCTCCCATTTTGCTCAACGACTGCATCCAGACCGCCAGCTTCCTTAACGAAATCGGCTGCTCGAGCTACTTCTAAGGCATGCCACATCTGTTCATCATCAGCCTGATCATTGCCAAACTGCAGATTGCTGCGAACCGTCCCCGTAAACAGCACGGCTTTTTGCTGCGTTATCGAGATCAAGCTGTGCAGATCATGCTGGCTCAAGCGATTGATTGGCTGATCGTTGACTCGAATCTCGCCTTTTTCAATCTCTAAAAGCCGCGGAATCAGATTCACCAAAGTTGACTTGCCTGATCCCGTTCCGCCAATAATTGCCAGCGTCTGACCAGCCTTAACCTTAAAATTCAGATCGGCTAGCGCCAGTCGTTCAGCGCCATGATAGCGAAAATCGACATGATCAAAGCTTAATGAGGCTGGTTTGCTCAAATCGAGCTTTAGCTGCTGATCCTTTGGCGCATCGTGAATGCTGATCGGCTTTTCCAAGACCTCATTGACTCGAACTGCCGATGCCTGCGCCCGCGGAACAAAGACAAAGATCATCGAAAGCATCATGAAGCTGATCAAAATCATTACGGCATAGCTTAAAAACGCGATCAGATCACCAACTTCCATCGTCATGTTCGCAATCAGATGACTGCCCATCCAAATGATGCTGACGTTGGTTAGACTCAAAATCAAGGACATTACCGGAAACATCAACGAGACCAGCGTAAAGGCCTTGATTCCAGTATCCGTATAGTCGCGATTAGCCTTTTTAAAGCGTTCCTGCTCATAGTCGTCTTGATTAAAGGCCCGAATCACCCGCACGCCAGTCAAGCCTTCTCTAAAAATCAGATTGATGCGGTCGGTCTTTTTCTGGATACTCTTAAACAAAGGCGTGGCCATCGACATGATAATAATAATGACTACTGCCAAGATCGGCAGACTGATCAGAAAAATCTTGGTCAGTCTTGGTTCGCTCTGATAAGCCAAAAAACAGGCCGCCACCAACATGATTGGCGACTGAATCATCATCCGCAGCATCTGGACGATCACGTTTTGAATCTGCACCACATCATTGGTTGAGCGCGTAATCAGAGATGAGGTTCCCAACTCTGACATCTCACGCTCCGAAAACCGAAAAACACGCTGATAGATCTGAGCCCGCAGATTTTTGCCGACCTTCATCGCCTGTGTGGCTGCAAAATAAATATTGCCAATTGCCATTAACAGTCCAATCAGCGCGACCCCCATCATGATCCATCCTTCATGAGTAATAAACGACAGATCCTGCTTGACTACCCCACGATTGATAATTTCCGAGGTCAGCGTTGGAATCGTCAAGTCACAAATGACCTGACCAACCATAAATAAAACCGCCAAGACAACGGCCCACCATTGCAGATTACGTTTGGCAATCTTAAGCATGACTATTCTCACCTTCTTTATTTTTTAAACATTCATTTTTGATGTTTTGATCAATTTTTAAAATCAATCGATTAAGTTCTGCTTTTTCCTCATCACTCAGCGTTCCGAATAGAGTTTTGCAGAACCATTGATGACGCTGATGATTTTCTTTTGCCAGTTCAGTACCCGCTTTGGTCAGCCGCACATGAATGACGCGCTTGTCGCTGACATCGCGCTGTCTTGTAATCAGACCGTCTCTTTCCATTCTGGTCAGAATCTCAGTCATTGAACCCGGCTTGATCTGTGCCAGGCTGGCCAATTCACGCTGTGAGATATTCTCATGTTTCGACAATAGGAACAAGACGCGCCCTTGACCATGAAAGCCACGTTGTTTAGGCTTGGATACCATTCGAATGTCCATGCCCAACAAAAACAGATGACCAAACAGCATTTCATCGCTAATCGACATTTTATTTCCTCCAATTAAAATCGTTAGGTACATAATAGTTATGTACCTAACGATTTTTTAGTTTACTCTCTTTCCCATAATCGTCAAGCATTTTTGGAGATAGAAAAAGCACCCGTTTTAACGGATGCTTTCACTGAGCAAAAAACCATTGCCAACCGTCCAGCGTTCATGACCATTGGCAATGTGAATATTTAGTTGAACTCACCAGTCATTGGATCCATCTGTTGGTATTGACCGGTTGCTGGATTGTATTTGTAGATTCCTTTTAAATGCGAGACATTCGGATCCTGCCCTGCACCGCTGCTGGTCCGCACGTCAACCTGCCAGCTGCCATCACTGGTCTGTGAGGTCATATATTGGTCGCCATTTTCCGGCTGCAGACCAGCGGCTTGGTTAAGTCCATCAACTACCTGATCGTTAACCGTTGCAGCCACCTGCGCTGACTCATTTGAAGCAGCTGCTTGACTGACTGCCGTTTGAGCTGCTGATGTCGCTGGCTCGGCTTTCTGAACCGCTGCGTCTGATGATTGAACAGTCTCACCATCAAGACTGCTGGAGGTTGCGGCTGCAGCTGATGAACTGATACTTTGCGACGTTTGGCTGCTGGATTGGCTGGCCTTACTGGTTTTGGCAGCCGCGTGCTTCTTTGGGGCCCGCTGATGCGAAACTGCTGTCGCTGAGCTGCTGGAATCGGCTGACTGATTGTTGCCGATTGGAGCGCTGACTGATGCACAGCCAGTTAAGCTCAGCACCATTGCTGCCATCAACAATCCCGTTAGCCAATGTTTCGACTGCTTAATCATGTCAACCGCCCCTTTCCAGATTCAATTTTTCATTACCATTGTAACTCATTTGCAACAATAATGTAACATTTTTTCGAACCGGTATTTATGATATCCGCTGCTGATTTGGCAAACCATCAGCCAACCTGCTGCTTTCGTGTTTCGGATCAGACCAGCTGCTTAATGGTTTAATTTGCATTTTGAAACACACGTTCGTATAATTGATTAAAAGTTACCTGAAAGGATGCCATTTTGAGATGCTTGACTACCATAATGAACCACATGGCGTTTATTTGATGATTGACAATAAGTCTTTTTTCGCCAGCATTGAAAGCGTTCAGCGCGGAATTGACCCATTGGATTCCGTTCTGCTGGTCATGGCTGAACATGAAAATAATGGCAGCGGTCTGGTCGTCGCCACCTCGCCACTGGCTAAAAAGCACTTTGGCATTCGCAACGTTGACCGCGGCTACAAGGTTCCTAGTGATGCCAGACTTTTAACCGTTCCGCCACGACTAGCGCTTTATCGGCAAAAAAACCGGCAGATCAATCAGATTTTCCGTCGCTATGCTGATGCTGATCACTGGTGGCCATACTCAATCGATGAAAGCATCCTTGATTTAAGCGACACCTGGCCATTTTTTGGCGCAACTCCTGAAAAAGCAGCGGCGGTAATTCAGCGGGCTGTTTTTGAAGAACTCGGCTTACGGACTACGGTTGGGATTGGTGAAAATCCATTGCAGGCAAAACTGGCCTTAGATCTGTTCGCCAAGCACGCGCCTAATTTTCAGGGACGGCTTTCATATCATGATTTTGCCGCTCGTATCTGGCCACGACATGATTTGACCAATATTTGGAGCATTGGTAAAAAAACAGCTGCGAAACTAAATCTTTTAGGCATTAATTCCATTGGCGATCTAGCTCATACCGATCCTCATTGGCTTAAGCATGAATTTGGCGTTGTCGGTACTCATCTTTACGCATTGGCTTGGGGTATTGACCGCACTGATCTTTCCGTACGGCTGACCCCTAAAAATCCCAGCTGGAGCAGTTCACAAGTCATGCCTAAAGATCTCAGCCGTCAAAAAGACATTGAGCAGGGCATCATCAAGGTTGCCAACGACGTAATCGATCGACTCAGCAGGCATCATCAAAAAGCCGGTCGCATTCGCCTGGGACTTGGCTATGCCAATGGCGTTACCGATGAGAATGGCCGCACCAGCTATAGTCATGAGATTACCATTGAGCCAACTGCTGAACGAAAACTGTTGATCGATCATCTGCTTGGCATTTTTCATCAGGCTTGGTCAGGGGCTGCCGTTCGCAATATTTCCGTTGCATTGAGCCGGCTCAGCGATGCCAATACACAGCAGATCTCGCTGTTCTGATTGATTGTTGATATTCAGCATGACCTCGCTGCCAACTGCGGGGCGATTAAAAATTTAATGAGGTAAACCATGGATGATTCACTTGCCAGCGCTGCTCATCAAATTGCTGAACAGGTCTGGCCATTATTTAAAAGACTGCCTAAAACCATCTATCATATTCTGGTAGTCAATGATCATTATGACGATCAGTTTAACTTCTTTTTTGAGATCTACCGGCCACATTTTAGAACGCATTCCTATCCTCTTTATTCAATGTCCAATCAGCACCTGGATCAGTTAGAAACACTGCTGCGTCTGCTGCGCGAACAAGAGGGTCTGCAGATCAACATTGATTTTCGTGGTTTTGACAATCAACGCTGGCCAGAAAGTCAGCGCCGCATTGTCTCCCACCCTTATCAAGCACCGACATTTAAACAGGAGCCGATTATCAAGAATTCAGCAGTTTCGCCCACCATGTCAGCCCCGGTTCGCCTGCCTAAGTATCATGATGAAGAAGCGGCCAAGATTGCCAACGCCTTTTTTAAAAATGAATACATTGACTACGGCATGGGTAAGTGGCATGGCTTCCGGATTGCTGAGCTTAACGAGGTTGAAAACGAATTTGCCACCCTGCCAATTGAAGTTCCCCAAAATCATCAGAGCCAATTTGCGATTCGATCATTATTGAAACTCAGTATCGATCAAGACCAGCCAGTACATCTGCAGCTGCAGTTTGGCGGCCGCTGTCATGGCATCAGCGGCATGATTTTAGGCACCACCGAGCAGACCGCTTTTATCAAGCCAGCGCATCAGCACCAATTGGCCTTGCCATTAAAATTGATTTGCCATGGCGAGCTGTTGGTCAACAATGACAATGATCGTGATCAGCGATCTGAGTCGCTATAATATCTTCTTCAACTGAATCTTTTGCAGAGTTTTCCACGCCCTGCATCATCCCCCAAAGCCCCCGCCTTATTTTGACGGGGGTTAGATTTTTTATGTTCTTGAACGCGCATCGACCTTTTCAAACGGTAAATTCCAAAAATTTTGCGTTTGAGCGCCACCGAAAAATCGTTTTGCCTACTGCTGATCAGTTGGCGATGGCTAAAAAGCGAAATGTTACCAGAAAATCATCGGAAACTAATAAAGGCAGTCCCAATTATGGAACTGCCAAAATACCGTTATATCAACAACTTATCCGCTATTACCTGCCCTATTGTGAAATTTTTCGTTACCAGAAATGTTACCAGAATTTCCTTGTTTTTGAGTGTTTTTGCTTGTGAAATAAAATAAAAAAAGTGCATCATATCAACGACTAAGGACGCTGACAGATGCACAATGTTGTTAGGATTGGGTATACAGGGATCGAACCTGTAAATTATGGATTCAGAGTCCACTGCCTTACCATTTGGCTAATACCCAATAAGTTGAGTTGATTGCTTTTAACAACGATTATTAGTATACATAATAACCTATATTGAGTCAACACTTTTTCCAAAATTATTTTTAAAACTATTTATCGTCCAGTTTGTTACTTGAATTTGACTCACGAATTATGGTTGAGATTAGGTTTCGAATGTATGATCCCTCCAGACAATCCACGCAAGCGGCAAAATGCTAAAATCAGTGCTGCTATCCGCAAAATCATATAATTGCTAGTACCAGTCACCTTCACCATAATACCCAGTCTAATCTAAGCAGACAAGATCCAGTTCAAAATTATAAAAGGACCTTTGATTAATATTTTTCATTTCAACAGGAAAATAGCCGACTTTGTGAATAAAATCAAGTCCTAAACAATCAAGATCCTTAAATTACCTACTATATCTTAATTTTTAACCGATTGTAGGTAACTGTATACTCAACTCACCTAGCTTTACCTACTTTAGGCCTTTTTTGGGAGTGTAAAATATTTTG
>NZ_AZEQ01000039.1 GCF_001436025.1 Limosilactobacillus mucosae DSM 13345 | reverse complement strand
GGTTACGCCAAATGACCAAGACACGACGATCAACATCACCTACAAGAAGCTTGGTTCCGGTAATGCAGCTGGCCAAGGCGGCAATGCTTCTAACGGTGGTTCAACGACTGGTCAAACTGCTCAAAACGGTCAGTCAGGTCAAACCCCAAACAACGCCGGGGCTCAACAGCTGCCACAGACTGGTAACGCCAACAACGAAAAGAGTGCACTGGGATTGGCAGGAGCAATGTTTGCAGCCGGTCTTGGCCTGGGCTTTGGCTCTAAGAAGAAGCGTCATGAAGATTAAATAAAAATGTTTAATGGTTTAGTATTTTAAGATAATGAAATGAGGTATCTTGCCAAGCAGCGAGATGCCTTATTTTTTTATATATTTTTCAATCTGTATTATTACGGGGACTTGCGAAAAGCCTGAACCGCAGCAAAAAAACGGCTTAGACTTTTATGACGCGAGGATGATTATCGAGTGAATGGTTAAATTATTTTTCGGTAAATTTTTGAGTGCAAATGATCATATCAGCAATTAAATTATTTTGGTCTGCATAAAGAATATATTTTTTAATTAAAAATAAATATGTTGTATTAATTATGAAAAGAATATAAAAATAATTATTACAAATTAAGAAAAGCGTTTTTGTAAATCGGTGATATTTTATTAAATATAAATGTAAACACTAACACTACAATTGTTGATGAAAGTAAACGGTGATAATATTTGATACATTAACTGTTTCTATGATAACGATTTATGCACTAAGGTCGCAGAAACAGATGATGATGGAGAATTTTGATTTAAAGGATAGTGTTTTTAATTGGTTTCGAAAAATAATTATCGGCAGATAATTGAAAAATGCTTTAATCAGCGCCAGCATTGGGGGCTGCGCAAACTAAGCATTGGGGTTGCTTCAGTTTTGCTGGGAACGGCGATTATCGCACAAGGCTCTGTCTATGCCGACACTCAGTCCGCGCCTGCCGACTCTGCAGAAAATGGTGTCAGCAGCACTGGGGAATCAGCTGCTTCGGGCAATACATATGTTTTGAAGAGCAGCCAAGATACGTCAGCAACTACTGACTCGCAGGCGGCTGTAACTTCAACGTCTCCGGCAACGGCTGCGGTAAGTGAAGCACAGACTGATCATGACGTTAATGGAGTTCAGACGACTTTTACGCGTAGTCAATCAGCGGTGACTGGCAACAGCGACAGTAATCCGATTAGCGATGAGTCAGGAGAGTACTGGCCTGATACTAAAGGCGCTTCAATCAAGAATTATGATAAAACGATAACGACTGATTTTTCGACTGACAAAGCAGCGGCAGAGAATCAGGTTATTGATCCTTCAACAATCAAGGGCTACGATCAAGAATATAGTGATACCCCAAATTTGATGCATACTCAGGATCTACATCTGTATGTCAACGGTAAAGAAGTTGACATCAGCACTTTGCAGGATGATGATAAGTTAAATGGTGATTCAAAATATCCCACTCATAGTTCAAAAGGTCATGCTCATCTGATCAAAGTCAGCGATTTTGGCCCGAATACTTACTTTTACGCGCGCAATGCCGTGCAAAAGTACAACCAAATTACGGGCGCGATTGAGCACTATGATGTCAAATGGACACTGGAATCGGTTAACTATGCAAATGAGCAGGCCTTGCTGGCATTTGGGATAAAAGGTCTGCTTGATGGCGGCGGCAATCTTTTGTTTAATGTTGGTTCTGGCTGGCAGGTAGCTAAACGAGGCAATTTCGCCAATACGCATCTTCAATTCTTTAAAGAAGTTAATATTGATAATTTTGTTAATCAGAATGGTACTTTGAAAGAAACGGTTGCTGAAGCGATTAAGAATGGCGATATCGTGGCAACTGCTTTGAAGATCCATGAAGGCTTTACCGATCTTGACAATAATGAAGCCATTGAGATTAGTGAGAATGCAGTTCATAGAGTCCTAGTTGATAATTCTGCGACTTTGGCCTATCAAAAAACTAATGATGGTTATTTAGCAATTACTCGGACTTATAATGACATCAGTGATCATGATGCTAAATTTAAGAATACCGATCAAGTAGTTGCTCTGCTTGAATTAGATGTCCCAAAAGAAGGGTTCGATCTTTCGATAGCAACGTCAGGTCCTTCCGTCAAAGGTGAAATGGCTGAAGGCAGCAAGGTTGCGCCAGCCGTTTTGGATACGGTAGCTTATTTGAAGACTTTAACCGTCAATTACTATGAGCTTGATGAAAATGGCAATCCAACTACGATTAAGCTAAAAGACACCAAAACTGCCCATAACTTTATTGGCAAGTCATATGGTCTTCAAAATACTGATCAAGACCAAGATGGCAAACAGGATGCTTTTGATTACTCGGCACCACAAGAGATTACTGACCAGGATGGCACGACTTGGAAATTAGTTAAGCAGACTGGTAATAATCTAAAAAATCATACATATCAAGACTGCTTGAACGTTATTAATTACTACTATCAAAAGAGCGAGGTTCGTAAACAAGGTACAGAAAGCGTCACTTATAAGTTTTATAACGATCAAGAAAAGACTAAGCTGGTCAAAGAAATTACTAAGACGCCGGTATACCAGGATAGCAAGTGGCAATGGCGGATTGAAGAGACCGATTATGACGATCAAGGCAATGAGACTCACCAATCCACAATTACGGACAGCCTCATGGAAGGTTTGAGTGCCGATCAAGCAACAGTTAAATTTACTGGGACCGTAAACTATGACGGCAATGGCAAAGTTACCGGCACAACATGGGATGCAAACGACAAAACGTACGGCACGATTAAAACGCCAGCAGTTGAGGGTTACACGGCAGATCAGGCCAGTGTTGGCGGAGAAACGGTATTACCTAATGGTTCATCACTTAACCGCGCGTATGAAGTTGTGTATACCCAGAATCGGTACCATCTGACGGAGAAATTTGTAGACGAAGCTGGCCATGAACTGTTGCAAAGTGTTCCTAAGGGCAGCTCGTACAAAAATGGTGATGGCTTTGACGTAACCAAGGATGCCAAGGTAATCCCCGGCTATGTCTTAGTAAAACAGGACAATACCAGCGGCAAATTTGGTAATGGCGACCAAACGGCGACATTTACCTATAAAAAGGTTGGCAAGCTGATTCCAGTTGATGAAAACAATCAGGCAATTCCAGGAGCGAACACGTCAACGTACAAGACCGATCCAACCAATCCAACCAAAGTCCTGAATCCGACTGTGCCAAGCATCGATGGCTGGAAACCAAAAGATAATCAGCCAGGCGATTCAATTACGCCAAAAGACCCAACTCAAGACACGCCAGTACCATACGTCCAAGTCGTTTCCGGCACGATCAAGTACGTTGATGACACGACGGGCAAGCAATTAAGCAGTGAAAATCTTAAAAAGGGTACAGTTGGTTCCAAGATCAACTACACTACTAAAGACAAGATTGAGAGCTACAAAGACCATGGCTACGAACTGGTTTCCAACAATTTCTCTGATGGAAAACAAACCTATGCCAAGGAAGGCAATGATTTCGAAGTTCATCTAAAGCATGCCACGAAGTCAGTTACACCAGATGATCCAGCTACGCCAGGCCAACCAATCAATCCTAAAGGCGATGCCAAATATCCAAAAGGTGTTGCCAAGAATGACTTGACTGCTACGGTAAAGCGGACAATTAACTATGTCGATGAAGACGGCAATAAGGTTAATGGTGCTCCAGACGGGACTGGCTCGTACGTTCAAACCGCTGAATTTACGCGGACTGTGATCGTTGACAAGGTCACGGGTAAGATTCTGGGCTACGACACGAACAATGATGGCAAGGTTGACACTGAAAATGGTAATCGGGCCTGGACGCCAATCGATAAGACTTTGGAAGCTGTTAAGTCAGCCGATCCAAGCTCAGTAGGCTATGATAAGGTTGATATTGCAAACGTTTCATCACTAGTCGTTACGCCAGATCAAGGCGACAAGACAGTTAAGGTAACGTACAGCAACAACCCGGTTTCCGGTACGATCAAGTACATTGACGACACGACTGGTGTAGAACTTGATAGCGATAATTTGCCAAGTGGTAAGATTGGTTCAACAATCAATTACAAAACGGCTGATAAGATTAAGGCTTACGAAGATCAAGGCTATGAACTGGTATCCAGCGACTTTACTGATGGCAGTCAGGTCTACAAAAAGACTGGTAATGACTTCGTGGTTCATCTAAAGCACAAGACGCAAACCATCACGCCTAACGATCCTAATCCGGTAACACCGGGCCAACCAATCAACCCTAACGATCCGAACAGCCCAGTTTACCCAACGGAAGTCGATCACAAGAACCTGGCCAAGGATGCCAGCCAAACGATTCATTACATTGGTGCCGGCGACAAGACGCCAGCTGACAATATTGTGCGGCAAAAGGATGCCTTCACGCGGACTATTATGATTGATAAGGTTACTGGTAAGATTCTTTCGATAACGCCATGGAGTACTAAGACGTTTAACACGGTGACCACGCCAGTCATTAATGGCTACCATGCCAACAAGAAAACTGCCGGTGGTCTGACGGCAACGGTCGACAATCCAAACGTAAAAGAAACGGTAACCTACGCGCCAAATGGCAAGCTGATTCCAGTTGATCCGAATGGCAAGCCAATTCCAGGTGCGGACACGCCGACGTACAAGACCGATCCAAATGATCCAACCAAAGTCTTGAATCCAACTGTGCCAAGCATCAATAACTGGCAGCCAAAAGATAAACAGCCAGGAGAATCAATTACGCCAAAAGATCCGGGTAAAGACACGAAGGTACCATATGTTCAAGTCGTTTCTGGCACGATCAAGTACATTGATGATACGACTGGCAAGGAACTAAGCAGTGAAAATCTTGAAAAGGGTACAGTTGGTTCCAAGATCAACTACTCTACTAAAGACAAGATCGACGGTTATGAAAATCAAGGCTACGAACTGGTTTCTAGTAACTTCACTGATGGAAAGCAGACCTACGCCAAGGCCGGCAATGATTTCGTCGTTCATTTAAAGCACGCAATTAAAGAAACGGTAAGCTACAAGGACGCTACTCAAACCATCCACTACACAGGTGCGGGCAGCGACACTCCTACTGACAAGGTTCAAACTGAAAAGCATGCTTTCAGTAAGACGGATACGATTGACAAGGTAACTAATAAAGTAATCAAAACTACCGGCTGGGTTGGTACAAAGACTTTTGGTACGGAAGACACGCCAGTCATTAATGGCTACCACGCTGATAAGAAAGCTGCCGGTGGCTTGACAGCAACGGTTGACAATCCAAACGTAAAAGAAACGGTGACCTACGCGCCAAATGGCAAGCTGATTCCAGTTGATCCGAACGGCAAGCCAATTCCAGGTGCCGACACGCCGACGTACACGACTGATCCAAATGATCCAACCAAAGTCTTGAATCCAACCGTGCCAAGCATTGATGGTTGGCGGCCAAAAGATAAGCGGCCAGGCGATTCAGTTGTGCCAACCAATCCCGGCAAAGACACACCGGTAGTATATGTTAAAAAACGTCAAAAACCGGTCATACCAGTTACTCCGGAGCAGCCTAAGAACCCAGCTGTACCAAATAATTCAGAACAGCCGAGAACGCCAAATCAGTCTGATAATTCAAAGCAACCGACAATACCGACGGCGCCTGATCAACCGAATGATTCGATTGTGCCAAACGATTCAAAACATTTGGCAACGTCAACACCTCGCGATCAGTCGATTTCTCCTGTGCCAGGTAATTCAACGCAACGGGCAACAGTAAGTAATTCAGTGACAGCTGAACGGTCAGCAGCTGCTGATTCTGAAAAAGAGACAGCACTGCCACAAACCGGTAATGATAACAATCAAGCAAAAGCAGCCATGGGACTGGGCTTAACTAGTCTAAGTACAATAATGGCAATGTTTGGTCTGAAGAAACGTCGTCATAATTAATCATTAAAAAATGGAGCACCCAGAAAACTGGAATGCTCCGTTTTGTTTTTTCTGAATTTAAAGCGTTTGCATGTTGAGTAGCAGCTGCTATTCGGCATGTTTTCGCTTTCAATGAAACAGATTAATTACTATATGCACAATCTGGTGTTCATAACGAAATGCTTTTTTACAAATTTTAAATGCATATAGTTTAACCTTTTACTTGATTTGGAAATTTACGAAAAACAAAAAAGGCGAGACGGGGCAAGAATGTCTCGTTTCACCTGGGATTTCAAGGGAACCAAGTCTCGTCGCCGCGAACGAGTAAATGACAAAAGTCAAACCTGGTAATTTATGTCGGGCAACGGCATCTTTGCTATGTCACCACAAAAATGGAGATTTAGCGGCTTAAACTGCGTTGATGCGTTGAGGTGGGGTGACTCATAACTTAGGAGTTA
>NZ_AZEQ01000038.1 GCF_001436025.1 Limosilactobacillus mucosae DSM 13345 | reverse complement strand
TTAGCTTTTAATTTAATATATAACGCACAAACGTTTATATAGCAGCATTTTCGGTGATTGAGTGCAATAACGGTGCAACGATAGCTATAATTGCGCTAATTTCTGCTCAATTTCATCGTCAAGTTTATGTTTATATTCATCTATCAAGTAAGCATATACATTAATAGTCGTTGTCATATTTGAGTGCCCTAATCGTTTGCTAATGGCATAAATATCAATTCCTTGGCTCAAAAGAAACGCAACATGGCTGTGGCGGAGCGCGTGGAATGTGTAATCGCGCTTTTTGATTCCGATTCGTTCCAAGGTTGATCTAAGATATGAATTAGCGTCTTGCAGCAAACTATTCTTAAAAGATTGCGGAGTTTTCGCAAACAAAAGTGGCGTTTGATTAGTTTTTAACTGCGCTAGTATCTTAAGCAGTTCACCATTAACTCGAATTGTTCTGTTTGAGCTTTCATTTTTAGTTGGCTTAAATCCGGTATTGTATTTATAGTCAATGGATTTGTTAATCGTGATTGTTCGGTGCAGGTAGTCAACGTCTTTCCAAGTCAAAGCGAGAATTTCTGAAAATCGTGCACCAGTATAAATGGCAGTCAGGACGATATAAGGCTTAACGTTATCTGGTCTTAAATCGTCATTAAGAGCTGATATCAGCTGTTTAAGCTCACTGATAGATAAATATTCAGGTTTCCGTGTTAAAGCTTTGTTGTAGGTTATATTTGCGTTATAGGTAAAGTCTTTTGAAATAATGCCGTCTGCAATTGCTGATTTAACACAGGCTTTAATTTTTGAAGTCAATTCTTTCATCGTCCCAAACGAGTGATCTTTTCCGTAGTCGTTTAAAAATTTTTGGTAGGTGCTGCGCTTGATCTGCTTGATTCTGATATCGCCAAAATATTTCGTGATAACTCGACTAGAAATGATATAATTGCCAGCCGTTGCCTTTGATATTTTTGGCAACCGGTAAGTTTCATACCACGTTTTAAAGTAGTCGGCAAAAACTGGGTCTGCTGCAATATCAACGCCATTGATCAACTCGTTTTCCATTTGCGTTGCGTAGTCTTTAGCTTGTGCTTTGGTAGCAAAACCAGATTTCGCTTTCTGATGTAGTTTGCCATTTTCGTCATGCCAGCTGATTCTGGCTTGCCATTTCCCATTGCGTTTTGTAAAAGAAGCCATAGTAAAACCCTTTCGTACATATGTTCAATAAAGATGTGATTGGTGTTATAATTAGAATACAAAATACTACACGCATCACCGGCCTAGCTATTTAGCTAGGTTTTTTTGTTATAATTGAATCGGTGATGTGTATGAAAGAAAAAGTGATAAATATGATATATTGGGCTGTTTTTTCGTTGATTGTTCCCAGTAGCATGATTCTGTTGTTAACAAGTTTTAAAGGGCTGCCAGTCTGGTTTATCGTAATAATGGCGTTGTTCATGGAATTGGTAATTACTATTGTTTTCTGGGACGAGATACAACGCTTTGTGATCAGTAGTGAAGGAATTGAGCTAGAAAAATACAAGCGTCAAGTTGACAATGCAATGGTTCAGTACAAAGAATTTCAAGAAACAATAACGCCAATGCTTGAGATAACATTAGGCAATCTAGCAGCAAGTGGTTATTTTGACGCTAGCCCTAAGAGTGAAGTTATTGTCGATTTCATAGACCGTGCTAAAAAGATTAAGCCGTCTGCTGAATCAGTAGATAAAATAGATAGACTTTTAGGCGAGGCGAATTTAGCTGCGCTTAATGCTTTTAAAACAGAATTTGAAAACATTAAACCCGGTACAGGGCAATACATTGATCCCGGGCGTAGTCGTGATTTCTCAATGCTTGATTACACGAAAACGAATCCGAAAGTTGATATTGTAGCACTGAATGAAATTGCCAAAGATATGGAACCAGGCAAAGAACGACAATATTACAAGAAAAAGCTAGATTGCTTAAACCAATTCTGGCAAGAAAATTTCTAGTTAAACATATGTTCGATTTAAGTCTATTTTTAAACCCTAGCCGTAACAGCTAGGGTATTTTTGTTTAAGCAGCTTCTTGTATTTGCTGCGTGTCGGTTTAACATTTATATTTTTTGATCGTTTCTTTAACAAACAATTCATAGTCTGCTGATATATCGTTAAGTTCCATAAAGTCTATATAGTTGATGTTTTCCGGTTCAACTCCGGTATGTTTGATATAGTCGTCCACTAGCTCATAGACAACGCAACGGTTTATTTCACTTTCCATCTTTATTCTGGCCGAAACAGTAGCATGGTAAAGTGCTGTTTGACCTGACTGCCTAGCGATATGTTCTAACTCGTGAATCAGCGTAACTCTCTGCACACGTGCTGGGTAGCGGGTAGAGATGAACACAAACTTTAACCGCTTGTCTGCACTGATCGTCGCATAGCCAGGCTTATCCATATCTATATAGTTCACGCTGATATTTAGTTGTTTGGCAATGTTACGAACATTCATAGCTAGTCCCGATTGTCTAAGTACGCTTTAATTATGCTTTCCATTATTTTCCTATCATGTTCAGTCGGTTCTTTGCCGTCTGCTGACATGATAGTGTCCATTGCTTCATCAACAGTCATTTTTGGCTTTGGTGTTTTTCTGCCTAGAAGGTAGTCAGAAGAAACGTCGAAATAGTCTGCTAAACGATTGATCGCGCTGCTAGAAGGCTCTGATTTACCAGTTTCCCATTTAGTAACGGTCTGCTGCGATACGTTTATGATTTTTGCTAAGTCTGTTTGCGAAAGCCTTTTTTGATTTCGCAAATCACGTATTCTATCACCTATCATTTTAATCAGCTCCAATATCTTAGTTATCTTTCAACAACTTTGGTAATTAAATTATACTGCGATATAACGTTGAATAGTTTTTTTAGTTGAAAAAAGTTTAAAAAAGTATTGCTTTATCAACCAAAGTGTATATAATAGTATTTGTACTTAAATACTAAGAGGTGATTACATGAACAGTCTTATGGCCTTGCGAAAAAGCAAAGGCTTGACCCAAGAAGAACTTGGCAAAAAGGTTGGCGTTCAAGCTCAATCTATCAGCAAGTGGGAAAGAGGGGTTTCAAACCCTAATTCACGCCACATTAAAGAGTTAGCTAATGCACTAGGCGTTAGTGGTAGCGATATTTTTTTGCTGTTTTTTAGTAATTAAAGTTGTTAGATAAACATTATTTAACAACTGTTTGATATATAAAAGTAGTAGAGGTAGTTAAATGGAAAAATTCAACACTGAAAAGATTCTGGAAAACGTTCCAGCAATCAAAGTGATCGGTAAAGAACATATCGGCAACATTGAATTCACTGGAATTGAAGGTGGCTTTGGTGAAAACAAAAAATCAATCTTAGCTAAAGATGTTGCACAAATTCATGAACAGTCAGTTGGAAACATTAACCGACTTATCAATAACAACCGTAAATGGTTCGAAGATGGCATTGATGTAATTGATCTTCTAAATGCGTCAGAAGCATTTAGAAATTTTGCCCACCAATTAGGGCTTGATAAAAGCAACCGAACTCAGCATATCTACCTATTAAGTGAACGTGGTTATTCATTACTTGTTAAATTCATGGACGATGAAAAAGCGACAAGGGTGTATAAGAAGCTGCTTGATAACTACTTCAACATGCGAGAAGCGATTAAGAACAATAACCCATCATTGGTACAGCAACGACGATTGTCAATCATGGAAGACAACGCTGCTACTCGCAAAGCCAACATGATGTACAAAATCGCAATGGCTACCAGTTCAGAAACAGCCCGTCAATCGCTACTAGCTCATGCTGCTAAAGAGTTGACCGGTGAAATGACATTACCAGTCATGAAACGCAAAGAGTACACGGCAACACAAATTGGGCAAAAGCTAGGCATCACTTCTAACAAAGTTGGTCGTATCGCTAACCAGTTGGGGTTAAAAGCTGAACAGCCTGGACAAAACGAATACGGTCGTTGGGCTAACAGCAAGTCGCGTAGCTCAGACAAAGAAGTGCCACAGTGGCTTTACTTTGACAAAGGTGTAAAAGCTATCGAATCAGCAATCAAATAAACACAAACGTTGATATATAAGGCTTCTAACGTTTCGCTATAAGCCTAATGCAAAACAAAAACGGAGGACTAATCATGAACACGAAAATCATCAAGCGTCGTGAAGGCGAATCACAAAACGAATTTGAGATGAGAGTTGACGTGCTGCTTGCAGACGTTGACTTTCTATCAGTCAGCTTTCAAACAGACGAGAATGGCGAATCGAAAGAGGCAAAAGTTTTGTACTTCTAACAACCGTAAAAATTTGCACGCTTGTAGGAGGTGATCGAATGCAAGTTGTGATTGATGATGAACTGATTGACCAGTCCGTCAAGCAATCAGCTAAGAAGTTGGGGCTAGTCCCAGAAGAAACATTGAAGGGCAAAACATGGAACGTTGAAGAGTTCCGCCACAATTGCTTAGGCGGTAAAAGCCGAGCATGGGTTAAGCGGGAAATCTTTGATCGTTACCCAGAAATATATGTTGAGAACGGCGGTTTCGTCGTTGATCCATTCCCGGGAACGGGGCGTAAAACTATTATCTACGCCTACGATGCCGGCCTTTGGGTCAACGAGCATTACCGCGAGTTTAATTGGAGGAGTTAGCAAATGACAGTAGCAGTTGTCTTATTAGGTCTGCTTGTAATGGTCCTCTTTATTGGGCTAGTAGACCTAACAAACAAGGTTGATAGGCTTGAACGTGAAATTGGTATTAATCGAGGTGGTAAACATGGGAAGTATCAAAGCTAGTGTCTGGTCGCTGTTAAGTGGTGGCTTTGTCTATGCCGAAATGACAAGCCATGTAATCTGGGCAAACTGGTTGGCGCTAGTGTGGATTGCCATGTTTTCATGGCAGATCGTTGTATCGACAACTAAAAAAGGCACTACCGATCGCCGGTAATGCCGAATCAAAAACATATAACGGGGTAATTTTACCATGAAAGAAACGTATACGGAAGCCGATTTAATCAAGGCTTGGAAGTCTGGCTACGAAGAAGGCTACCAAGACGCGCTGATCGACGAAAACAATGATTATCTGGAACCGAAGCACGACTAGGAGGAGTAAATGAATACCGCTGAAATTATTGCTGCTATTGCAACCGTTGACCAGAAACGGGCCGAAGGTGAAATCGATCAGCAGGCCTACACGGACACGATCGACGCCTTGCAGCTTGAACTAGCCGACAAGCTAGACGCTATCGCCTGGCTGATTGACGACACTGAAAAAGATTTAGCTATCTATAACCACGAGCTGGAAAAGATGGCCGAAATCAAAGAAGAGCGCGACAAGGCAAAAGCCCGCATTGATCGCCTTCAAAAGTATGTTGGCTATGTTGTAGCTAACTCAGGAACAACGAAAGTTCGCACTGATAAGCACGTATATAGCAAGCGCAAGAGCGAAAAGGTAGAGTTTAGCGATCAGTCGTTAATTCCTGACCAGTATTACAAAGAGAAAGTTACCGTCAAGCGAGAACCTAGCAAGACGGATATTAAAAAGGCTATCAAGGACGGCAAAGACGTTCCTGGCGCTTATCTAGCTACTAACTATAAGGGGGTTATCAAGTAATGTCAGACGAAAAGAAGAAGTCGGTATTTGAAACGTTGTCAGCGGTTGACGTTTCAAAGCACGTTGAAGTTATCAAGATGAAGAAAGGCCCTGCGCTTAGTTATGTCAGTTGGTCTTGGGCCTGGAACTTTGTTAAGTCGATTTATCCAGATACACCAACGCCAAAGTTTACCAAGTATAAAGAAATGGCATTAACAACGGTTCAAGAGCCGTACAAGGTCAAGTATGGCGATAAAGAGTACACCAAATATCGAACAGTCGTTAAGCATGCTGAAATGATTGATCGAGAAGTTCCATATCTAACCACGATGACTGGAACAATGGTTGAATGCACTATCACAATCGAAGGCGAACCATACACGGAAAGCCTTTATGTCATGGATAACAACAACAACGCTGTTATCAATCCGACGATGAAAGAAATCAATAAAACGCAAAAGCGCTGCCTTGTTAAGGCGCTTGCCCTTGCAGGTCTTGGCTTAAGCGTTTATGCCGGCGAAGACCTACCAATGGCTGATATTAACGAGGCTGACAAGCAACAAGCGGAACAGCGCAAGGAACAAGTTAATCAGCAACGCAAAATGAACGCATTACAAGCCGAATATCGGCGCTTGATGATGGAGCTGATTAATCGGCTCAATGGTGATTCAAAGCGCGCTGATGAGCTTGTAAAGGGCACTCTTGGCGATGGTAAACATAGCGGTGAAGAGTATGTAAATGCTGTTAAGGCACTCTTAGAAAGTGAGGAACAAAACTAATGATTAACAACGTAACTTTAACCGGTCGTATCACGAAAGATCTTGAAAAGCACCAAACGAACAAGGGCACGTCAGTTGTCAACTTTTCGCTAGCGGTTGATCGTCGGCGAAAGAACGCTAACGGCGATCGTGAAGCTGATTTCATCGGGATTCAAGCGTGGGGTCTAACTGCTGATCTGCTTTCCAAGTATTGCGGTAAAGGCTCATTGATCGGCGTTGAAGGCCGTATCCAAACCCGCAACTACGAAAACAATCAAGGCCAACGGGTCTATGTAACCGAAGTCGTTGCCGAAAACATAACTTTCTTGGATTCCAAGAAGGGCAACAACCAAAGCCAACAAGGCGGTTATCAACAATCCAACGGCTACCAGAACGATAACTACCAACAGCAACCATTCGACAGCGCTATGCCGTTTGACGATAGTGCCGATGATGTTCCGTTCTAATGCTGCGAAGCGGTAAGGCCTATTGGGAGCAGGGCGGGTGGTGGATTGCACCGGACGAAACACCTAACTTGTCGCATATCGAAACGATGTACGGCAAAACAAACGGCGTACCGGTGCAATACGAAATCCCAGATAAACGCAAAGCGAGACCAAAACAACGGCGCTTATTTTTCGCACTGTTAAGCGATATTCATC
>NZ_AZEQ01000037.1 GCF_001436025.1 Limosilactobacillus mucosae DSM 13345 | reverse complement strand
ACTTTAGCCGATGGTGGTTGACTAATCCGTTATGCATGATTGGTTAAATATTAGTGTGTTTTTTGATGAGCGATTAGCTAAATACAATCGGTGTTCCGCTATTGATTTCCTTTGAAAACTTGCGGATCATGATAATCACATAAAAACAGCTCCATTCCGGTTGATCCGTAATGGGGCTGTTAATTTTGGTATTATAAGATTTTCATCAACGGGATGCTTTAGTTGTGTCGTTTCTTAAAGAGACCCGTGAATGAAAGTGCCAGACTAGACAGACCAAGTCCAAAGACAGCCAGGATACCGGCAGATTCTTGGTTACCGGTTTGTGGCAACGTCTTTTGTCCAGTAGTCGTGTCGACAGCAGTCTTGTTGCTGGTGTTGATAGGAACAGCCGGTTGAACGGCATTTGGCTGTGATGGAGCAGCTGGCGTTACCGGAGTAGAAGGCTGGTCCGGAGTCGTCGGCGTGTCTGGCGTTACTGGTTGATCAGGCGTGTCTGGCGTAACCTGATCAGCATGGTAGGTAACCGTAACTTCAGAGTCAGCAGTGTTTTCATCAACTGTCATCGCAGCGACCGTAGCCGTATCAGGCGTCATGTTGGCAACCGTTGGAGCGTCGACACTATCAAATTGACCAGAATTCCAAACGGTAGTGGATACACCGGTAGCCAGGTCAGTAGTCTTAGTACCCTTTAAAGTAACCGTTTGAACCGTATCGTTAGCAACGGGATTGCCATTTTCGTCAACAAAGTGAATGGTCCGCTGTACAGTATGCTCAAGATTCTCAGCAGTGGTGTTGTGGTGGTAGGTAACGGTAACTTCTGTGTTGTCACTCGTTGCGTTAACTGTTTGGGAAGCCATCGTTGCGGTATCAGGAGTCATATTGGCAACAGCAGGTGAGTCCACACTAGCAAATGTATCACCATTAACTGCTTCCCAAGTAAATACGGTTCCGGCAGCATCAGTTGGCGTTCCGTAGAAGGTCAGTGTTTGCGTAACATCATTAGCAACGGCTTGATTGTTGTCATCGCCATCGACGTAGTGAATCGTCCGCGTAATCATTTTGACTGCCTGCACGATAACTTGCGCGGTTGCAGTTACGGTATCTTGATCATTGATTTGGTAGATGTAGGTAACGTTGTAGATACCTGGCGTGGTTAAGTTACCATCAGCATCCAGCGGCAGGTTGGATGTGTCGACTTGGTAGGTTCCGGCGCCACCAGTCGTGCTGTAGGCTAATTCCTTTTGCTCGGTAACGGTCATTGAGGATTGATTGGTGAACTTGACGCTTGGATTCTGTTGCAGGTTCAGCGCTTGATTCCAGCTGCTGCCACTTGGCAAGGTAACGTCCTGTAGCAAGAAGACGGGCTGTACTTCTACATACAGTTTGGTTGCGGAACCATCTGGATGAGTCGTACCAAAAGAGAAGTAGTTGTAGGTCTGCCAAAGATCGTGGCCGTTGGGAGCGATATTGGTCGAGTAGCCAAGATTCTTGACCGCGTTAAAAATATTAATGGCATTGATTCTAAAATAGCCATCGGTAAACAGCGTATCTTCCGCGCTGCCATTGGCAAAATTGGTTACGGTAACGTCGTTTGGTGAAACGTTAGGCATGGCTGCTTGAATGTCAGCTGGCGCGTCTTGGTAGCGACCGTTGGCATTCTTGATAACGGCGTGGTAGCTGCCATTGATGTTTTGAATGGCGCTGATGGTATCAGTTGCTGGTACGGCCAGTCGCATGTTTAGTGAATGGATGTCATCAGAATAGAAATTGCCGTCCGCATCCCAGTAGTAGAAATATTCATCAAACGTCATGTTGCGCGCGGCCTGGTCTTGTTCAAGCGCTTTATCGGCAGTATCATCCGCCAGTGCTGCCAGCTGCTTTTTCATTTGTTCCAGGTTGGCGATCTTCATTGGAACGGTAGCAGTCAGCGATTGCCCAGCTTGCAGCGTAGCCACGAATTGAATCTCAATCACCTGATCCCAGGAGAAATCTGCATTCTGCATCAAATCAGCCAGCGTTTCAAAGTCGCCGGCCGTGATGGCATAGTAGACTTCCAAATCGTCTGGCAAGGAGCCGGTAGAGGAGGTAAATTGAATGCCGTTGCCGATCTTGTCAGTAGCGATAACCGGTTTAATTATGTTTACGTCTGTTGAATTATTGGCGGCAAACGTTGGCAGCAAGACGATTTCTTCAACTTTGCGACTGTCAGAATTATTGTTGGTAACGACCGTGTTGACGTCGAAAGTACCATCGAATTGAGTGGCATTTAAAATTGAGGTGCCGTTATATCCAGTCGTCTGGTTGTTAGCCGTGATGCTGACGCCATGTTGAATGTTATCAACTGAAGGCGCTTCGGAACTATTTTGATCAGAGTTGATGATGGTCTGATCAGCTTCGGTTGTTTGTGAAGCAGCAGTCGTAGCTGATTCAGTAGTTACAGATTGCGTGTTGGCGGTTGTTAAGTCAGTGTTTGACTGAGTAGCAGCGGCCTTGTCGGTATCCGAGTTAGTGTCAGTTGCAGTTTGGTTGGTCGTGTCTGTGGTAGTCGTGTTTGAATCCGTGGCAGCTGAATTAGTGTCAGTCGTAGACTCAGTTGCATCAGTCTCAGTAGTGCTAGTTGTTGATTGAGCCGCATTGGCCGTTAATGTAGTCGTAACTGCACCATTATCGCTGGTATCGGCATGAGCGGTTGTTACGCTGCTGCCGATAAAGAACAGACTGGCAATTGCAACGGAAGCAATTCCAGTCCCTAACTTACGTAGCGAAAATCGCAGTTGGTGATCGCTGGCTTTTTTGATTTTCAAATTGTGATTATTTTTACTAAGCATGGTGTAATCATCCCCTTATGTTTGGCTAAAACTATCATTCGTATGATAATCAAGTCAAGGATTTTATAACCCATAATGATGCAATTGATGCACAGATAAAGCTTTAGCAAAATTAAAAGTTTATAAGATATGATAAAATTCTCATATCTTATAAATGTTGATATAATACTGTTTTTAGACGATGTATACACGATGCTGAGTAATGAAATCAATAAGCGTAAGTTGATTATCGCTTGAATAGGTAATCTTCGAATGTAGTTTATGCATTAATAGTTACCAAAAGGGATGAATTGAGATTTAAAGTGCGGATTAGGAAGAAATTGGTCAAATGTCGCTCGTTATTAAATCTTAAAAGCGGTAAAATCTAAATTAGAAAAAAGATTATTGACTTGAAGGGAAGTGTCGATCATGAAAAAGACATTATATGACGGCGAACATTTTCAAGTAGTTCTGGAAAGCAAGCAGCCACTGGTTAAAGGCGTTAAAACCGACCTCCACAAACTGGCTGGTGTAATGCTGGCAGCTGGGGCAGCATGGTTATTAACAAAAAAGCATTAAAATGATTGAGCTGGTATAATGCTCAGTCCAACGTAATAAAACCGTTCAATCGGCTTGGCCGGCTGAACGGTTTTTGCATTACAAAGATAGGGTTGTAGGTGAGTTGCGTCAGAACTATGGTACCAAAATACTCGGTGGTAGGTGATGAATTGTTGGGGATGCTGAATAGATGGTGAAATCAACGAGTCATCAGTTCGAGTATTGATAAAGCGATGGACTTGAAGCAATTTATTCAAAAATTACTGCATAAAAACATATGATAAAACCTTCATTACCTACGATCGGGAAAAATCAAAAATGGTAGGTAAACTGCGCCGTAAATTATGCATGGTTGGCTGCGAACATGCATTTAAAGCCATTCAGCCAGATGATCCGACGATGGTTTCAATAAATAAATTAAGTAGTTTCTAAAACTATGTAAAGCGTTGCCAAATCGGTGATAAATATGGTATGATTGCCCCAAGTTATTGGATTAAAGGAGAGATTTTCATGCCATTGGTACACATTGATCTGTTGGAAGGTCGCACTGAAGAACAACTCAAGGCGCTGGTTAAGGATGTTACGGCAGCTATCTCAAAGGATGCCAATGTTCCTGAAGAACGAATCCACATCGTATTAAACGAAATGCGCAAGGATCGCTACAGCGTGGCTGGCAAGATGGTCAGCGATAAGTAAACGATTAGCCGCTGCATGGCCTCGGGTCGCCAGCGGTTTTTTTGCGTCTCAAATGGTGCTGACGAACGGATCCTGATAGTCGCTGCCGCCGCTGTTATTAGGTTTAAGCAATGAGAAAATCGTCAATGACGGTAAGCCTAGGCATCGTGAAAAACTGATGCAGTAAGTTGGTATGATAAACCCGCGCATCGAGAAAATAGTTGATGCTGGGAAGCTCAAGCATCGAGAAAATATTAATGCAGCAATGCACGACTAAGGAGCCTGATCAGCCAAGAATCCAGCATTGAAAGTGATGCAGGCAAATCAGATTCATCAAAATTACGTTAGCGCCTTAGCACGAGAAAGGACATAAGCTTATGAGTGACGAACAATATATTATGGCAATTGATCAAGGAACGACCAGCTCGCGTGCAATCATCTTTGATCACCAAGGACATGAAGTTGCAATGGCTCAACAAGAGTTCCCACAGTATTTCCCTAATCCAGGCTGGGTTGAGCATGATGCTATGGAAATCTGGGACAGTGTTCAGTCAGTAGTCTCAGACGTCATGATCAAGTCACAGATCAAGCCTTACCGAATTGCCGCCATTGGGATTACCAATCAGCGGGAAACGACGGTTATCTGGGATCGCCATACTGGCAAGCCGATCTACCATGCAATCGTTTGGCAGTCCAAGCAGACCAGCGCAATTGCCGAGCAGCTGATTAAAGATGGCTACAAAGATATGATCCATGAAAAGACGGGGCTGGTAGTGGACTCTTATTTCTCTGCGACCAAGATTAAGTGGATTTTGGACAACGTACCTGGTGCGCGAGACAAAGCAGTCAATGGCGATCTGCTGTTTGGCACGATTGACACCTGGCTGTTATGGAATCTGACAGGCGGTCGCGTACATGCTACCGACGTTACCAACGCCAGCCGGACGATGCTGTTTAATATTCACACGCGTCAATGGGATCAAGACATCTTAAAGCTTTTGGACATTCCAGCCCAGATGCTGCCAGACGTGCGCTCCAATTCTGAAGTGTATGGCTATACGGGCGACTATCACTTCTTCGGGGTTGAAATTCCGATCGCGGGGATGGCTGGGGATCAGCAGGCGGCTTTGTTTGGTCAGGCTGCTTACGAAAAAGGATCTGTTAAAAACACATATGGTACCGGAGCATTTATCGTAATGAATACCGGTACCGAAGCCACGCTGTCGAAAAACGGTCTGCTGACGACGATTGCCTATGAATTAAACGGTCAGTTAAACTACGCTTTGGAAGGCTCGATCTTTGTAGCGGGCTCGGCAATTCAATGGCTGCGTGATGGACTGCAGTTCTTTACCAAGGCCAGCGAATCAGAAAAAATGGCTGTTGAAGCCGGCTCAACCGGTGGTGTTTATGTAGTGCCGTCATTTACTGGGCTGGGCGCACCATACTGGGATCAAGAAGTGCGTGGAGCGATGTTTGGCTTGACACGGGGCTCCAATCGTCAAAGCATTACGCGGGCAACGCTGGAATCGATCGCCTACCAGACGCGGGACGTCGTTGATACGATGGTTAAAGACACCAATTTGCCGCTAAAAGCACTGACGGTCAACGGCGGGGCTTGTCGCAACGACTTTTTGATGCAGTTCCAGGCTGATATTCTGCAAACGCCGATTGAACGAGCACAAATGGAAGAAACTACGGCACTGGGCGCAGCTTTCCTGGCTGGTTTGGCAGTCGGTTTTTGGAATGATCAAGAGGAGCTCAAGGAACTTTCCAAACTGGGCGATGAGTTTATGCCGTTGATGAAGCGTGAAAATGCCGAACAGCTTTACCAAGGCTGGCAGCGAGCAATTAAAGCCGCTCAGTTCTTCAGCCACGGGGAATAAAGTGCTGGGAATGATTAAGCTGCATCCTATGACATCATGACCTTAGTTCCACGCGAGAATAAAGCATTGGGAACCATTAAGTTGCGTTTTAGGAGAAATGCTACTCTTTGGGGCAGCGATTTGCTTAAACAGCGGCACATTGATTATTCTTAGCGGCAAAATAATAACTGGTAAAACGCCTTGTCTGGCCTGGCAAGGCGTTTTCAAATTGCAATGCCGATTGAAATCAGCTATAATTATGACGTAAACAAAAAGGCTAACGCGCTGGTAACACGTTAGCCCGAATGTCCTTGAAAATCGACAGTGCTTACACTTTAAATTGATTAAAGTTTTACACCATCTTAGAGCTGCAACTCATAAAGATGGTTTCTCTTTTTTGGTCAGAAATGACTGACCATGTAGCAGCCGGCAATGAGGGAAGCAATCACAATGATTACGACCGTGGCCAAGGCTGCGTACTGAACGCCAATCGGCAAGCCGTGCAGTTCATGCAGAACAGCGGCAAGACCTTTTAAGTCGGCGCCATCTTGATGTCGGTTTGACACTTATGGATCCCTTTCATAATGATGGGAAGCGTCGCACGTTTTTTCAACTCCTTCATTGGCATCGCTCCCTTCGAAAAGCAAAGCACCGCCAATGTTCTTTGAAAAAATATTATACCATAATCGGGTCAGCGGTTAGCTGGCTCGATTTTTTTGTAAACTTTCTCAAATTGATTTGGTAAAGTTCATCTTATTCAGTGGATCGTCGTGCCGGGCAAGCAATCATCCAGCATTGTGCTTGCTATTTTGTTGGAAATCGTTTCTAGGTTATAATTGTTCTAGAATCGATCTGAAAGAAGGGATGACGATGCAAGAGAAAAAAGCATTCCACGTTAATGGCTATCTGGGATTAATCGTTACGATTGCAGTCGCGGTTTTAGGAGTTTGGCTGTGCTATCGCGGTTACGCTGATCAGCAGCATGGTGAGTTGGCAGTCGGGGTCGTCTTAATTTTGCTGGCTGCACTGTGCGCTTCAGCATTGACGATCGTACAGCCTAATGAAGCTAAAGTGCTGACTTTTTTCGGTAACTACATTGGTACGATTCGCGATGCCGGCCTGTTTATGACAGTGCCGTTAACGGACAAGGAGAGCATTTCCCTACGAGTACGCAATTTTAACTCTCAGATTTTGAAGGTTAATGACTCAAAAGGGAATCCGGTTGAAATCGCGGCCGTAGTGGTCTTTAAAGTCGTTGATACGGCGCAGGCTCTGTTCAATGTTGATGACTATGAGGAATTCGTTGAGATTCAAAGCGAATCTGCCGTGCGTCACGTTGCCAGCGAATATCCGTATGATACATTTGATGAGCAGGATAAGCTGACGCTGCGTGGGAATCCGACTGAAGTTTCTGACCGCTTGACACAAGAACTGCAGGAACGGCTTAACGTGGCTGGCGTGCAGATTTTGGAAACGCGGCTGACGCACTTGGCATATGCCACGGAAATTGCCAGTGCGATGCTGCAAAGACAACAATCCGCGGCGATTCTGTCAGCACGTAAGATTATCGTTGAAGGCGCCGTTTCGATCACAGAAGATGCTATGGAGCGGCTGGCCAAGGAAACGGATTTAAATCTGACTGATGAACAGCGCTTGCAGGTCATTAACAATATAATGGTAGCAATTATTAGTGAACGCGGCACGCAGCCAGTAATCAATACTGGAAAATAACTGAATTTATCTTTAAATGCTTAATCGCACGCTCTAGCTGTCAAAGGCAGGGCGTGCGATTTTTTATGAATGAGAACGAGACTTTTACCGTACTGCCAGTTGATGGCTAATTTAACCGGTTTAAGTCTTGGAAAGTGAGATTATTAGGGTAGTGGTCGGAAATTGGGGAGAAGTCCGGGGGCAATTTGGGATAGTGGTGGTTTGCCTGGGAATACTGAAAATGGGTTAGCGAGCATCGCAAAAAGGCTAACTTAGTGAAGAAAATCAGGCTTTGACCAGTTGAAGGCTTTGCGATTACCTACTATTCGCTGATTTTGGGGAGTGTAAAATATTTTGTGT
>NZ_AZEQ01000036.1 GCF_001436025.1 Limosilactobacillus mucosae DSM 13345 | reverse complement strand
ATTGCGCAAGGTCGAAAACCTAAACGAGTGGTTAATCATCCTCAGATCCATGAGTCAAATTAGATAGCCGGCAGCTACCCGCTAAAATTACAGTTAGCTTGACCAAAATATCATAAGCAGTAATAATTAAAATGAAATTCAGCCAATTCGTCGAGGAACAGATACGCTGAAACATTTACGATGAATGCTACTGAAAATTGATCTATATGGCTTAATCGACAAGGTAGATGAATAAACCGATGAAATTACTATCAACAGCAATTGGTGACTTTTGGATGAATGCTGATAAAATCGTCTTACCTTTTAAAGCAGTTGATGTGACCGATATTGTAAATAAGCGTTACACTTATTCCGTCGATCAATCAATTATACTGATTCCAGAATTACCAGAGCATTTTAGTTACAGTGAGTTGGCACTTGAGTCAAACATAAAATTATATCAGCATCATAAAAACGACTGGTGCACTGATGAATTTTATTCGGGAACGTTGTGGGAAATTAATGACAAGATCTTGGGTGTTGCCAATTATGTAGACAATGGCCAACTGGACGAGCATGAAAAACCAAGTGATTTGGGCTTTCCTTCTTATTTTGATATTGATGATCGTTATCGTGGCCAATTATTGTTCCAAGTAACCTACAAGTCCTTGGATGGGTATCAGCTACTTGATAAGCAAGGCATCGATGACCTGTCGATTGATTTTTCCTTTGAAGAAATGTCTCTTTGGATCAATTCAAGAAAATGATTGAAAATGAATGGACAGTATTATCTAATCAAAAAGATTGGCACCAAGTATAAATTTTACTGGGCCCCACGCTCTCCATGGCCCAAGAAGAATTTTGAAGATTGGGGCGTAGCAGTTATTGATTTTTCCTGGGTAACCGAAGACCCGCGTCCCAAACATCTGCGAGCCGCGCCTTTAGGATATCAGCTGAAGCCCAGATATCAGGTTTTAAGGGATCCTGAGATAGATGGTGTTAGAGATAGCAGTTACCGTCACATGGTACTTGGAACGGGACATGTCTATGGATGTCTACTTAAAATGAGTGAATTCCGTAGATATGCAGCTTGGGAATCGGGTTAAATGAATATCCTATATTGTTAATGAATCGGAAATTAGTATCATTCAAGCTAGACTTGGCCCACCAATTCTAGCTTGGCAATATTTTCTTACAGGAATAATTAAACCAGCGATGACAGAATTTAATCGGGGATTAGCTTGATAATGCCATATCTAAAATTAGCATCGGCTGACTATGTCGTTTACCTTAAACTTGGGCCAAGAATAGATGACGAATGGATAGATTCAGCGATTGAAGTTTACGAAGAAGAATCTTTGTTTTTTAAATTGAGCCCACTCTGATATTTTAATGAACTGCAGATTTTATTGTCGATCATGGAAAAATTCTTGCAGAATCCAAGCCAGAAAAATACCTATGAATTGATGGATGATCCAACGGTGGAATTTTCTTTTGATGATGAATATGATGGAATGATCTTACGACTTTATCGTAGTTTTAAACTCCAAGATCATTTAACGCTCTATTTGGATATTGACCAGCTAAAGCATCTGGTTGCGTATCTAAAACTTTATATCGGTAAACTGAATAAGAAAGCTAAAGAGATTCAAACAATGTATGAGAACGGCTTTTTGCAAGGCGATTAGAAGTTTAATGAGGTAATTCAATGATTAAATCACTCCAACCTGTTAATATCGATCAAGTTGTAGCAATCTGGCTGGAAGCAAACAGCTAGGTACATTCGTTTATTCCAGCTCAGTATTGGCAAGAAAACCTTGAGCTGGTAAAGAAAATGCTTTTGCAGGCTGCAACTGTCCGGTCTGTCATGCTAATGCATTAAAGATGCTTCAGTAATTAATTTAGCCAATGTTTTAAATAGTAAATAACAGCGGTCGATCGCACAATGCGGTTGGCCGCTGCTTGCCTTAAATATTATAGTTCTGCATCCCCAATACGCGCTTTAAAGACGGTTGCCGGTTTTATAATTAAGAGTAGATAAATCAGTAAAGAAGGGAAACGGCAATGAAGGTATTCGTACAGATCAATCAAAACGGGATGCCCTATAGCATTAATAGCTACGCTGCTATGACCGGCTTTGAAAAAATGGGCTTTGAGGTAGTCTTGTTTAAAAATCTAAGCGATGTCTTAGACAAAATGAAGCGTGAAGACGTGGTAGTTGGTGGACTGGGAACGGTTCGGCATCGTCTAAGCAGTCTTGGGATTGATTATCAAGAAATTAACTATCCACAAGAAATTCGCCAATATCTCGGTCGCAGAATCTGGCATTCCAAGATGAATACCATCAACAGCCATCCCGAAATGTGGCCAGTCTTTGTCAAATCGGTAACGGGCAAGCAAATTACCGGCAAAGTTATCCGCTCGCCAAGAGATCTGATGGGACTGGGATCCAACTATGAAAATCCTAATGTAATCTGCAGTGAGGTGGTTGATTTTACAGCAGAATGGCGAGCCTATGTACGCTATGGCAGAATCGAAGGCGTGCGCCAATACTATGGTGACTGGCACTATCATTATGATCCAAATATAATTGAACAATGCCTGCATGACTACCATAATTGTCTAGCTGGCTGCTCACTTGATTTTGGTGTTACCAAAGCAGGTCGGACACTATTAGTCGAGGTCAATGAAGGATATTCTTTGGCGGCTTATGGACTTTACGACATTCGCTATGCCAAACTGCTGACGGCACGTTGGGCAGAGATGACAGGAACCAAAGATGAGTGTGCCTTTGATTTAGACTGAGGGTATGAAAATGAATGGGCAGTATTATCTGATCAAAAAATTGGCACCAAATATAAATTTTACTGGGCCCCTACCTCGCCGGCACCGGAAAAAGATTTTGAAGACTGGGGCGTAGCAGTTGTTGATTTCTCATGGAGAACCGATGATCCTCGTCCCAAGCATCTGCGCGCTGTTCCATTGAGCTATAACCTGCAGCCAAGATACCAAGTCCTGAGAGACCCTAAAATTGATGGCATTAGAGATAAAAGATGGCGATATACAATTTTGGATGGTAGGTGCGATCGCTGTATCAATCTAGATTACACTCATCCCTATTATTGGTGGGAATCTGGCTAGTTCTATTGAAGAATTGATTAGTGATTTACCATAAGGAGAAAATTATGATTTTAAAGTTGTTGAGCGGGCCGCAGTTGATGATCAAGGTAATCCTTACCCAATTTTGTACATGGAAAAAGACAATGATGACAAGTGATCAGCAAGTTGAGATGATAAAATAGTAAAAAATATCGATGAGGTAAGTCTATGTCTTTACTATTAGCGGTCATCTACTTGATTTTTGTCAGTCTGGGACTGCCGGACTCATTGTTGGGGTCGGGTTGGCCAAAGATGCAAGTTGAGTTTGGCGTGCCATCTTCTTACGCTGGTTATGTATTTATGATGATCAGTGCCATGACGATCATCTCAGCTCTGTTGAGTCCCAAACTGATCCAAAGGCTGCACGTTAAATGGATCGTGACGGTTTCAATTATGCTGACGATTTTTGGCCTGCTTGGCTTTTCGTTTTGCACGCAGTACTGGATGCTTTTGGTCTGCGCAATTCCATATGGACTGGGCGCGGGAGCCATTGATGCGGCTATGAATCATTACGTTGCCAACAACTATTCAGGCGCGGTGATGAATTTTTTGCACTGCTTTTATGGTGTTGGGGCAATGATCAGTCCATATCTGATGGCATTGGCGATTAAGGTTGCGCACTGGAATGAGGGCTATCGTTGGACGGCCTTTTTACAGATCGGGATTTTGCTGGTTGTAATCAGTTCTTGGTCGCTTTGGCAGCAAAATGATTCTAAAGCAGATGAATCTAAAATTGACAGTGCCGGGATCAAAGAAACAATCAAACAGCCAGGCGTAATGGCAACGCTGCTGGCATTTTTTGCGTACTGTGCCGGTGAGGCAACGTGTTTTTTATGGGTGCCAAGCTATTTTGCAGGTACCAGAACTGGAATAAGCAGCGAGCTCGTGGCCTCGTTTGGTTCGCTGATCTTTGGCGGCTTGATGATTGGACGACTGATTGCCGGTTTTATTGCAAATCGATTGGGTGATCGGCGTATGATTCGAAGTGGAACGATGGTGGAGCTGATTGGGATTTTGCTGACGGCGCTGCCGATCAAAGGCTATCTAGTGGCGGCAATCGGCTTTTTGATCATTGGTATTGGGATGGGACCAATCTATCCGTCAATTCAACACATGGCACCAATTAATTTTGGCAAGCGCTACAGTGCGTCCGTAATTGGCTTGCAGATGGCTTTTGCCTATACGGGATCAACGTTTATGCCGACTGTTTTTGGAATTTTGCAACAAAAACTCGGTATCTGGATCATGCCGCTGTATCTACTAGTATTTGCTGGATTAAGCTTTGCACTGTTAGAGCTGTCGTATCGCCAAGAAGCAAGACTGTAAAATTGATTATCAAGAGGTGTCAGCAGTGGCATCTCTTTTTATTTTGGCAGCTATAGGAATATAATTGACTTAAAGTTAACTTGAAGTAGTAGCATAAAATTTGAAACGAGGTCCAGCCATGACAGAACTGACGATTACGCAAACCAGCCAAAAGTATCATCTTAAACCAGCCACGCTCCGCTATTATGAACAGATTGGCCTGCTTCCAGATGTTCCTAGGCATTCAAATGGTAATCGCTATTATGATGATCAGCTGCAGCAATGGATTGAGATGATCGTGTGTCTGCGTCATTCCGGAGTACCGGTTGATGTTTTGGTTGAGTATGCCGAACTGCTTAAGCAAGGCGATTCGACACTGCAGGCTCGTGAGAATCTATTAAAGAACCAGTTGGCAGTCTTGGAAGAAAAGCGTCATAATCTGGACCGCTCGATTCAGCGACTTGAGCATAAGATCTCGTTATATGAAACTGGTGAGATCAAAAAAGAAAAATCTTATTTTGATAAGTATCGAATTTTAGACGACTAACGGAGGTACTGTTATGAAAACAGTCATTAATCTTTTCCATCCAAACTATCAATATTCACAGGTTAACAGGGCAATGGTGGATGCCGTTAAAGATGAGATCGAGGTCCGCAATCTGGCCGAACTTTATCCAGACTTTAATATCGACATCGAAAAAGAACAGCAGGTGATGGCTAATGCCGATCGCATTGTTTTGCAGTTTCCGCTGCAGTGGTATTCAACGCCGGCTCTGTTAAAGCACTGGGAAGATCAAGTTTTTACCTATGGCTGGGCTTATGGGAGTCAAGGAAATGCCTTGCAAGACAAGCAGTTGCTGATTGCGGTAACGGTTGGCGCTGATAATTATGGCCGTGATGGTTTTGTCAAATATACGGTTGATGAATTATTACGGCCACTGCAGGCAACCAGCCGTTTGATCGGGATGAAGTACATGAAGCCATTTGTCGTAATGGGGGCATCTTCAATCAGCAATGCCGAACTTAAGAACGTGGGGCCAAGCTATCGCAAATATTTAAATGATGAAACGATTCCGGTACTTGGCGACTTTGAATAAACGCTGATTGAATGCCACGGGTGGATTAAAGAAAGCTGGTTAAAAAATGGAATATACGAAGCTGGGTAATACCGATATTGATATCTCAAAGATTTGTGTTGGCTGCATGAGCTTTGGTAAGCCAGGAACCATGCATGACTGGACGCTGGATGCTGCCGAATCAGAAAAAGTCGTTAAGCATGCTTTAGATTTAGGAATCAATTTCTTTGATACGGCCAATGGCTATTCAAAGGGGACCAGTGAGCAATACCTTGGCCAAGCCATTAAGAAGAATATTGCGCGCGATCAGGTCGTAATTGCCTCGAAAGTCTATTTCAACTCAGGACGACTTTCTGCTGCAGCTATTCATCGAGAGATCGATGGCACCTTGAAGCGACTGGGGACTGACTATCTGGATTTGTACATCATTCACCGCTTTGATTATGAAACGCCAATTGAAGAAACCATGGAAGCTTTAAATGGCCTGATAAAAGCCGGCAAAGTTCGGGCAATCGGGGCCTCGGCAATGTATGGCTACCAGTTCTACAACTTGCAGCTGGCCGCCAGAGATCATGGCTGGGCTCAGTTCCAATCCATGGAGAATCACTATAACCTGCTTTATCGTGAAGACGAGCGCGAACTGATTCCGATCTGTAAGCAAATGGGTGTTTCACTGATGCCATATAGTCCTTTGGCAGGTGGTCATTTGACCCATCCAGGTTGGCATACTGATTCACTGCGCAGTAAGACTGATCGCGTGCTGGCTGGCAAGTATGATGATTATGAGCAGCAAGATCTTTTGATTATTCAGCGCGTAGAAGAACTGGCTAAACGCTATGGCGTCAAGATGGCTCAGATTGCTCTGGCTTGGCATTGGGCAAAGGGAGTAGCTTCGCCAATCGTTGGTGGTACCAAGACCAGTCATTTAGATGATGCGGTCAAAGCATTAGACGTTAAACTAACGCCAGCAGACATTGCCTATCTTGAAGAACCATACACGCCACATAAAATCGTTGGCGCCATTAACCATAACCCAGCAGAAGGTGTGGTTTTGCTGGATGAGAAAAAGTAATGGGGTAACGCAACCGGTTTTGATCAATTGAAGAGATTTAAAAAGAGGGGTCTAAGTGGGCACCTCTTTTTAAATAATTGAGGCAAGGTAGGTGCTTTTTACCCAATCTGTAAGGCCAAATAAATCCACCAGCAAACGCTCGAAGTGATCGTGGTCTGGACCCGACAGTAGTTTGACGGGTAGCTGATCGACCATCTTAGGATTTGGGTTGACTGTCGTAATCGATTTGGAGATCGTTTTAAATCCCCGCTATTCTGGCATTTGCTGACTGGTGGAAAGCTGACGGGGAACTGTCGTGGTCAAAGATTATCGGATTTGGTATGATTGAGAAAAATTAAAGGGGAGATCAAAATGCGTGAAAACCAAATCAAAAAGCTACGTCAGTCTCAAAACCTTTCCCAGGAAATGTTGGCTGAAAAAGCTCAGGTTTCGGTAAGAACGATTCAGCGCTTAGAAGCCGGTGAGGAAGCCAGTGTTGAAACGTTGAATCTGGTTGCTGGCGCATTAGGCGTTGGCATCAAGGACTTGTATGATGTGGAAAAAAGCAGTGATTATGAAGAAAAAATTGCATCGGCTGACCAGAAACTGCAGTACCAATTAGGCATGCGGCATAATGAATACAAGAACTTCAAACAGCTTTATGACACCTGCTACATTATTTTGATGCTGCTCTGGGGTGCATTATTTGGCTTGGTGCCAGGCGGCGTTGCACGATCGGTTATGGGCGTACTCTGGGTTGGTGGCTGGATGATTATGGGGCCTCTTCAAAAATATATCGTGCTCAAAAAAGTCAGTCCCAAGCTGGATGCCAAATATCCAATGACTGCCAATCGCTTAGATAAAAACGAAATTCATAAAAAAGAAAATGATGATTAGAGTTTTAGCCGTCAGCCGTTTAGCTGGCGTTTTTGGGTTGATGTTGCATAGCGATAAAAAGTACCTAAATAAAGCAGGAATTGGTTATCGAATTTGATACGGCAGATAATATAGTCGATCTTCAAAATCAGTACTTATACGTAGATTAAGATTATAAAAATCATGTATTGGTAGTATAGTGAAAAAACGAATGGGGTGATCCAATGAAAGTACTGCATATTGGCAAGCAGGGCAACTTGCAGCGATTTGCGGCTGCTGACGGCTTTTTGCGCTCGCTGGAACTAACCGATCTAAAACCAGGACTGCCAGTCAAAGAGTATTTAGACCAAGCAGGCGATGCTGATTTTATCGTCGTTGATGCTATTTCCAGCGTCTCTGGCGAGTTGATCAAGCAGATGCCCAATCTAAAAGTAATTCATTCAGAAGGCGTGGCCTATAACGCAATCGATCTAAAGGCTGCTGATGAATACGGCGTTTATGTTTGCAACGCTAAGGGAATGAATGCCATGGCGGTTGCCGAGCAGGCGGTTTTGCTGATGGTGGGAATGCTGCGCAATGTGGTTGTCAACGATGCGGCCGTACGCAATGGACATCAGATTGAAACTAAAGAAGGCTACATGCAAAACGGCAATCTGTATGAGCTGGCTGACTGCAGCGTGGGACTAATTGGCTTTGGTGACATTGCTCAAAAAACGGCTCGTTTGTTAAAAGCTTATGGCGTCAAAGAAATCTATTACTACAAGCGTCACCGACTTGATCTAGAACAAGAGCAACAGTTTGGCGTGCAGTATCGTGAATTGGATGACTTATTGGCAAGCAGTCGGATTGTCAGTCTGCATCTGCCAGTTACCGATGCTACTATGCATATGGCTGATCAGGACTTTTTTGCCAAAATGCAGCCAGGCAGCTAC
>NZ_AZEQ01000035.1 GCF_001436025.1 Limosilactobacillus mucosae DSM 13345 | reverse complement strand
ATTCACTTGCACTCAGAGAAGCACTCGTCGATGCCGATTCACTTACGCTCTGTGATGCACTAGTTGAAGTCGATTCACTTACACTTTGAGATGCGCTCGTTGAGGCTGACTCGCTGGCGCTCAGAGATGCACTCGTGGATGCAGATTCACTTGCACTCAAGGATGCAGACTTGCTTGCGCTTTGCGATGCACTAGTGGATGCGGACTGACTTGCACTTACTGATGCAGACTTGCTTGCGCTTTGCGATGCGCTAGTGGAAGCTGATTGACTTGCACTTACTGATGCAGACTTGCTTGCGCTTTGCGATGCGCTAGTCGATGTGGACTGACTTGCACTTACTGATGCAGACTTGCTTGCGCTTTGCGATGCGCTAGTGGAAGCTGATTGACTCGCACTTACTGACGCAGACTTGCTTGCACTTTGCGATGCACTAGTTGATGCAGATTGACTTGCACTCGTTGATGCGGACTGACTCGCACTTACTGATGCAGACTTGCTTGTGCTTTGTGATGCACTAGTTGAAGCTGATTGACTTGCACTTACTGATGCAGACTTGCTTGCGCTTTGCGATGCACTCGTGGAAGCTGATTGACTTGCACTTACTGATGCCGACTTGCTTGCACTCTGAGATGCACTGATTGAAGCAGACTTACTTGCGCTTTGTGACAAACTCGTTGAAGCTTCTTGGCTAGCCGAGATACTCTGAGAATTGGATTGACTAACCTGCTTACTGGTTGAAACCGACTGACTATTTGAGGTCGACCGTGAAGCACTAGTACTTTGCTGCTTGCTGGTCGATTGTGATACTGAAGTACTGTTAGACTTGCTTGGCTCCGTACCAGAAACAGAATTTGTAAAGTAATTTCCTTCATTTAAGCGATTGGTATAGGAAACATAAGGGGCAATCGTATAATTCAGATTACTTGATGATTCATTATAATTAAAAGTAACCGTAATCTGTTCTGAAATTACTTTGTTTTTTCCATAATTATTGTATCGGGTGCTGCCATTAATGTTTTGGTAGGTTAAGCCTTGACCTTGGGCATCAAGATCGTAGAAGTCATAAGAATTACCACTCGTATTGTACAAATGTACGCCACTTGTCATGTTATAGACAGTATTACCGTTTGCATCCAGCGTTACCACTGAAGTGAGCGTTCCATTCGAGTAGCCGCTTCCCATATTGAAAGTTGCAGTCTTCGCGTAAATACTGTTACCAAAGTGGTAAACATCGGATCTCGATGCTGGACCAGCTGAAATTTCCCCGGTAATCGGATCCTTTAGCGTGTATGTAATAGTAAAGGAAACCGTTCCATTCAGATTATTGGTAACTTTAACGATGTAGTAAATAGGATTATTGGATACACTATCAGTCCCTTTACCATAGTACGTCACCGACAGACCATCGCTACTGATGATTGGCGTGCCATACGTGTTAGCCGTCGTATTCAATGCAGCAAACAGCCGCAACGTCAGCGCCCGAGCTTTAGCAACCGTTTGCGAAGCCGTCAAATCATTTGTAGCTGATGTTGACGTGGAAGTGCTGCTTTGTGCCTGACTTGCCGTTGACGTGCTCAACGATTCAGACAGACTGGCACTGGCATCTGACGTACTCGTGGATGCAGATTGGCTGGCCGAACCAGACTCGCTGGCTGCTGACTCAGAACTTGATGTCGATGCAGAAGTTGAACTCGATTTTGAAACTGCTGAATCAGAACCAGAAGTTGAGCTGCTGGTTGACGTCGAAGTTGATGCCAAACTGTTTGAAGTACTGATCGACGTTGAAACAGATGCTGACATTGAAGTCGAAGCGGATGCTGAACTGGAAGTTGATTCCGAAGTTGAGCCAACGACTTGTGATTCCGCGGTATCGGTCGTCTGCTGAACCTGCGTCGTATCAGCAGATGCATTACCTTGCAGCAGTGCCGTCGTTCCCAACACTGCCCCAAAAGCAGCCAATCCCTTAGCATAGGAATCGAGCGGCCCGCTTAGCGCGTCATCGTCAAATCCCTTCTCAAGCTTAATTTGATTAGCTGAAATCTCTTCTTTTTTGCCAAATTTCATCAGCGAAAAGAACCGGGACAGGCAACTCATCCAACCGCGGTGAGTCTTATAAAGCTTGACCTTACTTGCCTCTTTGGCTTCAGCATAGTCTCGATTGTTCGCTTTTTTCAATATAAACACCTCTCATGACTACTCTTTTCATCAAAATCCATTAATTTTGTATTTATCGTTTTATAACCATTTCCAGAAAATTGACGAACTGTTTTGAATATAATACAAGAGGTGAAGGGTTAAAATCTCTTATTTAAAGGATGTTACACACTTCTTGGCAAGGTTATATTAATCGGTTATTACAACACTTATATGCATAGAAATGCTTATTATATAGCGCTTTGTTATCGAATTTAGTTTCTTTAGCCAACTAAATGTTTACCTAAATTGGCCGAAATCATTTAAAATTTGGTCAAAAAACAATAAATATCTTATATCGATTTTATTTTTCAAGTGATATTTATATTAGTTTCCTATCAAAATTTATTATTCCTGTGATATATAAAAACGTTACAGTTATGGGTATTTCATCCATTCTGCAACGTTTTTTTCATTAATATTCTAAATTTAGTCTTCTTTTGATTGCTTTCGGCTCAATACAACTGCTGTTCCTGCGACCAGAGCTGACATTCCCAAAATACCGTTCATTAAATTATCAGAACCACTCAGTTGAGGGAGTTTCTCTGCTTGCTTTGAATTCACACTGTTATTTACCCGTTTGTTTCCAGCTTTGTCTAGCAATGACTTACCATTCCCATCATTTAAGTAAGCTTCCGAGTTTGAATCGATCGCACCACTATTCAAGATTGATTGACTCATGCTTTGCGATGCACTAGTTGAAACGGAATGACTTCTACTTGCGGAATTACTGATAGAAACTGATTTGCTTGCACTTTGAGAGCCGCTGCTTGAAGCCGATTCACTAGCACTCAAGGATGCACTCGTGGAAGCCGATTCAGTCACACTCAGCGATGTACTTGTTGAAGCCGATTCACTGGCACTCAGTGATGCACTTGTCGAGGCTGATTCACTTACACTCAGCGATGCACTTGTCGAGGCTGATTCACTTACACTCAGCGATGCACTTGTCGAGGCTGATTCACTCGCACTCAGCGATACACTTGTGGAGGCCGATTCACTCACACTCAATGAGGCACTCGTGGAAGCAGATTCGCTCGCGCTTTGAGATGCACTCGTTGACGCTGATTCACTGGCACTCAGTGATGCACTTGTTGATGCAGATTCACTCACACTCAGAGAAGCACTTGTTAATGCAGATTCACTCACACTCAGCGATGCACTGGTCGAAGCCGATTCGCTGACACTCAGCGATGCACTGGTCGAAGCCGATTCGCTGACACTCAGAGAAGCACTCGTGGAAGCTGATTCACTCGCACTCAAGGATGCACTTGTGGAAGCTGATTCACTCGCACTCAAGGATGCACTTGTGGAAGCTGATTCACTCACACTCAGAGATGCACTGCTTGAGGCCGATTCGCTCACACTCAAGGATGCACTTGTCGAGGCTGATTCACTCGCACTCAAGGATACACTCGTTGAAGCTGATTCACTCATACTCAGTGATGCACTAGTCGATGCCGATTCACTCACACTCAAGGATGCACTGCTTGAAGCCGATTCACTGGCACTCAGTGATGCACTGGTCGAAGCTGATTCACTCGCACTCAAGGATGAACTTGTTGAGGCCGATTCGCTCACACTCAAGGATGCACTCGTGGAAGCTGATTCACTCACACTCAAGGATGAACTTGTCGAGGCTGATTCACTTACACTCAGCGATGCACTTGTCGAGGCCGATTCGCTCACACTCAAGGATACACTGGTTGAGGCTGATTCACTCACACTCAGCGATGCACTGCTTGAAGCCGATTCACTGGCACTCAAGGATGAACTTGTTGAGGCAGATTCGCTCACACTCAAGGATGCGCTGCGTGATGCTGATTCACTCGCACTCAAGGATGCACTCGTGGAAGCTGATTCACTCACACTCAAGGATGAACTTGTCGAGGCTGATTCACTTACACTCAGCGATGCACTTGTCGAGGCCGATTCGCTCACACTCAAGGATACACTGGTTGAGGCTGATTCACTCACACTCAGCGATGCACTGCTTGAAGCCGATTCACTGGCACTCAAGGATGAACTTGTTGAGGCAGATTCGCTCACACTCAAGGATGCGCTGCGTGATGCTGATTCACTCGCACTCAAGGATGCACTCATGGAAGCTGATTCACTCACACTCAAGGATGAACTTGTCGAGGCTGATTCACTGGCACTCAAGGATGCACTTGTGGAAGCTGATTCACTCACACTCAAGGATGCACTCGTGGAAGCTGATTCACTCACACTCAAGGATGAACTTGTTGAGGCCGATTCACTGGCACTCAGAGATGCACTGCTTGAAGCTGATTCACTGGCGCTCAGGGATGCACTGCTCGAAGCTGATTCACTTACACTCAGCGATGCGCTGCTTGAGGCCGATTCACTTACACTCAGGGATGCACTTGTTGAGGCGGACTCACTCGCACTCAAGGATGCGCTGCTTGAGGCGGATTCACTTACACTCAAGGATGCACTTGTGGAGGCGGACTCAATGGCACTTTGAGATGCACTCGTTGAAATGGATTCACTGGCGCTTCGAGATGCAATTTCACTAACACTTTGACTAATCGAAAATGATACCGAGTTCGAATTACTGATAAATGTTGACTGTGATGCACTAGTCGATTGTGACATAGAAAGACTTTCCTCAAGAGTTGGCATTGAACCATGCGTCACCTCATCAAAAAAGTTAATCCGATCACTAAATATACCGGCAAAAGGTGCAATCGTAAAGCTTAAGTCTTTAGTTTCATCAACTTTGAAACTAATCGTAACCCTGGTACCAACTACCTGATTATCAGCATACTGCTGTGGAGTTATATAGTACACACTTTCATCATAATAATCGTATTTATTATCGCCCACGGTGTATATATTAACACTAGATCCTGTCTTTGTTCTCGTTCCATCAGCCGTAATCGCTTCAGAATATATCCCGGTAGGACTGGAGTAGGCATCCCCCATACTAAACGCTGGAATATAGTCAACGACCTTTTGATTCCATGCTTTATGATGACCACGACTAAAGAAAACTTGTTCTGCAGGTCCACCCTCAATCTCTCCAGTAATCGGATTTTTATAGGTCATAGTGATTCTAAAAGTAACGTTGCCAGAATGTTTGTTTATAGCCTCAATAATGTAGTAGATTGTGTGACCCGACTTATAATCATACCCCTTACCATAATAAGCCGTCGTCGAGCTATCGATCACAAATGGCGTGTCTGGATTAGGATACTCACTGTCAGTCGTTGCATTCAGTTGGGCAAATAGTTTCATCACCAGGTTTCGATTATCAGATACCAACGACTGACTTGCTTGAGTGGTCTGCGAATCAACCGCCGATGCACTAGTTGAACCTGACCACGATTCACTATCAACTTGACTACTCATCAACGAATCACTAGCAATTGATTGGCTATCAGAAGTTGATTGCATAGATGTTGATTCAGAAACTACTGAGTCCGAACCAGAAGTCGAACTGCTGGTTGACAATGATGACAAACTGTTTGAGGCACTAATCGACATCGAAACAGATTCTGAAGTTGACATCGAGCTAACCGTTGATTCCGAAGTTAAGCCAACAATCTGTGATTCTGCTGTACCAGTTGTTTGTTGCATCTGTGTCGTATCAGCATGTGCATTACCCTGTAGTAGCGTTGTTGTCCCCAAAATCGTACCAAAGGCAGCCAAACCTTTCGCATAAGCATCAATCGGGCCGCTTAATGCACTATCAAGCCCTTTTTCGCACTTAGTTTGGTTAGCTGAAACTTCCTCATTTTTACCAAATTTCATAAATGAAAAGACCCGCGAAAGGCAGCTCATCCACCCACGATGAGTTTTATAAAGTTTGACCTTACTACTTTCTTTTGCCTTCGCATAAGAAAAATCGTTCGTTTTCTTCAAATCAAACACCCCTAATACCTATTATTTTGTCAACTTTTTTCGCCTTTAAATTTATCATTATATAACCATCTTCACGAAAATTGACATAAGTTTAACTATATGATACAAAAAGTGTTGATTGAAATCTTGAAATAAACTCATCTTATACAGATCTTAGCAAGGTTAAATAAATAGATTATTACGTCATTAATATGTACAAAATAAAGAATTGGTGTCGTATTGTAACAACCGTTCATTTATAGAATTTACCAGTTGATCAATTAACGATACGATTAGTTTATTAAATAAAAGTTCCATCAAGATAAGTTGTGATTTCAATTAACTTTTCACTTGATATTTACACAAGCATACGTTTAAAATAAATTTCAGTTTAGATGTATCTGAAAGGATGAATCGATTATGACCGATATTCGCATTATCAATACTAAGAACCGCATTCGCATGGGGATGATCAATGCGCTGAAAGAAAAGCCATTGAATGAAGTTACTACGAAAGACATTATCGAAGCAGCTGAAGTCAGTCGTAAAACTTTCTACACCTACTATAATGACCAAAACGATCTGCTCTTCGAAATCGAAAATGCCATGATCTCAGATTTGGTTGAAGGCATGAAGAAAGACCGAGAAGCAGTTACTCAGCTTGACGACACTGCTGACCAAGTTGAAATTGCCAAGCTGGCCGACCAAGCCTTTGTCGAGACAGTCAAGGCCTGCTCTAAGCACCGCGAAGTTACCCGGATCTTGCTTTCTGCCAATGGTGACATTAACTTCCTTTCCAAAATCAAAAAGGCCGTTTATAAAGAACTCTTGGCACGGGCACCTAAACTGGTCGCAGCCAATGACCCATCCGTACAGAATCTTAAAAAACAGTTGCCAGTCCGGATTCCGCTTGACTACCTGTTTGAGATCTACGTCGGCTTGATGGTCAACATTATTCAACACTGGCTGACTTCTGAAGACCCAATCTCACAGCGTCAGGTTCGCGGAATTATGGGAGCTGCTCAGATTCTTTCACCACTGCAGCTATTAGCCTTCGCTGACTTGCCAGAAGATTTGAACGATATTGAAGACTACCAATTCTAAACATACATAAAAGAGCAGCCGCTTAATTGCAGCTGCTCCTTTTGTTATCTTAACTGATCATCGGCTAAATCGTTCAACTAGGCTAAATTATCGAAATTAAGTCAATTAAGCTTTTGAAATTCCTTGCTTTACCGCATTAACTTCCGAAACTCAGTGTATCTAACATATACTGTCTAAACTATCTCTCGTCATTTATAATAAGAATTAATGTAAGGCTTTTACATTAAACACTTAAGAAGGTGATAAGGCAATAACTGATGTGTATTCCTGTTTCCTTTTTAAAACTTTTTCAAGACTATTGACTGATTGGCGACCCAGCCGACAATGCTTATTCGCCTGCTGAAGCTCAATAGTGTCTAGCTTGGTTTCCCATGATGATCGAACCCAGCTCCCAAACGGTTTGTTCAAAGTGATTGATTAGAAATCGTCGAGACTCCCATAAATATTTTCCCTTTCTCTAATCTTTTCCTCAAGCTGGCCAGATTTCACTTGTTATACTCCCGCAATTATGAAGTCTGCTTCGGTTGATACCATGGAAATATCGACTTCCTATAACCAGTTATTTAACTTTCTTCCGCAACTGGCATTAACCGAATTTAGTTGAGATTCACAGGCTCGCTTTGCCGATACCTTTCAAAACAAGCGAAACGTACCTCTCCTTGTTTTAAATCCTCATATTGAAATGATTGGTGCCACAGTTAGTTTCATTTACCAATGAGGGCATGATTGGTTGGTTAAGTCCGCTTAGACATCGATCTCCTCTTAGTCTATACCTTTCGATTTTTATAGTGAATTAACTATGAGCGGCTTATCTCTTCGTTAAGGTCGAGAATCATTTTAATCAATCAGGTTCCGTATCCAGCTTGATTGAGCACCTCGTTGAAACATTTCTCGCTTTAGCAATCAGACGCAATCAAAAATCAGTCTATAATAGTAATAAAGACTGCCAGCTTTCCTGTTGCCTGGCAGTTTTTTTGTTTACCCATTTTTAAGCTGCTGACCGGAAATGTCGTTAATTTGCTTCGCCTGGTAAATCAGCAACACGCATTATGCAAAAAATCCTGCATAATGACATATGACAAAAATATCATTACCTACTTTTTCTAAAAATCGATGTATAAGTAGGTAAAAATCAATGTATATCGAGTTTGGGATCCCTAACATTACCTACTATTGGACAAAAATCCCATAATAGTAGGTAATTCACAAAGTCGATCTAGCCCAATCAACTTCTATCAGCGCCTAAATATACATCTTTACCTACTATTCGGAAAAAATCGATTTAAGTAGGTAAAGTTAAGCGAATTGAATATACACCTACCTACTTCTGGCTCAAAATCAGAGAGTGTCAATAATTTTGTGT
>NZ_AZEQ01000034.1 GCF_001436025.1 Limosilactobacillus mucosae DSM 13345 | reverse complement strand
ATTTCGTTGTAGATAAAACGACTAGCATCACTATTAACCTTAATTATTTGTTTCTGATGATCACTTGGATAAATGCGAACCTTCAATCCATAATGGTATTCCAATTGTGCCATTGACTTCATTTTTTCACCTCCTTTAATTGGATTATATCATCAGTTAATGACTATAACGATTGAGGTGTTCTTAATGGCAAAAGAAAAGATTCAAGACGCATTTTATACTCGTCGATATATCTATAATTTTCATTATCACTTAATCTGGGTAACTAAGTATCGCCACCAGACTTTTTCAACTAAGAAACTGGTAGACGAAATGAAAGACATATTGCGAATGGTTGCAAAAGATAACGAAATTGTAATGGAAAAGATGGAAGTCATCCTGGATCATGTTCATGTACTGATCAGTTTTCCACCTAGCAAGGCGCCAACCAACGCTATCAAAGCACTAAAGGGGTGTAGTGCATTTATCTTTCTCAAACGACATCCAGAAATTCAACAATCTGAATATTGGGGTGGTCATTTATGGTCTCCCAGCTACTATATGAGTACGCTTGGCGACATGAGCAAAGACGTCGTAGAAAACTACATCAATAATCAAAAATACAATGCGCTTCAAAAAGAACGTCTTAAGAAAGCCTATCCATCCCATGACTAAAGTCACGGGATTTCCGGCTAGACATAATTAAAAATGAGTTATTATTAGTACACACGCACAATTGGAGGAGTAATTATGAATAAAAAGATTCTCAGTGGCACAATCGTCTTACTTAGCTGCGGTTTGTTAGCAGGATGCGGCAGTTCTAAATCAACCAGCTCATCGGCATCAAGCAGCGAATCCACAACCCAAACCAGTACACAAAAGCGTTCCAGCACCAGTAAAAAAAGCTCATCAGCTAAATCAACCAGTTCAAGCGAGGCCAGTCAATCAACGAGCAGTATATCAGATAGTTCCACCAAGACTTCCAGTACTGCCACGCCAGCCAAAGTAGATGACAAAACTGCCGGTATTTTACTACTGCTTTTAGTTGAACCCAACTGGATGAAACAATACATTGGCAGCGACTTCTTCTGTTACAGTCCAGCCGGTGAAAATCCTGGTGGTAGCGATACCGCAGGCTACAGTTACATTACCGCAAACGGCGATCCCAGCAGCTTTGTCTACTATAAAGTTGATGGCGAGAACGTTACCTATAAGATGTGGGTTCCAAGTGCCTCAGGCGATGTGGCGGGCGGCCATTTTGAAACCAAGACCGTTTCTTTGACGACTTTGGAAAATGACTATTATGTCACGCAAAGTCAGAAAAACGAGGTTGATGGCTATGTTCATCAATTGAACCGCGAATCTGACTATTTAGCCAATCACTAATTTTCACATCAAGCGGAGGCGTAATCGATCATGGAAGCAATCATTATATTCGTTAAATATTTGATTATCTTTGTCGTCTCCTATTATGTCATTACATTTTTAGCCAGGCTGTTCAGAAAACCTACCTACCGCATTACAATGACCGATTCCCAAGCTAACACCCAGCTTTATCTTTTGGCAATCGCGGCTGACGGTAGCAAATTTGAAACCACTACCCAGGCAGAAAATGCATTAACGTTTACTAATATTACTGATGCAAAATAATTCCTGGCTAAGCTACCACAATCGCCCAAGCCACAGTTGCAAGTTCAGCGAGTGTTGGGCTGGCAAAACGTTTCTGATTAATTAAACTTATCAGACAGTCTCATTACCGTAATGGGGCTGTTTTTCATTATCAATGCCATTCTGCCTGACTCGCTGTATACCATGGCCTTCTGACATTTCCCCTCACCAATGCCATTGTATGGTATGTTTTTTAGCCGCTGACGCCATTCTTCTTACCCATTGACATCAAAAAAGCTGCCTCCAGATTTCTCTGAAAGCAGCTGTAAGTTAATTTAGCCTATTCCATCTCAGCCAAACCAGCCTGACGCCGACCACGGTTGAACCATGGCGAAACCGTAAAGGCCAGAATGTCATTAACTACGTAGATCAAGCTGTTGATGGCCATTGCCAGCGTGGCATCCCCTTGAGCAAAGGTAACACCCCAAAGAATCAGTTGGAAGATTCCCGAAGCCAGCCACCAATAGTACTGGTTGTTGTAGCGCATAAAGCACATAATGCCTGCCGTCAAACTAATGGCAAAGCTGATGGCATCGATCCATGGCCGCGGATCATTAGTCAAATTGCCGATCAGATAGCCGCTGATTACATAAACCAAGAGCGTACCGATAATGGCTACGATCCATTGCTTGGCTCCAAAACGGCGCAGGTGATTTTTGGTGTCATCGTTCCAGCTGCGGACGGCAAAGATTACCGGCAGATCAAGCGTCAAGACATAAGCAATCTGTTCAAAGATCGACAGGTAGTTTTTGGCGGCCAGACCAGCGTAAATAAAGCAGGCCGCCGAAATTAGTCCCAGCCAGCCGTTGATTGCCTTGGTTGCGTTAATGGCCAATACGCACAGCGTCCCCAAGATTGTACCAACAAACGTGATCAGCGTAACGGATGTAATCGGACTGCTGATTAAGAGCGCCAGTTGAAAGCCCAGTGCAAAAAAGAACAGCAGATAGTTTTGCATTGGCCACCCCTTCAATTGGTTGAACAGCCAGACAAAGTAATTTTCATTGCGTTCCATGAATCAATTCTCTCCTTTTTCTCAGTAGCTTTTACCACAACCAGATGATTGCGGCTGCTTGTCCGTGGGGCGACCCCCACCTCGGTTGACGAGAAGTGCTCAATTTCTCGCCAGCTGTCCTGCCTCACGGGCCCATGAGACAAAACGACGTAACCAGTTCGGTTTTGAGCAACTCGTATATCTTACCAGAAGATTTTGTCCTTGTCAGAGTAAAAGTTTTTATTTATCTAAGACAAAATCTGTCTAATTATCTATTTAGTCGTAACGATTGCGCTTACTAAAAATAATTAAAAAAGTTTTTGACGATCTGTTTGACTGAATTTGACTGAACTGCTGATAAAATCATGTTTCATGACATATTTTCAAGTGTATGTAAACGTTTTATAATAAACAAGTTAATACTTATGGGAGAGTATTTATATTAGGAGAGTGTATTTTTCATGAATTATCTTTTTATGTTGTTTATGATTTTGATAATTATCGCTACATATCTGCTCATAAAAAAGGATCAAGAAAATGAATCGATCAAGCCGCCTATTTCTGATTAGTCAATCCAAACAACTATTAAAAATAAATCTACTGTAGGAAAAATTATTGAACGATCGACTAACTCAAGTAATAAGATTATGGGACGCTCTGAAAAAGCCTATGAGGAAACCATCAAACAGTCAACTAATTCAGATAATCATCATCCAAAGCCAATCTCAACTACATCAACGCCTCAATCAGATGCCGACCAAACTAATCATTTTATACATAAAAGGTCATCAACTACTGACGACTCTTCATTTGATACTAAGCCTTGGCAATCAGCAAGCTACTTCAAGCAACCTTCCGATCAATTTTCATCCAGTTCTAAAAAGGCGCAAAAACCTACCAACGAACAACAATCTATTAATGAATTAACGATCATTACTAAAAATGGCAAAAAATTCTGTCAGTATCCAATTGAAGACGACTGGTATCTGACACGGATCAAAAAATTTCGTTGCAAAGCCAAGCAGCATAATACAATTATGTTTTACGGCCTGGCAAATATTTATTCTCGAACAAAAAAACGCAATCTTAATATCCGTTTTCCTGTCTATTATTGTCAAACCTGTGATCAACTCATGATTAAAGAATCGGTCTACCGAAAAATCAGTCATGATGGTAAGTTGCTTTGTCATTATGTTCTTGAAGATTTTTGGAAACCAAAGCTACCAGATGAACATACCAGCAATCACTTCGTACCAACATTTGGCAATGAGGAATCTGTTTTACATAAGCTTGGCTACAACGTCAATTCGCAGATTGGGTTGACACCTATTCAACGTCACGCGATTCTACGACAGATTATTGTTAATGGGCAATTATCAAAATCCGAAGTCGTGCATCATCTTAGGTATTTAATCCGCCGTAACCGCTCTAATCGTAAATTCAAACGCGCAATTCAAAAATGGCAGGCTGATCTTGAATACGTCTATCGAATGAACCTCAGCTACAGCCGCATTCCAATCCAGCAGATGCGCGCCCTACTGAGCAAAGCTGATTAATAGTTGATATGTAAAAAGAACCCGCCAAATTTGACGAGTTCTTTTTTTATTAACCTTGTTTGATATTTCCACTCATGGCATCCCCATAAATCGGCGTCGGCAGCCCAAAGCCACCGGCAACTGTCACTAGTTCACCGGTAACGTATCTTGCCTTATCGCTAGCCAGAAAGGCGACCATATTGGCAATGTCGACGGGTTTAACGATCTCATGCAATGGTACGTGTTTCAAGAATCCGTCCAAAAAGCTCTTTGACATATTCTGCAGTGCGCCATCCGTACCAACGAATCCTGGCAGTACTGCATTGGCTCGGATTTTATTGCGCGCATATTCAACGGCCGTCTGCTTGGTAAGCGAGTTGATAGCTGCCTTGGAGACGCCGTATGCCAGTCGACTGATGTCAGGCGTCGTTCCAGCAACCGATGAAATGTTGACGATGCTGCCGCCCGTTTCCTGTTTCAGCATTGCTTTGACGGCATACTTAGACGTGTAATAGACACTCGCGATATTTTTATCAACGATATCAAAAAAAGCCTTACTGTCGCCATCCACCAGCGTCGTATCTTTGCTAACGTCCGTTGTGCCAAAATTATTGACCAAAATATCCAAATGCCCTACCTCATCAACAACTTGCTGAATCATCGGTGCATAGGTCGTAAAATCAAACGCATCATAAAAGACGCACCGATAATTTTCGTTTTGATCATGCAGCTGTTCGGTCAACTGACGGTTCTTTTCGCTGTCGCGTACCGCCATGTAGACAATCGCTCCTTCTGCAACAAACTTTTCAGCAATTGCCAGACCAATACCACGACTGGCTGCCGTTACGATTGCAGTCTTATTTTCTAGATCCTTTGCCATCGCAAATTCCTCCTCATCTTTTCAAACAGGCGATCAAAAACAGCTTCTCAGAATCCTTATCGATTAAAGGAATCCTGATATCGAAAAAAGTATAACACCAATAACAAATAAATTACTTAATTTTTGTAAAAATAGATAAAAAGATACTTTAAATTAAGTTATTTTAATGAATGCTTCTTAAAAAACGGTTTCACCTGTGCTATATTTTTCGTAATCAACATTCAGCATTTAAACTACTGAATAAATCATGCTAAAAAGCTGCTGTTTGACGATTAGATAACGTTCGTCTTTAAATTTGGGAGTGTCACGAACCATCTGCAATTTAGACAGCTGCTTAAAAAGGGGATCTTATTTTGAAAGAAATTGACGCAAGCGAAATTCTGCACCGGCCCTTTGCCTCAAACTTTTTAAAAAGGATTGGACGCGGCACCGCTGTCGGAATGGCAACTGGTCTGATCGTAACCACGTTTCGCAAAATCATTGACACAACGCTGCAGGGACTCAACGTTATCTATCCTTATATGCGAACTCATTATCTGATGCTGGGCGCATATCTGATCGGCACGGTTATCTTATGGCTGATCATGTCACGCCTATTAAAAAATCATTTATTTGACATCGTTGGTTCCGGCGTGCCACAAGTTGAAGACGTTTTACATGATGAACACTGGATGTCTTGGTGGTCGGTACTCTGGCGCAAATACATAATCGGCCTAATGGCAATCTGTCCAGGGCTGTTCCTAGGTCGCGAGGGTCCTTGTATTCAGATGGGGGCAGCGATTGGTCAAGGACTGTCTGAAAAATGCTTTAAATCATCCAAGGACGAAACCAAGATCATGATTGCCTGTGGGATTGCCGCCGGACTTTCCGCTGCTTTTTCAGCTCCATTGGCCGGTGCGCTTTTCCTGCTTGAAGAGATTACCTATACGTTTGAGTCGCAAACCTGGCTGACGGCATTAACCGCAGCCATCGCTTCCGATCTCGTCACCCTGCTCTTTTTTGGCACGCGACCATGCATGTGGCTGCCCGTTACCTATCGCCTGCCACCGGCTACCTATCTTCCCTTGGCTTTGTTTGGCATCTTGCTGGGTATTCTGGCTTGGTTTTACCAATATTGTCTGATTAACATTCATTGTTGGTATGGCAAGATTACCTGGCTGCCAAGAAATCGGCGCGCGATCATCCCCTTGCTGCTGGTAGTTCCAATCGGCTTGTGGGATGCCAACATGCTGGGAGGCAGTCACGTTTTCGTCGAGGTTATCGCCCAGCTGCCACGTCATGTACACGGGTTTCAAGCGATGATGGTGCTTTTGGGGATCTATTTTGTAATTCGCTTCGTTTTTTCGATGATTTCTTATGGTGCCGCAGTACCAGGCGGGATTTTCATGCCGATTCTGGTACTGGGTGCGATCTTGGGTGGCTTTGCTGGCTGCTTGATGATCCGCTTTGGTCTCATTCCTGCCAAAGCCTACATCAATCTGGTGGTCATTGGTATGGCTGCTTATTTTGGCGCAATTGAAATGGCCCCGTTTACCGCCATCTGTCTTTTGACTGAAATGGTCGGCACGATTCAGCAGATTCTGCCAATGCTGCTGGTTACGTTCATTGCCTACACAGTCAACGATCTGTTAGGGGGACGGCCAATCTATGGCGCGCTGCGTGAACAGATGGCTCCCCAGGCTGTCCAAGAACGGAATGCCAAAGCCAGCAACCTTAATTATTGAATTAATTCGTTTGATCTCATTGCAAATAATCAACCAATCGACTTTAGATATTTAACAAATGAAAGTCATCAGAAATTTTTTGAAAAAGTTTTTGATGGCATTTTTTGTTCATTTTCTAGTTCACAACTAAACAAAAACGACACTTGTTTCAAAGAGCAAGCGCCTAAAGTAATCGAAAAGCTTTACGAACGTTCGACTACCTGCTTAACCGAATTCTTGTTCAATTGTTCAGTTGGTAATTCTCGAACATTTGTTATATTTTAACGTTATTGTTCGTGATTCATTCGATAAGCAAAGCCGTTTTAGGCAGATAGTACGGTTTACAAACTAACGGTAACAGGATATGATAAGGCCACGTTCGAACGGAGAGTTGATTTTACATTTGGCAAACAGAGAAAGAGGCTAAAATTATGGTTCAATTTGACACGATCGAAACTGCACTGCAACAACTGCAAAACGGCGGCTATGTAATTCTTTCCGATAATGAAGATCGCGAAAACGAAGGCGATCTGGTGGCTTTGGCTGACCGCATCACTCCCGAAACGGTCTACGAAATGCTGCACGAAGCCAATGGTCTGATGTGCGTGCCAATCACCATCCAACGGGCACATGAACTGGGCTTTACCAAGATGGTTGAACACAGTACTGATCCAAACCAAACGCCATTTATGACGACCGCGGATGGTACTTTTGAAGCAACCGGTGTCACGACTGGCGTTTCCGCATTTGACCGTGCTGCTACGATCAAGCGTATTGCCAACCCCGCTGCTAAGCCAACTGACTTTAACCACCCTGGCCACATTCAACCACTTTATGCTTTGGACGGCGGGCTGCGCAAACGGATCGGTCATACTGAAGCTTCTGTTGACCTGGCATATCTGGCGGGCGCTGAACCGGCTGCGGTAATCATTGAAGTGCTTAAAGAAGATGGCCACATGGCTCGCCGCGACGATCTGGCAGAAATGGCCAAGCGCGTCAACGTTCCTTACATTACCATCAATCAAATCATCGAATACATGGACGCTCACAACATCAAGGAAGCCAGCGACCTGCAAGCTGCCACGGTCCAAGGCTAATCTGACTCGCTACTGACTAGGTCTCGTTATTAAAATAAAACTCCCCGCTTGGCTGCGAGGAGTTTTATTTTGAGGAGATATTTATAGTATTTCAGCATATTTGAGCTAAATGATCTCAGCCCACGATTGTTGATCCTTTGGCATGTGCTGCTTTTTTTAGGAAAAATGTCATTTAAGGAGATTAATAAAGAATGTTTTAAGCGCCCCAGACTTCTTCGGCAATGCTTTTGACCAAGGCAATCTTAGCCCACTGTTGTTCTTCAGTCAGGATATTGCCTTCTTCAGTTGAAGAGAAGCCACATTGCGTACTCAGGCATAGTTTGTCCAGATCATGATACTGTGCCGCTTCTTGAATCCGGTCCAAGATAACCTGCCGATCTTCCAATTCACCAGATTTAGAGGTTAGCAGACCCAGCACCACGTATTTGTCGGCTGGGACCTTCGCCAAGGGTTCAAAACCGCCTGCCCGCTCTGAATCGTATTCCAGATAAAAGGCTGCCACGTTTTCTTTCGCCAGTACATAGTCAGCAACGGGACCATAACCGCCTTTGGTTGCCCAAGTGGAGTGGTAGTTGCCACGGCAGACATGCGTAGTCACGACCAAATCAGCTGGCAGGTTTACCAAGGCATCATTGTTGATCTTTAAGAGTTGTTCTTGCAACAGTTCACGGCTTTGACCATCTTCTGCAAACACATGCCAGAATTCGTCATCAGCAATTGATCCCCAGGTACAGTCATCCAGTTTCAAGTCACGACAGCCGGCATCATATAAAGCCAAAATCAGATCATGGTAAGCTTGCGAAACGTCTTTGGCCAATTCTGCCTTGGATGAGTAAAATTCAGCGATGGCCTCGTTCTTCCCCTCACCCAGTACTAATTCTTCATAACATTGTGCCGGTGCCGGAATGCTTTGGCGTGGGATCAGGTCCGTGCCATCCGTTAAGCGCTTAAGGTACTTGAAGGCTTCCAGGTCGGGGTGCGTACCGTTAAAGCGTACCTTGCCTGTCACAGCTGCTGAATCTGCACGGGTTTCTTCACCATGGAAAAAGTAGCCATGCTCTGGATTCGTGTGTGCGATCCCTTCAAAGCCCCAGAACGTGTCCAGATGCCACCAAGAACGCCGGAACTCGCCATCAGTAACCGCGTGCAGTCCAGCTTGTGCCTCTTTTTCGACCAGTTCCTTGATACACTTGTCTTCAACGTTTTTCAGTTCGTCATGGTCAATTTCATGGTTGGCAAATTTTTCCCGCGCCGCTTTCAGTTCGGCTGGACGCAGGAAACTGCCCACAATATCATAACGGAATGGTGAAGTCGT
>NZ_AZEQ01000033.1 GCF_001436025.1 Limosilactobacillus mucosae DSM 13345 | reverse complement strand
ACACAAAATATTTTACACTCCCTGATCTAGGGTTAGTTTTAAAAACTTAAACTTAGAATAGGGCAGAACGTACAAGAAAATACTGAAAGTATGTGGAACGCCGTTCCGGTCAGTCATGGTAACTTGCTCTTTCCAATCAACTTGAGCACTTAGGCCAATTGTATGCTCAACTCTAATTGTGGCCTTCTTGGTCTGCACTTTACGAAAACGACGACAATAATCTTTAACGATTGTGTACTTACCAGTAAAGCCTTTTTCAACAATAAAATCATAAATTGATCTGGCGGAACATCCGGCAGTGTACTTATCCTCAATGATATCTTGATATCCGTCTAGCTTACTACGACGGCTTCGCCGCTTCCTAATAACTGCTGTTTTACCACTCTGAGCTCTTAAATAGGCCGCTTTTACAGTTCGTGGATCAACACCATACTGCCGTGCAATAGCGGAGTAATTTGGTTTTATCTTCTCTAACACAAAATATTTCATCCTTTCGTAAACGTCTTTTCGCATACTCATCACTTCCTTAAAAGATTAATAAAGTGAGTATACAAAAAATGCAGGAAAACCGACAATTTTAAACCGCCGATTTCCTACATTTTATAACCGCCCTTTACAGTGTGCTTACCTTACGTTGAATACTTCAACACAGTCGAGATTCCAGCAAACGAAACAACCTCACCGCGGAGGACTTCCACAATGAGGCCGTATAGACTAATTTTTTATTTTTTAAGTGTTACCTTGACAGGGTATAGTACCGCTTGGCGAGATGCCCCATTTCATTATCCTAGTGATTTTATTTGCCGCAAATCTGCTGAACGGTTGGATTCTATGGCAAATAAGCCTTCAGATCCAGGTTCTGAGAGCGTGTGTAAGCTTCAAAGATCAATTTCAGATATTTGAAGACATCCAGATTATTTAGTTTGGCCGTCTGAACGATCATATAGAAGATCGCATTGGCTTCCGCTTTGGATCGTCTGGTCTACAAATCACATATCATTAAAATTGCAGGCAAGTCATATAGATTGAAATCGGCGACTAACCATAAATCGTCATCTTAAACTGCCATAATTGTACATTTTCAAATTGCCATTTCTGTACAATTTTTATTTGCCCTTGTTCCCCCTACCATTAACACCTATTTTTATATATTTTTTTATCTCCAAGAAAACCATTAACATTACAATATCTACTGATAACCTGACTAAAGCTGCTTCTATATTACTATTCATATACTTACTCCACCAGATCCAATAACAGTCTAAATGATGAATACATAGAAGCGGTAAAGTATGTTTACCAAAAAAAGAAAACTTTGATAATAATGAAATTCTTTCAATTCCTTTTGAAAGTTTGATAATAGCTATGGTACCTGATATTGCTTCAATAACAGAAATAAATTGTAATGGATAATATCTTACAGAAAGTTCAATATGCATTTTGTTCGCGACACAAACAATCCAAAAAATGACTAATGCTATTTCCCCAAAAATTATTAGAGAATTTTTTTTCGCAGTTAATTTCTTAAGAAACCAACCGACCCACATAAAGAAAGCAGCGACCAATGCTATATCAAAAGCCTGGGGAAGCCAATAGTATTTTGAAAGAAGAATTGATATATATGCTAATATTCCTAAAATAATGCCGTTAAACTTATTGGGTATTACTAATTGGAGAGAATCATATATGACTTTTGCCCAAAAAAATGCAAACATAAACCACATGACTCCGACACTACTGAGCCAAATGCCGTTTTTTCCATAAAAGTTAGAACCCCAAAAGATTCCACGTATTGCTTGATACCAAATTATTGAACCACCATTTATAATCCAATTTTGTAAAGCTAAAAGTATAATCATGATTACTGCTAATATCCAGCTATTAAGAAATAATTTCTTAACACGTTTTTTCCATTGATCTACATTGCAAACCTCACTAGAAGTAAATCCTGAAAGAATGAAAAACAATGGCATATGAAACGAAAAAATAAATGTATACACCCAAACATTTTTTATTTCATGTCCAATAATCATTAAAATAATGGCAATTGCTTTAGCAATGTCTATCCAGACAATTCTTTTTCTACTAACCAAAACGTTAAATCCTTTCACTAGCAATTCATAAATAGTTTATTTATAAAATATAAAAATAATGCCGACACTTATCTATAATACATTTTTAGCTTGTATAAATACAAGTGTTTCTTATAGAAGAATGTTGACATTTATTTTTTAGTTATTAAGCTTAACCAGTAGTATTTTAGCGGCGATATACATAATAGTATGGGTAGTTATCCTTACCCCAGTACCAGAAGTAAGGGAAGTTTTGAACAGCTGTCCCCTTTTCACCCTCTGTCCAGTAACAAGTTGATACCATTGTTCCATTTCGACCGGAACCGCTAATAACACCGGTATGACCGGCACCACCTGCGCTACGTCCACGTTGGCCCCAAATAATAACATCACCAACCACTGGTGAGATGTAACCATTGTTTTCATAAGCTAAATGATAGCCATTCCCTAGCAGATAGCTGTGCAGCATTTCCGTGTTGTACAGCAATGAGTATCGCCAAGCACCCGCTTCATACAATGCTTGAGTCAACGATCCGGAACAATCGGCGGTCTCATCAGCACCATTTCGTGAGCCATCCATCGAATAAGTTAATTTACCCATTCGATTAAAGAACCATTCCAATAGTTTAGCAGTCCATTGATCTTTGACTTGTGCTCCAGTGATGTAGTCGAAATAGTATTCTTGCCCATTAATCCATTGAGCACCAACATACATATTCCCATCTTGTCCGTTAAAGTAATAAGTATTTCCGTTTATATTCTGCCAACCATAAACCATATGGCCTTGAGCATTATAATAAACAGTACGTCCATCACCTAATTTGATGAAATTAGCAACAGCCTCATTGCCATCATTTAAATTAAAGTAATACCAATCGTTTCCAAGTTTCTTTTCACCATAAGTCATATGGCCATTTTCATCATAGTAAACGGTACGCCCATCATCGAGGCTGATAAATTTTGAAATTGCTTCGTCACCAGTCCATTTATCAAAATAGAACCAGAAACCATCAATTTTCTTTTCGCCATGAATCATTTGAGCTGTATCAGGATCATAATAAACTTTTTGGCTATCCGACAATTTCTTCCACCCAGTTACCAAGACATGATTGTTAGAATCATAATAATACCATTGTCCATCGACTTGGTTCTGACCATCGTTAAGAATAATATTTCCTTCATCATCTGTTTTTATCGTGTGTTGAGCAACAGTAGCTTCAACATTCTTACTTAACGATCCATTGGCAGCACCATAGTATTGTAACTGTTTGGTTGCTAAATTATATACCACACCTTTTTCTTGGGCACCGGTCCAAGAATTAAAGTAATAGGTCATACCCTTAATAGTTTGTTCACCATATAGCATACCCTTACTTTTGCTAATGTCTTGGTGATCAATTTCATAATAAACTTTGCGACCATCTGGTAGGTTAAAGAAGTCACTAACAATATTCCCATTTGTTGGATTAAAGTAGAACCATTTATTATTGATCTTTTGCTGACCAAATTGCATCTGGCCTTTGTCATTATAGTATACAGATCGGCCATCAGGTAAGCTGACAAAGCCAGTTTCCATTACTCCATCACCATCAAAGTAGTAATGATATCCACTAATTACTTGCTCACCAGTTGCCATCTCTGGCATAAAGTAATAAGTTTTTCCTTCAACCGTCTTAAAGCCAGATTCTTGAGCACCGGTCCACTGATTAAAGTAATAATATTTATCAGCTGCTTTTTGCATACCATGTAACATACCGGTGCCTGTACCATCATTATTCACTTGATAATATACGACACGACCATCTGGTAATGTATGCCAACCACGAATCGTATCACCTGTCCATTGGTTAAAACAATACCACTTACCAGATATCTGCTGTTCTCCATACTGCATTTGCCCATCGGCATTGTAATAAACAAGTCGGCCATCTGGAAGTGAGGTGAAACCTGTTCTCATTACCCCATTATTTCCAAAATAATACCAATGATCAGAAATTTTTTGTTCATTAAGTGCTAATTGTGGATTGAAATAATATGTTTTACCATCAACAACTTTAAAGCCAGTTTCACGCGCACCAGTCCATTGGTTAAAATAATATGCCGTGCCGTTTACAGTTGCCATACCATGCAGCATTCCGTTTCCAGTACCATCTTTATTAACTTGATAGTAAACAAGTCGATTATCTGGTAACGTATACCAACCAATAGCTACAGTACCATTCCATTGATTAAAGTAATACCAATTATTATTAATCTTTTGCTCACCATACTGCATCTGGCCATCACTACCATAATGTACTAAGCGGCCATCTTTCAAAGACACCCATCCAGTTACAGCTTTATTATCCTTTAGATAGTACCAGTATCCTTTGACTTTACATTCACCATCTGGTAAACAAACATGGTCGTCAATTACTTGATAATCTTTACCATCAATTTGCACGGTGCCATTTTCAATCAAAGTACCATCTGCTAGGTCATAATATTGGAAATACTTACTTTCTCTATTTAAGAAAATACCTTTTTCTACTGCACCTGTCCATTGATTCAAAAGGTATTGTTTATTATTTATCTTTTGGATTCCATACAACATTTGACCTTGTTTATCATAATAAACTGTTCGGCCATCATTCAGTTTAACAAATCCAGTTTCTTCATGACCATCTGCCAAATTGAAATAATACCAATGATCATTAATCTTTTGTTCTCCATATTGCATTTGTCCATTAGCATTATAGTAAACAATTCTAGGATTTTCGGTATCATTTAATGTAACAAAACCAACGGCCATTTCACCATTTTCTCCAAAATAATACCAATGATTATTAATTCTTTTTTCACCGGTTACCATTTCGGGAGCAAAGTAGTATGTTTTTCCATTAATTGACTTGAACCCATTTTCTTGAGCACCAGTCCACTGATTGAAGTAATATACGGCATCCTTGACAGTTGCTACACCATGCAACATGCCATTGCCACCACCATTTGGATTTACATCATAATAGACTTGACGACCATCTGGTAATTTGTACCATCCTTTTACAACATCACCATCATCAGTCCTAAAATAAAACCAATTGTTATTAATTTGCTGTTCCCCATACAACATTTGGTTGTTTTTCAAATCATAATAAACAAGACGATTGCCTAATAATTTTTGCCAACCATTTAGGTAATTATCATTTTGATCTTTTAAATACCAATGGCCATCCATATAAACTTCGGTCGTGGTTTGAACATTTGTAGAGTTATCTTCCTTATTATTAGTTACTGATGTATCTGCAGTAGCTGTATTACTATTTGCAGTTGAATTACTGTTCGACTCAGTAGACTGTAATTCATTAGTAGCTGACGATGTCTTCGATGTATTAACTTCTGACATCGAACCAGTAGAATTTTTATCTTGATTATCAGCACTGTTAGCTTGACTAGTAGCATCATTAGATTCAGTGCTTTTAACTGTATTATCGCCTTGGTTATTTGCTGTAAAATTGCTTGCAGCAACAACTGAAGTAGAATTTGAACTTGTTGTTGGCACTGTTGAAGTAGTCAGAGATGTCTGAGCGGTTACATTGGTCTCGTCAGCATGTGCAATCTGCACGTTGCTTGCCAACAAACTAACAGCTGTAATTCCTGCTACAACCCATACTTTTCCACTCTTATACATTTTAAAATGCTTTTTCTGATCGATTGGCTTTTTCATAATAAACAGAATATCCCCCGAAATATTGAATTAAAGTAATAGTTTATACATTTTTTGATTTTATCACTCAAAAATTTTCAATTCAATGCAGGACAAGAGTCGTATACCGTTTAGTTAATAAGATTAATGTTTTGTCTTGGTTATTAATCATTAGTAATTACGAACTTCAATTATAAAATATAAAAAAATATATAAAAGAAAGCTCGCCAAATTTTGACGAGCTTTCTTTTATATAGATATTAGTTTCAGTTACTAGTCGAACTAGAGCTACTTGAAGAAACTACTTGTGCATTGCTTGGCAATGGTCCGCTCCAATCAGCATAAGTTGTTTGACCATTTTTGATTTGGCGATCCATACCATCACTATCAACATTGTGAACTACACCATTACTGTCAGTCCAAGTAGCAACATCATTTAAGCCTAGTTGGATGTTACTGCTACTTTGAGCTGAACTGCTTGCTGAACTACTATTGCTTTGACTTTCATCAGCTACTACAGAACTACTGCTAGAAGATTCACTGTTAGCCTTGCTAGATGAGGTCTTGCTTTTTGAAGATGAACTTGAAATTTTCTTTGCTTTAGTTGCATTCTTCTTTTTAACTACTTTACTTGAAGTAGTTTCACTCTTAGACGAACTCTGTGAAGATTTAGAACTGTTTCCACATCCCGCCATTAAAAATGTCATACCAAAAATCATGAAAATAGCCATTAAACTATTTTTTACTTTTTTCATTATTAGATTAACTCCTAATTTAAACGCTTAATTACAATTATTAAGTATTATATCAAATAATGTTAGTGACGCAAGTTATTAGGCATGCTATTTCTAACTAAAAACCTGTTCCATAACCATCCTTCTATAAAGATAAGCAATTCTAAAACAATTAAAAATGTATACTTTATACTACGACTAATTGTAAAAGGAGATTCAACAACACTAGCAACAATACCAATATAATAATTTTTATGTTTTTCTATATGTTTTTGGAAAAGATCTATAGAACTATTTTTTTGTAAATAAATAGTTTCATTATTATTTCCAGTATTTTCAACTATAATTTTATAACTTCCTTTTTTTCCGTTTTCTGTTAAAGTATGCGTTACTGGATTTACTTTCTTACCATTTATAGTTACTTTCACATTGTCAGCCCAAACACCATCTACATACCATTGCTTGAAAGTATTATTAACTTGAATCCATTCAACTAGTTTCTGATGAGGTTTTAAATTATATTCTGTTTTCCTAAAGAAATTTTGTCCCATAACAATTCTAGTATTATTCTCTGAAACATAATTTTTTTTGTATGAAAGTCCCCATCCTACAATCGTTGCAATGCAACCCAAAGCAATTATAATATTTAGACTCTTCTTCGAAGTATTTTCTTCTTGAACATGATTAGCTAATTCATTTAATCCAAAAGTTCCTATTAAAATCATTGGAATTATTACAATATATGCATATCTCTCTTGTACCTCCCACAATAATGTGTGAAATAAAAATATGCCAAGAAAATATAAAGCCGCTAAGTTTAATATACTTTCATTTTCAGAGAACTTTTCTAAAAAAATTACATGAATAGATTTTATAAGCATCCCTAAAACAATTAATATATAAAGCGATTGGCTCCACATAAATAAAAATATCCTCTTTTGACCAAAAATGTAATTATAAATAGTATTCCATTGTCTTAGTATAGTAAACTCTCTATGCTCAATTCCAATAGTTCCCATTGACCATTGAATATTTATCTTATTCCAATATAGTTTTAAGATTTCTAAAAAGCTTGAATTTTTAATTGTATTAGATATAAGTTGCTTATCATGCTTATCTTTTTGTTCTTTAGTTTTAAATCTACCTGTATCATTATAGGTATCATTATTTACAGTTCCATTTGTTGATTTATTATATCCAACAGCAACCCAATACGTATAAGGAAAATCAGATTTCTTAGGGGCTTTTTCATTATTCTTCACTGCAGATAAGCCTAAGGAAAAAACAACCATTAATAAAGCAAAAAAACTTATAGTACTAACTTTTTTTATCCAATTTAATTTTTTCAAGCTAAAAATCAAATATATAAAAATAGCAATACTTAAAATAATTGCATTTGTCTTATTAAAATATGCCAAACTTGCAAATAAGCTTGAAATTGACATAAATAATAGATATAGGCTACTTTTCCTTGTTTCGACCATTTTAGTTAAGAAATAAATACTTAACATGCCAAACATTAAAGCACCAACATCAGTGTAAACAAAAAGAGCTGTGATCCATAATGGCGAAAATACATTTACAACTAAAAAATATAAATTTTGAATCCTTTTATCCGTAATTGATTTAATTATTAAATATCCAGCTAGAACAGCTATATCTATAGAAATAAAATTAACAATATTATAAATTAAAGATGCATGAACGTTTCCTCCTAACATTGATACAACCTTTGAAAGAAGTATTGCTGCACCTGCATTAGGACCAAATTTAAAATAAGGCGCCCATTCTTTACTACCTGAAACTAGGCTACTGATTTGTAAACGCATATCAAAATCATCTACACCTTGTGCGCCTTGTAATTTAATAGATAAATATATCTGCATAAATAATTGCAAGAAAAGAAAAATAATAATTATAATTCTTTTCCTTTTGTCACTAGAGTTCATAAAACCATCTAGTATAAATATTCCAACTAATAAAACAATACTAACTATAACAAATAATAATGTATCAATTGGAAAGATAAATCCTCTACTATGCCCTGGCAAAAACAAACTATTTATAAAAATAACTGCTGAAGCTAATCCTACTAATATCCAAATAAACTTCCAAAAAACTAAATAAATATTTTCTTTTTTCAAATTACTCACCATAATTAAAATTTTCTAGAATAATTTTCATACTCTATATTAAATCTCGGCCTATGTTTAACTTCTGTAAATACTTTGCCTATATATTCACCAATTACACTAACAGATATCAGTTGAACTCCTCCCAAGAACCAAATAGATATCATTAGTGAAGACCATCCAGGTACAATACTCCCTTGTATTTTTTCTACAAGCGTATAAATCATTAATACAATGCTTATCAACATTACAATAATACCTATAGACATTATTAGATGAATTGGAGCTATTGAAAATGATGTAATACCATCTAAGGCAAAATGAACCATCTTTTTTAAAGGATATTTAGACGTCCCAGCATACCGCTCTTTCCGTGGATAATATACCTTAGTTGAATTGTAACCTATAAGAGGTACCATCCCTCTTAAAAAAAGATTTCGTTCTTTATAATTTAACAAAGTTTCCGTTGCACGTTTACTCAACAGACGATAATCAGCTGAATCAGGGACTAAGTTAACTCCCAACCTCTTCATTAAATCATAGTACATTAAAGCAGTGTGTTTCTTAAAAAAAGAATCAGTATCTCGACTATTTCTTACCCCATAAACGACATCATACCCTTCAAGAAATTTATCTACCATTTTATAAATAGCATTAACGTCATCCTGAAGATCTGCATCAATCGTAATGATCATATCAGAATGCTTCACAGCTAAACTCATTCCCGCTAACAATGCATTTTGATGTCCATAGTTACGAGTAAACTTAATACCGGTAACATAGTCATATTTACTACTATAACTATTAATAATTTCCCATGTTTTATCTTTGCTACCATCATTAACAAATAATAGCTTACTATTTTTATCTATTTTATTTTTCTCACTTAAGTTAATTAGTATCTGTCCCAATTCTTTTATTGTTTCAGGTAATACTTCTTCCTCGTTATAACAAGGTACAACAATAGTTAACAAGTTTCCATTATTCATATCATTATCACCATAAGCCTATATCATTGACTAGAGATTTTTATTCACATAAAAAAGCCTAACATTATTTTTCTTATTCGTGAATGGATTTAAATAAGATTAATTATATTAGACTCATATTTTATTATATTTTTAACTATTCTTCATTTCCGGTTTCTTTGTTAAAAAAGTAGGTTTTACCATTAATAATTTGTTTTCCGTACTGCATCTGCCCTTGTTCATTATAGTAAACAATTCTACCATCCGGCAATTTTACAAATCCAACTTGCATGGAACCATCACTGCCAAAATAATACCAATACCCGTTTATATATTTCTCAATATTTTTTTTCAATGCTCCCGTATTTTCATCAAAATAGTAAACTTTATTATTAATTATTTGTTTACCATGAAACATACCTTGACCATTGCCACTATTGTC
>NZ_AZEQ01000032.1 GCF_001436025.1 Limosilactobacillus mucosae DSM 13345 | reverse complement strand
TATACTTAGAGGGCATTATAGCCCTAATCTAATTTCGAGTTTTTACTTCTCGATTCCTATGTAGTAGAGAAAAAGTAATTTAACATAAAGGAGTTGAAAAATTGGAGCAAAAAGAACATCCAGAAGATTCCAAGCAGCCAAAGAAGCGTCCGGAATCATCGGAGCAAAAACAGAAAGCAGACTCGGAAAACACCGGCCGCGGTTTAGAGTTCTGGCTGCATCGTCATCCAAAGTCGGTATCTGAATCGTACATGCATTTCTACGCGAAGAAACAATATGAAGAGGAGCAAAGGAAACGGTTAGGGATTCCAGAGCAGCCGAAACAGCAACCAAAGCCAGCCGAACCAAAGCAGAAAGCAGACTCGGAAAACACCGGCCGCGGTTTAGAGTTCTGGCTGCATCGTCATCCAAAGTCGGTATCTGAATCATACATGCACTTCTACGCGAAGAAACAATATGAAGAGGAGCAAAGGAAACGGTCAGAGGATTCCAAACGAGCGGAACCACGACAGGACTAGATGGTATAGAAGTCAGAAAAAATAAGTGAAGCAGACGCTGACATTAAAAATCTTTAATGATGAAATCGCGTCGATGCAACATAAAATATCATAGTGATGGACTAGCAAACCCCAGAGTCGAGCAAATCGATTCTGGGGTTTTTATGTTCAATGGTATTGCGCTGACCCAGCCTCACATTTTTACTGAAGTCATTTAAATATCATGTTAAATCTCAATCAAGTAGGTCTTAAAATTTAGCTTACTTAAATAATTTATTAATTAATATAGCACCTCGATAGCCACCTGTATCATCAACACCATAAGTAATTTCATAGTTTTTATTTAAGATATCAAAAATATTAGTCATTTTATATATAGGATCATGGTTAATTAAATAAAAAAAGAATTTTTCATCGCTCATTTCATAAACTGACTTTTCAGAATCGATTAAGCTGCCGGTATCTAACGGACGTAGGCCCATGATGTCGGTTGTATGATCGCGTCTTATAAAAAATAGTTTCCATTCACCGTGATATTCATCTTCCTTTTCGTTTCGAACAAAACTAATGAAGTCAAATTTTTCTTTAGCTGCGTCAGGGTGTGAAAGAAATTTGCCAAAAATTGATTTGATGATATTAAGTTTTGTTTGATATTGGAATCCTTTAATTTTAAGGGGGTTACCATTACGGTCAAAAAATTTTTTGTAGTCTTCATCGTAATGACCAAGGAATGTGTTACAGGTACGGCATAATGATAAGGTAGTCCGACCTTTTGGATATGATTTAGTAACAATTTCTTTTTCATAAAATTGATCAAAGGCTTCTTGAATTGAATAGCCTTGTATTCGTAATGACTTTATATATGATGATGCTTCACCAGATATTAGAGTATCAAAGTATTTACCTACATCGATTTCATCAATATTTATGTTGCCAACACTTCTAGCAGGATAGTGTTCCAAGCTTAAGTCATTCTTTTTAAACCATTTACCACAAAGTTTGCATTGATATTTTTTCTTATTTTTAATCTTCAACATCTCCAGTAATTAGTTTAAATAGATTCAAAATATTTCTTTTGCTTGCCTGAATAATTTTTAGACTATCTAGCCTAGTCATTTATATATTTTAGTTTGTTATATAAACTATTGTAAGTTAATGCTTTATTTTAGACCACTTGAACACCTTAGATTAAATTAAATAATTATAAAATTTATTTGAGGTTCCCCAGGCCGGCTCCGCTTCCGCTTCACGGGTCTCCTCTCCGGCGGGCCGCATGTGCCATGCTTACCGTCGCCTCGAGTGAGCCCCATGTTCCGCTCACGCTCCGCCGGCCTGGAGGATAATGCATATACACTCTCTGTATATACAGGATGTTCCGGTCATGTATGAGTGCATGTAGTCTTGAATAACATCGGTAATTCGTTTTGCGAGGAAAAATTACAGGGTAGAAAATCAGCAGATTGATGGTTGATTTCGAAGATGAAAAGAAGTTTGTAATTCCACTTCTCAAAAACTTCTACAATGTAAATAATGAATTGTAAATTGTATATAGTGGATTGTGCGTAGTAAATAGTGAATTATTAACGTCATAAAAACGTTATTATAAAGGAATTTATAGCATATCTATATAAACTTCTACAATGTAAATAATGAATTGTAAATAGTTGATTGTGAATTGTAGATTATAAATAGTGAATTATCAGCTATCGATAAGGATTTAGATTAGTCAGTTGTTTGAGCAGCATGTTTATAACCCGTGAATTAGATCTGAAGCAAGACAAGAGGCAAATGTCTGGCGAATCGTCAACTCTCAGCATCTTGCTTCGGTTCCTCATCAAAATGTATATACAAAATAATCAAGCATGTCTTGGATGTGGTTTAGAGCTTATGCGCGGCCTCGATTGCCCAGTTGAGATGCTCATAAGGGATGTCACGCGGTACCGTGCAGTCAGCACCGAGAATCACGCCTTTTGTCCCGGCTTCAGAAATCAGATCGCGTACGCAGGCTTGAATCTCTTGCTTATCGCCAGAATAAAGAACGCCCTTGCGACTGTTGTCAAAGCCGCCGATTACGACGCGACCGCCAAACAGTTTCTTGCCCTCGCCAAGCGTGTAACCGTCTGCTTTGGTGGCCCAGTTGATTACCTGCAGCGGATAGTTGGTGAACCATTCCAGATGATTGGTGGCGCCATCGAAGCCGCAGATGTGAAGAATATTAATCTGGAATTCCTGATTGATGGCGTTCTGCACCTTCAGATCAATCGGCTCCATGACTTCAGCAAAGAACTCATGATTGTCAGCACGCTGATCCTGAATAGACTGAGTGCTGTAATAGATGCCATCAATATCGGTCTGTGCACGCAGCGCCTTAACGACTTTGATCTGATCATCGGCGATTACGTTCAGCACGTGTTTGACGATTTCTGGATTCTGCTCGTACAGATCAAAGAAACGCTCGTCAGCAAGAGTTAATGCCTCTTCGTAGTGCTTGATGAGTGCCCATTTGAACAGGATCAATGGCGAGAATACCGTCACGAATATTGGCTTGTCGCCAGCAATCGCGCGCTGCTTCTTAGCCAGTTCAACCTGTCCCGTGATCCATGGGTCGTCTTCATTCAACGGCTCGACTTGTGCCAGCTGGCTGAGGTCGCGTGGATCGCCAACTTCATGAAATGGGTATGGAAAGTAGCCGTCCAGCATCGTTTTAACCAGGTCGACATCAACTGCGTTTAGGTAATCTTGATGACCGTTCAGATTGGTTGTGATGACTTCCGAGTGTTTGGCCGCATCAGTAAATTCGTTGTCGGCAAAATGTCGCCAAAATGAAATTGGTACGCCTTCAGTTGATGATTCATTGTGCAGCACCTTTAAGACTTCTTCTTTACGCATAATCAAAACCTCCCAAAGTAAAAAGAAAGGACCGTCGATCAATAAGGTATGATCGGCAGCCCTTAGAAAATGAGGAATATTAATCGTTTCCCGTTTAGAATGCGTTTGAGTGCTTGTGCATCCTAAAAGAAACGCCCCGCCGAAATCATGTCAGCTTGACGAATAATCAGAATGCACATGTCCAAAGCTTTATTCAGAAAATCAAATTTGATCATGATCTCGACCCCCTTTGTACAAAATAGAGTTGGCATAATACTAGGCTTATCCTTGCAGGATGTCAACGAGATTTTTTGTTCGTCCCCAGGCCGGCTCCGCTCCCGCTTCACGGGTCTCCTCTCCGGCGGGCCGCATGTGCCATGCTTACCGTCGCCTCGAGTGAGCCCCAAGTTCCGCTTACGCTCCGCCGGCCTGGGGATAATGCATATACACCCTCTGTATATACAGGACGTTCCGGTCATGTATGAGTGCATGTAGTCTTGAATAACATCGGTAATTCCTTTTTGGTGTAAAAAATTCTAAGACTGAAAGTGACGAATTTGGGGTCATATCTACGATGGCTAGACGATACTGATTACTGCCATTTATAAACTTCTACAATGTAAATAGTAAATAATAAATTGTAAATAGTAGATTGTGTATTGTGAATAGTAAAATGTGAACGCAACTAAAATGGCTATATAAAGGCGTTTAAGTGATAATGTAATAAACTCATACAATGTAAATAGTGAATAGTAAATTGTAGATTGTAAAAAGCTGATTAATAATGAAGGTAATGTTGTACAATTTGGGACTGCCATAACCATACATTTTCAAGTTGCCATTGATTCAGAAAAAAATTGAAATAAAAAAGTGCGAAACTCGATACCTTGCATAGAGTATAGATAGAGGGGCAGAAGAGAAGATGCTGTTTGAAATATGTTTTGCCAGATGAATGATCAAGCAAGCATCCCCTACCTCTCATGCTTTTTCAGATTATCTTCCTCGCCGCGTTCCATCCCAGGGCGCGGCTTTTTGTTGATAAAAAAAGCATGACGCGTATCATGCCATGCTTAACTGTTTATTTAGTTAAAAAGTCGCAGACGATTGCGATAGCCTTTTGACGTTTCTCCTCATCGAGATAGGAGTGATCACAGTTTGGAATCAAGTTTAGTGTGCTGTTTTTGTAGACATCATGGTACCGAAGCGAGGCAACTGGATTAACGATGGTATCATCCGTGCCATGAACCAAACATACGGGACCCTCATAGTGTTTGGCGATATCGTACAATGGCAGCAGCTGCGCAGTTCTAAAGTAGAAGCCGCTGATAGTTTTCTGTTTAACCGTAACTGTATTAGGAATATGGTGCGGATCATAGATGCTGCCTTGACAGATGCCAAGCCGTGCGTCATCAATCAGCGTGGCGGCTGGGGACATTAGAACCAGTTTCGCGATCAAGTCAGGATAGTATGCCGCCATCAAGCTGGCAATCACGCCACCTTGCGAATGTCCTAATAGGTAAATTCGACGAACGCCTTTCAGCTGCTGAGCAAAATTAAGAACTGCATTGGCATCAGCAAGCTCATTGAAAATCGTCATTTCTGAAAGCGAGCCTTCACTTTTACCATGCCCGTTAAAATCAAAGCGGAGAGTACCTAGCCCTTTTTTGCGTAAGGCAGGTGTTAAGTCATAAAAGACCCGGCGTTTTGAATAGCCAAGGTCGGAGGTAAAGCCATGCATCAAAATAACCAGGTCGAACTCATCCTGCTCGGGAATATCGATCAGTCCATGCAGCAGCAGGCCATCCCGCTTGATTGTAATTTGTTTTTCCATTAGCAAATCGCCTTTCTGTTTTTATTAATGTCAACAATATATCGTGACCGCAAATTTTTAGTCTTCTTGCCTATCTTAGCAGTAAAATCATTATTTCATAACAGTATTTTTAGACAGATCATGAGTGGTGACTTCTATTGATTTAAGTAGCTTTAAATACTTAATTGTACTATAATATAACTATATTTAAAACTATCAATTTTGACTGTTTAAGCTGGTTCAAAATTGATAGGCACGGCTGATGATAATGTTTTATGATGCAGACAGCCGGTTGGATATGGGGCTGATCGGCGGCCGATGATCATTCTATCTCAAGCCTGATTGCTTGGTGATAATTTACTTTCATTAAGTTCCCTTAAAGAAGCCGCCCAGGCCAGAGTTGGTCCAGGCGGTTTTTATGCTCAAAGGAGGACTTTGCGATGCTTGATGTTTCCGCGATGTTTACCCAGGTATACGACGCAATGATGGATAAGTTTGAACGCCTTAGCGCGATGAACGATCATAACGTTTATAATCAGCAAATCTACGACATGTACCTTGATTGCTTGATCTTAGCGGAGCGGGTGCTGACCAGATCCAAGCAGACCGATGACATGACGCTTGAGACGCACATCTATGTCTGCACGCTGATGAATGGTTTGATTGATGGTGAGACCGATCTCATGAAAGAAGGCCCGACGTCCTATAATCGACCGGAGCACTACCTGATTCTGTGCCAGGTGCGGGCCGAGCTGCAGCAGAAACTAGCCATGACCGATGAGCAGGCAGCCTAGCCCCCCTTCTTAGCTATGCCTTGTTTCAATTGTTGGAAAGCCAAGTATTAAATAGTTGTATACCGTGATGCGGTTATTTATCTGATACGGTAAATAACATGCCGCGATAAATAAAGGAATACAACATTTGAAAAATTAATAAGAACCTGATCACAGCGCTGTTTTGAGCTTAAGTAAGGCTTGAAGCAGCGCTGTTTTCTTTGAACGATTTGTAGTCGAAAAAATCAGACTGAAGTATATCTTTTAGATCCCTCAACTCCCTTTTTTTATTTGAATCCTTTTCATATCTTAAAGATACCAAGAGTCGCTATGAGGCTGTTGAAACAAGAATAGTTTTCTCTTGATAATTAATATAAATAAAATGTCTACTTTCAAAACATTATGCTTTCATATTTTTAAGGATTTGTGCTAAGCTTTAGATGTTTGGGATAACGCTTTCGAAGTGGTATCCACATTGACTTTAGCGTCGTTTGAGGAAAATTTTTAAATCCTTGTTAGGTTGATAAGTGACGAATGGATATTTGAGGATGGCGTCGAAGTCAAAATAGTGCAATATTCATTGATATATAGGGGGCAAGATTATGTATTCCAAAAATAATAAGAGATTACAGGAATTGAAAATGGCTGATGGGAGGCAGCGATTTTCACTACGACGCTTGAACGTTGGAACAGTCTCAGTTCTCATTGGAACCATCTTCTTTTTTGGTGCCGCTGGGACAGCATCAGCTGATACAGTACCAACCGATACTTCAGTAAATGTCACGACAAGTACCGATCAGACCAGCAGTACTGATTCGCAAAGCGTTGTCCTTTCAAAGACCGCTTCTGCAAGTGACGCGTCTACGGTCGTGAATAGCGCGTCAGCAAGCGCAGCGAGCGATAGCAGTTCATTGGCGAGTTCAGCAAGTACCGCTAGTACATCAGTAAATACTACGGATCTTTTGAGCAGCGCGACGGTAACTAACAGCACGGCAGTATCGGCGTCAGATGGCACCCAGTCAGCGGCAAGTCCTCAAAAAGTTAATGCGTTAGCTGCCTTAGACACGAATTTGACAGTTAATATTCCGGCAAATATTCCGGCCAACGTTGCAAGAAACTACAAGGGTGTTGCCTGGGCGAACTATGATGAGCTGAACTATGATGATATCAAATATGCTGATAAATCATATTATGATAATAAGCCCATTACCAATGGAGTATTAAACGTCAGCAGCACGGACCCGTTGCCGGACAACTGGACGACAACGCTGAAGCAGCCTAGTGCCGGTGTTCCGGTACCAAAATTTTCTGATTCCAGCAGTAAGACATATTATACGTTTGCCAGCGTTAAAGATATCAACAACAATACTGAGGTTGGCAGCTATGTGGCAACCAAGAATCTGACGGACGATCAGCTTGTTGTTACCTACTTTGAAAAAACAGGCGATACATATGCTCAAAAAAACAGTGTCCAGTTAACGCAGGGACAAACGACGACGCTTGGCTCGGTCTCAATTGAGTACCCGTCAGGCAGCGAGATCATAATGACTCCTAATGATGGATCAACGCTGCAGCTTGCGTACCACTACATGAACACCGCGTCAACCAGTCCAGCCCAAAAGGTAACATTTTCCGTACCGACATATGCAGAACAGACGATTGAATTTATCGATATAACGACCGGAGAAAATGTTTTCACACCAATCAAGCGGCAGATTCTAGTCGGCTCTCAATACAAGACTGTTCCTTTTCAAGACATATCATATGACATTATCGCGCCATCCAATGATTCAGGGACCGCTACCAATTCTTTGAATCCGAATACCATAAACATCGTCTACTACTACAAGCGGATTATTACTCTAATATCAAAACCAACCAGTCAATATATTCTCTACCAAGGGGCCGGCAATCAGACACCACCAAGTATCACGAATAATTACGATTTAGCTGGTGAGCTTAATAATGATACTGGCTCCATATACTGGTATGAAGACGGTCATACATATGATGCCGTCAACACTCCAGTTGTTACAGGCTACTACGCGGATAAGGCAGTCGTTCCAGAACGTACGGCAACAATAGACAATCCAGAGGTAGATGACACTGTCACTTACAAGCCACTGGGCAAGATCATTCCAGTCGATCAAAATGGCAAGGAAATCGCAAACACCTCTAAGACCTACGAAAATGATCCAGATGACCCAACTAAGGCGACGACGACAAAGACGCCGGATATTAAGGGATATGAAAAGTTATTACAAGAGGTAACGCCTGACAATCCAGGCGAAGATACTAAGGTTACCTACACGCCAATTATTAATCAGGTGGAGGTACCAACAAGTCAAACCGTTAAGTATGAAGGTGCTGGTGATCTGACGCCTAAGGATAACGAACAGAAAGACTTTACGTTTTATAAAATGATCAGTGAGGCGACAGGTGAGGTATTATTCTGGAACGTAACAGATCACACGTATGATTCCGTTAATACTCCAGTCGTTGAAGGCTACTACGCGGACACGGCGGTCGTTCCAGGACAGACGGTAACGCACGACCAACCAAATGTAGAGGTAACGGTCACTTACAAGCCACTGGGCAAGATCATTCCAGTTGACTCGGATGGCAATCCAATTCCTGGCGCGGAAACTCCAACATACGAAAATGATCCAGATGATCCAACCAAGACCACGACGACCAAGACGCCGGATATTAAGGGATATAAAAAGTCATTACAAGAGGTAACGCCTGACAATCCAGGTAAAGATACTAAGGTTACCTACACGCCAATCATCAATGAAGTCACGGTACCGACAAGCCAAACAGTCAAGTATGAGGGTGCGGGTGACCAGACACCTAAGGACAATGTCCAGAATGATTATACGTTTACCGGCAAGAGCAATGAGGCAACTGGCAAGACGACTTGGGATGAGGAAACCCACGCCTACAAACCAGTTAAGACGCCGGTCGTTGAAGGCTACTACACGGATATTGCAAGCGTTGACAATATTGTTCTGACGCCGGAACACCCAACCGAGGAAGTTACGGTTAAGTACCGTGCTTTGGGTCGCATCGTACCGGTTGACCCTGAAGGTAACGTAATTCCAAACGCGCCAATGCCAACCTACAGCAACGATCCAAGTGATCCAACCAAGACCACGACGACCAAGACGCCGGATATTAAGGGCTATACAAAGTCAGAAAAAGAGGTAACGCCTACTGATCCCGGTTCGGATACTGAGGTTGTCTACACGCCAATCATCAAGGATGCCACGGTACCGACAAGCCAAACGGTTAAGTATGAAGGTGCCGGCGACCTGACGCCTAAGGACAATATCCAGGATGGTTATAAGTTTACTGGCAAGAGCAATGAGGCAACTGGCAAGACGACTTGGGATGAGGAAGAGCACTCGTATGATTCCGTTGATACTCCAGTTGTTAATGGCTACTACGCAAATGCCGAAAGAATCGCTGGTCAAACCGTAACGCCTGATCACCCAAATGCAGAGGTAACGGTCACTTACAAGCCTCTGGGCAAGATTATTCCAGTTGACTCGGACGGCAATCCAATTCCTGGCGTTTCTACTCCAACCTATAATAACGATAAAAAAGACCCAACTAAGATTGTGGCGACTGATACTCCGGATATTCCAGGCTATCAGAAGTCAGAAACCAGCGTAACGCCGGATGATCCTGGTTCGGATACTGAGGTTGTCTACACACAAATTATTACTCAAGAGGAAGTACCAACAAGCCAGACGGTAAAGTATGAAGGTGCGGGTGTCCAGACACCAGGACCGAACGTGCAGAAGGATTTCACGTTTTATAAAATGACCAACGAGGCAACAGGTGTAGTATTCTGGAACGTAACAAACTACACATATGAATCCGTTGATACTCCAGTTGTTAATGGCTACTACGCGAATGTCGCAAGCGTCGAAGGGAAAACGGTAACGCATGAGCAGCCGAATGCAGAGGTAACAGTCACCTACAAGCCGTTGGGAAAAATCATTCCGGTTGATGAGAACCACAAACCAATTTCTGGTGCTTCTACCCCGACCTACAACAACGATGAAAAGGACCCAACTAAGGCCGTAACGACTGATACTCCGGATATTCCAGGCTATCAGAAGACAGAAACCAGCGTAACGCCTACTGATCCCGGTTCGGATACTGAGGTTGTCTACACGCCAATCATCAAGGATGCCACGGTACCGACAAGCCAAACGGTTAAGTATGAAGGTGCCGGCGACTTAACGCCTAAGGACAATGTCCAGAATGATTATACGTTTACCGGCAAGAGCAATGAGGCAACTGGCAAGACGACTTGGGATGAGGAAACCCACGCCTACAAACCAGTTAAGACACCGGTTATCCCTGGCTACTACGCGGATGTCGCAAGCGTTGACAATATTGTTCT
>NZ_AZEQ01000031.1 GCF_001436025.1 Limosilactobacillus mucosae DSM 13345 | reverse complement strand
ATACTTGACAGGCAATAGTGCCTAGTTAATATAGGGGGTATTTCTCTTTTTTAATGAGAGTCATTTTATAGCGCTGCTTTTCCGTTCTTATATCTGGGCCTAATGCTACTACGGCGTGTCAGCTTCGGCAATCCCCAATTCTTCAATAACTACTAAAGGCCCGACTCCAGTTGATCGTGGAATCAGGCCTTTTAGCTTACATATTTATTTAACGTGTCGTGTTCACGCAGCAAATGCTACTTATTGCGTGATGTCAGCATGTCCTTTTCTTCCAGAATACGCAGGATCTGGTAGAAGCGTGACTGATCACTGTTTGGCAGCTGGTCAACGGCCGCGCTGATCATCTTCTTTTCCAGTTCACGCACGTTCTTGGCCGCGCCAACGTTAACCAATGCCGTCAGCTGATTGCGAACGTGGTTGTCAACCCGCACGTTGGTAGAGTAGGTAACCTGTTCAGAGTTTTGAACGATGTCTTCGCGCTTGACCTGCTTTTCAACAACAAAGTCCGCGCCGTGCTTCATTTCTGGACGTTCATCCTTCTTCATGTCGTGATTTAACAAGCCCATTTTAAATCGCTCCTTTTATTGATTATCCGTTTCTTGCTTGCCCTTGTTCAGTCGTTCGATAATTTCCTCGGCGACCGCTTTGTACGCGTTTTGCGTCTTGCGGTCCCAAGCATCCTTGTCGTTGTCGGTGATCCCGGTCATGTCCATCCGCTTGACCCGTTCCATGATCGTGATGTGGCTGTTGAAAATGTTGTCCTCGCCAAATTCCTCGCTTGCTGACTGAAGAATCTTGGCGTCAACGGAAGAGTCGCGCTTGGACAGCACTGGCAGCAGGCCGATAACGTCAACCTTGGATTGGAAGGAATTGATGATTACCCGCTGCAGATATTCAATCAGGTATTCAGCACCAACCAGAGAACGTTCCTGCGTCTGCAGAACGATGATAATCTGATCGCAGGCGTAGAAGGCCGTATCGTTGGAAAGTCCCAGCGTAGGCGGAACGTCGATAAAGATAAAGTCGTAACGATCAATCAGCTGATCTTCAAGCAGCTTGCGGAAGTAGGAAACACGGCTCTTTTCATCAGATTCCTTGTTCTCAAGAAAACGACCGTACAAAGAGAAGTCAACCGCCGTTGGAATCAGATCCAGATTTTCATTGATTGACAGAATCGCGTTGGTCAGCGGTTCCTCATTCTGCAACACCGTCATCAAAGACTTGTTGATCGTTGCCACGGCAGACTGGCCACGCGTCTTGGTCTTCAAAAAGAGCTGCGTGATGTTTGCCTGGGGGTCAAAGTCGATGACCAGCGTCTTGTAGCCGAGCTTGGACAGGTTGTAGCTGACCAAAGCAGTCGTCGACGTCTTCCCGACACCCCCCTTTTGATTGCAAAAGGACATTACGGTAGCACTCATTATTTTTCACCTCATCAATAGTTTTTTCGCTGTTTCGCTAGTTATCAAAAATATTATATCAAACTTTCTCGCTGTAAATAGCAAATAATGAATAATTAATTGTGAATTGTTAACATTGACAAAGTTTTTCCAATCTATTCTGACACAAGGGATTTCAAATTTGCCAATTTTTTCTCATTCATCTTCCACATTGTAAATTGTTAATAGTGAATTGTAAATAGTTAACTACCCGAAAATCGCTATTGATTTAGGAATATTTATGTGCAATTATTACTTTAATGATCGATATGAAAACCACATGGAGTTGTTAGAAATCGATCATCCAAAACGGTTGGTCTTGAAGGCGTAAATCGTTTTGAACTTTGTTAGATCAAGACTGCAAAATTTAATCGATATCGGTTAAAATGTCTTTGTAACCGCTTTAACCAAAATGATTAGAATAAGCAGCAGAATGTTCTTTATAAAACATAAAACGAATTAGAGATTCAGGCAATAAAAAAAGAATCATGAGTGGCCGCTCATGATTCTGAGATTATCCTGAATACTCAAGCACGGCAATCATGATGCTATAGTGCGACATAGTGTGACATAGTAACAAGACTATGATTGAGATATCCAGTTTATTTTAATTTTTAATACAGTCACATTATAGCATTATTGAGTGCATTCATCAAAGGCAATTGGCTTGGTCGCATGACTTTGCGAATTGCTGAAAGTGCTTGAGTGTTTTTGAGATAGTCTCTTTCACTGCCGCTGGTAAGGAAGGAGATTTTTTTATGACTTCAAAATTTGTTAAAGTCGAGCTGGACCTGCTCCAAAATGACAACTATCGAAAACTCGATGGCAACTCAATGCTGATGTACTCTCTCTACCGCTCACGGCTTGATGGCTCAATCCGCAACGCGCAAAACGGCAACCCGCGCTTCATCGACAGCAACGGTCAGCCATTTATCTACTTCACCAACGAAGAGATGGCCGCCTTGCTGCACACGTCTCGTCATACTGTGACCAACGCTCGGAAAAAGCTGATCAAGTTTGGTCTGATTCATGTTGAACGAACCGGAATGAGTGAATATCGGGTGTACGTCAACAATTACGTGCGGAGTGCAAAATGTGAACACCGCGAAAACACCCAAAACAGCTATCAAACCCCGTCATATCAGCAATTCGCTCGGAGTTCAAAATCTGAACCCAGCGACGTGCAAAATGTGAACACAAGTAAGACAAAGCTATTAAATAACTATCTAGACAACATAGATTCGATTGATTCCTCCGCGAAAAATCGCGAGGAAAAAATTCAAAACGAAACTATCAACATCGCATCCGTAAATAAATCTGACGATACGCACCAACCAGCAGCCGCTGATGATCAAAAGACGAAGCCATCGAATAAGCCGGTTGAAGAACGCTCTTTAGGACTCGTTGACGATAATGATCTGGACTTCGCGTTTGCCCTGTATCGTTCCCAGTTTGGCCATCTGACCAACTACACGGCACGCTATCTGGAGAGTCTGCAGAAGCAGTTTGGCGCCAGAATGCTGAGCTGTGCCATCAAACTCAGCAAAAGATACTCTATCAGCAATCCACCGGCCTATATCGCCCAGATTCTCTACACGGATCGCGCTAATGGCATCACCAATCTGGACGACATGGTCTATGATCACCTGAAGGCTGCTGAATTCCTAGACGCAAGCTTTTCGACCATGAACCAGAATCGTAAAAAATTCCGGATCATGACGCAGGAGATGCTCAGCCAGTTCCGCGGCGCGCCTAAGATTCCAATTCTCAAACTGCCGGAAGACGACGCGCCAAGCCACGCGGCATCTGAATCAGAATACGAGTTCCGTGAAGTGCCGATCCTGCCGCCAAAGCAGAATTGGCAGTCCAGCAATCCCGTTGACGCAAACAGCTCAAATTTCACGTGTAACTTTGATCAGAACGCTCAGACATCTAACGCGATGAACGATGCCGTTGTCCAGACAGGCGCTCAAAACGACCAATTTGCCGACTATCCGGCAGACTGGCTGACGAAACGGATCGCCAACGAAAAAAACGCGCCGCAGTCCAACGACTCTCAGCAGCGAATCGTCGAACAGGCTATTGGACAGACCGCGGCTGAATTTATAAACGCCTATCCCCAAGCCACGCCAGATGACAAGCGTCGTTTCGCTTCATCAGCAAACACGGAGCAGCAGTCGCCAAGTTCAGAGCACGGAAACTTCCAGCCGCCATTTTCGCTTAAGGATTTCAAAAAGCAGATTTTCGGCTTCAAGCAAAACGGTCTCAATCCGGGAATGGCATAGGCAAAAATCGGCAATAAAATTCTCATCAGGCGACTAGACCAGTTATACTTTTTTGTTTTCAAATGCGTTCACAAACCTTGATTTCTTAGACGTATACTAAAAATATGATGAGAACTTCCTCAGAACCATTGTAAGCACATACAACCCTTGATAGCATGAGGAATGGAGCCGTCTTTTTGGCTCATAATCGTACTTTAGGGGAGGAGTATTCCATGAAAAAGACGTCTAACGCTGAATATGCCGATGACCGGCTGATTGATCTGCGTCAGCTGGATCATCTGCAGTTTGATGACGTGCATGAGGCCTATCACCTGGACTGGAGTAGCATGCTTCTGCTGATGCGTTGGCTTCATGACGGCGAGGACAGCACGATCGTTATTGACCGCCGCGGACGCTTACTGAACGTGGAGCGACGGTATTCGGAACTGATCAGTGAGCTGTCCCAGGAGTATCATGTCTATCGCAACACCATGGCAACCTTGTACAAGAAGACCAATGCTCAGTCGGTGGGGTGCGTCTCAGGTCGGCATCGGCTGGTACCGCTGACTGGGCTGCGCAATCGGTCCGTGATCTTTATCTGTGCTGACAATCTTTCGCCCCATGGATTCGACAGTTCGCGCAGGGGATGTTCCGTATTGTCGTTTGACGGCTATGATCACCAGACGATTCGCGTGATGATCAATGTCGCTATTGATACGATCAAGCGCAATCTTAACGCGGCTGCCAAGATCAGTCACGCGCTGATCGAGCATCTGGAAATGGTGCGGAAAAACTATGAGGGTGAGCGCTGCTGTGAGAGGCATCCGGACTTTAATCACCTTGATGATCTGCATCAGCTTGAGAATCGGGTCCGCTATGAGGTGCTGGAAAATGCTCTGGACAGCATCGCCAATAAGCTATATGGCCACCCCATGGATGAGGAGTTCAAGCGGCTGCTTAAAAAACAGCTGATTGCTCCTTGTGACGGCACCAATCACTGATCACGTCTTGGAATTCTCTAGCTGACCTGCCAGACTCCAAACAAAAACAGCATGCCTTGTTTTTCAAGACATGCTGGGAGAGATTCGAGGTAGTCAAGTTTTTAGGGATTATGCAAGAGACTACGCGATGTTTGGCGGCGCGCTGTAAATGGCCCTTGCCTTTTGGATTACGCGCTTTTTTACGTAGGAGACGGCCTGTGGTGTGGTCTGCCAGCGCTTAGCAATCTCTTTGTTGTTGAGGCCAAGCTCGATGACGCACCGCAGATACGAGTTCTCTTTTTGAGTTAGATAAGGCCAAAGCCGGCGCCACAGCTGTTGAGCGGCGGCTCGTTCGATCAGAGCGGCATCGCAGTCTGAATCAATGAGCCATTCGCTGGCGTTCTCACCATTCAATCCCGCGTCCAGATAAAGACACTGATGATTGGCGCGAACTTTTTGGCGTTTGAAACGATCCTTGAGGTGCCAGTCGATCCGTTGGAAAGCATAATGCGAAAATGATGACTGGTCTTTTTCAGGGGAACCTGGGAAGTCGCGATAGGCTTCCGCATACCAGCCCATTGCTTGCTGGGCGAGGTCATCGAAATCTTGATGAGATCGATAAATTCCACGATATTTTAAAGCGCCGTAGATAACCAATAGTCGCTGCTTGTCGGCCACCAAGAAGCGATAGCCATCCGTAAGGGACCGTTCTGCTTCGGATATCACCTTCCATCTGCAAGTTTGCAAGAACCTCAATTATGATAGCGCTTTCTATTGGCGATTAGCGCGGATCGAGCGAATGAGTATGATTTGGGATCGAATTACCCCAAATCAGCAACGCTCAGCGCGCGATAAGAAGCAGCCAGCGTGATTGACGGTGTTTTGACCGCTGTCAACGCGCGGCTGTCCTCATTTGCCGCCGATTCGTTCGCGTCAAGCCGGAAAACGCGTCAAATACTTGCAGAGGGGTAATAGCATGAATAATGATCTTAAAGGACGCATTGACCGCGTTTCATTGGTTTCGCTTAACCTGGCATGGGGGTTCATGAACAAAAAGTATGGTCTGCCCGAGACGCGGCCACACAACCCGTATCATGAGACTGAACAGCATCTGACTATCGATCGGAACGGACTGGTGCGATTTAATTCGTTCTACATCGATGGCCAAAAAGAAACGGTCACGCCGATTCGCAGACAGCGCTTCTTGATGAAACCGGAGCAGATCAGCCGGCTGTTTGCCTATCTGCATGAGATCTTTGACGGAGGCTATCCGCCATACACGATCACGGATGGGCCGACCTGGCATCTGGCCATCGCCAATCAGCAGGGCCAGATCTATCAGTACGAGGGAATGATGGTCCAGGATGAGTGGCTGCTGGGACTCAATGGAGTTCTGCATGAGTGCGTTGATGAGATTGACGGCTTGTGGGGTGTGGAATGCTGAAGCTGTTTTGATTGATGACTGACGGCCAAAAACGCGGTGCTTAGATTTTGCAGATATGAATTGATCAGCGTGTAGGTTCGGATGGCGGCTTGAATTCTCGATTCTTTGCCATGACTGCTGATTTCTGCTTTAATTGTATTTGATATTTTCAAGAGAGTTTGAGGAAACATGATGAGCGATGAATTGAGAGAACAGACTAAAAATATTGAGTCGCTGCGACTGCGCGCGGCTGCCGATCTGTATATCAGTCAGATTGATGACCTGGATACGCTGGACCGGCTACAGCGGCTGGTCGACAAAAGAAGACGCGAACTCACCGAGGGGATGACATCTTGCCAACAGAGCGCGAAAAGCAGATTCTAGACCTGATTCGGCAAAATCCGATGATCTCGCAAAAAGAGCTGGCGGAAAAGCTTGGCATTACCAGGCCGGGCGTGGCTTCGCACATCTCGCGGCTGATCAAGGAAGGGCTGATTCTAGGCAAGGGCTACGTACTGCCTAAAAAAGAATACGTTACGGTGATCGGTGCCGTGAACATGGACATCTATGGCATCGTCAGCGACTATCCGGTGGTCTTGAAGGGATCCAATACCGGCCACGTGACGACGCAGCTGGGCGGTCTGGGCAGAAACATTGCCGCGAACGCCGCCGCGCTGGGGTTGGACACCAATCTGATCACGGTTTTCGGCAGCGATGACTATGGCACCCGCTTCAAGGAGGATGCCTATCGCCGCGGGATCGACATCTCGTATTCCAAGCAGCTGCCGGATCGCAAAACGTCGGTCTATCTCTACGTCAATCAAGGTGATGGCGAACGGATCATTGGCGTGGACGACATGCGGATCAACGAGTTCATCACGCCTAGTTTTCTGGAGCCGCGGCTGGCGGGCATCAATGCCGGCAAGGCCGCGATTATCGACTCCAATCTGCCGGCGGAAACGATTCGCTGGCTCTATGACAACGTGCGCGTGCCGATGTATGCCAAAGCCGTTTCGGTAACCAAGACGCCGCGCCTGCTGCAGGACAATCTCAATCTCGAGGGCCTGGTCATCAATGGCGTGGAAGGATCGTTCATGGCCAGCGTTAAGATCATGGACATCAATGACGGCAAGGAATGCGCCGAGAAGCTCTATGACATCTTCAAGACCCGGATCTACCTGTATCTGGATCAGATGGGGATGATCATGGCTGATCGGGATGGTACGCTCTATCATGGCTACGAGCCTGGCCTGCACGTGGAGAACACGAATGGCGTCGGGGCTTCCATGACAGCCGCGCTTGCCTATGCTCAGCTGCGTCATGAATCGCTGGACGACACGCTTGACCTGATGATCAGAATCGGTGGGCTGACGATGGCCACTGGCAAAAGCGTCAGCGATCGGGTCGGGACGCTGCTGGAAAACGAATGAATCAAATATCAGAATCGCGATGAATGCTCTCAATGAACGTCGTGATGCTAAGGGCGCTAAACCGGCGCTCTTTTTTTGTACCATCTTGACAGCGTTTTCACAAAAGACTAGAATTGGTTTATCAACAAAGGTTTAATCAATTAATCTTATGTTTAAAAAAGAAAGAGGTGTCATCCGATGAGCGAGAAACCATACGTAGCAGTCATTGGCGGCATGAACATGGATATCTTCGGCATTCCCGATGAGAAGGTAATTCCGCGTGATTCAAATATCGGCCAGATTGGCATGGCAGTCGGGGGCGTTGGGCAGAACATTGCTCAGAACCTGGCGCGCTTGGAAGTGCCAACGTATCTGATTACCGTTTATGGCGATGATATGAACGGTATCGTCATGGAGCATTCCTGCGCTCAGCACGGCATTCGTCTGGACTACGCTGAAAAACTGACCGGTCAGCGTTCATCGGGCTATCTCTATGTCACTGATGAAACCGGGGACATGCTTTTGGGGATCAACGACATGAAGATCTGTGAAAACATCACGCCGGCATTTCTGGCAAAGCGGCTCGACTTTATCAATCACGCGTCCGTGTGCATGATTGACGCCAACCTGCCGGAAGAATCGATCATGTGGCTTGGCGAACACGTAACGGCGCCAATCTTTGTTGATCCGGTGTCAATTGTCAAGGGCAAGCGCGTCATTCCGATTTTAGACAAGATTGACACGCTTAAGCCGAACCGAATCGAGGCCGAAATGATGACCGGCATTAAGATCACCGATTACGAGACGGCTCAGATCGCCGCGGCCAAGCTATTGGAATACGGCGTCAAAAACGTATTCATCTCGCTGGGCAAAGATGGCATCATGGCCATGAGCAGCAGTCAGTCGGCGCACGTGCCAACGATGACCACCAAGATCGTCAGTGCAAACGGCGCGGGCGACTGCAGTACGGCTACGATCGTCTGGTGCCGCTACCGTGGAATCACGGATCTTAACGAGGTCTGCCAATACACGCAAGCAGCCGCAAGCATCGCGCTGGAAAGCGAAAAATCGGTGCCTGACATCACGCCAGCAAAGGTCGCGGCCAAGCTGACACAAAAACAGCTGAACGTTCAGCAGCGCTTAAAAGCCGTGAGAAGCTGAACAAGCAGTCAGCGTGTAATTTATCAAAACAATGACTAAACAGCCTTAAAACGACGCTGATACGCAAATTTTAGACCGAATGAAAGAAACCAAGGAGGAAACTAAAATGATCAAGCAGCTCTACTCAATTATTCAACTGGACGAAGCCATCAAAACCATGGAAGCCGGCGCCGACAACATCGGGCTGGTGCCAATGCAGATGGGCGGGGTGCCTGCTCACCGCGTGCCGCTGTATCGGGTTGACCAGATTCATGAAGAATGCCGGCTGCGCGGAGTCAAGATGGTCCTGATTATGCTGACGAACGATCCGGATGAGATGATCGACCTGGCCAAGCGCCTGCAGCCAGAGATTCTGCACGTGGCGGGGGATGGCTACACGGCTGATGAGGAATTCGCCAAGCACTTGAAAGAAGTCGCTCCTGACACTGAACTGATGCAGGCAGTGCTGGTTGACGGCGAGGGAGCCATTGAGCGCGCCAAGAAGGTTGATCCGTTCGTTGACTACATTCTGCTGGACTCTGGTTTGGCTCCTGATACGGGAATTGGGGCTTCTGGCCAGACGCATGACTGGAACATCGATGCCGAAATCGTTAAGTCCGTCAACGCCAAGGTAATCGAAGCCGGTGGTCTGGGACCTGACAACGTAGCGGACGCGATCAAGAAGATTCGTCCATACGGCGTTGATTCGCTGACCAAGACGAGCATCAAGTATGACCACGGCAATATGGAAAAAGACATTCCAAAGGTCAAGGCGTTCTGCGAGGCCGCTGACCAAGCCGCCGCTGAACTCGGCCTGTAGATCTAAAAGCAAAACAAGATGGTCAACGCGATCCAGAGCAGGTGGGCAGCTCGGGTCGTCTGCAATCAAAAGGGGCGTGGAATATGAAAATCAGAATGCAGCAGCCGGTCAAGGTCGTTGTTGAACACGATCTGGCCAAGTCAATCATGGAGATTCTCAAGCTGGAAGACAAATGGCGCGTAATGATAGTGCTCGATCAGTTTTTGATGGGCGTGCCAGCCGTACAGGAAATGATTGCTGAGATTCAGAAAAATAACATTGAGGTGGAAATCTACGGCGATATCGTGCCAGACCCGCCTGCCAGCGTCATCAATAAAGGCGCGGAAGCAATGAAGAATTTTGGTGCGGACTGCGTGATCGCGATTGGCGGAGGGAGCTGTCTTGACAGTGCCAAGGGAATCAACATCGTGGCCAGCAACGGCGACAGCCGCGATATTCTCGACTACGTAAAAGATGAGTCGCTTATCCATGACTTCAAGTGCTTGATCAGCGTGCCGACCACGGCTGGGACTGGGAGCGAGATGTCCAACGCGCTCATAGTTACCGATGAAACGACGCTTGAAAAGAACGCCATCCTGTCTGACCGTATCTTGAGCGATTACGCGCTGCTGGTTCCTGAACTGACACTGAGTCTGCCGAAACGCCAAACGATTGCCAGCGGTCTGGACGTCTTCTCGCACGCCGCGGAAGGCTACCTGTCTAATCTGAGTAGTCCTGTGGCCGATGCCATTTCGGAAAAGGTCATGTTCCTGTGCACCAACTATCTGCCTAAAGCGGTTGCTGAAGGTCAAAGCATCGAGTATCGTGAACGGATGATGGTAGCCGCCAATTTAGCGGGCTGGATTCTTAATCAGTCTGGAACCATCGTGGGGCATTCAGAGGCTCATATTCTAGGATCCAAGTATCATTTCGTTCATGGCGAGGCGGTTGCCTATGCTCTGCCTTCCGTGCTTGAAATGTCGGCTTCAGTATTGCCAAAGAAGGTCAAAGAGATTGGTAAGATTTTGGGCGCGGAGTTTACTGGGGATGAAACGCCGGCTGAAATCGGCGTGATTACCAAGCAGGCCTATCTGAAGTTCCGTGATGAGCAGGTCGGACTGCACCCATTTTCCGACTATGGCGTCTCGAACGAAGAGCTGGTCAAGAACGCGGATGAGGTGCTTCATGAACGCTTTGCCGGCAATACTTCCTTTGAGCTGACTAAGGAAAATGTTACCGAGTTATTGAAACGTTTCGGCTAGTACTGCTGTTAATTTAAAACAAGCCAGGTCATGACAAGTTCATGGCTTGGCTTTTTCTATGTTTTTAGAACGCTCCCCCAGGTCGGCTCCGCTTCCGCTCCACGGGTCTCCTCTCCGGCGGGCCGCATGTACCATGCTTACCGTCGCCTCGAGTGAGCCCCTAGTTCCGCTCACGCTCCGCCGGCCTGGGGGATGATGCATATGCACCCTCTGTATATACAGGACGTTCCGGTCATGTATGAGTGCATGTGGTCTTGAATAACATCAGCAATTCCTTTTTTCGCGAAAAAATCACAGAGCGAAAATTGACGAATTTGGGGTAGTATTGGCTGACAAAAGATTAGTTCTGATCATATGGTTTTTAAACTCCTACAATGTAAATAGTAAATAATGAATTGTAAATAGTGGATTGTGCATTGTGAATTGTAAAATGTGAACGTGATAAAAGCGTTGATATAAAGCTGTTTTGATGTAATATAGACAAGCTTCTACAATGTAAATAGTGGATAGTGAATAGTGGATTGTAAATAATTAATTGTGAATTGTAAATAATAATCAATTAATTAGATTACTAAGAGGGAGATCAAAGACCAACCCGAAACCATTAATCAGGGCTGCTTCATACATACGAAAAAACTTCAGAATCTTCCTTTATTTTTTTGAGTCTAAATCGTTTCTATAAGTGTAAGTCTTAAAACCTTACCAAATTATTCAAAGGAGATGTTCAATCATGGAACGTAATTTCAAGAACTCAAAACTGTCATTCAAGATGGTCAGTGAGGGTAATGAAGATGGTATTTGGCGCAGCTACACCGATGCCATCGAAAAGCCAACTGATGACCAGATCAACGGCTGCATCAAGGT
>NZ_AZEQ01000030.1 GCF_001436025.1 Limosilactobacillus mucosae DSM 13345 | reverse complement strand
TTTGTTTATTGGGCTATAGCCAAGTGGTAAGGCAACGGTTTTTGGTACCGTCATGCGCTGGTTCGAACCCAGCTAGCCCAACTGATTAACCGTCAGATGACATTACGTCGTCTGGCGGTTTTTTATTGTTTACGATAATTGGGTGTGCTTGGCGTGATCTTAATAGAATAGAAAAAATCCTATTTAGTAAAAATGCGTTCTAAAATAAAAAAATTTAAATTATTTTTCTCCAAAAGGACTATAAAGACGGTAGCGTTTTCTATAATTAAAGTAGGTATTCAGAAATGGGAGAAGTAAAATGTTTATTGCTCATACAAAAATTCAAAAAGACAATAAAATTGCTAAAGAAAAACTACGGGACCATCTTATTAATTGTAGACGATATTCAGAAGAATACGGTACCGAATTAGGATTGAGCCACATAACCGGAATTGCAGCATTAGTACATGACCTTGGAAAATACCGTTCTAGTTTTCAAGAATATTTAGAGAATGCCATAAAAAATCCAGATCAGTCAGTTAGAGGGAGTGTAGACCATTCAACGTTTGGCGGAATGTTTATTAGAAGCCAGCTAAAAGAGTTCAAATTGGCCGATGATCAGCAAATACTGTTAAAGCTGCTATGTGAGATTCTAGAAAATTCAATTTTTTCGCATCACAATACTAATGGATTAAAAGACTATTTAGACGTTCGTGGAGAAATGCCATTTTTAAAACGAATATCTAGGTTTGAAGAAGATAAAGATAAGCAAAAAGAATTAAATCAGATAAGCAATATCTTTTTTGAAGAGGTGATTAGTAAAAAGAAATTTTTAGATTATCTAGGGATAGCTTTACACGAGTTCACTAATTTTTATTCTAAAATTGAAAGTGAGAAAGCAGAAGAACAATTTAAAACTATATATTTTTTAGCACAGTTTATTTATTCATGTGTCCTAGATGCCGATCGTACGGATACTGCTTGTTTTGAATTTACAATGTCTCCGCTTAAACATGACAGTCAAAAAATATTTAAAACCTATTACCAGACATTATTAAATCAAGTAAATAAAATGAATTCTGGAGAGATGGGTAGAAAGACTATTAATCAATATAGAGCAAAGATGTCTGATGATTGTGATATTTTTGCAGAAAAGAAGGATGGGATTTATACACTTTCAATGCCTACAGGGGGCGGAAAGACCTTATCAAGTTTACGTTATGCTTTAAAGCATGCAGTTTTAAAAAAGCAAAAGCGAATTATTTACGTCTTACCATTTATTACGATTATCGAACAAAATGCAAACGTTTTAAGAGAAAAACTGAATGGTGATAAAAAAGATTCTACAAATATTCTAGAATTTCATAGTAACGTTTCAACGGATTTAAAAAAACATGAAAGTGAACAAATAGATTTATTGGATCTATCAGAAGAAAATTGGGACGAGCCGATTATCGTAACAACGATGGTTCAATTTCTGAATGCTATATATGGTTCTGGAACTCAAAATCGTCGTCGCTTTCATAACTTATGCAATTCTGTGATAGTTTTTGATGAGGTTCAAAAGGTTCCAATTAAATGTATATCAATGTTTAATCAAGCAGTTAACTTTTTAAAGGATTATGGGGCATGTAGTGTGGTTTTATGTACAGCTACTCAGCCTGCTTTATCGCATTTAAAAAACGGATTACATATTGATGAAGATCATGAAATTGTAAGAGGCCTTCAAGAAAGAGTTAATCAGTTTAAACGAGTTAGATTTCACGACTGTACTGAAAAAGATGGCGTTGCAAATAGATTAAATGTCAAGGATGCTGCTCATATGATTTTTGAGCAAAGTGAGCATAGCAAATCGATATTAGGTATCTTTAATACAATTGATTGTGTAAAAAACATCTATAAGGAAACACAATCTTTAATTAAAAAGAATAGTGATATAAGAATATATTATTTGAGTACGCAGATGTGTCCTAGTCATCGACAAGAGACAATCAAAAAAATTAATAATGATTTATGTATGCATAGAAAAGTAATCTGTTTATCAACACCTTTAATTGAAGCTGGTGTTGACGTTAGTTTTGAATGTGTTTTCCGGTCTTTATGTGGATTGGATTCAATAGTTCAAGCCGCAGGTCGCTGCAACCGAAATTCCGAAATGAAGTGGGGCGATGTTTATATTGTTCTAATGGCAGATGAAGTTGAAAACATCAGTATGTTGGAAGATGTGAACAGGGGTAAAAAAATAGTAGAAAGGTATCTGCGAAGTGGCATTGATCCAAATGATTTTTTGACTCCTGAAGTAGTTCGGAAATATTTTGTTGATTTTTTAGGTGATTGTCAAAGTAAAGGACAAACAGAGTATTTAACGACAGATTATGGTAGACAAGTTAGTTTAAGCCAATGTACTGTTGGCAGTGAATTTATTAGAAATATTTTACAAAATGGTGATGATGAGATTAGGAGTAAGCTGCAAGAAACTTTACAGCATTCTTCGAGTGAAACAATCGCTAGGCATTTTGAAGTAATTGAAAATAATACTACTTCAGTTATCGTACCTTACCATTATGGAAAAAAGATAATTTCAGAACTTAATGGTGATATAAACGACACTAAGGAAATTTATAAGTTATTGAAGGCGGCACAGCCATTTATGATCAATGTCTTTGAATCCACATTCCGAAAAATCAATGATAATAATGGTGTAGTTGCGATTAGACCTGATAGATTTGCTGCATCGAATAAAGTAATTTATGCATTACGAGAAAATTTTTATGATGACAAAAATTTGGGATTAGTAGTTGAAGGCAATCAAAAAATATCAGAATGTGTATTTTAAGGAGATGATGACAGGTGCTAAATACTAGTTTTTCATATTGTGTATATGGGAATAATGCATTATTTACTGATCCAATTATGAAAATTGGTGGTGAAAAGTTCAGTTATCCAGTACCAACCTATGAGGCTCTAAAAGGAATTACTGAGAGTATATACTGGAAGCCTACAATCATTATTTACATTGATCGAGTAAGGATACTTAAAAAAATTGAAACTGAAGCCAAAGATATTCTGTTATTTAAATATAATAATAGTAAAAAATCAGATTTAGCTCGGTATACCTATTTAAAAGATGTCGCTTATCAAGTCCAAGCCCACTTTGAATTTAACCAGCATCGACCTGATCTTGCAAAAGACAGAAATGCTAAAAAACATTTAGCCATTATGAAGCGTTGCATACAAAGAGGAGGTCGACGGGATATCTTTTTGGGAGTTCGTGAATGTCAAGGTTATGTAGAACCTTGTGAATTTGGAAATGGTGATGGCTATTATGATGATAGTCTGGATCTGCCGTTTGGTACGATGGTGCATGGTATTGATTATCCCGATGAAGCCGGTGATGATCAGATGAAAATTCGGTTATGGCAGCCAGTAATGAAAAATGGGGTTATTGATTTTATTCGACCTGAAGAGTGTCCCATTCATAAACCATTACATGAATTCCCAGTGAAACACTTTAACTATCGCGATATTCAAAGTGTTGATGAACTATATTCTGAAACGATGGGGGATGAGGATAATGAGTTGGATCACTGATCTGGTTGACCTTTATGATCGCAATGAACATTTAGTTGGGATACCAAAAGAAATCGTTTCTGATAACGGTAAAGAAAGAACGGTATGTCTGCTTCCAATTGGACATATACAAGTTAATGTACCAATTCAGATCGATTTAAATGCAGATGGTACTTTTAATAATGCAACCGTTTTGAGACATGAAGAACAAAAAACGATTATCCCAACGACTTTGAGTTCTGGATCACGCTCAGGGTCAAGCACTAAAAGTCCTATGCCACTTGATGATCAATTGAAATATGTTGCTCGTGACTTCCATTTTTATAGTAAAAAAAGTAAAGATATAGATTTTTACCAAAACTATGTTAATCAACTTAAAGAATATAAGGATTATTTAGCAGGTCATGGTCCCACATCAGCATACCAAACTGTGTCCGCAATATATAAATACGTAACAGAACATGATTTACTGAAAGATTTAGTAAATTACGGAATTTTCGGCAATCAAACAGCCTATTCAATAGTAGAAAAATGGACAGGAAAAGGCGAGAAACCTTTATTATACCAGGAATCATCTGAATCATTGGACAAAATTTTTGTTAGGTTTAATGTCTGGATAAAAAATGAAAAGCCGCATTGGGAAAACCCGACCATGTATAAAGCATGGAAAAGTTATTATGAATCTAAGCTGCGTATTGAATCTGAAAAGGGCGTTGATTACATCTCAAGAAAGACAAATATAGTTTTAACAAATAAAAAAATCAAAGGAATTAAAGGAATTTTACCTGGATCTAATAACGCAAAACTGATTTCAACAAATAATCCTTATAACTATAGAGGACGCTTTTATGATGAGGATGAGGTCGTAACGCTTGGTTATGAGAACTCTCAAAAGGCACAATTGGCTTTGAAATGGTTAATTGATCGGCAAGGATTTAGTATTGATACGCGAAAATACTTAGCTTGGGGAACAAAAGGCGAAGACATGTCAGTCATAGAGCCTAAGAAAGGCATTTTTGCCCAGCCGCTGGAATCATTATTCCAACAGCTGGACAATGAAGAATTGCCAGATACGAATGAACAGTTAGCAGCAAAAATTAAGAATGCCTTTTTAAAGGGAGAAAACATTTGTCACTTAAATGCAAATGGTAACGTTTATATAATGGAGCTTGATGCTCCTGTTACTGGGCGAATAGATATTGTCTACTATCAATCTTTAGATGTACAGAGCTATATTGATAAACTAACAGATTGGTATTCTAAAACTGCTATTTATGAATCAGGTAAAAATGGCTACATGAATCAAAACTTTAGCTTACGCAGTTTGGCAGTCTTTAGAAACGGCAAGCATGCTAAAAATGATCTTATTAAAAATACGGTATCAAGCTTAGCGCAAACTATTCTTGGAACGCAAAAAGTTTCTTGGGGTATTTTAAATGGTCTTTATAATAGGGCAATTCGACCAATGAGCTTTAATGATCCACACGGAAAATCAATAACATGGTCGGATACAATGTTGAGCGCAGCTCAGCTTTTTCGGACCGTCTATCCTGAATTTGGACCTGTATTGGATAAACAAATAAAAGATCAAAACTATTTATTCGGACGTTTGCTCGCAATTGCTGACATTGCGGAAAATGAGTCTAAAAAAGAAAAGCAGAAGGGATATTTAACAAATGCCCAGCGTTATATGACGATTTTTGCCCAGCGGCCGTTAACTGTATGGAAAACAATCTATCTTAAATTAATGCCCTATCTTATAAAGATGGGTAAAGATGAAAATAAAAATTATATTGTCAATCGAATTCAAAGAGAAATTGGTGAAATCAGCATCTTATTGCAAGGTGATGTTCAAAAGCTGAATCAGCCATTGAATGGTAGTTTTTTGATTGGCTATGTACATCAAAAAGCTGATTGGTATCATAAGTGTGATCATGAAGAGAAACAGATCAATTTTAATATGTTTAGTATGGATAATACTGACACAGAACGGAGCTATCTGTTTGGACGAGTATTAGCATTAGCTGACTTGGCAGAATCAGAAGTTATGGGAAATGATAATAGCAGAGCTACTAATGCCCAAAAATATTTATCTTCATTTGCTCAACGTCCTTTAACTACCTGGTCAATAATTTTTTCAAATCTTCAGCCATATCTAACTCATAATCAATATGCTTTTCGCTTTAAAAGAAGTTTAGATCGCATTTTCAACTTAATGCCCTCTGATGAAGAATCTATGAAGCACCGCAATGATCCATTAAACGGGCGCTTTATAATAGGCTATTATCAGCAGAGGAATGCTTGGTTCAGAAAGGAGAAGATAGAAGACACTAAAGTAATCAGCTTAAATCAACAAACAAATTCACGAGACTATTTATATGGTCGCTTGTTGGCGTTTGCAGATGTTTTAGAAAATAACGTGTTAAATAGTTATGAGATTAAGCGTCAGACAAATGCTATGAATTATCTAAAAGCATTTAAACAGCAACCATTAACAACTTGGAAAATAATTCGACTGCGAATTGCTCCATATATTAAAAATAGTCGTTATGGTTCAACGATTGTTTGTTATATTAATGAAATTGAAAAAAGGCTGTCTGATAGTAATGCACCTTTAAATGGTGAATTTTTGGTTGGATACAGTCAGCAACGTTATTCTTGGTACTACAAAAAAGAAAATAATTAGGAGGAATTTATTATGGCTTTGGAAAATAAAATTGATTTTAAGGTTGTTTTTGCAGTTAAAGCAGCTAATCCAAATGGTGATCCTTTAAATGGTAACCGGCCACGTCAGACTAGTGATGGCTATGGAGAAGTTTCAGATGTTGCTTTGAAGCGCAAAATTCGTAATCGTTTACAGGATATGTATCATGATGGTGAAATTGCTTCTGATATTTTTGTTCAGTCGGCAGATCGAGCAGATGACGGCTATAAAAGCTTGAAAGATCGTGCTGAAGGTGATGATGAGTTAAAGAAAGCTATGAAGAATCATGATGAGAAAACCATTGCCGAAATAGCTGAGAAAAAGTGGATTGACGTTCGTAGCTTTGGACAAATTTTTGCTTTTAAAAAGACAAATAACAATAATGAAAAAAATGGCTTGTCAGTAGGTGTACGCGGACCGGTAAGCATTCAAACAGCTCGATCAATCACACCGATTATGATTAACGAAATGCAGATTATCAAATCAGTTAATTCGGTTACAAGCGATAAAAAAACACCTGATACGATGGGGATGAAATATAGTATTGATTTTGCAGTTTATGAGTTTAACGGCAGTATTAATGTTCAGCTCGCTGAAAAAACTGGCTTTACCCGTGAAGACGCCGATGCAATTCACAAAGCATTAGAAACATTATTTGAAAATGATGAGTCAGCTAGTCGACCAGCTGGAAGCATGGAAGTTTTACGAGTATATTGGTGGGAACATGACAATAAGTTAGGAAAGCATTCATCTGCAGCCATGCATCGTTCAGTAAAGGTGCAACCTAAGAATGGTGAAATTATGAATAATGTTGATGATGTAGAATTTATCGAAGAACCATTTGATGATGTGAAAGAGGACGTTTTTCGAGGCTAAAAATGGCAACGTATTCTGAAGAAGATTACCTAATGCTTTCCGGAATTCAACATTTTGCATTTTGTCGTCGGCAATGGGCACTTGGCCATATTGAAAACCAATGGGATGATAATTATTTAACTATTGCTGGACAAAATCTGCATCACAAGACTGATGATCCATATATTAGTGAGACTCGTGGTGAGAAGTTCATCGTAAGAGCAATGCCAGTCCATTCAAGAGAATATGGCTTAACAGGTGTTTGCGATGTTGTTGAATTTAAAAAGGATAATAATGGCACTCAGGTATTTGGAAAAAGCGGCAAGTATATTCCAATACCAATTGAGTATAAGCATGGAAAAGAAAAAACTAATCATTCAGATGAACTCCAATTATTAGGAGAAGCAGTTTGTTTAGAGGAAATGTTGTTTTGTCATATTAATTATGGCTACCTATACTATGGCAAAACGCGGCATAGGAAGAAGATTGAATTTACTTTAGCGTTGCGACAGGAATTGAATCAGACAGTTCTTGAGATGCATAGTTATTGGCAGCGCAAATATACTCCTCGCGTTAAACCAAGTCAAAAATGCAAATCGTGTTCACTTAGAGATATTTGTTTGCCTGAACTTTTGAATAGAGAGTCGGTTAATGAATATATTGAAAGAAGACTCAGTGAATGAAACAATTATTAAATACTTTATATATTACGATGCCTGAAACCTATTTAGCCTGTTCTGGAAACGATATCGTAATTATGTTGGACCAGAAGTGCATTGCAAAACTGCCAATGCAAAATTTTGAATCAGTTGTTACGTTTGGTTATTCTGGCATGAGCCCAAGTTTGATGCAAAAATGTCTGGATGCTGGAATTGCTGTGACATTTATGTCTAATAGTGGGCATTTAAGGGGGCGTCTGGTCGGTAAACGGATTGGAAACGTCTACCTTAGACAAGGACAGTACCAAATTGCAAATGATCAATCAGCCTCTCTAAAAATTGCTAAGAATTTTATATTAGGAAAAGTCTACAACCAACGTTGGATTATCGAACGTTTTTTACGAGACCATCCATTGCAGATAGATGTGGAAAGATTTAGAACTATCTCGCAACGATTAAAAAAGGGATTGGACGATATTCAATCTTCCATATCGATTGATGAATTACGTGGAATTGAAGGAAGACTGGCTACCGACTATTATTCTATTTTTGATGATATGATTATCAATCAAAAGGACGATTTTTACTATCACGGTCGAAATCGTCGTCCACCATTGGACCGAGTTAATTCTCTATTGTCTTTAGCCTATTCATTGTTGAGAGTTGAATGTGCATCGGCATTAGCTGCAAACGGATTAGATACGTACATTGGTTTTATGCATGTTGATAGGCCTGGACGAGAATCATTGGCACTGGATTTAATGGAAGAACTTAGAGGAGTAGTTGCGGATCGTTTTGTTCTGCGATTGATCAATAAACAAATGGTTCATGCAAATGATTTTATTCAAAAAGCCGATGGGGCAACCATCATGACTGATGAAGCTCGTAAAAGATTTTTAACAGGTTGGCAAAAAAATAAAATGGTTGAGCTCAATCATCCTTACCTAAAAGAGAAAATTGAATGGGGCTTAGTACCATTTGCGCAAGCACAACTTTTAGCCAGATGCATACGTGGAGATACGGACGGTTATGCTCCGTTTTTATGGAAGTAGGTTGGACAAAATGATGATGGTAATTGTTAGTTATGATGTATCTACTAAAGATGCAGCTGGGAGTAAACGCTTAAGACATGTTGCGAAAATTTGCGAGGATTATGGACAGCGAATTCAGAACTCAGTCTTTAAATGCTTAGTTGATGCAAAAACATTGGAGATTTTAAAAGAGCGTTTATTAAGCGAAATGAATAAAAGTACTGACAGTCTCTACTTTTTTAATCTTGGCACTAAGCATAATAATAAGGTAAAGTGTTATGGGTCAAAGAATGTTTTTGATTTAGAAGAACCATTGATTTTTTGATGCCTTAGGTGCGAATCAGAAGTGAACATGTTTTTCTTATAGATTCGCACCACTTTTCTAGTTAATTAATTTAAATTTACTTTAATGAAGGATACTTTTTATTCCTTATTAAAATTTTTAACCCAATATATTGAGAAAAAGTTATTTTTTTACTATATATTGCGGTCGCACTCTCTTGTAGGGTGCGTGGATTGAAATCAAAACTGAGCCCTCGATTCCAGCCGAGTCCAGAGTCGCACTCTCTTGTAGGGTGCGTGGATTGAAATAAAGGAGCATAAAACAATGAACAAGAAGATCATCAAAGTCGCACTCTCTTGTAGGGTGCGTGGATTGAAATGCTAACCGTGCGATTAACTCGTTGATCAAGCACGATGTCGCACTCTCTTGTAGGGTGCGTGGATTGAAATCGTAATTGCCAGCGCTGACTTTATCATCCGGATCGTGCTGTCGCACTCTCTTGTAGGGTGCGTGGATTGAAATAAAACTCGTTCGTTTGCCAAACTGGCCTCGTTTACGGTCGCACTCTCTTGTAGGGTGCGTGGATTGAAATTCGAGGGCAGCTATTATGCTTTGGACGCCGACAACAGTCGCACTCTCTTGTAGGGTGCGTGGATTGAAATTCAGTTACGAGAGTACCGCTTTTTTCTTTTGTATGTCGCACTCTCTTGTAGGGTGCGTGGATTGAAATAGCTGTTCAACGTCTGGCTGGCCCAGAAATGGAACTGTCGCACTCTCTTGTAGGGTGCGTGGATTGAAATAGTCCTCCTACCATAATATTTTCAGGTACCGATCGTCGCACTCTCTTGTAGGGTGCGTGGATTGAAATAGCCTTGGGACGAATTCTGCACCGTTCGCACGGCAATCGTCGCACTCTCTTGTAGGGTGCGTGGATTGAAATTTCCGGTTTTTCTTCTTTTTGCGGTTCTTCCGTTGGTCGCACTCTCTTGTAGGGTGCGTGGATTGAAATATGTTATGGATACGGTCTATGGTCGGATCTATCGTGTCGCACTCTCTTGTAGGGTGCGTGGATTGAAATACCTAACCAGCGATGAATATCGCTTAACAGTGCGGTCGCACTCTCTTGTAGGGTGCGTGGATTGAAATAAACATGTAGTTGTCCTTGTACCATTTCCAATTGGTCGCACTCTCTTGTAGGGTGCGTGGATTGAAATAAAAGGCAAAGGCGGTAATCGCCGAAAAGAAGTAGTCGCACTCTCTTGTAGGGTGCGTGGATTGAAATTGGCAGCTAATTGTGTGTGCATTTTAGCACCTCCTTGGTCGCACTCTCTTGTAGGGTGCGTGGATTGAAATAGACTGAATCTGGCGGTAACCCGCATGCTAAACAGCGTCGCACTCTCTTGTAGGGTGCGTGGATTGAAATATAAATCATCGTGTTGTTATCCAGTGCCAAACAGATGGTCGCACTCTCTTGTAGGGTGCGTGGATTGAAATCAGTTAATCACACCGACAATAGCCGTTGCAAAGTAGTCGCACTCTCTTGTAGGGTGCGTGGATTGAAATTACCGTTACCTATCAGAAAAACAGGAAAAATATCGTCGCATTCTTTTGCAGGGTGCGTGGATAAAAATTGCTCCCAAGCATTCTGGCTCTTAAACAATGTCGATGGCAACTTCAAAATGTACAAAAACGTCAATCTCAAATTGTACAATTATGGCAAAATAAATTGGCACATATTGATAAACTAATGGCGTCTTATGATGTTCATCAATCTAGCCATTTTGGATATACTAAGATCATCAAATACGAGTTAAATAAATGGAGGATTAATTATGAGCAACAAAGTGATCTTGGTAACGGGTGCCAGCAGCGGAATGGGTTTTGAGACGGCAAAGACTTTAGCACAGCAAGGCAATAAAGTTTATGGTGCCGCGCATCGGGTTGAAAAAATGGCTGCCTTAAAGGAATATGGGGTAACGCCACTGAAGCTGGATATTACTGATGAGACATCGAATAAGGCTGCTATTGCAGAAATTATTGCCAAGGAAGGCCGGATTGATGTCCTGATTAACAATGCAGGCTATGGCAGTTACGGCGCGATTGAAGACGTTGATCTGGCAGAGGCCAAGCGCCAATTTGACGTCAACTTGTTTGGCTTGGCAGCTTTGACAAAAAACGTCTTGCCTTATATGCGCGCGCAACACTCAGGTAAAATCATCAATGTATCATCGATGGGTGGCCGCTTGGTATCGTTTATGGGTGGCTGGTACCATGCAACCAAATATGCCGTTGAAGCTTTTAGCGATGCCCTTCGAATGGAAGTAAAGCAGTTTGGCATCGACATAATTTTGATCGAACCAGGTGGCATCAAGACTGACTGGGGACACATTGCGGCTGATCATCTCGCTGACTCGGCTAAGGGCGGTGCTTATGAAAAGACTGCGCTCAAGGTCGCTGAAGGGATGCATAAGCAATACAATGGCAACATGATGAGCAAGCCTCAGGTAGTCGTTAAGGCAACCGTCAAGGCAGTTAATGCACGATGCCCTAAGCCACGCTATCTGATTGGATTCGGGGCCAAGCCATTGGTATTTGCTCACGCCATTTTGCCAACGCGAGGATTCGACTTTATCATGATGCACGCGTCCTAAACCATAAAACATCGTCGCTAAATTAAAGCTTCTTAATCTTTTCTTGATAAAATCTAATAAATTCCAGAAAAATGGTTGACATTTATCGTTATGCCAATTATTATAATCACAACAAAATTAGAAATTGCTTAGAAGAG
>NZ_AZEQ01000003.1 GCF_001436025.1 Limosilactobacillus mucosae DSM 13345 | reverse complement strand
CAACAAAAAGCCTAGTCAAAAAAACTAGGCTCATTCCTATGACAACCTGGGAATGTAAAAGGCATTGGTAATTAGATGATCACTGCTCAAGCAACTGCGGCTGTTTGAGTAAATCGTCCGTATCTATGCAAATTGTGGTTCGGATACTCAATACTGGGGTGTTTGCCCACAAGCCATCGACTTTAGCCGATGGTGGTTGACTGCAGAATTTTATTTAAATCCAGCGCGTAAAACTGGAGAATCTTATCAATCATCAAGACGTCATGATCGGCCAAATGAGGCTTAGGATGCTGCAGCTGCAAGAGATCGCACATCCTGGCCAGACTGATGCCTGAGCTTTTCTCAAATACGTCGCTGCTGATGATCTTCTCTAGATCCAATGGCTGAATTCTGGTCCAAGAACGACTGGTTTCCGCCAGCTGCAGGCGATTGGCCTCTTGATTGAGCACGCTAAGATCCAAGCGATTGTCCCAGCTGACCAGGTAGTCGGGCTGCACACGATCGATAAACCTTAACACCTTTTTCAAAACGCTGGCTACCGTAAGCCGTTCTGCTTCTGAATAGCGCAGATCAAGGCGTTTCAACAGACTCAGCTGATCTTTGGGCGTCATTTTGCTGCTAAACACATAATAATTGAATGCATCATTCTGACCATAGACACGGCCGGCAATCTGGCCCAGCCGCGTGGTTCCCGGCATCTGGGGCTGGCCATCGCAATAGAACTCCAGATCAAGACTGAGCAGCCTGGCTGGACCATTAACGATTTCGTGAACCTGTTTGAGCGTCGTGACCGCGTTAGCAGCTGACAAGGCGTTTTTCGGCTGGTGCTGCCAATTGGGCCGTTCCAAACTAATCAGTTCGCTTAGGCTGGTTTTGCTGTTTTCCACGCCATCCCCTCCAGTCGTCTTATTGCCGATGCCTGGACAGTCCCTTCTTGACCGCCTTGACCAACAGTCCGATTCCCGCAAACGCATCGACCATCGTACCGCGCTGATTGCCTGACAGAATGGTTCCCGGCGTGCGCTTGTTTTGATGATCAAATTGAATCGAGACGTTTTGACTGGGTCCTTTTTGCTTTACCGGTCGCGGCAGCACCTCGATTGGCACCTTGACCGCTGCTTGTGAGGCATCTGGATACTCAACCATGATCGTTGCCTGCGTCAGTCCCGGCGTTTCTAGCACCGGCTTTTTCTGCCAGCTAAATCTGGTTTCTGGCGGCAGCTCGCTTAAATTGGCGATTCCTTCTCTGGGAGCCAGCGAATCACCTGACATATAGACGATTTTACGCGTTTCGATTGCAAACTTGCCGGCCATCGCAATTCTGGTCATAAAAATTCTCCTTTCAGTATTCAAGCGTCAAAATCTTGACCTGACTGCCCTCACCCAAAAGCCAGGTCAGCATTCGCTTCTGCATGGCCAGTTCTTCAGGCGGCTCGCCTTGAAAAACAAACAAAATAACCTGCTTGAGCTGACGAGCCGTCTTGAACAGATCGCTTAAGATGCCGTGATCAGCCCGCAAAGAATGGCCCATGATAACAATCGTGGCAATGTCTTCTGGATAGACGTCATTGGGCAGTTTGATCTTAAACGGCCGAAATGCATTTGCCGCGGTATAGGCCAGCACCTGAGGATCAATGCGTTTTTTAGCACAGCGGCTGGCAATCGCATCAATCAGCCACTGGCGCCGCGTTTGCCACTGCTCAAAAAAGCGGGTTGCAAAATAGCGGCTGGTAACGGGCATATCGCTGTCAAGCGTATAGAGCAGCGAGATAATCTCTTGATCGCCAAAGACCGGATACAAGCGCCGCCAACCGTAATAATAGGCATCATAGTTTCGAAAGGCAGCCAGTGTTTTTTCATCAAGCGGCTGCCAGCCATTCTGCTGCCAGGCCCAGCGTTTAAAATCAAGAATGTCGCGCCGGTAGCCCTTGGTCGTACTGGCATATTCATAAGGCTCGCGTGCCAACACGTCATCATTGTCAACCCCAAGAATGGTCTGACCTTCCAAAAGCGACCCATGCAGATAGTAGATATTCGCTGGCCAGACGTCATACAGCTGCTGCGCCGTATCAGTATAGTTAAAATTTAAAACCGCGCCAGCCTGGCTTAAAAATTCCCGTGCTGTTTGTGAACGCGTCGGATCGCTGACTAAGACGCGTTCTCGCTCCGTCCGCAGATAACGAGAGAATTCATGCTCAAAGCGGCGAATCGCCCGCGTGCTGCGCTGCTGAACCATTACGCCCGCTCCCGGCATCTTACGCGTTGCACTTAGCTGATAGGCATTTTCAGCCGCCACGCGAATCTGGGCCTCGACATCCGACCAGCGGACCTGCTGACTGCGAGCGCGGCGATTAAAATGAACGATCTCATCCAACGGCGTCGTTCCCACGTGCTGCCAAAAATCCTGATAGCGGCTCTTAAAACCATGAAAAAGATCAAAGCCATTGCCAAGAACTACCAGCAGCTGATTTTGATCATGGTGCTGGTCAACGAACAATGACTGATCCAGTTCTGGGGGCACGATCACCAGCGACACTTCCTTTCAACGCGTCTTGCCGATAGCATCATTGTTTAGACAAGACTTGACGGTATCAGTTCATATCCTCACAGCGCATTCCCGGAACACAGTCGCAGGGAACCTCAACCGGTGCCACTGCGGCTTTTTGGGTCAGCAGTTCCTGCAGCTGCCTGATGTCTGCTTGGCTGAGCGTGGCCCTTTCAATCACATGTGCCAGCGTCTTGCCAACGTGCATATCGCACAGATTATCGAACAGATCATCCGCAGCTTCGTTCATCGTCGGCTGTTCTTCAACGCATGGCTCATAGACAAACGCCCGCCCAACCCGCGTAGTTTTTAAGGCGCCTTTTTGAACCAGCCGGCGCAGCAGCGTTTTGACCGTGGCCGGTTTCCAAGCTACCTTGCCCTGCAGAATCTCGATCATCTGCGTACTTGTAACATGCTTGAGCGTCCAAGCTATCCGCATTACCTGCCATTCTGCCGGCGTTATCGAATTTTCCAAAAAGATCTTCCTTTCTCTACTTTAAATTGCGTTTAAAGCCCAGCATGCTGCTCAACGCCGCAGTAGCCGGCTTGCTTTTTTTGGTTGAATCTGGTTTGGTTAATGTTGCCGTCTGAACCACTCCTGATTGGCCTTGGGTATGCGGCGCACCATCATAACTATTTTGAGATGTCTTAGCTTCAGCTTCGGTATCGTTTTGATCGTCATCATTTTGAAGCATCCCGGCATCGTCATCCCTTGATTCAGCTGTGATCGGCGAAGCAGTTGAACCCTCAGACATCGGCACGAACGCCTCGATTTCTTCGCCATTTAACGTTTCATAGGTTACATCAAGCTGACTGACCAGGCGATCAGCCAGCATCTGCGTCGTCTGCGGATCAGCCAAGGCAGTCTGAGCCTCCTTAAATGCCAGATCAAACGCAGCCTGTCTGGAGTCATAGGCCGCTTGATAGCGCTTGGTTTGATCAACACCGGTCATTTTAGCGACTGCTTTTTTCAGCTGCGTCAAATCACTGGTCTTGCCATTAAGGGCCTTGCGCGCTTTCAACAGTTCACTGGTTGTCAGGTCAATCGTTTCTTGGGCTGCCGACTGAAAATCAGGCGCCAGCTTCGACAGATCGGCCACCGTGGCGTTCAATTCTTGGTTGGCCGCGGCTTGACTCAACAGCTGCTTAGCTTGATCAAAACTGGCTTTAAAGGTCTGCCGGTGTTTAGCATCCGCGTTCAGGTAGCGCAGCGTGGTCAGATCGTTTTGAGCGTTTTTGAAAACCAATACTAATTGACTAAAGTCGCTTTCAATCCCACTGAGTGCCGTTGCTGAATGCTGCAGCTTTTCAACGGTTTGATCCACCTGTGACTGCAGCACGAATTCATCGGTCTGAATGATTTTTCGCGCGGCCGCCAACGCTTTGTTCAGCTCTTCTTTTGCCAGTGGACTGGCATTGACATAGCGGGCCGTCTCCATCAACAGCTCAGCGTCACTGACTGCCTGCCGCAAAACAAAAGTCGTCGTCTCTTGACCATCGAGCCTTGTAACGGCATGCGCCAGACTTTCCTGTACTTTTAAAAACTGCTTGAGCGTCACGTCGCGGTTCTGCTCCAGATCCTGCAGCTGTGCATAGGCGGCATCGAATGGCGCTTTTTGGCTGGCATTTTGATAGCGCGCACTTTGCTTCAACTGACGCGCTGCCGTGACCAAGATCTGCCAGTGCGCATCATCAATCAATCTAGCCGTCATTTTTTCACCATCTTCCTTTTGAATAAATGCTTTTATTCTATTATGGACCATTTCTTACATAACAAAAAGCGATTTTGCTGAATGCTGACCTTTTTATTTGCTATAATAATTGCAAAGCTAATTTTGAAAGGAAAATTGCAAAATATGGAAGTTAGTACCAGTCCCATAACACTTTTTACAATTATATTCATTCTGCTTTTAGCAGCGCTGTTTACCCTGTTGGAATATTCCTTGATCAAGGTTCGTCCAACCGAGTTAAAAGAGCTCAAACAAACATCCAGCGTACGACGTGCCGAAAATATGATTGAGCACCTGACGGAATACCTGTCTACGGCGCAAGTCGGGGTTACGATGACGTCACTGATCTTAGGTTGGATTGGTGAAACGTATATTACCGAACTGCTGGAAAAGTCACACATCTTCCCACCGGCAATTGCCAATAACTTCAGCTCAATCATTGGGATTCTGCTGTTTACGTTCCTACACGCGGTCTTTACCGACTTGGTTCCCAAAAACATGGCGATTGATCAACCGGTTAAGATTCTGCTGGCAATTGCCCACCCAATGACGTTCTTCCACATTATCTTCTACCCGCTGATCTGGCTGTTTGACTGGACGGCTAAGCTGATTACCAAGATGCTTGGCTTCTCGGTCAACCCAGACGAAGACATCTACACCCAAAACGAAATCGTGACCTTATCACAGGAATCCGAACGGGCTGGTGAGATGGATAAAGAAGACGTCGTATTTATGGAACGAGCCTTTCGAATGAACGACAAGGTTGCTGATGACGTCATGGTCGACCGGACTCAATTAAGCGTGATCGATATTACTGCTACGGTAGCTGATGCCGCCCAACTTTACTTTCAAAAGAAGTACACGCGTTTTCCAGTCGTTGCCAATAACGATAAGGACCACATCTTAGGCTATATCTTCAGCTACGACATCATGCGGCAAAATCAGATCAATCCTAAGCAGGCCATTCGCTCCATCATGCGTAAGATTCCAATCGTCTACCAAAGCGAGGAATTGACGGATGTCTTACAGATCATGATGAAAAAGCAGGTGCCAATCGTTGTCGTCCAAGATGAATATGGTGGCACGGCCGGGATTATTACCGATAAGGACATTTACGAAGAATTGTTTGGTACGGTTGGCGAAGAAATTGATCACGTTTCTTCCGACATGATTGAAAAAAAGGAGCCGGATTCAAAAGGTAACTCAACCTACCTGGTATCCGGCAAGATGCCGCTTGACGACTTTGAACGTTACTTCAACGTCCGGATTCCACAGTTTGATCAGACCGACGTCTCGACTTTGACCGGCTTTTTCTTGGAACGTCAATACGACTTGAAGGTGGGACAACCCGTTAGAGTCGAAGATTTCAGCTTTACGCCACTGGATCTGAAGAATGCTTATGTCAGCCAGTTCAAGGTGGTTCAGATCAAGCCTAAAAAGAAAGCGACCGAAGATTCTGACGACAGCTCATCGGATCGCAAGCGTCGTCTCAAGCGTGACCGCAAGGATGAACAAAAAAGCGACAATGAAGACTAGTTAAAATTTACAAAGACTTTACTCGTGAAGGCGGGTCAAAGTCTTTTTTTGATGCTAAAATGAAAGTGCTCCAATGATCTTGCCGCATCAGTAGTTCATTCATGACTGCTTCCCCATTTTAGGGGGTCATTTTATGTACGATCGAATTCTAATTCCTGTTACCACACGTTCTTTTAGCCGCGAAATCGATCCATCATTTGCCAATCAGCTCAAACATCTGATCCAGGCTCATCCCAATGCCTGCTTTATGCTTTTGTATATTTTTGAGCCACGCGACTGCCGCTGGCTAGCCGCTGGATTGCCAAATCTTGATCCAGACTTAACGTTAAGCCTGGCCGCACACCAACTGACGCGGATCGAACGACTGCTTCAAAGTGTTGGTGCCCATCAGATTGAGCATCAATTAGCAGTTGGCAATCAATATCTGGTTATCAGCCAATTGATTCAAAAAAGCGGTTATGAGCTGGTCGTTGCACCTTGGCAGCCAAAATGGTGGCAACGCTGCTGGCGGCATCTGTCCCATCCCGCTCGTTCAATTACCAATGACCTTTTAATCTTAAACGTTCAATAATCGTCAAATAGTTTATCAGCATCGTCGACTCGGATTGTTTCGGGTCGGCGATGTTTTGTTTTAAATTCTGTAAACTGCCACGACCAACATCCAAGCAATCGCCATTCAATCATTGATCTGTCGCGCCTGCTTGCCCTGGTTAATTTTATTAAGCAGTTTCCTTTGTAATTTTTAGGTTATTTTAAGCTTTTTAGCGTTAATTAAAACTATCTACCTGCCAACGCTTAGCGATAATTCGAACTATTATAGTTTTAACACCGGTTATCGTTCGCTTAATAGTGTGAAATAAAGCTGATCAGCCGTCTTTATTTAATTAGTTGTTTGCTTTGTATCGTTTTTGTAAATTTGAACCTTACGTGTTTTTTACGGAAAACCGTCTTTTTTCTTTACGTTTCTGCCTTAAATTATAAACCGTACTCAGGTACATGCTTTATTCATGGGATATTGAGAAAGGAAGCAAATAACATGAACAAGAAGTCACTTATCTCTTTAGCTGCCGTCGCTACTTTAGGTTTTAGCCTGTTTGGCGGTACGGTCGGCACGGTTCACGCTGCATCTGACAGCAATAAGATCAGCATTGTCGGCTCAACGGCTCTGCAGCCGCTTGCCGAAACGGCGGCTCACAGCTACATGAGCAAAAACTCTGGCGTCAACATCGATGTCCAGGGTGGTGGCTCCGGTACTGGTTTGAGCCAGGTTCAATCTGGTGCCGTTTCAATTGGCAACTCCGATATCTTCGCTGAACAACAAAGCGGTATCGATGCCAAGAAGCTGCAGGATCACAAGGTCGCCGTTGTCGGGATGGCCCCAGTCGTTAACAAGAGCCTGAAGGTCAACAATCTGTCAATGAGCCAGCTGCAAAAGATCTTCACTGGTAAGATCACCAATTGGAAACAAGTCGGCGGTCCAAACGAAAAGATCACCGTTATCAACCGTGCTAAAGGCTCTGGTACGCGGGCAACATTTGAATCAGCCGTTTTGAAGGGCAAGACGGCCATGAAGACTCAGGAACAAGACTCCAACGGCACGGTTCAAAAGCTGGTTGCCAACACGCCTGGTGCCATCAGCTACCTGGCCTTCTCATACACCAAGTCTGACAAGATCAAGGCTTTGAAGGTTGACAACGTTGCGCCAACTGACAAGAACGTTGAAAACAACTCTTGGAAGATCTGGTCCTATGAACACATGTACACTAAGGGCGCTGCCAAGGGTCAGACCAAGAAATTCTTGAACTACATGAACTCCAAGGAAGTTCAAAGCAAGGACGTTAAGAACCTTGGCTACATCAGCATTCACGACATGAAGGTTACCAAGAACGCTGACGGTCAAGTTACCAAGAAATAACCACCGCGTCAATCAATAAAGGAGAGAAACCGGAGGAAGCAAGATGAATGAACAAGATCAACTGATGCAAAGCAGTTTTCAAACCAGGCAGGACCATTGGGGCAAATTAGTCAGCTATTTCTGCATTACGGTAATTGGACTGCTGGTCATTTCAATTATTTACTTCATCGCCGCACGAGGCTTGAACATGTTTATTAAAGATGGCGTCAGCCTCAAGGACTTCCTAACCGGTATGACCTGGGATCCAACCGTTACTGACGCTCACGGCAAGCCAGAAGTCGGCGCCTGGCCAATGATCTTTACCTCATTTGCCGTTACGATTCTGGCCACGCTGGTCGCAACGCCGCTCGCTTTGGCCGTTGCCATCTTCATGACTGAGCTGGCCCCTAAAAAGGCAGCCTCATTCATGCAGTCGGTCATTGAGCTTTTGGTGGGGATTCCATCCGTCGTTTACGGGTTCGTCGGCTTAGTCGTCGTCGTTCCCTTTATCCGCCATCTTTTCGGCGGTACCGGGAGTGGGATCTTGGCAGCCGTTACGGTGCTGTTCGTCATGGTGCTGCCAACGATCACTTCCATGTCAATCGACAGTCTTAAAAACGTGCCTAAAAACTATCGTGAGGCTTCAATCGCATTAGGGGCCACTCTTTGGCAGACGATCTACAAGGTAATTCTGCGCTCGGCCATTCCCGGGATCTTGACCGCCGTTATCTTCGGGATGGCACGAGCATTTGGTGAGGCCCTGGCCGTTCAAATGGTTATCGGTAACGCGCCTTTGATGCCAGAAAACCTGATTTCACCAGCCTCAACCCTGACCAGTACTTTAACGGTCGGCATCGGCAACACCGTTATGGGGACCTTGCCAAACGACGCACTCTGGTCTTTGGCGCTGGTCTTGATGCTGATGTCCTTGGCCTTCAACCTGCTGGTAAAACTGGTCAACAAGAAAGGAGTCTCACGCAATGCTTAATGCCAAAAAAGCCAATCAGCTGGCAATGGGCATCATTTATGTCTTAGTCGGTCTGGTGGTCTTGATTCTGTTTGGTCTGCTGGGCTATATCATCTTAAGCGGTCTGCCGCACATCAACTGGCAGTTTTTGAGCTCAGCTGCCCAAAGCGTTGGTGAAGGCGGCGGGATTCGCGACCAGCTGTTCAACTCGCTGTATCTATTGGTTCTGACGCTTTTGATCTCCACGCCGCTTTCAATTGGCGCTGGGATCTTCTTAGCCGAATACGCGCCTAAAAATGGCGTTACGGAAGTCTTTAAGACCGCGATTGAAATTTTGAGCTCACTGCCCAGCGTGGTAGTTGGTCTGTTCGGTTACCTGTTTTTCGTAATCAAGCTGCATCTGGGCTTTTCGGTTATCTCAGGTGCCATTGCCTTAACGTTTTTCAACCTGCCGCTGTTAACGCGGAACTGCGAAAACGCCTTAAACGACGTCTCACCGCTGCAGCGTCAGGCCGGCCTTTCATTGGGGCTTTCCCGCTGGAAGACCATGACTAAGATCATGCTGCCAGAAGCCTTGCCTGGCATTTTAACCGGGGTGATTCTGGGGGCTGGCCGAGTCTTTGGTGAAGCCGCTGCTTTGATCTACACTTCTGGTCAAAGCGCACCAACCGTCGACTACAGCAACTGGAATCCATTTTCCGCAACCAGCTTCTTAAACCCGACTCGTCCTGCTGAAACGCTGGCCGTCCACATTTGGAAGCTAAATACTGAAGGGCTGGTTTCCAATGCCCACGCAATCTCCAGTGGGGCTTCGGCCGTACTGATCATCGTCATCTTATTGTTCAACCTGGGCGCTCGCTACTTAGGCAACCATATTTACAAAAAGATGTCGGCTCGTAAATAAATTAGAGGTGAAAACAGATGGCTGAATATTCTTTTGAAGATACCTACACGCTGCCCGTCAAAGAACCATTGGCAATGAAGACTAAAAACGTCAGCGTATACTATGGCAAGCAGGAAACGCCCTCGCTTCATCAGGTCAGCATGGACTTTGCTGAAAACAAGATTACGGCTTTGATCGGTCCATCCGGTTCTGGGAAGTCTACTTATCTGCGCTGTCTTAACCGGATGAATGACGAACTGGGCCGCATCGATGGCGAGATTCTGTATCGCGGAATCAATCTGAACTCGCCTCAAGTCAACGTCTACGAGACGCGGCGTGAAATCGGCATGGTCTTCCAGCATCCAAATCCATTTGCCAAATCGATCCGTGAAAACATCACCTTTGCGCCCAAGCTTTATGGCATCAAAGACCAGCAAAAGCTTGATCAGATGGTGGAAGAATCGTTAAAAAGCGTGGCTCTCTGGGATGAGGTCAAAGATTCGCTTGATCGCAGCGCGCTTTCCCTTTCTGGTGGTCAGCAGCAGCGGCTTTGCATTGCCCGCTCACTGGCCATGGATCCTAAAATCATTTTGATGGACGAGCCGGCCAGTGCCTTGGACCCAATTTCGACTTCTAAGCTGGAAGAAACGATGCAGACTCTGAAAAAGGACCACACGATCATCATCGTTACGCACAACATGCAGCAGGCCGCACGCTGTTCTGATTACTGTGCCTTCTTCTACTTAGGACATGTCTTAGAATTCAACTCCACCAAAGACATTTTCAGCAACCCTAAGATCAAGGCAACCAATGATTACGTATCCGGTAACTTCGGCTAGGAGGGCATCATGGAAAAAATTCTTAAATGTAAAAACGTGGTGCTCAAATACGGCACTAAAGAAGCACTGCACGGGATCAACATGGAGATTGAGCAAGACAAGATCACGGCTTTGATTGGTCCGTCTGGCTGCGGCAAGTCAACGCTGTTAAAATGCTTTAACCGCATGCACCTTGATGATAATGCCACGGTTGAAGGCCAGATTCTGTTTAATGATCAAGACATTTATGATCCAAAAGAAGATATGGTTGAGCTGCGGCGGCAGATTGGCATGGTCTTCCAACAGCCGGTTCCCTTCCCGCTTTCCATCTATGACAATGTCGCCTATGGACCACGCATTGGCGGCGTTAAGGATAAGCAGCAGCTGGATCAGATCGTCGAAGAAAGTCTCAAACAGGCTGCCTTATGGGATGAAGTCAAAGATGATCTGAAAAAAAGCGGTTTGGGCCTTTCCGGTGGTCAGCAGCAGCGACTCTGCATCGCCCGCACGCTGGCCGTCAAGCCGCAGGTAATCTTACTGGACGAGCCAACCAGTGCCTTGGACCCGATTTCCAGCGGTTTGATTGAAGAGACGCTGATGAAGCTAAAAGATGAATACACGATCGTCATCGTTACGCATAACATGCAGCAGGCTGCCCGGATCTCTGACTACACGGTATTTATGCTCAATGGTTCTTTGATTGAGTTCAACTCAACCAAGCAGATGTTTGAAAAGCCAGACAACCAGCTGACTGATGACTACTTGAATGGGCGCTTCGGCTAAAAGGAGTTTATAATGGGAGATCAAAATCTAGCAGAAATCTTAAAGGTAAAAAAGCAGTTCGTTGCTATGGGGACACTGGTCAGCTCGCAGATTCACCAAGCAACCAAATCCTTTCTGGAACATGATATGATCCTAGCCAAACAGGTAATTTCCAAGGATCAGCAAGTCAATCAAACTGAGGTCGAACTGGAAAAGAACGTTTTTGACGTCTTGATTCGCAAAAATCCCATGGCCTCTGATTTTCGTGAAACCATGTCAATTCTAAAGGCTAGTTCTGACATGGAGCGAATTGGCGATGCCGCGATCCGCATTGCTCGTCAAACGCTGCGCATGTCTGACAAGCCAACCTTTACTGCCGCTGAAAAGCTGATTCAACAACTGACCTACCAAGTGCGTCAGATGCTGGACAAGGTTGATGAGGCCTATGTCAATGATGACAGTGACGCTGCCTATGCCATTGCCAGCGAAGACATCAAGGTTGACCGGCTCTACCTGCAGCTGCGGCAACTGGTTTTGAGTCAGCAGGTCAAAGACAAGCAGCAGCTAAAAGCCTCTGACGTCTACCTGATCATCAGTCGTCAATTGGAACGCGTCGGCGACCATATCGTCAACGTTGCTGAATGGATCGTTTATGCGCAGACCGGTAAGATCGTCGAATTGAATCCCGGCAAAAACGACCCTGAACTGGTCAAAAAATAATCCACTTTCCCCTGTTTTCCATCCTAAGCCACAATGAAAAAGGCCATCTTCAGCTATTTGAAGATGGTCTTTTTTGCTAGTCACGATTTTATGGCACCGGATATTCCTGTTTTGTTTGCCTGTAGACAGGATCCAAATCAATTTTCAAGGGTATCGGACATCCCCATTTTGCTCATCATCGCGCTGCGTTTTTAATGATTTTTCTAACCTTAGACATTGGCCGCTCAGCGATATCGACTGCTTTTGTTACTGAGTTATGGCAATATCCGTTTACTCAAAAATCATAAGTCTGACAGCGGTTTTACGACTATCTGCCTGCTGACTTTGTAAAGAAAATCAGTTTTTAACTGGCTGCGGATCTGCAACTACCTACTATTCGCTGATTTTGAGCCAATAGTAGGTAATTGTATATTTAGCTTAACTTTACCTACTTACAGCAGCTTTTTGAAAAAATAGGTAATGATTTTCTCGTCATATGTTTTATGCAAGATTTCTTTGCATAATAACCGCAGCTGGCTCCCTTCTGCGGTCGGTATGCTGCAGCTTGATCAACGTTTCAATTAACCCAAAGCAATCTGCGCGATCAGGACTATCAGAACAGCTCGACAGCATTGAAAGTCCTCAAAACTACAATCCACCGCATGAAAAAAGACATTAAAAGCTGGCATTGTCGTTTCTTCCCATCGAACCTCCCGCAAAATCACACTATCCTGCTCGCTCCAAACTAGACGCTATTTGAAGCTAAAACCTAGTTAGCCAACTTCGCCAAGCATCTCAAATCAGAGTACCAAAAAAGACCCGCCTTAAGCGAGCCTTTTCCTTTATGATTCAATATTAGCCGCGATCATGCTTCTTCTTAAAGAGTCCTGCTAGACCTAGCATGCCCAGCAATGACGTCAACAGCCCCATAATGCTCCATGACGCGTCATTATCATTGTCATTGCCAGTCTGCGGCAGCTGCTTTATCGTCGTCTTGGCAGTTGGCGATTCAGCTGACGTCTGCATTGACTGCGAATCACGTACGATGCTTGGCTGAACGATTTCGCTTGGTTCAGCTGGTTGACTTGGTTCAGCTGGCTGTTCTGGTTCAACCGGCACGGCGTTCTTAGCGTAGAGCACCGTCTTGACTTGGTCGGCTGGCGTCATCTCAAATGCAACCGTCGTCTGATCAGGCGTGTAGCCGTCAATTGCTGGTGAACTGACTGTCGCGTATTCAGTCGGATCACTCGTCCAGTCCGTGGCGGCAATGATCTGTCCTGTCACCTTGTCAACCGTAATCGTCCGCGTCCACCGTGCCGTCTGAATGCTGTCTGGTGCTAATGAGTTGCCGGATGCATCTTGATAATGTACGATAGCCCGCGTCGTGTGGTCATACTGATCCTTGGCTGGCCAAACTGGACCGGTTGGATCGGCAGGATTAATTGGAGTTTCCGGCAAAATTGGATTGTCAGGATCCGGATGGTTGGGATCGATTACCTGCGTGCCATGCTTGAGCGTAACGGTGAACGTCTGCAAAGCATTGCCATCCCGATCAAAGACTGCCTTTCCTGCGTCTTGAGCCTGAGTAAACTCGTCACTGACCAAAACGTAGCCTTTATTGATCAGCTGCTTGATCTGATCAGCCGTGCTGTAGTCAATCTTGGCATCGGTTACGCCATCAACCTTATCGCTTTGAATCGTCTGACCAGTATCTTGATCAACGTAATTGATTCTTGCTTGTTGCGGATCAGCGGCGTAGTTGACATAGATCACGACATCGTCTTTTTGAACGGCCGCGATCTCATTTGCGCCAATCTCAGTCTGACCATTGACTGGCGTATAGCCCTTAATTGTCGGTGAAGCAACGGCAACCGTCTTTTGTGATGCCACGGTTTCCCAAAGCGGCCAGTACACCTTGCCCGTCACGTCATCTTGGTAGCCAACCCGTTTAAAAGTCAGTACCTGCACGTTATCGTTGGCGGCCGGCTGCTGGCTGTCTTGGTAGACATAGTGGATGATCTGAGAAACCTTGCGAATGCCGCTGGCCGGATCAGTGTCCGGATCAACACTGCTGTAATGGTGACGCAGATAGATCGTAAACAGCTGGTAATTTTGATCATCATTGTCAAACCGCAGCTGTTGTCCTTGGGCTTGCGCGGCGACTAATGCCTGGGCAAAGCCATCACTGACCAAAACGTACTTGCCGGTTGGGTTGGTCTGCTCATCGTAGACCAGTTTGCTGAGCTGATCTTTAGTGTAGTAATTAATCTGCTCATTGGTCTTGCCCTTTGCTTCATCGTAGGCAACCAATGAGCCGCCATTATCGATGTCGACATATTTGATGATTGCCGTCTGATCATTTGGACTATAGGTTACGATGTCCAGCAGATCGATTGGCGCGTCATACTTGTCGTTGTCCATAGTCAGCGAACTGTGCGACAGAACCGTCACGTCTGGCGTGTAGCCTTTGATCGTCGGTGAGGTAACATCGTCAAACTTACCTTGCCGTTCGTCAGTCATCCAGGCACCATTCCAGTCAATCGCGCCGGTAACCATGTCCAGGTCGCCAGTCTGCTTAAACGTCATGTCCTTTCCAGAGTATGGATCAGCCGCCTGCGTGCCATCCGCGTATTTATAGAGCACCGTCTGCTTGATGGTCTTTTCACGGTTGGCCGCCTGTTTTAGAATATGATGCTTCAAATGAACGACAAACGTCTGATCAACCTGGTCATCCAAGTCAAAAACAATGCCATCTTTTGTGCCGTCACTGACTAGATCGTATTGGCCGGTCGGGTTGGTCTGTTTATCATAGAGAAGCTGTCCCAAAGTCTTAGCCGAGTCATAGCTGCTCTTGGCCCCAGACTGACCGGTTGTCTGATCAATCGTGACGACTTTTTCATCAAGATCATCATCGACGTAATTGATGTTAGCCAGTTGGTTGTCGATAATGTAGTAGACCGTATCGGCAACCGTGAAGACCCCGTCACTGGCCTTGTCAAACGTATCAGCATCAATAACGACCGTCTTAGGACTAAGCGTGTTGACGTTCAGATGATAGCCTGGAATCAATTCGGCAATGGCGTCATAGTCTGCTCCGTGCGTCAGGATCAGTTCGCCAAATTGGGCCTGCTTCTTGTATGTGGCATCATAAACGATCGTATGCGTGACCAGATCCTCATCACCGGTTTGTTCAAAGGTCAAATCGGCAGCTGGGTCATGATAGTCAGATGCCGCCATTTGCCCCTGCTTTGGTCCATCCCGAAAGACGTAGTGCACGACCCGCTGAACCTTAACTGACCGGTTAACTGCTGCATGACGATGCTTGAGGTAGACGACAAAGCTTTGCGAAACATTATCGTCATCATCAAACCGGATTGGCTGGCCGCCCGTCTCATCTTTGACTAAATCATAACCCTTGGCTGCCCAAGCTTTAATCACATTGACCGTCGAATAGTCGCTTAATTGATTGCTAAAGCCAGTCAGATTCTTTTCGCCAATGATGGTCCCAGTATCCTGATCGAAGTATTCAATGTAGGCTGACTGCGGGTTGGCAGTGTAGACAACCTGCTTGTAGACGTCTAGATCCTGGTTGTAGTTGTCATTATTTACCGTAATGGCAATCTCATCAACCTGACCAGGAACCGCCTTATAACCTTTAATCGTTGGTGAAGGTACGGCAGCAAATTTCTGAGTTGGCGTCCACGTGCCGTTCCAGTCAACGATATCGTTAACCAGATCCTTGACCCCATCCTGTTTGAAGTTCAGTTCTTTAGTTACCCGCTGATCTTTAAGCACAACGCCATCTTTTACATAATCAATGGTTTCGGTAACGGTCTTAGTGCGCGAGTCCTTTTCGGTTTCATGACCAAAGTAGACATAGTAGACCTGATCTTCATCATTATGATCAAAGACGATCTCTTGGCCGTTCGTTTCATCGGTAAGCAATTGGTAATGCAACTGTTCAAGGCCTTTGATCATGTCGGTCGTTGTATAGCCGCTGTTCATGTCCGACAAGCCGCTCAGTTCCTTAAAAAGCAGCTGGTGGCCAGTTGGCGTCGTGCCATCGATAAAGTAGATCTTGGCTTTTTGCGGCTGGGCCGTGTAGGTTACGGTCTCATTAATGACCACCGTTTTTTGGGCAAAATCACTATCAGCCGGGCTGATCGCAGAAACTGGCACGACTGCCTTGTCATAGACATAGCCCGCGATCTTTTGCGAAGGCACTTCTTTAAAGCTTTGCGCGTCAAGCTTGTCCCAGGTAACCTGCTTGTTGACGAGATCCTGAGTCCCATTCTGTGTAAACTCAAGGGTCTGCGTCTCGGGATCAAAGACGTTTTGGCCCGCCTTGCCGCCATTGCCATAGATATAGGTAATAACCCGCTGGTAGGTGACATTGCGCGAAGTCGATTTCTTGCCGTGCTTGAAGTGAACCTCAAAGCTTTGGTCGGCAGCATCATTAGCATCAAAGATCACGTTTTGACCATTAGTGCCATCACTGAACTTAACGTAGCCAATCTGTTCGTAGCTGGCGATTGCCGAACTGGTATTGTAGCCGCTGTCTTCGTTGGAGTAGCCGTTCAGAGTCACGGTTGACATTTGCTGATCGCTTGCGTCTTTAGCATCGTCATCAATAAAGGTGATCGTCGCCGTCTGCGATTTAGGCGTGTAGAGAATCGTATGCTCCAGCGTATTATCCTGCTGCCAGTTGTCGTTGGTAACCGCTGATGACTCGCCAACAATCTGATCAGGGTTAGGGTCGGTGTAGCCAGCGATCATCGGTGCCTGAACCGCATCAAAATCGGCCTGCGTCCATTCACCCCAAGCCGTTGTGTCGTCAACCAGGTCATGCGTTCCAGTTTGGCTGGCCTGCTTGTTGACAATCGTATCCTCTGCCAGCTTGCGTCCATCAGTCGACTGGTAGTGAATAATCTGCTTGACGTTTGCGGTTCGAGAAACAGTTTCAGTCTTATGACCAAGGTAGACATAGTAGACCTTCAACTGGCCATCAGTTGGGAACATGATGCCATTTTGCGTCTCATCTTTAACAAGCGTGTAGTTTTGGTAGTTCTTTAGTTTCTTTTGAATAAACGCATCGGCATCGTATTGCTGCTGATTGCCCGTCTTGCCTTCCAAAGACTCGCTGGCGATCGCATTGTTCGTCTTGGTATCAACGTAGACGATCGCGACGTTTTGTGAGTCGGCATAGTAGGTAACCGTCCGATAGATATTCAAGTCCGTGTCATAGTTGTCATTAGTAATGGTAATTGTACGCTCCGGTTCGCCAGCATAGTCATAGTGATAGCCAGTAATCGTTGGCGAGTCAACCTTAGCCAGCGTCTGAGCAGGTGTCCAGTCACCGTTCCAGTCCGTTGCCTTGGTGACCTTGTCTAACTGCCCTTTCTGCGTAAACGTGAGCTCTTTGTGGTACGGATCTTGTACCGATTTGCCGTTTTCGTATTGATACTTGATTTCTTCAACGACTGTCTTAGTCCGTTGTGTATCTTCATAGCCATGCTTTAGATGAACGGCATAGACCTGGTCATAAGGATCATCAGTAGCATCGAATTTCAGCTCAGCTGCTCCATTGGTTGAATCAGAAACCAGCTCATAACCTTGGCCAAGATAGTTTTTGATCAGTTCAGTCGTACTATATTTTTTGTTCGGTTCAGTCGTACTGTAGGCGATGGTATTTGAATAGCCGTTTAAGACCTCGTTTGCCAGCTGCTTGCCCGTGGTATCGTCAATATACGAGACTGAAATGTACTGCCGATTTGGCGAATAGGTGATCGTTCCTTCAAACTGACCATTTACAAAGTTGTCATTGGTAACGGTAATCTTACGCGAAGCCAGCATCTGGATATCTGGCGTGTAGCCGGCGATTGGTTTGGCTTTTACTTCTTTAAAATACTGGGTCTTTGAATAGCTGCTGTCCCAGTCAATCTGGTCGGTTACCAGATCCTTGACCCCATTTTGCGTAAACGTCAGCGTGCTGGTCTGATCCCAAGGCTGCTGATGGTTATCGCTGAACTTAAAGTGAATGATCTGCTTAACTTCAACTGAACGCGTTACTGCTGCTGTCTTGTGCTTTAAGACGATTTTAAAGATCTGATCTTGGCCGGCATTATCATTAAAGACGATCCCGTTTTCCGTTTCATCAGAAGCAACCTCGTAGTTGGCATACTTGGCCAGGATCTGGTTGCGAATGCTCGTGTAGTCCAGTTTTTGATTGGAAAGCCCGGTTTGCGTGTCAGTCTCCAGCACTTTATCGTTATCTGAGCCATCGATATATTTGATCAGCGCGGTTTGTTTGAGCGGCGTATAGTTGACCGTAAACGAGTAGGTCTTGCCCTTTTGATCAAACGTTGAGGCATCGATCGTCACGCTTTGAGCCGGAACCTCATCGACAGAAACGGAATAGCCCATCAGATTTGGCGTGGTAACTGCCTTAAATGATTTGGTCTGTTTCCAGTCTTGATTCCAGGTCGTTGTATTAGTGACGTTATCAGTTACGCCATCCTGTTCAAAGACAAGCTCTCTGGTCAGCGGGTTGGCTTGCTTCAGCAGACTCTGATCAACCAGCGTGCCGTCCTGATAATTGGCATCACCCTTGTAGACATACTTGATTTCTTCGGTGACTTTCATCGTCCGACTGGTACTTGTCGTCTGATGCTTCAGATGAACCTCCAGAACCTGGTTGTTGCTGATGTCGTCTTCATCCAGGACTGGCTGGTTTCCGTGGGTGGCATCCGATACCAAGACGTAATGCTGCCCTAGATACTTATTGATCGTCGCTGCGGTCGTGTAGTCCAGCGTCTGACCTGATTGACCGGTTCCCGTCCAGTGTTCAAGGACTTGATGCGTTGTGTCGTCAATATAGTTGACAACCAGGATCTGACTCTTGCCGACATAGATAATGTCATGGTGAACGTTTAGCGACTGGCCATAGTTGGCATCAGTAACCGTAATTGCAACGGCATCGACTTGAGCCACGTCAGGCGTGTAGCCGGCAAGCGTTGGCGAAACAACGGTCTTAAAAGTCTGCGTTGGGGTCCAGTCACCGTTCCAGGTCGTCTGATCGGTGTACAGGTCATGCACCCCAGATTCATTGAAGGTCAGCGTATCATAGTAGACTGGCAGCTGGTCTTTGACGTCGACATATTTAGTCGTGCCATCCAGCTGCTTGATGGCCTTGTGGTGTTCGATCGTTTCAGTAACGGTCTTGGTTCGCTTGACGGCTTCGGTTTCATGAACGAAATGAACGACATAGGTCTGATCATTTTTATCGTCCTTGTCAAAGATGATGTTTTGACCATTCGTGCTGTCACTGACCAATTTGAGGTGCTGCTTGACGTATTCAGCAATCGCGGCCTTCGTGTTTCGGCCACTGTCAGCCCCGGAATTACCGGAGAATTCCTTAACGGCCAGATCTTGATTGGTCGTATCGTCATGATAGATAACCTTGACCGCCTGTTTATTTGGCACGTAGGTTACCGTCACGGTCGAGTCTTTGTCCGTTGCCTTGATCGTCGCGCCAGCCACCGTCAGTTTATCAGCTGTATAGCCATTGATCTTTGGCGAGTCTTTTTGCTCAACGTTTTGGGCAGCGACCTTGCTCCAATCTTCCCAAGTCGTAGCACCAGTTACACGGTCACGATCACCGGTCCGCGTAAACGTAACCTTTTGCTCAACCGATGGCGCGGCTTGGCCATCACCTTGGTAGTAGTATTCGATCGTGCGCTTGACCGTTTTTTGACCGTTGGCTGGATCCGTCTTGCCATCAACGGTTTCATGATGATGCTTTAAGACGACCTGATAGACCTGATCGATATTGGCATTGCTGTCATAAGTGGCGCCAGCTGGAAAGCCGTCGTTGACCAGATCGTACTTGCCATTTGGATTCGTCTTGGCATCATAGACCAGCTGCTTAAGCTGATCAGCCGTTGAGAAGTTGATCGGCTGACCATCAAAATCAGTCAGCGTGCCGCTGCTGGAGATCACCTGATTGCCGCTGTCTTGATCAATGAAGTCAACCCGCGCATTCTGCTTGGCCCGATAGACAACCGTAATGTCTTGATCCAAAGAAGTTATGTATTTGGTTGGGTTAAAGGTATAATCCGTAACCGCGACGCCATTGATGAACGGTACGAAGCCGGCAATTGTCGGTAACGTGACATCAGCCGCGCTGGTTGCGTCATCAGGATCGTTGGCATACTGCGTCTTGGTCTTTTTGGCAGCATCAAACGCCGCGTCAGTTGAATCAATCACCAGATTACCCAGTTTTTTGTAGACATACTGCACGTTGCGCGTCTGCGGGATATAGATGTTGTAGATCGTTATATTACCGCCACTGCCAGATTCGACGGTAACTGACGATCCTGCTCCGCTTGGCGTCAACGTGTAGGAACCACGCAGACGATTGTTATAGTAGTAGTCTGCGCGCATCGTTCCATCAGCGCCAGTCTGAGTGAAGTCGACCTTATCGCCACTGTGCCAGTCTTTGGTATATGTATCGCCAATCTTGCCAAATTCAGACATGTAGCCGCTGCTGTTGCTTGGTACGGTTTCATAGTAGCCATTGACGACCTTGCCGCCAGTCGTGGTGTAGACTTGACCGCTTAATCCTTGCTGAACGTGGCTTTGAGCGATCTGATTGCCGCTGTCGTCAACATAGGACGTGGTCTGCGTAACCAGCTTAGGAATCATAAAACTAAGAATCGTGTAGTAGGTACTGTCAGAAACTGCGCCCCCTTGGTTGACGTTAAAACGCGGGCTCCAGTTGTAGTATGTACTAGAATCATAGGGATTACGAATGACGCCTGAATAATGGTCATTATAGATGCGACCCAGATATACTCCTGACCATGAATCCTTACTTGTTTCAACGTAATATTCATAGTCATCTTCATTAATCGTATATTCATTAAGAACTTTTTTATTGGTAGAATCAAGAATCGTTACGTACAAGATCCCGCTGCCGGAACGATCCGTTGACAAGACAATGTTGTATTCCCCGGTCTTGCCAGTCCGATTATTGCGGCTGGTGGCCCAAAAGAAGGTGTAGCGGTTTGTATCAGGATCAACGTACATTGAGCTTGGATATTCAGGATCCTTAACCGAAAAAGTTGCTGCCGTATCGTTAAGACCATTAGCGACCAGACGATTGGCAATTGCATCCGTGCTGACGGCTGCCGTTGACGCGACCTGTTTTAGATCAAGCGTAATCGTTTTGCCAGTGCCCGCTTGACTGTTGGCTGCTGATTGACGGGCCACCGACACCTGACTTGCCGATTTGGTACTGGATGAAGCTGCTTGACTAGATGTCACGGTCTGACTAGCTGTCGATGACGTTTGGCCGGACTTTGCCGCAGTCGCTGAAGCCGCCGTCTGACTTGCCGTCGCTGCAGCAGCACGTTCTGCTGATATCGCGGCTGACTGGCTAGCAACGGTTGCCGCCATACTGGATGTCGATACCGATTGTGCCTGGGCAGCCGTCGAATTCGTCAGTGAATCTACGGTTGCAGCAGCAGAACTGCCAGTTGCCGTGTCCTGTGTTGCGCCGGCTGACAAAGTAACGGCACTGCTGCTTGACGTGGCCGCGCTATTTTGCAGATTAACAGCCGGCTCAGCAGTACTGGCCGCGGCCGCACGATTCGTCATCATCGTCATGGGCACAATCGTAAAAGTAAACGTCACGATCGCGGCAAAGGCCCACTGTTTGCCATCTTTGTACATTTTGTAATGTATTTTTTCATCATGCATATTGACTTCCCCCATTCACTTTTGGATTGCAAAAACACTCTCTGCTATCCTTAAGCCTATTCAATTGCAATTCGACTATTTTTAAGAAAAAGTATATAAACAATCTCCTTCTTACTCTAAAAATAGCGCAGATAAACAGAGGATTAAACTTTAAATTTTTGCTTTTTCTCAGCCATTACGTCTTTTATTAAGCGCTTACAAATAACTGTTTATAAAAAAATAAATATCATTTTATAAACAGATGATTTTTTTTTCATTATTCATAATGCCAGCCCTTTTTGAAAAGTCTTATTAACCGTAATTGCTTCAATACAGTTAAATAGCAGAATTGCATCATCGAGGATATAATGGACGTTTTTAATATTACCGTCTAATTTTTAAAACTGTTAAGTGACTTGTTATAAAGATGCTGATGTTCTAAGCTAATTAACTAGATCACCATTGCACCATCCCTACAGAAAGCTAATTATCAGCGCTGTGGAGCGGTCGCAAAACTGACTTTGGGCAGAAAATTAAAATTCAATGGTAGCGGAAACTAAAATTACCTACTATGCGTCGCTTTTTTCTCAATAGTAGGTAAGTGCATACTGGATTTTTAAAAATTTACCTACTTGAGGCAGTTTTTTAGCGATTTTTGCCATCTGGCTGCTACTGAGCATCTGCGTCTGCCAACCAAAACATTAAAAAGACCCAGCCAGTCCGCTGGGTCGCATCAGATAATTAACTTTTTTCATGGCGAAGCATCATAAAGAGTCCTGCTGGCAAAATTACGAACCCAACTGCCATACCGATGATTGCAAACCAATTGGGCACGATGCCTTGAGCAGTACTGATACCAAACTCACCGACCCAGTCAAACTTGAACAGCAAAAAGATCGTAAAGGCAACCGACAGTACCGGCAGCAATACATCCGTCAGCCTGTTCCGCTCTGCCGTAAGCACCGGTTCAACATTGGCTCCCCGATAAAAACGAATCACGCCCAATGGAATCACGATAAACTCAAAGAACCGCACCATGGCACTCAGTACGATAATTGCCGTCATGTTGTACTGAAAAGCCATTGGGATAAAGATTGCCAAAGCCAGCGTAATTATAAACGGATAAACCGGAAAGTCATGCCTGGTTCGCTTGGCCAGCCATTGCGGTGCCTGATGCTCTTTGGCCATGGCCTCTAAAACCCGCGGCGTGTGAAACGAAGCGGCGACATTGATCCCGAACATTGAAATCAGCGCGCCCAGCTCAATCAAGACGCGCAGCCATCGAGCCTGAAAAATCGCGGTAATGGCTACGACCTGTTTAGTTTTGACAATTGCAGCCGGATTGATTGCCATCGCCACCAAAATTGTACCGATATAAACCAGTGCGATGACCATAATTGCTAATGGAATAGCCCGGGGCAGATTCTTTTGCGGATCCTTCATGTCTTCAGAACCGCTCGCCACGCTCTCAAAACCGGTAAAGGCATAAAAGGCTGCGATAACTGCCATCACCAAGCCAGAAGTCGTGAGCTTGGGAATCAAAGGCTGTCCATTGGCGGCTTTAAGCGTGTCCAGATCGTGAAAATGACTGACGCCGGTTTTTAAAAAGACAATGATTCCCGCAATGATAATCAAGCCCAGCGCCAACAGCTTGCCGATGGTTGCCAGGTTGCTGACCCAGGTTAAGAAGCGCTGCCCAAAGAAATTGATCAGTAAAATAATCGCCATTAAGACAACAAACCCCCAGGTAATGTTTTTAAAGCTGGTTGAGTCAGCACCAAAAATGGAAAGCGTACTCTTGATTACGCCAACTCCCATCACGCCCCAGGCAACGCTAGCCGAAAAGAACCGCACGACGCCCATGTAAAAGCCCATGTTCTCGCCATAGGCTGCCTTAGCATAGGAATAGGCCGCACCGCTTTTGGTAACGTACTTGGCTGCCGCGGCAAACGTCAAGGCCAGCATTGCCGCAAAAACCGCCGCGATCAGATAAACCAGCGGCGCCTTAGTTCCCACCATGGTCACGACCGAACCTGGCGTCAAAAAGATTCCGGAACCGATAATTGAATTGATTGCCAATAAGACGATTGACCAAAAGCCCAGTTTGTCAGTCTTATTCTGCATGTTCATCCCTGCCTTTCCCGTTGGCGCATTTGATCAGATAGTCAAACAGCCGGTTCATTTCTGCTTGGTGATTGCGCAGCATTTCAGGATGCCACTGGACACCAAGCACCGTTCCCGTTTCGTTTTCAATTCCCTCATAGACGCCATCCTGCGCTAATGCATTAACCTTTAGTCCCTTACCAACTTTTTTAATCAGCTGATGATGGTAGGAATTAACCCGCAGGCGAGGCACTTGGTCAAAAATCGCCGCCAAATGCGTATCCTTAACCAGCTTGACTTGATGCGTCGCCTGCCACCATGGCGTATCGCCCTGCCAATGCTTGAGCGTCGGCACCGGATAGTACTTAAGATCCTGATAGAGCGAGCCGCCGTGAAAGACGTTGATCAGCTGAGCGCCCCGGCAGATGCCCAGCACCGGGATGCCACGCTTTTCGGCCAGCTTTAACAGCTGCATGTCAAACTGATCGCGCGCCTGCCAGACCGTGCCTTGTTCGGGCTGCGGCTCTTCGCCATAACTTTCCGAATCAATATCTTGACCGCCCGAAAGAATCAAGGCATCAACCAGTTCTAGCTGAGACTCGGTTACGTCGGCATCCTCATTGAACGGAATAATCATCGGAACACCGCCATTTTTGATGACCGCCTCGCTATAGTCCTTGTTGACGTAGCTGCGGCGATAGCCAACGAAAGGACCGACATTTTTGGTCAGTTCGCTGCCTGAAATGCCAACGATCGGCTTTTTCATAAACTTATCTCCTTTACAAAATAAAAAAGGGACTACCAGCTCACCGCCAGTAATCCCTTGACTCGATCAGCAACCTGTCACGGCTGCATCATTTGGTCATGTAATCTGATGGCAGAGCAAAAAACACGCGGCAATGCATGCAGCATGGACAGCACATTTTTTGCATCATCATTTGAATAGCCATCAGTTTACCTCATTGTTTTTTAATAATTTAAGAATATCCTAACCAGCAGCGTTTGTCAATTCAAACCAGGTTAGTCCTTATCATGATGATCATCTTGTTCTTTCGGCATTCCCTGATGATCGCTCAAGTCAATTACCATGGAACGCGTTTTTTTCGACTGATTGCTATCTTGCGGCGGCTGCCAGTTGAAATGCCGAATCACCAGTGAAAGCGGCGGAATCAGCAGCATGTACAACAGGGCCGTCAGCAGCGTCGCAGGCAGGGCCAGCCGCATAAAAGGCATGATGCCCGTTCCATGAGCAAATGCATCCCCCGCAATGCCGCAAAGCACCTCGGCCGTAATCCATTGTGAGATGCCGGCTGCCACGCCGACTCCAATCGCCTGCCGATGCGTTACCTTAACGTCGCGTGGCAGCTGCCAGCCAATCAAGGCACTGACCATCACCATGTCAACGGCCATATCCAGAACCGTCATCCAATCGGCCTTGCCAAGCAAGAGCAGAATCACCGTTCCCATCGTCGTAATGCCGGCACCCCAGCGCAGATTCAAGCCAACCATTGCACTCAGGCCAATGACTCCGGCCAGCTCAATGGCAACCTGTCCGCTCGGCAGTGGCGTTGACAGACGCAGCAGACCAACGATCACCATTAAAGCCGTTAGTCCCAGTGCCCAGAGACAGTCTTTTGTTCGCTGCTGCATAGGCTTAGTCCAGTGGCTTTTTAGCCGTATCCTGCATCCAAGCCAGTGCCAGCGCGCCTTGCCCCAGGTGAACGCCGATTACTGGGCCAAAGTAGCTCAATTCAAAGCGAATGTCGGGGTGATCAGCCTGCAGCTTGTCCAGCCATTTTTGCCCTTCTTCAGGACAGTTGGCATGCAGCACCATTGCCCGTACCGGATAGTCGAGCTTGGCCACGTCCTCGTCAAAGATCTGTTCACAGCGCGCCTTGGCCTTTTTCATTGAGCGTACCTTTTCAAATGCTTCAATGGCATAGTTTTGCGTGTGCATTGTCAAAAGCGGCTTGATCTTTAGAATTGAGCCGATAAAAGCCGACGCATTGGAAAGCCGGCCGCCCCGCACCAAGTTCTGCAGATCGTCAACGACAAAGACATTATTGAACGTATCCTGATATTCGCGCAGCTTTTTTAAGATATCATCCAGATCATCGCCTGCCTGAGCTAATTGAGCGGCTTCCAAGGCCAGATAGCCCATCATCTTGACCGTCAAGTGCGAGTCAAACGGGATGATCTTGATCGTATCCTGCATGTCTTGGGCAATCTGCGTAATCGTGTTGAGCAGGCCTGAGATTGCCTTGGTCAGGTGAATGCTGATGACGGCATCGTAGCCTTCATCAGCCAGCTTTTGATAGGTTTCCATCAAAAGACCGATCGATGGCTGCGAGGTGCTTGGAAATGACTTTGAATGAGCCAGTTTGTCGTAAAATTCTTCAGTCGTAATGTCGACGCCTTCTTGATAGCTCTGGCCGTCGATCACCAGTGGAATCGGCACTACCGTAATCTGATTCTCCGCAGCTTCTTGTGGGGTTAAATAAGCGGTACTGTCGGTTACAACCGCGATTTTCATTTAGTTTTCCTCCAGTATGATTGCAGATTTAAAATAATATTTTAGAAAAATAATAGCATGTTAAAAACTGCCGGCCTCAAAACAAGGTCTGCATTTTAATAGGATAGCACATTCAACTCACAAAACCAATTATCCAGTAATTCCAGTTGCCTTAATTTCATAAATCGTTGGTCTGATTTGGTTTTAGATGGCAATCAACGTTATAATGGATTAGTTATGCAAAACAAAGGAGGAACGCAAAAATGCCATTTGACGGTTTCTTTACTCATGCTATGGTTCACGAGCTGAATCAAACGCTGCAGGGCGGCCGCGTCTCCAAGGTCAACCAGCCCTATCCTGCCGAAATGGTGATGGTAATTCGCGCCAATCGCCATAACTACTCCCTGCTGATCTCGGCCAATCCATCCTATCCACGCATTCAGATCACGCAGATTCCTTATCAAAATCCCGCTGTTCCCAGCAATTTCGCCATGACCATGCGCAAATATCTGGAAGGAGCGCTGGTGAAAGAAGTCGCCCAGATTGAAAACGACCGGATCGTTAAGCTGACCTTCTCGACTTTAGATGAGCTGGGCGACCCATTGGAACTGGTGATGATGGTCGAAATCATGGCGCGCCACAGCAACGTTACACTGGTTAATGCCAAGACCGGCAAGATCATTGATGCCATCAAACATGTCGGCAGCGACGTCAACCGCGTCCGCCTGCTTTTACCGGGAGCAGCCTTCATCATGCCGCCTAAACAGCCGCGGTTCAATCCTTACCTGCCCAACCAGATTTATTCTGACCTGGTTCGCGAGTTAAAAGATGATCCGATTCAGCTTGCCAAAAAACTGCAGGCCAGCTATCAAGGACTGGCACCGGAAACTGCTAGCGAACTGGCGGCCGAGCTTTTGGCCAGCGACAGTCTGCCAAGCGCCTACCAAACTTTTCTGCGTCATTTCGAGGCCCCGCAACCAGTTCTGATTACTAACGAAAAAAACAAAACTAGTTTCGCGGCTTTTACTCCTATCAATACCGCTGATCTCAAGGTGCAGTCGTTTGCCACGCTTTCTGAGCTGCTCGATGCCTACTATGTCAACAAGGCACAGTCTGATCGCACCAAGGAATTAGCCGGTCAGGTATTAAAAGTGGTGCATAATGAACTCAAAAAAGACCAGCGCAAGATGAAGAAGTTTCAAAAAGAGCTGGCTGATGCTGCTGACGCCGACCGCTATCGAATCCGAGGCGAACTGCTCACTACCTGGCTGCATCAAGTTCCCCGTGGCGCCCAGTCAGTTGAGCTGCCTAATTTCTATGATGAGAATCGACCGCTTAAGATCACGTTGCAGCCTGATCTGTCGCCTTCTCGCAACGCTCAAAAATACTTCACGCGCTATAACAAGCTCAAGGCTTCAGTTAAATACGTCAACGAGCAAATGGCGATTACGCAAAAAGAAATTGATTACTTTGAAACGATTCTCAGCCAGATCGACCTGGCCAATCCAAGTGACGTTCAAGAGATTCGACTTGAGCTCCAGCAGCAGGAATACATCAAGGCTAAACACAAAAAAGGCAAAAAGCAGCGCAAGATTCCTGTTTCCAAGCCTGAAGTCTTCCATGCCGCTGATGGTACGGTCATTTTGGTCGGCAAAAACAATCTGCAAAACGACCGGCTGAGTTTTAAAACGGCCAATAAAAACGAAATCTGGCTGCACGTCAAGGATATGCCTGGCTCGCATGTCGTGATTCGCGATTCCAACCCTAGCAAAGAAACGATCCTGCAGGCGGCTCAGCTGGCAGCATGGTTCTCTAAGGGGCGCGACTCTGCCCACGTATCGGTTGACTATCTGCCGGTAAAGAACCTGCATAAGCCAAGCGGTGCCAAGCCTGGTTTTGTAACCTTCCGTGGTCAAAAAACGCTGTCGGTAACGCCAAAAAAGCTGCCGAACTAAATAAAAGGACTTTGATGCATTGCCACCAAAGTCCTTTTATTTTAATAATTGCCGACAAACATTCCCTCAGCTTTTGGCGGTTGATATTCGCCAAAGTAGTCGGCAAAATCCAGATCCAGGTAGTCGCATAAATCCTTGACCTCAGTCATTGTCTTATCAATGACCGGAATCCCGTTTGCCTTACGATCAGCCATGGCCAGGATCTCTTTTTCGCCATGCGTATAGATCTTGTCGTGACCATCTGCCTTAGCAGAATCGCGCAGCTTTTGCAGATATTCAGAAAGGTGCTGACTGATTGCCTCACCATCACCAAATGCGTTGAGATTGATGGCCATAAAGCCGTGGCAGATTCCTGACTTGCCATTTTGCATGGTTGATTCAGAGGTCGTACCCATTGAAAGAATCGATGAGAAGATCTCGGCGACCATCCCATTGCCATAGCCCTTATGCGACCCCAGCGTTTCCGTATTGCCGCCCAAAGGCATGATGCCGCCGCCGTTTTTGTGAACGATATTGTCCAAGACCATCGCCGCATCGTTGGTTGGCTCGCCTTGTGCATCCAAGGCCCAACCATCTGGCAATGGCTGATCCAGCTTATTGTACATCTCCAGCTTGCCCCGCGTAACGACCGTCGTTGACGCATCAAACAAAAAGTCATAAGGCCGTGCTGGCACGCACCAGGCTTGTGGATTGGAACCGATCATTGCCTGTCTGCCAAACGTTGGGACCATGATGGCCTCGCTGTTGGTACAGGAAAAACCAAGCATGCCTTCTTTAGCGGCCATTTTGGCATAGTACCCGGCAATACCGTAATGATTTGAATTACGAACCGAAACGATTCCAACGCCTGCTTTCTTGGCTTTGGCGATTGCCAGTTCCATCGCGAAATGCCCATTAAGCTGTCCCATGCCATCATGGCCGTCAACTACCGCCGAAACTGGAGTTTCAAAAACGATTTCTGGCTTGGCATCAACTTTCATCGTCCCTTTTTGAATTCCCTTATAGTAGCGGACCATTCGCTGCATGCCATGACTTTGAATACCATACATATCGGCAGTTAATAAAACATCGGTAATGATGGAAGCCTGTTTCGCGTTAAAACCAAACTTTTGAAAAGCATCCATGCAAAGACGATCAAGCTGTTCGTAGGAAAATTTTACGACTTTATTTTCATTCATTTTGCAAGCTTCTTTCTGTTTATAAAACGCTTCACGACTTAACATGATTAAATCATAACATATTTTCCGCCTAAATTTAAGCGCTTTCATTAATAAATATCAAATATTTTTGTATTTTTTACAAATTTAAAAACGATTGCAAAATTAAAAGAACCAGACATCTTGACCTGCCTGGTTCTTTTAATTGCTATTCAAAATCATCATCACTCAAAAACTGCATCTGACCACCCAAAACCCGGTTGATGGTTGGCTTTTCATGAACAAGATGCAGCGACTTGAACGGAAAGACTGCCCGATAGACTGCCATTTTGGTTTCGCCTTTAGGAACCAGCGCTTCATTTAGGGCATCGCCATCCAGCCGGCCCAATGCCATGCGTACCGTAATTCCCGGCAGATTCAACTTTAAGACCTTCGACAAAAAGGCAATTTCCGGCAATGGCATATGCTGAACCAAAAGCTGCTTAAAGGTACCATCAAAGCGGTGTACAAAAACAACCTGGTAAAGTCCTGGCGCCTTCTGCTCACTAATAGCCTGACCACCTTGCTTTTCCAGCAAAGCAAAATCATGCGGCGTCAAGCGGGCCGGAAAACGCTGCGCAGTCGGCTGATAGCTCAGATCATCGGTTGACTGCAGATCTGCCGTAATGCCCAGCGGATAGATGAGCTGACCGTCAAACAGTGCGTTAAAACTGTCCAGCGGCTCACCGACCGTTAATGAAGTTGGGCGCTGATCTTCAGGAATCTCGGCAATCTGGATGTTTTTGGCAATTGGTCCCAGCTGGTCGATCAATTCATGACGACTAGCCGGAATCAATACGACTTCCGGATGCTCGACGTCCAAAACCGCACGAATGTTTTCTGACTGCAGCGGCTCCAGATAGCGCTTGCGAGCCAGCATCGGCGCCAAGGTTACCGAGCTGGGATTGTCATTGATGATGACGGTCTGGTAGCCATGGTCGCGCAATTCACGCAGCGTGTTGGCAACAAAATAGTCACAGGAAGTTCCGTTGCCCAGCCGCAATGGTCCCGTACCTACAACGACTGCGGTTGGCGAAGGACTTGGATTGGCCTCATCCTCCATTTCATACGTAGAGTAAAAAACGTTGGTGTGCTGATCAAATTCGCCCGCAGAAGGCTCCAGCTCCTTAAAGGTTCGGTGAATGACATGCTCGTCTCGCATTGCTACCACCTTAGTCGTTGGCCATTGCCAGATCTTAGCAATGCTTTCATCGCTCATGCCGCAGTATTTGGCCTTGACCAACAGCTCTGTATCGCCAGGATGGCCCTTGAGCGCATCTTCAATCGTCTGCATCTGACGCAGACAGGCAAAGTAATAGGCATCGATCTTAGTCAGCTCGGTCAGCTCATCATCAGTGTAGCCGCGCCGCAAAGCTGCCAACAGCGTAAACAGACGACCGGCATGCGGATGGATCAAAAGCTGCACCAGCTCATCATCGGAAAGCTGATCCTGTTTTGCCAGGCGTGAATCCTGCTCTATTCTTGGAAAGTCACTGATTGCCTTAAACATGGCCTCAGTCAGACTGCGACCAACGCCAATCATCGTCCCCGTTGACTTCTTGCGCGTGCCAAGCTGCCGATCTGCATCGGGCAGTTCGGCAAACGGCCAGACTGGCATCCGGACGGCAACGTGATCCATAACCGGTTCCGTCACGGCCGCGTGCTTATAGTAGCCGTGGTCAAGATGAATGTCACGCAGCGTCTTGCCGGCATATAATTCGCCACAGACGACCTGCAGGGCATAGCCGGTTGCTGTTGCCGCAAAAGCCGTTAAGCGGTCAAAATAAGGATTATTTTTGATCACGTAGAATTTTCCGTTAGCTTGATCAAGCGCAAATTGAACGTGATTGACGCCGACGATCCGCAGTTTGCGCGTTATGGCAAATGCCGTATCGCGCATGTCTTGAATCTCGCGGTCAAGCAGCGTCTGGGCCGGAAGTACTGCAATTGAATCGCCAGCATGAATGCCAATCGGATCGATATCTTCGACGCAGGCCAGCTGCATCATCGTCCCAAAGCCGTCCCTTAAAACAACGATCTCGATTTCCTTAAACCCAGCCAGACTCTGCTGAACTGTAATCTGACCCGAGCGTGACTGTCTGAGACCAGTTGCCACGGCCCGCTTAAGCTCATCTTGATCATGTACCAGCGAACGCCAGCCCGCTCCTTTGGGTAATACAGAGCGCACTATAATCGGATAGCCGACCCGTTGGACCATCTCCAGTGCATCAACGTAATTATCGACTTTAGAGATGGCCTTGGTAGGCACGTTGAGATTATGCAGCGTCTTGCCGAGCAGCATTGGGTTGTTGATCTGACGAATCGTAGCTTCAGGTACTCCCAAAAGCTCAATGTCATCGGCCTGCAGAATGCCGGTCTCGCTGACTGCCTGAATCAGCTCAAACGCACGCCGGCCGCCCAACGTTGGCAGGATTGCATCAGGATGATACTGCTTGATCGTGGCAACGACATTTTCAACCGTCAGTGACTTGATGCAGGCATGATCGATGGCATCCGGACAATCCAAGGTAAAAGAAAATGGATTGTCATCAATGAGGATCGTCTCCCAGCCCTGCTCTTTTAAGACGCTGGCAACCTGAAAAGCCGCAGCATCAAGCTCATCGCCATGTTCAATGCTGTCGGCGCCGGCTCCAATCAGAAGAACCTTTTTCATCGCCATCCCTCCTCGCGCTGCTTCATAATGTCCATAAACTCATCAAAAAGATTGTTGGTTTCATCCGGACCAGGCGCGCCATCAGGGAAGAACTGCACCGAAAAAGCCGGATAGTGACGATGCCGCAACCCTTGAACCGTGCCATCAAGCATATCGACATAGGTAATAAAAAGCTGCGAACGATCGACTGAGTTGCGCCGAATTACATAACCCTCACCTTGAAAAGCAAAAACAATGTGATCGGTGATGATCTCTCGGATTGGATGATTCATGCCATGATGCTCGGTTGCCAAACGCTCAACCTTACACCCATTCGCTAAGGCAAACAGCTCGTGCCCCAGTCCAATGGCAAACATGGGGACCTTAGCCTCAACTTGCCGAATCATTTCCAAGACTGATCGTTTCAATGATTCAGGGTTTCCTGGGCCGCTGGAGAGCACTACGCCATCCGGATCCAATCGCAAAATATCATCAACGCTGGCCGTATATGGCAGCACGGTAACATTGCACTTACGCCGCGAAAGCTCCCTTAAGATCCCGTTTTTAAGGCCAAAGTCAATCACGACCACGCTGCGGCCAATATCTGGATTGGGAAATGGCTTTGGCGTGGCAACCTGAGCAACCTGCTGATTGGTCAAAACGGTAGCATGCAGCTGATCAAACGCGTGATCATCAGGGACTGGGACGATACTGCCCTTCATCGGCTGGCCAACCTTCCGCAGATGCCGCACGATGGCCCGCGTGTCAACGTTGGTAACCCCAGGAATATTCATCTGTTTTAAATACTGATCCAGAGTCGTTCCATGACGCCGTTCCTTTAAGGGCGCCAAATTACGGCAGACAACGCCTTTGATTGAAGGTACGATTGATTCATAGATATTGCGCTGAATTCCATAATTGCCAATATTGGGGTTGGTAAAAACGACAATTTGATTATGGTAGATTTGGTTGGTAATGATTTCTTGATATCCCGTCATACTGGTATTAAAAACCATCTCGCCAAAAGTTACGGCAGGCGAGCCAAATCCCTCACCCTCAAAGATGGAGCCATCCTCAAATATCAAATATCTTGCTGTCATCCAATCTCATCTCACTTTTTAAGCCGCCTCAAAACTATTCATCACGGCGGTCGGTTTTGTCCAAATGTTCAAGCATCTTGGTAAAGTAGTCCGGCAGCGGCGCGGTAAACGTCATCTCTTGACCGCTGCGGGGGTGTCGAAAGCCCAACAGACCAGCATGCAGATACTGTCCCGGTCCAGCCAGGGTTTTGCGTGGCCCATACAGTGGATCGCCAGCCAAGGGATGCCCGATATAGGCCATATGAACGCGAATCTGATGCGTTCGCCCAGTCTCCAGCCGACATTTGACCAGCGTATAGTGCTGATAACGCTTCAGTACCTTAAAATGCGTTACGGCATGACGGCCATCCAAGACGACTGCCTGTTTCTTGCGATCTTTTTTGGAACGACCCAGCGGCGCATCAATCGTTCCCTGCTCCTCTTTGATCACGCCATGCACCAAGGCGACGTACTCGCGCTGGTTGGTCTTGGACTTCAGCTGCGCGGCCAGACTGCGGTGTGCCAGATCATTTTTGGCCACCATCAACAGGCCCGAGGTATCCTTATCGATGCGGTGGACGATTCCTGGCCGAAACTCACCATTGATCGTCGACAGCGGCGAATGATACAACAGTGCGTTGACCAGCGTATGACTGGGATGCCCAGGCGCGGGATGCACTACCATTCCGGCCGGTTTATTGACGACGATCACATCATCATCCTCATAAACGATATCCAGGGGAATGTTTTCTGGTTCCAAATCAATGGTTTGCGGTTCTTCAGGTATGATGCGCACCATATCGCCCACTTGAAGCTTGTACTTGGTTTTAACGGACTGCCCATTAACGGTAACGTGGCCATCCTCAATCCATTTCTGCAGCTGCGAGCGGGAAACATCATTTAGAAAATGGCCCAAAACCTTGTCAATGCGGCCGGTCAGATCGGCATCAATCTTGATTTGGCGTTCTGAGTTCATTTGTGATCATCCTCTTTCAAAACTACGATCAGCATGATAAACACGCCAACCGTTAAACAGGCATCGGCAACGTTAAATACTGGGAAATTGACGTTTCTTAGGGCAAACATATCAACCACGTATCCCTGACTGAGCCGGTCGATAAAATTACCGACTGCACCAGCCATAATCAGCGAAAGTCCTGTCATCATCCAGGCAGAGCGGCGATTTTTCCACATCAGATAAGCTACCACGATAATTGCAATTACCGTTATGACCGCAAAAAACCACTGCCGCCCTTCCAACATGCTCCAAGCTGCCCCGGTATTATGCAGATTATCCAGATCCAGCAGTCCCGGAATGAACGTTCGGCTGCCATTTAACGGGATATTGCTGGTTACCCAGTGCTTGACGATTTGATCGACAATGATCAGACCAACGATTAAAATCAAAGACCATGGCAGCAGCGATTGTTTTTTCAATTGATTCTTTTCTGTTTTATTCATGTTCATTTTTTACTGCATTACCCAGCGTAATCTTTAAAGAGTCGATTGAGCGCGCGGAAAATGAAAAGGTCATGACCTCGCCATTAACCGTGATCGTCATGGTATGCTTGGTAAAGCGAGGCTGGCGAATGTCTTTAAGCGGAATGACCAAAAAACGATTCTGCAGCATACGATCAAATACCATTTTGGTCGGCGTTACCAAAACCGTGCGCCGGCCAATCGCCAAAACTGCTAAAATAATAAAAAGCGCTAAAAGCAATGCCGTAATCCAGTTAAAATGGGTAATCTCCAGCCAGACTACGACACCGGCAATGCCAATCAAAAGCATCCAGCACCATTGAATGGTTGCCGAGGTTAGATCCGGCTGATAAAAGTAGCGTTTTTCTTCTTCCAAAATATCACTTCCTAATGTCAATGAGGTAATCAAATGATCAAACTATATACCGATGCTGCCACCAAAGGCAATCCTGGCCCCACCGGACTGGGAATGCTGATTGTCAAAGACGGCCATCAGCAGCAGCTTAAAGCTTTTTTGCCGCGGGCTTCTAATCATCAAGGCGAATTTGCCGCGGCAATTGAAGGCTTTGCCTATTTAAAAAAACATTTTTCCAATCAAGAGACCGTGCTGTTTTATACCGACAGCCGCCTGCTGAGCGACGCTGTGGGCAAAGAGCATGCGCGTCATTATGAAAACGAGCTAAACGAGCTGTTAACCAGCATGGACGATTTTAAAACCGTCGTAGTCCAGTGGGTACCTGAAAAAGAAAATCAAGGCGCCCACCAGCTGGCCAATCAGGCTCTGCATGAATGGGTCAATCAGCCTGACCATCAGTAACCAGTATATCAAACTTTCTTACGGTCTGATCAACAATCCGTCAGTCGCAATAATTTCTTAAATGCCCTCATCTTACTATATGTAAATTAAGAATTCATGCATTATTTTTAGTCAAAAAATCGCCCTGCCTTGCTTCAGACAGGACGATTTTTTTGCGACTATTTGGGTTACTCAATTACAATGTAGGATTTGATCGTCTTACGGTCAGCCATATCACGATAGGCTTCGTTGATCTGATCCAGCGTGTAGGTTTTGGTAAACACTTTGCCTGGATTGATCTGCCCATCCAAGACCGCCTTTAAAAGCACGTTTTTATCATAGGTCGTCACACTTGCCGAACCACCAGCCATTGCAATATTGTGGGCAAACAGCGTGAATGGATCGACATTGCTGTGCGGCACGCCGATTCGACTGACGTGAGCGCCATTGTGAACTACTGCCAGACACTGATTGATTGAAGCTTCTGTACCGACACAGTCTAATGCCGCGTCAGCACCACCGCCAAGCAGCTCCTTGACCTTTTTTACTCCTTCATCGCCACGTTCAGCAACATACGCCGTCGCGCCAAATTCCTGGGCCAGTTTTTGCCGATCCTCATGACGACTCATGATAACGACCTGCGAGGCTCCCATCATTTTAGCAGCAATTACGGCACATTGACCAACCGCGCCGTCACCAACGACAACAACACGATCGCCATGCTTAACCTCAGCCGTTCGTGCGGCATGATAGCCAGTTGCCATCACGTCGGCCAACGTCATAAACGACTTCATCATGCCTTCGCTATAGTCTTCTGGCTGACCAGGAATCTTAATCAAAGCCCAGTTGCCATGCTTAAAGCAAATATATTCGGATTGGAAACCTTCACTCCAGTTATCATAAAGGACCCGCTCGTCGCAGGTGCCATCATAGCCGGCCAGACAGGCAGCACAATGTCCACAGCCATGCGTGAATGGAGCAATAACAAAATCACCTGGCTTGACCGTTGTAATCGCACTGCCGACCTCTTCAACGATCCCAAGCGCTTCGTGACCGCTGTTAACTGAGTCGTTGGCTTTTTGATCACCTGCTGAGTAGGCCCATAGATCTGAACCGCAGACACAGGTCCGGATCACGCGAATAATTACGTCATCATCGGCCTGCAAGGTTGGCTTGGCAGCCTCTTTAATCACCATTTTACCGGGTTCAGCAAAAATTGCCGTTTTCATCCAAAATTCCTCCTTACGATTTCAGCAACCGGATACATCGACTTAGGTACAGCTTAATCCTTAAAGCGTACTTTAAGTCAACCCGTTCAGTCGTTAAAAACAGCACGATTCGAATCATCTGACTTTAATCTTAGGCTATTGATAGCGTCCCGCTACGCTGGATCGCTTTTAATATCAGCTCGGAAATTTTTCAAAAATAAAAACCGACCACCACCACGGGCAGCCGATTTTGCTTGATAAATTTAATGATTGAGCCTAAAGTGCCTGCGTAGCAAATGAACGACTCTCCAAAGCCTTCAACAGGGCATTGACCGTATCAAGCGCCGTCAAAAGCGGGATATTGTGCTCAATTGCCGTCTGCCGAATCACAAAGCCATCAGAAGCCTTTTCATAATCATGTTCCATGGTATTGATAACCAGGTCCACGTCATTGTTCTTTAAGACGTCTAAAATGTTGGCCCGCTTGGAATCCTCTTCATGCAGCTTGCCAACGGTCGTAACGTGCAGGCCGTTTTGCTTTAAGAAATCTGCCGTGCCATCCGTAGCCAAAATTCGGTAGCCGATCTTGGCAAAGCGCTTGGCTAGTGGCAAAATCGTCTCTTTATCACGGTCCTCAATCGTCAGTAAAACATTGCCATAGTCCGGCAGATGCATCTTGGCGCCTTCAAACGCTTTATAGAGTGCCTTTTCAAACGTGTAGTCGCTGCCCATGACCTCACCAGTAGATTTCATTTCAGGTCCCAGGTAGCTGTCAACGTCATCCAGCTTATTGAAGCTAAAGACTGGCGCCTTAACATGAATGGTCTTTGACTCTGGGTAGAGACCATCTTGATATCCTTGACTGGCCAATGACTCGCCCAAAATCACGCGGGTTGCTACCTGAGCCATTTCGATTCCCGTAATCTTGCTCAAAAACGGTACCGTCCGGCTGGCCCGTGGATTGACTTCCAAGACATAGGCCTCATGGTTATGAATAATAAATTGAATATTCATGATGCCCACGCACTTCAAAGCTACGCAAAGCTTCTTGGTAGCGGCCACGATCTGCTGCTTAATATCGTCATCAAAGCTTTGTGGCGGATAGACGGCCATTGAGTCGCCAGAGTGCACGCCGGCGCGTTCGATATGCTCCATGATTCCCGGCAAAAGAACCTCTTTGCCGTCACAGATGGCATCAACCTCGCATTCACGCCCTTCCAGATAGGCATCGACTAAAATTGGATGATCTTCAGCGGCTGGCGCGTTTTGGCTGAGATATTCGTGCAGTTCTTTTTCATTGTAGACGATCTCCATTGCCTTACCGCCTAAGACGTAGCTTGGCCGTACCAAGACCGGATAGCCAATCTCCTTAGCCGCTTTTAAGACGCCTACTCCAGTCGTGGCCGTTAACCCAATCGGCTGCTTGAGCTGCAGATTCTTGATGACTTGATCAAAGACTTCTCGGTCCTCGGCCGCATCCAAATCCTTAACCGTAGTTCCCAGAATCTTGACGCCATGCTCAGCCAAGCCAGCTGCCAGATTGATCGCTGTCTGACCGCCAAATTGAACGATCACGCCCATTGGCTGCTCCAGATCGATCACATTCAGCACGTCTTCCAGCGTCAACGGTTCAAAATAAAGCTTGTCAGAAACCGAAAAGTCAGTTGAAACCGTTTCGGGATTGGAGTTCATGACAATGGCCTCATAGCCCAGTCGTTGAATTGCCTTAACACTGTGGACGGTGGCATAGTCAAACTCTACCCCTTGACCAATTCGAATCGGGCCCGAGCCGATAACCAAGACAGACGGCCGCGTGCTTTTGATGCTTTCATTTTCATGATCATACGTACTGTAGAAATATGGTGTCTGCGACTCAAATTCAGCTGCGCAGGTATCAACCATCTTATAGACTGGTACGATGCCGTTTTGCAGCCGCAGCTGACGGACGCTGTCGACATCAGTCTGCCAGAGATCGGCAATCGTTGGATCAGAAAAGCCGTACTGCTTAGCCAGTTTTAACACAGCGGCGTCTTTAGGGCTGGCCTTGATCTGATCTTCCAGTTCCACGATATGTTTTAAGATATCCAAAAAGTAAACGGTAATCTTAGTCAGCTCATGCAGGTCTTCTAGGCTGTAGCCACGCCGCAGCGCCTCAGCCAGATAAAAGATTCGATCGTCTTGAACGTGCACCAGCTTATCTTCCAGCTCAGTATCAGATGCTGACTGCGCCTCCTTTGAAAACAGGTCTTTTTGATCGATTTCCAGGGAGCGAACGGCTTTTTGAACGGCTTCCTCACAGTTGCGGCCGATTGCCATGACTTCACCGGTTGCCTTCATCTGACTGCCTAGCCGACGATCAGCATGCGTAAACTTGTCAAATGGCCAACGCGGAATCTTGCAGACTACATAGTCCAGTGCCGGCTCAAATTCAGCAAACGTCGTCCCAGTAACCGGGTTCTTGATCTCATCTAAGGTCAGCCCCACCGCGATCTTGGCTGCCATCTTAGCGATTGGATAGCCAGTTGCCTTGGAAGCCAATGCTGAAGAACGCGAAACCCGCGGATTGACTTCGATCACGTTATATTGATAGCTGTTAGGATCAAGGGCTAATTGAACGTTGCAGCCGCCTTCGATCTTGAGCGCCCGAATCAGTTTGAGCGCGCAGTCACGCAGCATCTGATATTCACGATCAGAAAGCGTCTGACATGGAGCAAAAACAATTGAGTCACCCGTATGAATCCCGACCGGATCAAAGTTTTCCATACAGCAGACTACCATGGCATTGTCGGCTGCATCACGCATCACCTCAAACTCAATTTCTTTATAGCCAGCAATTGATTTTTCGATCAGACACTGAGTTGCCGGTGAAAGATCCAGACCATTAGCAGCAATGGCCTTCAGCTCGTCATCATTATGACACATGCCGCCGCCAGTACCCCCCATTGTAAAGGCTGGCCGCACGATCACCGGATAACCGATCTCATGAGCAAACTCAAGCGCCTCTGCAACCGTGGCCACCGTTTTGGAAGCAGGTACCGGCTCATTTAAGCGCTGCATCAGCTCTTTGAATTTTTCACGGTCCTCGGCCTCATCAATTGAAGCCAGCTTGGTGCCCAGCATCTGGATGTTAAGTTCATCTAAGATACCGGTCTTGCCAAGCGCCACGGCCAGGTTCAAGCCAATCTGCCCACCCAGCGTTGGCAGAATTGCATCTGGATATTCCTGGCGAATAATTCGTGATACCGATTCGACCGTTAATGGCTCAATATAGACGTGATCGGCAATTTCCGTATCCGTCATGATCGTAGCGGGATTGGAATTGACCAGCACCGTTTCATAGCCTTCCTCGCGCAGGGCCATGCAGGCTTGAGTTCCTGAATAGTCGAATTCCGCGGCCTGACCAATAATAATTGGCCCCGAGCCGATTACCAAAATTTTATGAATATCTGTCCGTTTAGGCATTGGTGCGTGCTTCCTTTCGTTGATCTACCATGCTGATAAAGTCATCAAACAAACCATCGGCATCATGCGGACCCGGCGCGGCATCCGGGTGGAACTGAACCGAAAAGGCCGGATATTGACGATGACGCAAACCTTCAACCGTCCCATCATTGATCTCGACATGCGTGATCATCAGTTTTTCTTTATCAACTGAAGCGGGATCAACCGCGTAGCCATGATTTTGTGAGGTAAAGACGATCTGACCGGATGCAATGTCTCTGACCGGATGATTAAATCCACGATGACCAAATTTCATCTTGTAGGTGCTGGCCCCGTTAGCCAAGGCAAAAATCTGATGACCCATGCAGATGCCAAATACTGGCAGGTGTTTCTCAATCTCAGCCACCATTTCAGCTGCGGCCGTCATTTCTTCGGGATTGCCGGGACCATTGGAAAGCAAAACGCCATCCGGATGCAGATTCAAGATTTCTTGAGCCGTTGTTGAATAAGGTACCACGATCGTATTGCAGTCTCGCTTGGCCAACTCGCGCAGAATACTGTGCTTGGCGCCAAAATCAACCACCACGATATTGCGCTTGGTTCCTGGATTAGGATAGAGCGTCTTGGTTGAGACCTGACTGATGATGCCTTTAGTTGGATTTTGACGCTTTAATTCTTTAACCACACTGTCAGCATCGGTGATTGAATCGGCAATTCGTCCGCGCAGCGTGCCAAAATGACGCAGCTTGCGAACCAGCTCACGCGTATCAATTCCCTGCAGGCCCGGAATGTTCATCTTTTCCAAAAAACCGGGCAACGTGTCCTGCATGCGCCAGTTGCTAGGAATCCGCGCCACCTGTCGACAGATGACGCCTTTGATCTGCGGCTGCAGTGATTCAAAATCATCCAGCGTGACACCGTAATTGCCGATCAGCGGGTTGGTAAACACCAGGATCTGATTGGCATACGACTGGTCGGTAATGGCCTCTTGATAGCCGGTCATCCCCGTAGTAAAGACGACTTCGCCAGTGGTCTGCACATCGGCACCAAAGCCCTCGCCCTCATAGATCGAGCCATCCTCCATAATCAAATAACGTTTCATTGCAATCTCCCTTTTCTAAACAATCTCACTCAATCAGGCCTGTGCCAATTCACCCTGCTTGATCAAAACGACGCTGTCTTGTCCATCAGTCTCGCTGACGTTGACCTTTACTCGTTCCTGCATGGACGTTGGAATGTTTTTGCCGACAAAATCAGGCCGAATCGGCAGCTCACGATGACCACGATCAACCAAAACCGCAACCTGGACGCGCTTGGGCCGCCCTTGATCCATAATTGCATCCATGGCTGCCCGGATCGTCCGGCCGGTAAAGAACACGTCATCGACCAGCACCACGCGCTTATCATTGATGTCAACGCCCAGCCTTAGATTTTCCTTAGCGGTGTCTGGTCGTCGATCATCGCGATAGTTGGTAACGTCCAGCTCACCAACCGGTACCTGCACGTTTTCCAGTTTCTGCAGCTGATCGGCAATGCGACGCGCCAAATAGACTCCCCGCGTCTTGATCCCAACCAGAACCAGATCCTGCGTACCCTTATTGCTTTCGACAATTTCGTAGGTGATTCGCGTTAAGGCCCGTTTCATGGCCATCGCATCATAAAATTCCTTCATTTCGCCAAACTCCTTACAAAATTTGTCCAATAAAAAAGCACTGCCTCACGACTCGTGAACCAGTGCTCCAACATATTGTTTAAAAAACGCGACCAAACGTCGACCAAATTTAAACGATACTGCCTTGCTAGCCTCACGGGACTAAATTTAAAGGACATATAGATTGTTATTTAATTTAATGGATAGCTATGCGTTTGTCAAGCATATTTCTAAAATTAATGATTATTGTTTCAAAATCAATCGCTTACATATTAATCAAAAAAAACGTTTTTTTAGACCTTATACGCTTAAATTTGACCATCTTTTTGCATTTATCTTTGCTGATATTCTCATTTATTTAAATAAATTAAATCATTTTACTTTGATTGTTTAATGATTTTTATTCATTTTTTATACATCAGTAGATATTAAAAAAGCCCGATGCAATTTCGCATCAGACTTCTTGATTACTCAGTATAGTAAAGCAGACAGCAGGCACCTAGGCCCGTGTGCGTGGCAATAATTGGTACCGTTTCACGAACAACGATTGGCAGATCGGGGCAGATTGCCTGAACCTTTTCTTTTAAGCGCTCAACTTCGCTCATTCCCTCAACGTGTGAGATACCAACGCCTAAAACTTTAGGGCCATTTGCCATCTCATCTAAGATCTTGTCCCATTCCTTATGAATGGCCTTCATCCCGCGGCCTTTAGAAGCCACGTGAATCTCACCATCATAGACTTGGAGCATAACCTTGATATTCATAAAGCGCGACAGGGCACCGGCAAATTTGCTGATTCGGCCCCCAGCAACCAGGTTGTCGAGATTGTCGATTGCCAGATAAAGCTTACTCTTTTGAAAGACGTCTTTCATCTTGGCAATTGCATCAGCAACCGTTCCGCCATTCTCAATGACTTTAGCGGCTTCAATAATTTGAAACGCCATGCAGCGATCAGTAGTTTGACAATCATAAACCGTTACCTTGGTCTTGGTCATGTTGGCAGCCTGCTCCGCCGCATGAACCGTACCGCTGATTGAAGCCATCATGGTAACGCACAGCACCTCGCTGCCATCAGCTCCTGCCTGGTCAAAGGCATCAACGAACTTGCCAATCGGCGGCTGTGAGGTCTTAGGCAGCGACTTGGCGTTTTTCATCATCGTTGGGAACTGATCATTGGTGATCGTTTCTCGCTCAACGTAAACCGTCCCGTCAATCATTACTGACAGCGGTACGATCGTAATATCATATTTCTTAATTTCTTCGTCGGTAAGGCCAGCTGAAGAGTCAGCCACAATTTTAATCTTTGACATGGAAATTACCCACTTCCTGATCAAGTTTGATATAATGTATCTAGTATCGTAAACTAGATACATTATTTTAAAGACTAAATACATTATAAACTTAGTCTGCCGGGCATGCAAACTGCCTTGATAATTAACTTTAGTATAGCAGAAATAACGGCTGATTTCATTGCCGAGCATTTTTATGAAAGGAGTATTCAGCTTGCAGATGAAAAACTCAACCTCACGTCGCCAAACTCTTTTAATTGAAATCGCCAATGCCATTACTCACGGTGTTGGCGCGGCCCTGGCCATTGCCGGATTAGTGATCTTGATCGTGCGGGCGGTACATACCGGCAGCCCCATGCGCATCGTTACTTTTTCAATCTATGGCGCGGCTTTAGTCCTGTTCTTTTTAGCCTCAACACTGTTTCACTCGCTGATCTTTACTCGTGCTAGACGGGTCTTTCAGATTCTGGACCACAACATGATCTACCTGGTCATTGCCGCCAGCTACACGCCATACTGTCTGGTGGCCATTAAAGGCTGGCAGGGCTGGACGCTGTTTGGCATTATCTGGGCCATGGCGACTGCTGGCATCATCTATAAAAGCATCTGGTTTCAAAAAAAGAGCAAATGGTCGACGATTTTTTACGTGATTATGGGCTGGATGTGCGTACTGGCATTCTGGCCGCTTTGGCACGCCTTGGGACCAGTTGGCTTTGGCCTGCTGCTGGCGGGAGGTATCACCTATACGCTGGGGGCCCTGCTCTACAGCATGCCAACCCGTTACACGCATCTGATCTGGCATCTTTTTGTCATGGTCGGCACGGCATTCATCTACTTTTCGATCCTATTTTACGTCTAGTTTTTAATCCAATGCTCAAAGCGGCAGTCGGGAACGTCCGGCTGATCGCTTTTTATTTTCTCCACATCTGCCAAACGCCATCCCTGATAGTCAATGGCCGGCATTTTGGTATCTCCGCCAAAGCGCCGTTCAACCACCGTTCGATAAAGATCGCCAGCTAATGGCAGCAGCGTTTGATAGATCTGTGCTCCGCCAATGACAAAACAGCGCTGGCCAGCCAAGCGATCCGTCAGCAGCTCCTTTAGCTCTTCGACACTGTGTACCGCCGTAATCTTGGCATCGTCCAGTTTTTGATGCGTCAAGACGATATTTTTTCGCTTCGGCAGTGGTCGGCCGATCGATTTAAACGTATTGGCACCCATAATTACCGGATGATTGAGCGTCACGGCTTTAAAATGCTTCAAATCGGCAGGCAAATGCCATGGCATGGTACCATTTTTGCCGATATAGCCGTCTGGATCCTGAGCCCAGATAAAGTCCAGCTGATTCATAAAAACACCCCTTAAACGGCAACTGGGGCCTTGATCCCGGCCTCGTGCTCATAGTTTTCCAGCTTAATGTCTTCCATTTCATACTGATCAACTGGTTTTGGATCGGCCGGCAGAATCAGTTTTGGTGCTGGATGCGGCGTCCGTGAAAGCTGTTCTTTGATCTGTTCAATGTGATTGCTGTAAATATGCGCATCTCCTAAAGTATGCACGAACTCGCCCACGCCCAGGCCGCACTCCTTGGCAATCATGTGCGTCAAAAGCGCATAGCTGGCGATGTTGAATGGCACGCCTAAGAAAATATCGGCACTGCGCTGATACAGCTGACAGCTTAGCCTGCCATCATTGACGTAGAATTGAAACATCGTGTGGCAAGGCGGCAGTGCCATGCTGTCCACGTCTTCTGGATTCCAGGCCGAAACGATCATCCGACGTGAATCCGGCGTGGTCTTGATCTGTTCAATTACTTTGGCAATCTGATCAATGTAGTGGCCATCGCTGGTTTTCCAATGCCGCCATTGTGAGCCATAGACCAGCCCCAGATCGCCATATTTTTGCGCAAACTCATCATCATTCAAGATGCGATCGCAAAAGGCCTTTTTTTCTTCGAGATAGACCTTTTTAAATTCGGGATCCTTAAGCCAGCGGTGACCAAAATCCGTCATATCAGGGCCTTGGTATTCTGGACTTTCCACCCATTTTTTAAAGGCCCATTCATCCCAGATATGATTCTTGTGCTGCAGCAGGAAGCGAATGTTGGTATCGCCGCGCAAAAACCACAGCAGCTCGCTTTTGATCAGACCAAACGGAACAAATTTGGTGGTTAGAATCGGAAAACCGGCGTTGAGATCAAAATGCATCTGATAGCCGAAAACCGAGCGCGTTCCCGTTCCTGTCCGGTCGCTCTTTTCGTGCCCATGCTCTAATACGTAGCGGGCCAGATCCAGATACTGCTGTTCATTATCATTGACTGCCATGTCTTATCTTCCTTTCAATCATCAAATAAGTTTCATTCTAGCACATCACTGCGATAGGCGCGTCTATTTTACTATTCATCTACGAATTCGCTAAGATACTCCCAGCGTTCAGTCTTGTCTGCCAAGGCTTTTTGCACTTCATTCAATTCTTTTTGCAGCTCAGCCAACTTGGCATAGTTGTCACCATTTGCGGCCATTTCATTTTCGATTTGTTTTTGACGTTCGTCTAGCTGATCGATTTCTTCGTCAATATGATCCCATTCCAGTTTTTCGGCATAGGTCAGCTTGGTCTTTACCTTGGCAGTGTTGGCCGTTTTAGCAGGGGCAGCCGTTTTCTTGGCGGCTGCCTTGGCTGCGGATTTAGCTGCCTGAGCCGCCTGTGCATCAGCTTGGGCCTTTTTGAGATATTCAGTGTAGTAGCCGCGGTAGCGCTCAATCTTGCCTTGACCATGGAAGATCAGCAGATTATCAGCCACCTTGTCCAAAAAGTAGCGGTCATGCGAAACCGTAATGACCGTTCCAGCGAAATCGTCCAAATAGTCTTCCAATACCGTCAACGTGCCAATGTCCAAATCGTTGGTCGGCTCATCCAAAAGCAGGACGTTTGGCTGCTGCATCAAGATCTTTAACAGATACAGCCGCCGCTTTTCACCACCAGAAAGCTTCCGAATCAGCGTCCCATGCATAAATCGCGGAAACAAGAAACGCTCCAGCAGCTGTGTTACGTTGACCCGATTGCCGTTTTTATCGACCACATTGTCAGCCACTTCAGTCAGATAGCTGATCATACGCTTGTCGTCATCAATGCCTTCCGTCTGCTGCGTGTAGTATCCCAGCTTAACGGTCTCGCCAATCTTCAAAACGCCTGAATCAAGCTTGGTGCGGCCAGCAATCACATTTAAAAGCGAGGTCTTGCCGGCACCATTTTCGCCGGTAATACCGATTCGATCGCCGGCCTGCACCAGCCAGTTGAAGTCGTCTAAAATTTCATGATCGCCATACTTAAGATTGGCATGCTGCATTTCAATAACGTCTTTACCCAGTCGCTGCGAGCCCAGTTCAATCGAGATGTCCTCATCGACTTTAAGCTTGCCCAGGTTGTCCTTGAGTTCGTTAAAACGATTGATCCGGCCCTTTTGCTTGGTTGAGCGCGCCTTGGCTCCATGCCGCATCCAGGCCAGCTCTTTTTTGTAAAGGGCCTGCCGCTTGCGCTCGCCTTCCTGTGCCAGTTCAACCCGGGTCGCTTTTTGGGCTACGAAGTCCTGATAGTTGCCGTCATAATGATAAAGCTTGCCAAACGACAGCTCCCAGATATGATTGGCAACCTGATCCAAAAAGTAGCGGTCATGCGTAACGACCAGCACGGCCCCACGATAGCTGGCCAGATAGTCCTGCAGCCACATGATCGAGTCGATGTCCAAATGGTTGGTTGGCTCGTCTAACATCAGCAGATCGGGTTCTTGAATCAAAACCTGAGCCAGGCCAACCCGCTTGCGCTGACCACCGGAAAGCTCCTTGATTTTTTGATTGGCGTCATTGATTTTCAGCTGCGTTAAAATCGTCTTGACGCGGCTGTCGGCTTCCCAGGCGTCCTCTTGATCCATGGCAGCCTGCATCTTGGTAAATCGATCGCTTAATCTGGAATCTTCAGGATGCGCGCTATAATCCAGCAGCGCTTTTTCATATTGCCGAATCGTTTGAAAGACTGGCTGCCCGCCAGCAAACACGGCATCCATGATCGTTTTTTCTTCATCCAGGTCTGGCTGCTGCTTCAAAAAGCCAATCGAATAGTCGCTGGGTTTGATGATCTCGCCGGCCTCAGGACTGACCGCGCCACTGATAACGTTTAAAAGCGAGGTCTTGCCGCTGCCGTTGGTGCCGATCAATCCAATCCGATCCTGTTCGTTGATAATAAACGAAACGTCTTTAAACAGCGTTTTTTCGCCATACGTGCTGGTTAGATTTTCAGCTCTTAATGTTTTCATTAATCTTCCTCTTTTGCTAATTGTGCAGCTGCCGCCAACAAAGCATTTTGATCATTGGGCAGACTGCGATCCAAGACCTGCTGCTGCAATTGATGCAAAATCTGCCCCATCTTTGGCCCAGGCTTGACATGCGCCAGTTTGATCAGCTGACCGCCATTAACTGCCAGCTCTTTTGTACTTTTAATCGGCAAAGCCTGATAGCGATCGCGCAAATCAAGTTCTTCTAGGCTGTGGCCAAACATTGCCGCCACGCGATTGGCACTGAGCAGCAGTCGGTCGCCAGTATCAAACAAGAGCTTGGGCGTCAATTGATCGTTTAAGATTGCTTGGACGGCTGGTACGATTTTTTGGACGTCGCTGATCAGATCATTGGATGTCTTCCAAGCCTTTAAAAATGCATTGCGCTGGGGATGATCAAACCGCATGACCTGCATCAGCACTGCCCAGGCTTCGGCTTCGGTTTTCAGATGCCATTGCTTAAGGTCCAAAAGCTGCTCCAGAGCCATTTTTTGATCGGCCAATCTTGGACAGTAGCGGTATAGATCAGTAACGAGCAGGTCCTTGAGGCCAGCGGTTGGATTTTGACCAAGCAAAAGCTTCTCAAATTCAACGCGAATCCGTTCAATGGCAATCTTTTCTAGAAGCGGTGCATTTTCTTGAATGCCTTGTCTGGTCTTTTCATCAATCTGAAAGTCAAGCTTGCTGGCAAAACGAACGGCCCGCATCATCCGCAGCGCGTCTTCATGAAAACGTTCAGCCGGTTCACCCACCGCCTTGATCAAGTGCCGCTTTAAGTCGCCCAGCCCATCAAATAAATCGATGACCTCGCCGTTTTCCTTCAGCGCCAAGGCATTGATCGTAAAGTCGCGCCGCTTTAAGTCTTCTGCCAGTGAGCGGACAAACGTTACCGAATCTGGACGGCGAAAGTCCTGGTAGCCAGATTCAGTTCGAAAAGTGGTCGTTTCGTAGCCAACGCCATGATCTAAAATCATGACCGTCCCATGCTCAATGCCAGTATCAACCGTACGATTAAAGATCTGCTTGATTTCGGCCGGATAGGCGCTGGTGGCAATGTCGATGTCATGAATCGGATCGCCCAAAATCGTATCGCGCACGCAGCCGCCGACAAAATAGGCCTCATAGCCAGCCTGTTCAATTCGCTGCAGAATCGGCCGTGCTGGTTCAAAGACGGCCGGCAGTTTTTCGATTTTCACGGATATCATTTCCTTGTTTCGTGGATTTGGTTGTCATAACCAGTCCTAACCATTTTAGCAAACTTTCCAGGACTCGAAAACGAGATCTGCAATTTAGCCAACTTTATCAATCTCTCCCTAGTAATTATTGTCTAAGAACATTGATTCGACCCAGTCGACTTGAAACCAATCCCAACAGCCCGGATTGGTTTATAACGGCAGCTGCAATCGGTTATACTTGCTTTCGGTTAGGTTTCGCGTTATTGTTAAGGTAAATCATTACTACCTAAAATAAATCAGAAAGGATCTTTTTATGGATCAATATCCTTACCAGACTGCCTTTCATCGGGAGCTTAAAGCCATTGGCCGCGCGCAGATGACCATTGATGCCTATGATGCCACGCTGCGTCAATTATTTAACTATCTCGAGGATCAGCGTCCGATCTATGCTCATGATCCCAGTGCCAACAACGTAACGGAAACCGATGTCCGAGCCTACCTGAACTGGCTGCGTGACGAGCAGGACATTACCCTGGCGACTTTTAACAAGGTGCTTTCTCAGCTCAGCCGCTATTTCCGCTTTTTGTTTACGCATCAGCTGATCGACAACTATCCCACGCTGACGATTCATGGCAAGGCAACCAAGCCCAATCAGCATCTTTCCACTAAATGGCTGCTCAAGCTGGACGACATTCTCGCCGACGATCAGCTGCAGCTCTACACGCGCGCCGTTTTGTTTTTGAGCAGTCGCGGCTATACGGTTGCTGAGTTTCTGCAGCCAGGATTTGGCGACGTATGGCGCAGCCTGCAACCCAAAAACGCCGTCGAACGAGATTTTATGAAGACCTTTGCTGCCTATATCGCACCGATCCAGCAGTTGCAGAACTGCCAGGATATTTTTTTAAAGCAGCGGCTGAACCGCGAGCATCCCTGGATCAGCAATGCCGGTTTGTTTAAATACCTCAAAGCCGATGAGGAATACCTGGGCTTTAAGCTGGCTCCCAAGTATCTGCACCAAAGCTATATTCTTTATGAGATTGCTCAGCATCGCGACGCCACGCCCCAAGAGCTGCAGACTCGACTCAGATTAAATCCACAGTCCCTGCTCTATTATCAGCGTCTCTTGCTACAGCTAAAATAAAAAGGTTCCGCATGATACGGAACCTTTTTTATTTAGAACATTTCTTGATCCAGGCGCTCCTGCATTTCAGTATCAGCTGGATTAAGCCGTACGTAATGCTCCATTTCATCGATCATCAAGTCACGCTGCCCGGTTTCTTGGTAAAAGCTGATCAGATTCTTTAAAAAATCAACGTTTTCATTATAGCTTGGCATCGCTGCCTGATAGAACCGTTCGGCCAGGTCGTATTTTTCCAATACCTGATAGGAGACTGCCAGATTCCAATCCAGCTGGGGATCGACTTCATCTGCCTTGACCAACGGGGCCAGCAGCTTGACATTGACCTGGTGCTCGCCCAGCTTGATCAGCAGATTGCTGTATTCCAAAGTAATCGTCAAATTGTCCGGATCCAGCTCATGAGCCTGCTGCAGATATTTTTGCATCAGTTTAAAATCGCCAACGTGACTGGCCATTCTTGCCGCCAATGCAAAAAGATTCTCATTGTACTGATCAACGCCCAGACCTTCTTGAACGGCTTTCAGACCGGCCTCATACTGTTGCGTCTGCTCATAGGCCCGCGCCAAGGCAGGATAAGCCGAGGCGTACTGGTCATCGTCTTTGATCAGATCAGTCAGCGTTTCAATGGCATCCTTGAATTCACCCAATTCCAGCTGCGTCAGTCCGGTTTGAAAACGAACGTCGCTGGTCTGATATGCTGGTGCAACCTGCTTGAGATAGCCCAATGCCTGCTCATAATGACCGCTTTGTGCGTAGGCCATTCCTAAGCGCGCCGCGATATCAACCTTGGCAAACTCTACGGCACCGGTTTGAATCAGCGCAAAATAAAACGGCACTGCTTTGTCAAATTGACCCACCAGATAGTAGAACTCACCCATGGCAAACAAAACGGCCGGCTCTTCTGGGGCTGCTTGATAGGCTTGTTTGAGCTTGGCTTCCGTTACCTCAAACTGTCCCTCGGTTTGGTAAAGGTCTGCCGCCACCAGCAGTGCCTGGACATAAGCTGGCGAATCAGGCGCAATCTGCGTCAGATAGGCCAATGCCTCATCGTTATGACCATTATCGATCGCAATCTCAGCCAGCGCGGTTCGCAGCTCATCTTCATCCGGATAGCGCTCCAACAGCTTCAGATAGGCGCGGCGAGCTTGCGGCATCAGGCCCAGCGCGTATAGCTGTTCCGCCAGATTGAACAGAATCTCATCATCGTCTTTGCGCAGCGCCCAGGCAAATTCTTTTTGGGCTTCTTCCATGTTGCCATCTTCAATTGCCTGCAGACATTTTTCGGAAAAGGTCACGCTATTTCCCCCTTAATTTAATCATGCTTTTTTAGTTTAACATAAAACAGCGTCAGCACTCATGATAAAGTCCTATCAGTCAGAGATATCAAATTTAAGTACTTTATCAAATCCAAATGGTGGTCATTTTAAATCCATGATAAGAAAAGCGACGACCGTTAAAAACGATCGTCGCTTCATTTTTTTATCGTCGTTAATTACTTAACGGCGTCCTTCAAAGCTTTGCCCGGCTTGAATGCTGGAACCTTGCTTGCAGGGATTTCAATTTCTTGTCCAGTTTGTGGGTTGCGACCTTTACGTGCGGCGCGTTGCCGTACTTCAAAGTTACCAAAACCGATTAATTGAACCTTTTCACCCTTGGCCAGAGATGCTTGGATGGAACTGAAGACAGCGTCTACAGCAGCCGTAGCATCCTTCTTCGTCAGACCAGTTGCCGTAGCAACGTCGCTAACCAGTTGTGCTTTGTTTGCCATGTGTTTCACCTCCCACCATTGACGATGGAAATTTCCTCGTCATAGGATCAGTTAATTTTGAGTGGTCCAAAATTAACGAAACAATAACGTGCTCACGCATCATTTCAAAAACTAGATTAGCATAGTGAAACCGCGCTGACAAGCGGTTTAACGGACTTTTTAAATGAAATTTCAATTAAACGCCGATTTGCGAACGTTATCATTAAAATTTAGCTGATTTAGCCGTTTCCAATTGCCAAAAGCTGATAAAAGCCAGCATCATCTAAGATTAGTCCGGTTTGGTTTTGGGGACAAAAACCGCTGTCGATCCTATGGCACAGCCTACTTCCGCTTCCGTTTGATCAGATGAATCGGCGTACCTGAAAAATCAAACGCCTGCCGAATCTGATTTTCTAAATAACGGGCATAAGAGAAGTGCATCAGGTCGGGATCGTTGACAAAAATAACGAACGTTGGCGGCTCAATTGCCACCTGAGTTGCATAATAGACGCGCAGACGACGACCATTCGTGCTTGGCGTTGGATTAGCCGCAATTGCATCCATAATGACGTCGTTGAGCACGGATGATTGAATCCGGCGACGACAGTGATCATAGACCTCTTCAATCATCTTTGGCAGCTTGATCAGCCGCTGGCGGGTTTTAGCCGAAACAAAGATAATCGGCGCGTAGCTGAGATACTGGAACTCCTGGCGAATCAGATTGGTAAAGTCAGTCATCGTGCGCTGGTCGCGATCTGGAATCGTATCCCATTTGTTGACTACGATAATGATCCCCTTGCCAGCCTCATGCGCGTAACCGGCAATATGCTTGTCCAGCTCGCGAATGCCCTCTTCGGCGTTTAAAACGACCAATACCACGTCACTGCCATCAATCGCCCGCATCGAGCGCATCAGAGCATAGCGTTCGGTATTTTCATAAAGCTTGCCTTTTTTCTTGATCCCAGCCGTGTCAACCATCGTAAACTCACGACCATCAGCCTTGAAATGAGTGTCAATCGCATCACGCGTCGTCCCGGCAATATTGGATACGATTACCCGGTCTTCACCCAGCATGGCATTGACGATTGAGGACTTGCCAACGTTGGGCCGGCCAATCAAGCTGAAATGAATCGTGTCATCTTCTTCATTAGCGGCATTTTCGGGGAAGTTTTTGATGACGGCATCCAAAAGATCCCCGACCCCGACGCCATGGACGCTGGAAACGGGATATGGTTCACCCAGACCTAGCGAGTAGAAGTCATAGACATCCGAGCGTCGTTCTGGATTATCAACCTTATTGACCGCCAAAACGACCGGCTTATCGGAACGATACAGAATCTGCGCAACCTGCTCATCGGCATCAGTAACCCCACTGCGCACGTCGACGACCATTACGATTACGTCGGCTTCATCAATGGCTACTTCAGCCTGTTCACGAATCTGAGTTGACAGTGGCTGATCAGACATTTCAATCCCACCAGTATCAATCAAGCTAAAATGCTTGCCCAGCCATTCGCCGTGGGCATAGATGCGGTCACGCGTAACGCCTGGCGTATCTTCAACGATTGAGATTCGTTCGCCGGCAACCCGGTTGAACAGCGTGGACTTGCCAACATTGGGGCGTCCAACAATAGCAACAATTGGATTTGCCATAAAGCGGCACCTTCTTTCTAATTAGATTTAATCTGTTCTTAAATAAAACTTTCCGACTTGCGCCTAAAAAGTCTTGATGAAAAAACAAAGCTGGGAAAAATCCCAGCTTTGCTCTTAACGCAATGTTAAATTACTTGCGAGCGTTCTTCAGTTCATCACCGATCAGATCGCCCAGCGTAAAGCCGTTTTCTTCTTCTGGCATGTTGGCCTTGTAGTCGTTGTTACGACGACGAGGACGACGGTTGCCGCCACGGTGGCCTTCGTTGTTGTCAGAACCAGCTGGCTTTTCTTCCAATGCCTTGATGGACAAGCCCAGACGTTGGTGTTCAGGGTCAACGTTCAGAACCTTAACCTTGACTTCTTCACCTGGCTTCAGAACATCAGCTGGCGTAGCGATGTGCTTGTGGGAGATTTGGGAAATGTGTACCAAACCTTCAACGCCAGGGAATACTTCAACAAAAGCACCAAAGCTGGTCAGGCGCTTAACAGTACCAGTCAAGACAGCACCAACTGGAGCCTTGTCTTGAATGTCATCCCATGGTCCAGGCAGCGTTTGCTTGATGGACAGAGAAATCCGTTCGCGTTCTGGGTCAACGCTCAGAACCTTAACCTTAACGTCTTGGCCAACTTCCAGTACGTCAGATGGCTTGTCAACGTGGTCGTAGGAAATTTCGGAAACGTGAACCAGACCGTCTACGCCGCCAAGGTCGATGAAGGCACCAAAGTTAGTCATCCGAGCTACCTTACCTTCGACAACGTCGCCAGGTTGCAGTTCAGAGAAGACCTTCTTAGCAGCTTCTTCGTGTTGAGCTTGAACGATTTCCTTGTGAGAAAGGATCAGGCGGTTGTCGCTTGGTTCAATTTCAACAATCTTGAATTCAAGTTCTTGACCCTTGAATTGGTTCAAGTCTTCAACGTAGTGGTCAGTAATCATTGAGGCAGGTACGAAACCACGAACGCCAGCATCTACAACCAGACCACCCTTAACAGCTTGGGTAACCTTAGCCGTGATCGTTTCACCAGCTTCGAATTTCTTTTCCAGATCGTCCCATACCTTCATGGCTTCCAAGCGCCGGTGTGAAAGCAGGTAGCTGCCGTTTTCCTTGTCGCTGCCAATCTTGGAGATGACAACCAGGTCCAGTTCGTCGCCGACCTTCACAACCGTGTTGATGTCTTCAACGGGCTTGGAAGACAGTTGGTTAGCCGGGACAACCCCTTCAACACCTGAGTCTTCAATACCAACGATCGCTTGACGATCATCAATTTGCAGTACCTTGCCCTTAACAACATCGCCAACCTTAACTTCTTTGATGCTGTCGAGCGCTTCTAACATCGCGTCTTTGTTTTCGTTTTCAGCCATTAAAAAAAATCCTCCTTGCAACAATCAACTCTAGCCACTATTTTACTAGAGTTGAACCAAGTTTACCAGTGTTTAGAATTAATTGTCCTGGTTTTTTTTAATCAGTGCGCTGATTTCATCAACTACCTGATCAATCGTTAAGCTCGTCGTATCAATTAAAATCGCATCTTTAGCCTGGGTCAATGGCGAGACCTTGCGCGTTGAATCTTTTTGATCACGCAGTTTGATGGCTGCTTCCAGTTCGTCCAGTGATTGCGTTGCCAGACCTTTTTGCAGATTTTCCTCATAGCGGCGCCGGGCTCGCTCATGAGCACTGGCAACCAAAAACACCTTAACCTGAGCTTCTGGCAAAACCGTCGTGCCAATATCGCGACCATCCATCACGATCCCGCCAGCCTGAGCAATCTGTCGCTGCTGTTCAACCATTTGAGCGCGGACTTCTGGAATGGCGGCAACTGCTGAAACGTTGGCCGCGATCTTTTCTGTGCGAATATCTTTAGTGACCTCATGACCATCAACGAAAACACGCTGATCAGGCTGACCGGGCTCAAACGTGATCTTGATTCGGCGGGCCAGATCGATTACCTGCTTGGTATCGCTGACGTCAATTCCATTTTCCAACGCTGCCCACGTTACCGAACGATACATGGCGCCGGTATCGCAGTAGACGTAGCCAAACCGCTTGGCAATAATTTTTGCGACCGTGCTTTTTCCTGATGAAGCTGGACCATCAATGGCCACTTGCAATCCTTTTTCCATAAGTTTTCAAATTCTCCCCTTATTTGACCCGCAGTCGCTGACCTGGATACAGCGGCGTATTGGGTGATATATTGTTAAGGCTGGCCAGCTCCGCAACTGTCAGCCCATTATTGGTTGCCACGCGATAGATGCCCTGTCCTGAGCCAACCGTCGTATACTTTGCCCCACTCTCACTGGTTGATGAGGTACTGGCAGCCGCACTTGAAGATGAGCTGCTCTGGGCACTGGTAATGCTGGTTGAATCCGCTTGACTGCTGCTTTTGGCTTTAGCCGTCTTGGTTTTGGCAGTCTCAGCAGCGCTTGACTTGGACTTGGTTTTAGACTTCGCGTGGCTGGATGCTTTTTTTGCCTTGCTCGATACAGACTGAGCAACCTTTTCCGTCTGCTGCGGATGATTGAATGACTGCTCATGATGAACCCAATAAATAATTGGGGTTGCTGCTAAAATCACGATCAAGACGATCAGTATCGTCGTGATGCGTGAATTATGCGAGCTTTGTTTGCGATGGGCCGTTCGCGACAGGTGACCGGAATCATCAAGATCTTGATTGTCTTCAAAGGTCTTGTCCCAAAGTTTGCCGGCCTCTTGGCGATGGTCTTCACGTCGTTCACTCATTAACGAACGCTCCTTTATATTTCAGTGATTGAGTCGATTGTAGCGCAAAAAAGCCATGCCTGTCTAGCCAGTTTTCGATTCCTTGGCAAACAGAAACTGCAGCCGCTTTTGCCAATCCAGCTGATCGTTGACGACCGGATCCACCGCGTCCGGCAGCTTAAGATCACTCAATCGCCAGTCGTTTTGGTGACAGTCGCAGCAGTTGGGACAATCAACCGGCAATTCGCCAAAATAGCGCATGATATTGGCACGACGGCACTTTTTTTCACTAACGTAGCTCAGCATGGCTGCCAGCTGCTGATTGACCAGGCGGCCTCTTTTTTTGAGCATCGCGGTTAATCGTGCATAGTTCCAGCCATGGCTAAGATAGAACTCAATCAATTCGGCTTGCGGCCCCAGCGCATTTCCCGGCAGCTTTTTTTGCTGGACTTTTTCCACGACTGCTTGACTTGGCAGTTCAATCTGACTGAGCTGTCTTTGAATCTGTTCATCACCTGGTGAATACATCAACAGCGCGAGGGCTGGTTTTTGATTGCGACCTGTCCGCCCGATCTCTTGTACGTAGCTTTCCAGACTGCCAGGCAGATGATAGTGAATCACATAGCGAATATCGTCTTTATTAATGCCCATGCCAAAAGCACTGGTAGCACAAACGACCTGCAATTGTCCCTGCATGAACTGCTGCTGAATGCGAAAGCGATCAATTGCCGAAATCCCAGCGTGATATGCTGCGATCTCAAGTCCAGTCATTTCACCCAGCCAGTCTGCCAGCTCATTGGCCAGCTTGCGGCTGGAAAAATATATAATCCCGCCGCCACCCAGCTCATGCAGCCATTTAGCTAGCCGCTGCCGCTTTTGCTGATCATTTTCAACCTGATCGACTGCCAAAAAGATATTGGGACGATTGACTGAGCGAATCACCCGCTTGACGTTTTTTTCATCAAGCCCCATTTTTTGGAGAATATCATTTTGAACCCGTGGCGTGGCAGTGGCCGTCAACAACAGGATCGGCGGCCGCCTCAAATCGTTTTTGACTTCTTTTAGCAGCAGATACTCGGGGCGAAAATCAGGACCCCACTGCGAGATGCAATGTGCTTCATCAATTACCAACAGACTGATCCGACACTTTCTTAATGCATGCTTGATTGAAGGCTGAGCCAGGATTTCCGGCGAGGCGAAGATAAAGCGATAGGCCGCCAGCCGGTTTAAGACCTGCTGACGCGAGCGACCCGTTAAAGTAGCGTTCAGCATTACGACTTGGCGCTCACCATGCTGACGCAGGCGGTCGACTTGATCCTGCATTAAAGAGATCAGTGGCGAAACGATCAAGACGCTGCCCGGCATCAGATAGGCTGGCAGCTGATACAGCAGCGTCTTGCCGGCCCCCGTTGGCAGAACCGCCAAGACGTCATTTTGATTCAAGACGGCTTGAATCGTTTCCTTTTGACCTGGCCGAAATTCATCAAAGCCAAACTGCTGCTTCAGCGTTTGATACAGCCGCTGCTCATCCATTATGCTCACCTCCCTTAATAATCTGAAAGAGCCGGTACTCAAAGAAGCTCTGTTCGTTTTGCAATTTGTCGGCTGGTGATTGCGGCTCAACGATCGGCGGCAGAAATTCCCAGGTAGCTGGTTTGCCATGATACTGCGCCGCCAGCCGGTCGATTTGTGCTGGAGTCAGCAGGCGGTCAAGCGGCAGCGCTTCTGGCATAAAGATTGCTGCTTCCAGAATATGTTCGCGAATGGTCCCCAGCTTCAAACGCCTTCTTTGACTGATCTGTTTAAGCGAAAGTCCCTGTTCAAACATTCTTAGAGTAATCGTGGCACTGTGATTAAGCGGCGTATCATGCAGATGATCATACAGCAGACTCCTTAACAAGCCTGCTGGCTGACTGGCTGCCAGATAGCCGATTCCCAGCCATACATCCCGCTCCATGATCATGACTTCATCGACCGAGATTTTTAAAGCCTGTGCCGCCTGATCAATCGTCCAGCCGGTCGTTTGATAGCCAGGCAAAGAAAACACCAGCAGCTTAGCCAGTCTTTCATCCATTTTAGCTAGCGCAGCGGCTGCCTGCTGCAATTCTGCTGACCAGTCGTCAACGATCCGATTTCGATTTCCATAAAACCACTGACGGACAAAATATAGCTCAGCCGGGGCCAGATTCAAGGGAACGTAATGCTTTTGTCGGTGGGCATACTGACTGACCGCCTGTGTTGCCAGCAAGACGCGTGGCGCCAGCTGATCAGGTCGCGCCAGCCAAGACCAGTTTCCAAACCGCGGCTGATAATGCGTTTTTAGAAATTTTTCTTTTTCAGCAATGCCGCTGGGAGTAAGCCATGCCGTCTGATCATTCATTTTGATCAGGCCAGCCTGTCGCATTTGAACGAGCCATTGCTCAAATTCGTTGACCGTAAGTCTTGGATTGCACCCCAGCCACTTTAAGACGCCATATTCGCGAGCCCAAAACAAAGTTGCAACGGTTCGCTTGTTTTTGACGGTATTGCGCAAAACCGCCGTTCTCCTGGGCTGATCGGTCAACATCTCAATAAAATAGCTCTTCAATTTTTCACCCCCTTGAAATACTATATGCAAATTATACGAAATTTCACCAAAATAAAAAACGACTGCAGCTGATCGATCCACGCAAGCCAATTGCAATCAGTTCGCGGATCATCATTAACAGTCGTTTTATTGATCAATCTTACATTTGATGCTTAGCCAGCCAATTGGCAAGCCGCATTGCCAACAGCGAGGAGACCCCGCCAACTAACAGACCCTTGATAATATTGAATGGGACGACCCCGATTGCCACCAAGGAAGCAATCGGCATCGTTGGCTTCCAGCCCCAGATTTTCATGTAAAGCGGCGTCAAGACCCACAAGTTCAAAAGCGACATGATCACCGTCAAAGTCAGCATTCCCGCGCCGGTTCCCAATAAATAGCGCTGTGCCGGCTTAAGCGACGTTCTCTTGGCCGCCCATGCAAATGGCAGCAGCAGCGCCAAAGATGAAATAAAGTCGCTGCCCACGCCCAAAAGCTCGCCAATTGAAAAGCCATAGACCAAGGCATGGATCAGGCACTTAACGGCTGCAATAATGATGCCGCTGACCGGTCCATAGATCAGCGTTCCCAATAATACCGGCACGTCAGAAAAGTCCAGCTTTAGGTATGCGGCAACTGGAATAATTGGAAACTCCAGCATCATCAAAACAAATGCCAATGCACTCAAGCAAGCAATCCCAGCCAGGCGCTGAATACGAATGCTAGAAACTGTCATGATTAAAACCTCCTAATAAATGAAGGTCATCTCCGGGGCTGATCGCCCAACAAAAAAAGCCGCAGATGAAAACGGTTCATCTGCGGCAAACATTGCTTTCGTTTGAGCGAAAATCTTCTATATACCAGACTGTACTGTCGGCACCTGGAATTGCGCCAGGTTCCACCGATAACGAAGGACGTCATCGGGTTGCGGGCTTTTACCGCCGGTCGGGAATTGCACCCTGCCTTGAAGATAAACCTATGATTAAATTAATTTCATGATCGTCTAAACTATAGCATAATCATTCCGCGTCTTCAATCAAAAGTTTACAGTTTTTTTAAGGCATTGATCTCATCCATCTTCAGCTCACGCCACTGACCACCAGGCAGCCCCTTAAGATTTAGAATGCCATCGCTTTCTCGCGTAAGTTTTTCAACTGGATGACCAACTGCCTTGAACATCTTTTTGACTTGATGATAACGACCTTCATGAATCGTCAGGCGCACGATCGAGACGCGATGCTGCTTGTCAACGCTCAAAAGCTTAGGTTTGGCTTCCTTGGTCTTTTTACCGTCAATCACAACGCCATGACGCAGCTGTTCCAGATCGTGGTTGGAAATCAAGCCCTTGACCTTGGCAACGTACGTTTTCTCAATCTCGAAGCTGGGATGCATCAGCTTATTTGCCAAGGCACCATCATTGGTTAAAAGCAAAACGCCGGTCGTATCATAGTCCAAGCGGCCAACCGGATAGATGCGTGCGGTTACGCCGCCTTCTTTTAAGATATCGACCACCGTCTTGCGGCCGTGCTCATCATGGGCCGACGTGATTACGCCGCGGGGCTTGTTAAGCAGATAATATTCCGGCTGCTCGCGCTCCAACGGTACCCCATCAACCGTTACCTGATCACTGGAGCTGACCTTGGTGCCCAGTTCGGTGACCAGCTTGCCGTTGACCTTGACGTGACCTTCGACGATCAGTTTTTCCGAAGCCCGCCGACTGGCTACCCCAGCTTCAGCCATTGCTTTTTGGAGTCTTTCCATCTTCATTTTCTAACGATTCCTTTCTCATTTGTCGTGACTGCAGAGCTCTTAAAAAGATATCGCCATCCAGATCTTCTGGCTGTAGATTCTTATCAAGTTCTGGCAGCTCGTCTAAAGTCGTCAGCCCAAAGTAGTCCAAAAAGGCCGGCGTCGTAACGTATAAAAACGGTCGTCCCGGAACTGCCAGCCGACCATGCGTCTCAACCAAGCCGCGAGCCGTAAGTTTCTGCAGCGAACCAGAGCTCTGCACGCCACGGATCTCGTCAATCTCAAGCCGTGTCAATGGCTGCTTATAGGCAACAATGGCCAGGACCTCTAACAGCGTCTGCGTCAATGGCGTCGTCAGCGGTTCCTCAAAATAATGCTGCATGACGTCTGCAAGCTGGGCCTTGGTTGCCAAACGATAAACCGAGTCGCTGTCCAAAAGCGTCAAGGCACAGTTTTCGTCTTGTTGATATTTTTCTTTAAGCTGAGCGATCATTTCCAAAATCGCGGGTTTTAGATATCCCGTTACCTTGGCCAGATCGCCCAGTGAGATTCCTTCATCGCCGCTGATAAACAGCAGCCCTTCAATTTCAGCTAATGGATTCAAGCTTAATCTTCCTCACTTAGTTTTCCTGGCGTCAGAATCAATGGAGCAAAACGCGCTGCCTGATGCAAGACGATGCGACGATGCTTGGCCAGTTCCAAGACTGCCAGAAAAGTCGTTACCAGATTATCACGCGTCTTTAAGTCGGCAAACAGCTCTTCAAAAGCAACTGCCCCCTGGCTGACACGCTGCATGACAAAGCGAATTCGTTGCTCAACGGTGGTTTTTTCCGGTGCAACGGTAGCCGTTTCTGGTTCAAGCGACTGATGTTTTTTTAGAACCTGCTCAAAGGCTTCCTTAAGCTGTTCAATCGTCGTTCCTGGCGCTGTCTGCGGATGGATGAATTCTGACGGGACCGCCATTGCCGTGCGCGTAAACTCTTTTTGACGAAAGGCCTCTTTATCCTTAAGCTTTTCTGCCGCCTGCTTATAGCGCTGATATTCCAACAGCTGCTCAACCAGTTCCTCACGCGGATCTTCTTCAATCGATTCCTCATCTTCTGACACTGGTGGTTTGGGCAAAAGCATCTGACTCTTGATGGCCATCAAAGTTGCCGCCATAACGAAATATTCCCCTGCAACTTCTAGCTGATGGCGCTGCATCTGCCGCAGATACTGCATGTATTGGCCTGTGATCTCAGCAATCGGAATATCATAAATATCCATCTCTGACTGCCGAATCAAGTGCAGCAGCAGATCCAGCGGGCCTTCAAAGTCAGCCAGTTTGATGTTGGGCTGATAAGGATGCTGCAGCAGCTGATTTTCATTGTTTTTCATGCATCTTCTCCCAGTTCGTAATCAAAGGCTGCGTTGCCATGGTTCCCATCAAACGACGATTGGCATATTTCTGATGCAGGGCCGTTAAAAAAGCATAGACGTTTTTGCCAGAACGCTCACTGGGCAGAAAAGAAATCCGCCGAATCAAGACATACTCTGGCCCCAATTCAACAATTGCCGCGCCGCTAAAATCGCCATTCTCATCATTTTGCCACAAATAGATCGGATTGCCGACGCCTAACGACCAGTCGACTTCTTCAGCCACGCGGTCATAGTCATGCAGTCCTGGAATAAATGACAAAATACCCAGAATGATTTTGCGATAGTCTTTACGATACGGTACCAGCATCATCTATCCCTCCTTGTCAGCTGATCGCGGATGATACTGACGGTACTGGGCAGCCAAATGAACGTCGGCAGTTGGTGCATAGCGTTCCGTCGTACTTAGCGACTGATGACCAAGCATCACTCGTACGGCTCTTAGATCGGCACCATTAGCCAGCATCTCATGGGCAAACGTAGCCCGTAAGACATCTGGCGTCACGTCTAAATCAATTCCCGCCTGACTGCCAGCTGACCGCAGCTTTTGCCAGATTGCCTGCCGCGTCAATGCTCGGCCACGATTATTCAAAAAGAAGACATCGGTATCATCTCGCATCAATTCCAGCCGCGCCTCGCTTACATAACGCTTCAGCCAATTGCTGCATGTATCACTGATTGGCACGACTCGCCTGCGCCCAGCGCGATCATGCGGCATGACCAACTGAGCATTAAGATCAACGTCAGCCATTTTTAAACTTAGCAGCTCATTGACGCGCATTCCCGTCGCGTACAATAGCTCAAAGATTGCCCGATCACGCAGTCCAGTCCGATTTTTGACATTAGGGATGCTTAAAAGACTGGCAGCCTGAGCAGCAGATAAAACCGGCGTCGGCTTAGCCGGAGCTGCCGCAGTCGTCAGCTGTGCCAACGGATTACTATCGACTTGACCCGTCTGGCGCAGAAACTTATAAAGCTGACGCAGACTAACGATATGACGATTGATGGTTTCTTGAGCCACGCCCTGTTTTTTTAATTGATCCAAAAAAGCCAGAATCGCGGTTTGATCAACTTCCTGCCAATCTGTATGCTCATCTTGCAGATAGCGGATGGCATCCTGAAGATCGCGCTGATAGCTGGCAATGGTGTTTCGGGCCAGCCGTCGTTCAGTGTGCAGCTGTTCAATATAATCAGCAGCGGCTTGCTGCAGCGGTGCTTTATTCATTATTCATCATCTGGATCCTTGATTAATATCAGCTTGCCATTGACCATGCTGACCAGCCGAACTTTCAAAAGACGGCCGACCGCACGCTTGAACTGGCCCTTGCTGATGCCAAACTCTTGACGAATTTTCTCGGGATCGCTCTTGTCGGTAAATGGCAGCGTGTGGTCTGGCGTCCGGCGCAGCATTTCCAAAAGCATCTGGGCATCTTCGCCAATTGCCTGGTAGGCACGCGGCTTTAGCGAAAGGTTAAGACTGCCATGACTGGATAGACCGATTACTCGTGCCGAGACCTGCTGACCCAGCCGCGGTTCTTGATCCCGCTCGCTTGGGTGAATAAAGCCCAGGCAATAGTCATCGGTAATAGCAAACGTCCCCGCCATCTTCAAGCGGTAGACAGTTGCCTTAACGTCCTTGTTTTTCATCCGAGGATCCGGACGGTTGGCAATGGCTTCGAAAACGCCTTCATCTGCCAGCTGGCCCCAGATTCGATTTTTTTCGTCAACCTTAAGCGCCATCATCAAGCGGTCGCCTTTTTGCGGCCATAGATGCTTGAGACTTGGCAGATCATCCAGTGACACGACGATATCTTTATTGGGCAGACCAATATCGACAAAAACGCCTAAGTCGCGGCGAACACCGACAACCGTCCCAAAATCATAATGGTCGACTTGAATCGTTGGAATATGCTGGCAGGTCATCTGCAGCTGGTGATTTTCATTTTCATAGACAAAGCCACGAACGGAACCACCAATATGCAGGGCCTGGGGACTTTCATCCTTTGGCAGGCGATAGGTTTGACCGTTACGCGCAGGCTGTACGAAATAATCATGGTCGTTTTCGTCAATCATTACGGCATCGACGACTTTGCCAAGTACTGAATTTATCATTTTATCATCCTTAATTTTCTCAGTTGGGTATCTAGCTTATTTTACATAATATTAGAACAAAATAAAAGCAAAGGAGTAAAAAAACCGCCTGTCTAATGACAGACGGTTTTTGTGGATGAAATAATCAAGACTACTTGATCGTTTCAACCCGCATCAGGTTGGTTGCACCTGGCGTGCCCATAGGAACACCGGCAACCACGATGATCTTGTCGCCCGACTTGGCAAAACCAAGTTCAACTGCCTTCTTAGCAGCCAGAGCAAACATTTCATCAGTGTCAGCTGGCTTGTCAACAACGTATGGTTGAACACCCCAGTTAACCATCAGACCGCGTTCAGTCCGTTCATCAAACGTCAAAGCCAGAATGTCGGCGTTTGGACGGTACTTGGAAATCATGCGGGCCGTGTAGCCTGAAGAAGTAGCGGCTACGATAACCTTGATGTCAAGATCCTTAGCGGCTTGAGCAACTGCAGAACCGATCGTTTCCGTAACGTCGCTCTTGTCAAAGTTGAACGTTTCCGTACCGAACAGGTCCAGGTTGTTTTCAGCCTTAACATCGATGCGAGCCATCGTAGAAACGGCTTCTACTGGCCAGTCACCGTTGGCACTTTCACCAGACAGCATCGTTGCATCAGTACCATCAAAGACAGCGTTGGCAACGTCAGAAACTTCGGCACGCGTTGGACGTGGGTTTTCTTCCATGGAGTCCAGCATTTGGGTAGCCGTGATAACTGGCTTGCCCATTTCGTTGCAGCGGCGAATCATCTTCTTTTGTACCAATGGCACGTTTTCAGCTGGGATTTCAACACCCATGTCACCACGTGGAACCATCAGACCATCAGCAACTGCCATGATTGCTTCGAAGTTGTCGATACCTTCTTGAGATTCGATCTTAGGGAAGATTTGAACGTCTTCCATGTTCTTTTCCTTCAGCAGTGCACGAATGTCTTCGATATCTTCTGGCTTACGAACGAAGGAAGCGGCAATGTAGTTGATACCTTGTTCCAGGCCAAAGCGAATGTCGCTGGAGTCCTTTTCCGTGATACCTGGCAGGTTGATGGAAACGCCAGGTGCGTTGACACCCTTGCGTGAACCCAGCAGACCATGGTTTTGAACCGTGCAGACCAGTTCATGGTTGGCTTCGTCCTTTTCGTCGATGATCATGTCGATCAGACCGTCATCAAACAGAACGTGGCCGCCAACGTGAACGTCGTCGTACAGACCTGGGTAGGTAACAGCAATCTTTTCGTGCGTACCTTCAATAGAGTCGTCCATTGAGATCCGAACCTTGTCACCAGCATTGAATTCGATCTTACCGTCTTTTTCAACAGTAGTACGAATTTCAGCACCCTTAGTGTCCAACATCAGACCAACGTGCTTACCGGTGATTTCTTGAGCCTTCTTAACATTGTTCATCCGGCCCAGGTGTTCTGGGTGATCACCGTGTGAGAAGTTGAAACGGAAAATGTTGGCACCAGCATTGATCAGCTTTACAATCGTGTCAACATCAGTACTTGCAGGACCAAGGGTACTTACAATCTTGGTTTTCTTCATAAGTGACATCTCTCCTTTGCATTAATGCAGAAACTGCGCCATTGCGCACCTCATTTGCACAACACTTATCATAGCACTTTTTAAATTCGTTGTCTTTACTAATTACATCAAGAAAGCGCTAACACTTCAATTATTTTTGACGCTGGCGACAAACCGTTTTACGACGTGGATTGATAGACCACGTTGCTGACTCCCAAAAGATCAATCAGCCCTTTTTTAGTCGCCTCATCCCCACTGAGCCACTGACTGCGCGGAAGCAGACGCGTCTGCCGCGTTTCGGGATAGTAGACCATCACCGGCACGTTGCCATGGTGACTGCTGATAAATTCCTGAAGCTGGGCGGTCAAGCGCGGCGTCAGCGCATTCTTTCTCAGCTGCAAAAACCAGCGCGTCTTAGCTGGCGCCGATCCACGCTCACCGGCAGAAGAGGCCAGCTGAATGCGACTGGCCAGCAGCTGCAGACTGCCGTTACGATTTTCTACCCGACCGCTGATAATCAAAACATTACGTGCAGCGATCAGTTCTTGGTAACGCTGAAACTGTTTGGGAAAAACGGTTGCCTCAATGCTGCCCGTTTCATCTGAGGTACTGACGAATGCCATCGGCTGACGCGTTTTTTTGGTATTGATCGTTTTAACGCGGCTGACGTAGAGAATCAGGGTCGCGTTCATCCCTTCTTTTAGCTGGGCGACCGTAACCGCGTGCAGCTGACCAGCCAATGATCGATATTGACTGACCGGGTGTCCTGACAGATACACGCCCAGATACTCATGCTCTTTTTCCAGTCGCTGGGCCAACGGATACTCAGGACGAGCCGGAATCATCGTTTGAAAGGTGTCGCTGCCTAAAAGCGCCTGGTTGAACTCGGCACCTTCAATTAAATCAGCCAAAGCATCAATCATTTCAGCACGATTGCTGCCCAAACGATCAAACGCACCGGCATAGATCAGCGGTGCAATCAGCTCAGGCTTTCTAAATCTGACGTCAATGCGGCCGATAAAATCAGCCAGGCTGGCAAACTGACCATCCTTTCTTTTTAGGAGAATCTCGCTGATCAGATCACGACGCACGCCCTTGATCATGGACAGACCAAACAAGACGCGTCCTTGGTACAGACTAAAATCAGCCTGACTAAAATTGATGCTGGGGCCGGCAATGACAACGCCAAATGATTTGGCATCCTCAAAATAGGCCCGCATCTTTTCTGATCCCGCGTGAGCATTCAAAAGCGCGGCAAAAAAAGCCGGCGCAAAGTGACATTTAAGATAGGCCATTTCAAAAGCCATCATTGAGTAGGCCACGGCATGTGAACGGTTGAAACCGTAATTGGCAAACCGATCAATATATTCAAAAACCTGTTCAGCAACCGGTCTGGAATAACCATTGGCAACTGCTCCGTTAATAAAGCGTCCCCGCATCCGTTCCATCACATCGGCTTTTTTCTTACTCATGGCACGGCGCAGCAGATCGGCCTGTCCTAAAGTGAAACCCGCCATTTTAGCGGCCAGTTGCATTACCTGTTCTTGATACACCAGAATGCCGTAAGTCGGTGCCAGAATCGATGCCAATGAAGGATCAGGCAAAGTGACCTTTTCACGCCCTTCCTTCCGTGCAATAAAATGGGCAATGTTATCCATTGGACCGGGCCGATATAAGGCATTGACTGCTACGATCATCTCAAAGTTTTCTGGATGCAGCCGAATCAAGACCTGACGAATCCCGCTTGACTCAAACTGAAAGATCCCTCCCGTTGCTCCTTTTTGAAACAGCTTTAAAGTCAGCGGATCGTTGAGATTGATCTGATGCAGGTCAAAGTCAGGCTGGCTTTTTTCAATCAGCTGCAGGGCTGAATCCATGATTGACAGATTGCGCAGGCCCAAGAAATCCATCTTCAAAAGTCCCAGTGCCTCAACCGTGTCTTTAGGAAACTGCGTCATTAAGAGGCCATCGCTGCCGTTTTGCAACGGAACCAGCTGATTCAATGGTGCTTGCGACAAGACGACTCCAGCCGCATGCGTCGAGTAGTGTCTGGGCAGTCCCTCAATACGGAGTGCCGTCTTCATCAAAAGTGCGTTCTGCGCAGAATCACTGAGCAGATTATTAAGAGCCCGTGATTCGCTCAATGCCTGCTGCAGCGTAATCTTAGGCAGGTTGGGAATCGCTCGGGCTAGTTCGTCGATGGCATAGACCGGCATACCGAAAACGCGGCCCACGTCTCTGACGGCCTGCTTAGCACCGAACGTCCCAAAGGTAATGATCTGAGCAACTCTGGCATGACCATATTTTTGATGAACGTATTGCAAAACCTCATCACGCCGATTATCTGGCAGGTCCAAGTCGATATCCGGCATCTGAGCTCGTTCTGGATTTAAGAACCGTTCGAAAAGCAGCTGGTATTTTAGGGGATCGACTTCAGTAATCTCCAACACGTAGGCCACTAGCGAGCCAGCTGCCGACCCACGCCCTGGATCAGTCGCCAGCTTTTTTTGGTGGGCAAAGCGCATAACGTCCCAGACAATCAGAAAATAATCATCAAAGCCCATTTCATGAATCGTGGTCAGTTCACGCTGCAGGCGCTTCTCATAATCGATTGGCGAATAGCCAGCTGCCAATGGACGCTTTTTCAGACCTGCCAAACAAAGCTGCTTTAGATAATCGGCCGCGCTTTGCTGGTTTGGCGTAGGAAACTTAGGCAGGATAGGCATTTGAAACTTGATCTCAACATTGCATTCCTGCGCGATGATCGCTGTCTGAGCAGCCGCACCTTCAAATTCAGAATCCAAAAAGGCCTGCTGCAGCTGTTCTCTGGTTGGCAAGGCGTGACTGATCGTATTCTGAGCCTGGAAAAACGGATTGGTCATTTTGGCACCCTCATCAATATGTCTTAAAACATCGGTCGCAAAGGCATCATCATTTTCCAGATACTCGATTTTAGGGGCTGCTACCAGTGAAACGGCATATTGTCGCGCCGTTTGTCTAATCTGTTCGCGCTGAATGGCATCAAGCTCCAGATCAACCCCCAGCCAGCAATGCCCTGCCGTCTTCTCAATCAGCGCCGGCAGCCATTGGTCAATCATCGTTTGATCAAGCGTCAGCGGCTGAGCAGGCAAAATCAGATCCAGGTCCGTTAAAAACGGCTCGATCTCCTGCTGCGTCAAAAAACGTCCCTGTGCTTGTGTCTGCTTTAAGGTCGACAGCTGCATCAGGTTAACGTAGCCAGCCTGCGTACGGGCCAAAAACAAAACTTCCAAGCCCTGCGTGGTCATTGCCATGGTTTTCAAATGCAGCCGCAACCCCAGCAAAGGCTTAATGCCCGCCGCTTTGGCAGCATTATAAAAATCAATTGCCCCATACATCACGTTCCAGTCAGCCAAGGCAACCGCCCGATAGCCCCTGCTTTTGGCTCCTTGAACCAATTCAGTCGGGCGCAGCGGACTCTGCAAGAGACTGTATGTGCTGATCACATTGAGCGGCACAATTTCCATTTGGCATCCATCCTTTCCTTAAAAATTATAGCAGAAGCCAATGCTGAAAAGCGCGCTACAGCATTAATAAAAAGCCAGTTGACTGGTGTGTACCCAATCAGCTGACTTTTCATTGATTTAGCCATATTTTTTCATCCAGTCCAAAATTTCTTGATAAACCGCCAGCCGCCGCGATGGCTCATTTAATACCTGATGTCTTAAAAATGGATAGATGTGAAGCTCTTTGTCGCGCGACGAAATCTCACGGTAGCTGTCCATTGAATCCGTGACGCTGACAACGCCATCTTCGGCACCATGCAGAATCAAGACCGGATCGACAAAATCGGCCGCATGTGTTCGATTAAAAGTCACCAGATCCATCGCCGCATTCAGCAGCGAGCCTTTAATCTCAGTCAGGTTCAATGGATCGTCTTGATAGTCTTGCCGCATCCAGGCACTGCTGTTGCTGCGATCACCAAAGCTGCCACTGATCGTTTCATCATCGCCAAAATGACGAACCGGACCAAAAATCTGATGGTGATAGCGCGTCAAGGCTCCTACCGAAATAATGCCATTGACCGTCTGGGGATATTTGGCGCCAAATGCCATCGCCGTACCGCCGCCCAGACTGTGTCCAACCACAAAGATCGGCAGATGCGGCGTGTTTTTCTTGGCCCAGTCAACGACGGTTTTAAGATCATCAGGAAAATGATTGAAATCGCCATAAACGCCATGCGGCCCAGGTGTCTGACCGTGACCGCGATGATCATAGCGATAAACGGCAACGTGGTGACGAACGAAATAATTGGTCATATAGTCGTAACGACCTTGATGGCCTCCCAGACCATGAACGATAACCAATACGGCAGCCGGCGCCACGGGTAGGTTTTGGCGAACGAACAGCTGTTGACCATCGATAGTCTCTAACAGCAACTGCGAGTCACCGAGCGATGCTGACATAGTTTCTTCCTCCCTTAATTAGAAAATTATTGGAATTATAACATCATTTTCACATTCAAAGCGCTATTTTATAAATTTATTCGGCTTAAAAGCGTTCCGCCAAATCTGATCTGAATTCCGCAGGCTCAGTCAGTCCTGGAACCATGAATCAATCAACCGACCTGAGAACGCTTTTCTTTTCTTACCAGGCAGCTTGGCACCTGAGTCAGTTGCTTAATAATGCCTTAGATTATCAATACTCAAGTCAGATTTTTTATGTTAGAATAGTTTTGTATCCAACTAAGGGGTGAACTAAAATGCGTACAATTGGCAAAGAAATTATGATCATTATCTGGAGCTTTATTCTGGGTGACGTTTTGGGCTACATTGCCGGTCAACTGGAAAGCTGCACGGTTAATTACGTAACTACTGGTATTGTTGCCGTTGTTGTAGCATTATTGGCAACCAACTGCATTTCCCTGATTTCAAAGCAGGCTAACCCAGAAAAGGCTGCTAAATAATTTTACTCAGCAATTATAAAAAGAGCACTGAAAGTCTTCAGTGCTCTTTTTTGTTTTCTGCTTAGCGCTCAAAGCCGCAAAGCGTATAACCATCAGCAATTGCCTGTCCCTGCGTCATTGAATCAACGGTTTTGGAACGGGCCAGGGCGCGGCAGTTACGGTTCAGATGATATTTGGTGCCATTAGGCGTGACATAGACGGTGGTCTGGTCATTATTGCCTTGGCTGGGTGCTTGACTGTTTGCGGTTTTAGAAACAGCCGGCGTTGAGCTGACGTTCTGGGCACTATTGTCAACCGTACTGGTCCCATCAGCATAGTTGAGCGTTACGCCATCCTGCACGTTAAAGATATAGACGTTGAACTTGATGGCCTGAGTGTTGACTGACTGAGCCTGCATGTGCACGCCCCGCGCCAGCAGCTCATCGCCCCGAAAAATCGGCGTCACCTGATAGCGGACATAGTCATTAGGATGCGTCCGCAGATAGTCGGCAACCTCATCTTCATAGCGAACCATCTCAGGATCATTGAGCGAGCGCGTTCCGGTAATCAGATTTTTCCAGTTGTTGTTTTGCCCCGTCAGCTGATAGCCGATCAGATGCGAGCGGTTATACAGATAGCCACCCTTGATCTTTTTGTTATGCCAGCCGGTGGGCGTGACGTTTAACGGCTCGCGCTTGGCTTTGGGCATCAAAGAACGATTCAGCAGTGCGTTGGCTTGCGTGGCACGATTTAAACGATCCAGATTGCCGTATTGCTGCCAGGCGCCATGACTGGTATCCAGATCCTCACTGGTAAAATCCGGCTGACCATTATTGACGCTGATGGTCTGCGTTCCTTGATAGTTAAGCTGAGCCAGCTGCTCATCAGACTGGCTGGAAGACGCAGCGGCCTGCTTTTTTACGCGTTGCGACTGATGTTTTTTGGCTGCCTTAACGACTGTTGACTGCACCGTATGCGATCCAGTCGGCATTGATGGCGTCTGGATGCCGATTCCCAGTGCCAGCAGCGGCATCAGCAGCAGCTTTAGCATTTTTTGTTTCATTAACTACTCCCCCAATAATAAAAGGAGCGATTTCGTTCAACCGCTCCATCCTTAAAACTATAGTAACACGTTTTAATTAGTGACGCGACGCCCTTTACATCATTTTCAAAGTATAAAGTCAGCTAAACTTTTCTTGAGCTGCTTCCGATTGCAGTGACTAAATCGTGGCCAGCGGCTGTTTTTGGCGCGGTGATGGGAAGGCTCGTTCCAGCTCCAACAACTCCGCGTCACTAAATTCCAGCTCGCCAGCCGCTACGTTCTGCCGAGCATGCTCAGGGTTGCCGGTCTGAGGAATCGTCAGCGTATTGCCGCAGCGAATGGTCCAGGCTAACATGATCTGATAAACCGTAGCGTGATGCCGAGCAGCCAGTTTTTGCAGCGTTGGATCCGCGGTGAGTCGGCCACTTAACGTATCGCCTTGTGCAACCGGCGAATAAGCAATCAACGGCAGTCCTTGATTTTTTTGCCAGGCTAGCAGATCATATTCGATCCCCCGCCGATCAAGATTATAAAGATCTTCGTTCGCCGCGCAGTTATCGCCGTTTGGCAGGGCATACAGCTCTTTTAGATCAGCCACGTCAAAATTAGAGACGCCCCAGGCTCGAATCTTGCCAGCCTGCTTGACCCGCTCCAGTTCGGCCACGGTTTCAGCCAATGGGACCTGTCCGCGCCAATGCAAAAGATATAAATCAAAATAATCCGTGCCAACGTTTCTTAGACTGCGATCCAGACTCTGCTCCAGCTGCGCGTGGCTCGCGTGCTGTGGCAAGACCTTGTCAATGATAAACAGGTCTTGCCGATCAAACGGCTTGATGGCTTCGGCAACCAGACGCTCGGCCCTGCCATTGCCATACATCTCGGCCGTATCGATGACCTGCGCACCGGCTTTAATGCCTGCCTGCAGCGCTTGAATCTCCATCGTACTCTTAGCAGGATCATCTCCCATGTGCCAGGTGCCCAGACCGACTGCCGCCAGCACGCGCTGATTGATCGTAACGGTTTGCATGACTCATCATCCTTTCCAATTTCAAGCCGTTTTTTTAAGCATATCACCAACTAATCAATCATTACAGCGTTTTCAAACATTTCAACTTAAAAATCCCTACCACTCAGCTGCGGCAGGGATTTTATACTATATACTCTTTAAACGGCAAAACTATTTAATCGGTGTCTGGGCCGTCAGCTTGACGATCTCCAGCAAAACATCCAAGGCTTTTTCCATGGTCTGCAAAGAAACGTACTCAAAGCGCGAGTGCATGTTCTCGCCACCCGCAAACAGGTTTGGCGTTGGCAGCCCCAGATAAGAGATCGTGGAGCCGTCCGTACCGCCCCGCACTGGATAGATCACTGGCTCAATATCCAGATTCTCCATCGCCTGCTTGGCAATTGCAACGACTTCCATGTGATCCTTGAGCGCGTCCTTTAAATTATAGTATTGATCGTAAAGCTTCATTTGAATCCGCTCTTCACCCAGCTGTTCGTTTAGCTGTGCAACGATCTGTTTGAGATTCTGCTTGCGCTCTTCGAATTTTTGGCGATCATGATCCCGAATCAGGTAGGTCATTTCGGCATGGTCAACGCCGCCATTGAACTTGTAGAGATGGTAAAAGCCTTCGCGACCGGCCGTCTCCTCAGCGCGATCGTGTTCTGGCAGACGGTTGTGCAGATCGATGCCGACTTGAATGGCATTGATCATCGTTCCCTTGGCAACCCCAGTGTGGACGTCCTTACCAGTAATCGTAATCTCGGCTTGAGCAGCGTTAAAGGTTTCATACTCTAACTCTCCCAGTGGACCACCATCAACCGTATAGGCAAAATCAGCCCCAAAGTCCTTAACGTCAAAGTGGTCGGCACCAGTACCAATCTCCTCGTCCGGCCCCAGACCGATCTGAATCGTGCCATGCTTGATTTCAGGATGCTTCAGCAGATATGACGCCATCGTTACGATCTCAGCCACGCCTGATTTGTCATCAGCGCCTAAAAGCGTGCGGCCATCCGTCGTAATCAGCGTCTGATGCGCATATTTTTTCAATGATGGGAACTCGGCCGGTGAAAGCTGGTAGCCGCTGTCCGACAAGGCAATGTCAGATTGACCATCATAATCGTCAATCATCTGCGGCCGGACATGGTCGGCATTAAAGTCCGCCGTATCAATATGGGCAATCAAGCCAACAACCGGCGCGTCATGATCAAGATTGCTGGGGATCGTTGCCAACAGATATGAGTTTTGCGGATGAATGCGCACGTTGCTCAGTCCCAGGTCTTGCAGCTCTTGCGCCAGCTGTTTTAAAAAGGCCGTTTCTTTAGGACTGGAAGGCACCGTGGCTGATTGTGGATCTGAGCGCGTTTCAACTTGAACGTATTTCAAAAAACGCGGCAGCAGTTCAGGATATTTTTCTTCAGTCAAATCGATCACCTTTTCTTTATGAATTAGTCATTACTACCAATACGTCAACTTTATCACTTTTTCAATAAACAGAGCAGGCAAAGTCAGCCTATTTGACGATAAACTTAAACGGCTCCGTATTGATCTCAGAGGTTATGATCTCAAAATCCCAGTCGTTTTCCTGGCGCCATTTTTTAAGCAGACTGGCCAGCTGATCCTGACAGACGGCTTCGATATGATGACCGGCATCAACCACCGTTAAATGGCTGGCAATCATGTCATGAGCAAAGTGATAGCTCACATCTCCAGTTACATACGCATCAGCCCCGCGCTTTTTCGCCAGCTGCCAAAAATCCTGTCCGGAGCCGCCCAAAATCGCCACTCGCTTGATCAGCTGCTTTTGATCGGCTGGATTAACGATCAAACGGGCCCCATTAAGCTGAAACTTTTCCAGACACCATTGACCAAACGCCGCTGGACTCATTGGCTGCAATAAGTCGCCCAGCCGTCCCATTCCATAGTCGCGTCCCGAGATCGGATCAATCCCCGTAATCTGCAGCGGCTCAACGTTGGTCAGTTCTAATTGGGTCGCCAGCCAATCGTTCATCCCTCCATTGGCATTGTCAAGGTTGGTATGTGCCGCATAAACCGTAATACCATGCTCCAAAAGCGTTTGATACATGGCAATCTGCGGGTCGCGCACGTCTAGCGTCTTAGCGGCATGAAACATGGCTGGATGGTGATTGAAGATAAAGTCAACGTTTTTTTCAATTGCTTCTTGAACGACTTCTGGGCGGCAGTCCAACGCTGTCATGACCCGTTTGACCGGTCGTTCGGGATTACCCAGCTGCAGGCCGACATGATCCCATGATTCAGCCAAAGCCGGATTGGCAAACATTTCAAACCGTTGAATAAGATCGTTTCCAGTCGTCATTTGATCACCTCTTTAATCATCTGCACCTCGCGTTCAAACTCCTTGATCTTGGCAACTGGTGGCTGGGCCGCTTTTTTCATCTGTTCAATGGCAACCTGCTCTCGCTCAAGCTCGGCCAGCCATTCTTTTCGAAAAGCAGGCTGATCCTGTTCCAATAAGAAAGGACCAAACTTAAGCTCACGGTCGTTATAGGTAAATGGCACGATCGAAGGCTCAGCCACGATGATCTCATAAATATGGTCATCTTCTTCAAGCACTTCTTCAGCTATGATCTGCCATTGATTAGCCAAGAGCCATTCTCTGACGCGCTCACCACCAACGTTGGGCTGCAGGATCAAGCGCTTGACTTTGGCAAGTTTTTGCGTGTCGGCAGCCAGAATCTTGGCAATCAAGGTTCCGCCCATCCCAGCAATCGTAATCGTATCAATGCGATCATCAGCTTGAATTGCCGCCAGTCCATCGGCAAGCCGCGGCTGAATCACGTTGTCAAGCTGCAGCTGCTTGATCTCATGCGCGGCGTTTTCAAAAGGTCCTTTGACAACCTCCCCAGCAACGGCATACTCAATCTGTCCGTTTAATGCCAGGTGTGCCGGCAGATAGGCATGATCAGAGCCAATATCGGCCATGCGGGCTCCTTTAGGTACATAGCTGGCAACACGCGCCAATCGTAATGAAAGATGGTTGGCATCCATAAATAAATCTTCCTTCCTGGTTCCAAATTATATTTCCAGTATAACAAAAAATCCGTCCCGCAATCAGCCAGACGGATTTTCAGTTTAAGTTGATTCTAGTTTCAAGACATCGCTTAGACCAGACCCAGTGCTACCAGACGCTCGGCATTTTCAACCGTATTCCAGGCAGCGCCCTTCAACAGATTGTCAGCAACGACCCACATGTTGAAGGCACCCTTGTTTTCATAATCAGGACGAATCCGGCCAACAAACGTCTCCCGCTTGCCGACTGCATTGATTGGCTGTGGGTAGATCTGATGAGCAATATCGTCTTCCAAAACGTTGCCAGGGAAGTCAGCCACTACGCGCATAATATCTTGAGCCGTAGCCGATTCATCCTCAACCGTAAAGTAGACGCTTTCGCCATGCGCGATTGGCACCGGTACGCGGACACAGGTAGCCGTAACCTTAATGTCTTGTGAATTCATGTCGCCAAGCATGATCTTCTTGGTTTCATGAATCATCTTCCATTCTTCATGCGAGTAGCCTGATTCCTCCAAAACGTCAATTTGCGGCAACAGGTTAAAGGCCAGTGGATAATGCTTCTTGTCGCCCTTGGTTGGCAGAATATGAGCATCCGCCTGCATGTCCTTGCCATCCAAAAAGTCTTGGGCTTCTTGATACATTTCGTTTAAAGCGGATTGACCAGCACCCGAAGCTGCCTGATAAGTGGAAACCACGATCTGCTTTAAGCCGAAGTTGCGGCGAACTGGTTCCAAAGCCATTACCATTTGAATCGTCGAACAGTTGGGATTGGCCACGATGCCATGATGATCCTTCAGAGCGGCTTCGTTGACTTCTGGTACGACCAACGGCACATCCGGCTCCATCCGAAAGGCGCTGGTATTGTCAACACAGACTGCCCCGCGCTTAACGGCTTCTGGCAGAAACTTCTTGGAAACCGATCCGCCAGCAGACGACAATACAATGTCAACACCGTCAAAGGATTCAGGAGTCGTTTCCTCAACGGTTACCGGCTGACCCTTAAACTGCAGCGTCTTACCGGCCGATTTTTTGGATGCCAAAAGCTTAACATGCTTAACGGGAATCGTAGATTGGGCTAATTGTTCAATCATCCGCGTGCCGACCGCCCCCGTGGCACCCAGAATTGCGACATTGTATTGCTTGCTCATAGTATAATCGCTCCTTTAGTTCTTTGCGTTAACCTTTTCAATAAATGGCTTCATGCGTTCCATGGCCGTGTGCAGATCCTCATCAGAAGCCGCGTATGACAGCCGTACCCAACCGGCACCACCAGCACCAAAAGCATTGCCTGGCGTTACGCCGACCTGGGCTTCCTTGGCCAGATCCAAGGCAAACTGCATGTCATCCGTACCATAGCTGGCTGGAATCTTGGCGAAGATGTAGAACGCGCCTTGTGGTGGAACCGTTTCGATGCCCATGTCGTTTAAAGACTTCAAAACATAGTCACGCCGTTTTTGGTAGATGGCCCGTGCCTTAACCGGATCCTCATCCCCATTGGTGTAGGCTTCAATGGCTGCTGCCTGTGTTGAGTCGGTAATTGAGGTTACCAAGAATGAATGCAGCTTGGTGATGTTGTCGATTGCTTCTTTAGGACCAGCAAAATATCCCATTCGATAACCAGTCATGGCATGCGACTTGGACAGGCCAGAGATAAAGATGGTCCGGTCCGGCAAAAGCGTAGCCATTGACGTGTGTTCCACACCATAAACCAGATCACTGTAGATTTCATCAGCAAATACGTACAGATGATGATCGGCAATAACCTTAGCCAGGCCTTCCAGCACTTCGCGTGGATATTCACGGCCGGTTGGGTTGACTGGGTAGTTCAGCAAAACGGCTTTAACCGCTGGACCTTCTTTTTTCAAAACGTTTTCCAGCAGCTCAGGCGTCAAGACAAAATCGTCCTCAGAAACGTCAACCTGCACCGGCGTCCCACCTGCCAGAGAAACCAGCGGGAAGTACAGCGAGAAGGCCGGCGTTGGAATGATCACCTTGTCGCCTTCATTGATCAGAGAAAAGATCGTCGCTGCCAGAGCCTCGGTTGCACCAACCGTAGCAACGATTTCGGTTTCTGGGTCATAGTGCACGCCGCGCGTCCGTTCCAGATAACCGCTGATGGCTTTTCGCAGTTCAATCTTGCCGCGGTTAGAAGTGTAGTGCGAATCATTTTCAACAATACTTTGCACGGCTGCCTGCTTAACGTGTTCAGGAACGTTAAGATCAGGTTCGCCAATCGTCAGTTTAACGATGCCTGGAATCTTAGAGACGTGCGCATCAAAAGAACGAATTCCAGATGGTGAGATTGCGGCCACGCGTGGGTTGACCGTTTCATTAAGATCTTTTGCTAGAGTTGGCATAAACAAATTTCCCCTTTACATCAAAGAATATTTTCCAAACCGACAACCAGTTCATTCAGCGACGCAACCTTTTCTAGAGCTACCTTAACGCCGCTCATAAACGAGCCCCGATCAAATGAATCCTGGCGAATGGTCAATGCCTCGCCAGTGCCGCCAAACAGCACCTGCTCATGGGCAATGTAGCCCGGCAGACGGACCGAGTGAATGCGAATGCCTTGATAGTCGCCACCGCGGACGTTGGCAAGCGTTTCGACCTCATCTGGATTGCTTTCGTGCGGCTGACGATTTTGTGCCATCATCTTAGCCGTACTCAATGCCGTTCCTGATGGTGCGTCTTTCTTATCGGCATGGTGCATTTCAATAACCTCGACGTCTGGGAAATACTTGGCGGCTTCCTGGGCGAACTTCATCAGCAAGACCGCCGACATGCCAAAGTTAGGCGCGATCAGGCCACCTAAATGATTGGCTTTGGCAAGGGCCTTGAGTTCGGCTTCCTGTTCATCAGTCAGACCAGTCGTGCCAACCACGGGGCGCATCCCGTGATTCAGCGCGAATTTGACGTTTTCATAAACCGCACTGGGAACAGTAAAGTCGATCCAGACATCAGCTGCTTGATCGGGAATCGCTGCTAAATCATTAAAGATCTGGACATCGTCATTTAAGTTATAGCGTTCCGGATCGTTACGGTCGGCTTGTGGCGAAAAAGCGGCAACGATTTGAAAATCCGCCATGCCATTGACCAGATCAACGGCCTTTTGTCCCATTGCACCAGCAAACCCGGCGATCAGTACACTAGTCATCAACATCACCCTTTCCAAGATTCAATGGCAACTCATGAGCCAGCGCATCGGCAGGCAATGACAGCGCCTGTGCCAGCTGCTGCTTTTCGTTGTCGTTCAGAGTAGCAATCGGCAGACGGCAGCCACCCACGCCAAAGCCTTGCGCGTTTAAGACCGCCTTGACTGGTGATGGTGATGGGTACATGAACAGCGCGGCCATTCTTGGCGTCAGCCAGCGCTGCAGACGTGCGGCCGCCTGCCAATTACCATTATACAATTGATCATACATTTCCCGCATCTGGGCACAGTAATTATGCGAAGCAACCGAGATCACGCCATTAGCTCCTAAGACGCGCGCTGTCAATGCTTGAGCGTCTTCGCCGGTAAAGACTTGGAAATCCTCGTCCTTGTGATCGATCACGTACTGCATCTCTTCCAGCGAGGCACATTGCTTAACGGCCTTGATGTTTTCATGATGTGAAAGCTCCACGATCGTTTCGGCAGCCATCTTAACGCCGGTTCGACCAGGAATGTTATAGATCACGATTGGCAACTTGGACTGATCTGCTACCGCCGTAAAGTGGGCAATCATGCCACGCTGATTAGGCTTGTTGTATGGCGGTACCACGACCAGCGCATAGTCAATGCCTTCGATCTCAGCCACCTCATTGGTAAAGGCAATCGTTTCGGCAGTATTGTTGCTGCCAGTGCCGGCAATCACCGGAACGCGGCCATCAATGATCTTAGCAAACTCACGATACAGCGCCAGCTTTTCGTCATGGCTGAGCGTTGGCGTCTCACCAGTCGTACCGCCAATGACAAAACCGTTGCTGCCCTGTTCGATCAAATGGTTGGTCAGCTTGGCCAAACTGGCAAAGTCCAATTCATTTTGTTCATTAAATGGTGTTACGATGGCAGTTAACAAATCAGCATCTTGTAAATTCATAGTTAAATCCCCCTAGTTTTGCATACGATAGTTCAAAAATCCGGTAATAGCATCCACGCCCCGTTTAATAGCGCGTTCATCCGGTTTTAAGGTCGCCGAATGCAACTGTGAGTCATCTTCAACTCCCAGCCAAAACATGGTGCCGGGGAACTTGGCCAGCAGATAGCCAAAGTCTTCACCGGTCATTGCCGGCGCAGTTTCGATAAATTCAACGCCAGCAGCCTGTTTCATATATTCAATAAAGCGTTTGGTCAGTTCGGGATTGTTTTCAACGGGCCAGTAGCCACCTTGATTCAACTGCAGGTCAACTTTAACGTTAAAGCTTTTGGCAATTCCTTCGCAGACGTCTTTTAAACGCTGATCGATCTTCAAAATCATTTCCTGCGTCAGACCGCGAATCGTGCCTTCCAGATGGGCATGACCGGCAATCACGTTGCGGATCGTGCCGGCTTCAACCTTACCCAGCGTGATCACACCGCTTTGAATCGGATCAATGCTGCGTGAAATGATCGTCTGAACCTGCATGATCAAAGACGCCATCGCCACGACCGTATCATTGGCATCCTGCGGAAAGGCCGCGTGACCGCCCTTACCGGTAATATCAATGTTGACTTCAGTCGTGCCGGCAAACAGCGTGCCCATGCGACAGCCAATCGCGCCAGCCGGCAGGTCCGGATTATCGTGCAGACCGTAGAACTCATCTGGTCGCCACTTGCCATCAAACAGTCCCTGCTCATAGGCCAGCTTGCCGCCGTTTTCGCTTTCTTCGGCTGGTTGGAAGAAAAACAGCAGATTGTCTTTTGGCTGATGCTCACTGAACCAGCTTAAAACCCCCAGCGCAACCGTCATGTGGATATCGTGGCCACAGGCATGCATGACGCCGGGATGCTTGGAAGCAAACGGCAGGCCGGTCTGTTCTGCTACCGGCAGCGCGTCGATATCGGTTCGATAGCCGATCGTTCTAGTTGGCTGACTACCGTGTACCAACACCATCAATGCAGTTGGCAATTTTTCCGGTTGGCGAATTTCCAGATAAGTCTGGTTAAATCCGCTGATTGTATTTAATAGGTAGTCATGCGTCTGTTTTTCCTGCAGCGCCAGTTCTGGAATCTGATGCAGATCGCGGCGAATCTTGATTAATTGTGTTTCATTTAATTCTGTCATCGATCATCACAGCTTCCGCAAGTCTTCTTCCAGGCCCGTCTTTGATTCGGTCTTGTCATCAACGTTCTTGATAAACTTAGCAGGCACGCCGGCAACGACCGTGTGAGGAGCAACGTCTTGGGTTACGACGGCACCAGCAGCAATCACGGCACCCTCGCCAACATGCACGCCTTCAATTACTACGGCATTGGCACCAATCAAAACGTTGTCGTCGATCCGGACTGGTTCAGCCGACGCTGGTTCGATTACCCCGGCCAAAACCGCGCCAGCGCCGACATGACAGTGCTTGCCGACGATTGCCCGGCCGCCTAGCACCGCGCCCATGTCAATCATGGAGTCGGCACCGATTTCTGCACCAATGTTGATGATTGCCCCCATCATGATAACGGCATTATCGCCAATCAAAACCTGATCCCGAATCAAGGCACCAGGTTCGATCCGCGCGTTGATTCCCTTCAGATCCAGCAGCGGCACGGCTGAATTGCGGGCATCGTTTTCCACGCGATAGTCTTCAATCTGCGCAGCATTGGCAGTCAAGAATGGCTTAACGTCGGCCCAGTCGCCAAACAAAACGCCGGTACGTGCTTCTAAAAAGCTTTGAATTGATTCCGGAACGTCTACGGCAGCCAGATCACCCTTGACAAATACCTTTACGGGCGTCTTCTTGGGTGCATTGCCGATGTAGTTGATAATGCTTTGTGCGTCTAATTGTGCCATTTTGATTAACTCCAATCTTTTTCTACTATTATTAATATTCAAATTTTAAAACGTCTTAGGCTTGAGAATAGGAACGATCAAGATGAACCAGATCATCAAGTGATTCGCGTTCAATTACCAGGTGAGCCTGACCATTTTCGGCAAAGACTACTGCTGGCCGCGGGTTGCGGTTATAGTTAGAAGCCATCGCATATCCATAGGCTCCCGTATCCAGCATTGCCAAAACATCGCCTGGCTTGGTTTTTGGCAGTGGCTGATGCTGACTGAGAATATCGCCTGATTCACAGTACTTACCGGCCAGCCGCACCGTTTCAGCGTTTTCCGCCTGCGGATCGGCAGCCAGCACCGTTTCGTATTCCGCCTCATAAAGCGCTGGCCGAATGTTGTCGCCCATCCCGCCATCGATCATGACATATGGCAGCAAGCCGGGAACGTCTTTACGCGAGCCCACTGTATAAAGGTTATAGCCGGCGGGACCAGCGATTGAGCGGCCTGGTTCGATCCAGACAGCCGGCATCTTCAGATTCAGCTTTTGCGTTTCTTCCTTAATAGTTTCGATGATCGCTGCCACAAAATCTTCTGGCTTCAATGGATGGTCGGCGCTGACGTAGCGAATCCCGAAGCCGCCACCGACATTGACGATTTCTGGCTCATAGCCAAACTCGTCGCGCCAATGAGCTGCAATCTCAACCAATTTAGCAGCCGCCATCTGAAAGCCATTCAATTCAAAAATCTGCGAACCGATATGGGCATGCAGCCCTTTCATATGCATTCGTGGACTGGCCAGAATCTTTTGCAGGGCTTCATCAGCCTGACCGGACTGCAGATCAAAGCCAAATTTGCTGTCAACCTGACCAGTTTGAATATACTTATTCGTATGTGCGGAAATCCCCGGTGTGATCCGCATCATAACGTCGATTGACTGATCACGACTGGCCAGTACTTCATTAAGCAGCTCAATTTCATGAAAGTTGTCGATCACAATCATGCCCACATGGTGATCAACGGCCATCTCTAATTCGGCCCGCGATTTGTTGTTGCCATGAAAAGATACGTTTTCCATTGGGAAGTTAGCTTTGATTGCCGTATAGAGCTCACCGGCCGAAACCACATCAACATGACCGCCTTCATGAGCTACAACCTGATACATGGCAATCGCGGCAAACGCCTTGCTGGCATAGCTGACCGCGTAGTCAACCTGGCGCTGCTCAAACACCTTTTTAAAAGCACGAATCTGGCGGCGAATCTGGGCCACGTCGTAGACTACCAGCGGCGTGCCATATTCCTTGGCTAGTTCGAGCGAGTCAACACCGCCAATCGTCAAATGACCTGCTGCGTTGATCTGATCCGGTGCAATCTGAGAATTCATAATCTAAAACCTCCGTTGTTCTGACGGGGAAAACGCTAAGAAAAAATCCATTGTTCGTGCGCACACAAACAACGGATCCCATTTTCAAAAAGCCACCCACTGCGGCTGTTGTCAAATTTAATCTGATTGGTCGATAGCGCTCCGCGAAGTTTTTCTCCGCGACAGTCCGTGACTTGTTCAGCCACGCCCCAGCAATCAAGCCGCGACCCGGTCTGAAAGCTTCGGCAATCGCCCCTTTTCCGTACGATCATTGTCTGGTCTGCGACTAACATACGGTACTCATGTTGACTGCGCCTCTTCGATTTAATAGTTAGTCTATAATTAAGTTTAATAATCGTCAAGTAAATTCTGATAATTTTTCTCATTTATTTTTTCTACTATGATTTGTAAAACGTTTATGCTATCGAATTTTAAAAAAGCAGACTTGCAAGGATGTCAATAAATGTTAGAATCCTATTAAATTAATTCGCGTTCTTTATTATTTTCAACGCACAAAGGAGTCTGTAATATGAAAGTTGTAAAGTTCGGTGGCACCTCATTGGCTACGGGGGCTGCCGTTAAACAGGCATTGAACATCATCACGGCTGACCCAGCTCGTCAAATCGTTGTGGTTTCGGCTCCTGGTAAACGACACGACGGCGATATCAAGGTAACCGACCTTTTGATCCGCTATGCCAATGAAACGATCAACGGAGAAGATACCGCCAAGACGGTTCAAGAAATTTTCGAGCGCTACGAAACGATCGGTCACTTTTTTGATCTGCCGGATGAAAAAATCAAGATCATCAAGGAACTGCTGGTTGATCTGCCTAAAAAAGACTACCCAAACGATGAATATCTGCTGGCCGCTTTCAAGGCCCACGGTGAGCGGCTTAATGCCCGGCTGATCGCAATGATTATGAACCATCTGGGCATCAAGGCACGATTCGTTGATCCAACTGAAGCCGGCATCATGGTTACAGGGGCACCCAACGACGCAATCGTCAATCCAGAAACCTACCGTAATCTGGCCGGTTTCAAGTATGAGGTCTATGATCGGCTGGTCTTTCCAGGATTTTTTGGCATCACGCCTTCTGGTCATATCGCAACGTTCTCACGGGGCGGCTCTGACATTACCGGCGCGATCCTGGCCCGGGGCTTTCACGCGCGACTGTATGAAAACTTTACCGACGTGGATGCAATCTTCTCCGCTAATCCAAACGTAGTCGACAATCCTGAGCCGATCCGCACGATGACCTACCGTGAGATGCGTGAGCTTTCCTATGCCGGCTTTTCGGTCTTCCACGATGAGGCCTTGATTCCTGCTATTCAAGGGCAGATTCCCATCAACGTCAAAAACACGCATGCCCCAGAAAAGCCTGGTACCATGATCGTTCCCGAAAAGGGCTTCAAGCCGGAAAACATCATCACTGGTGTCGCTTCAGGCAAGCATTTTTCGGCACTTTATCTGCACAAGTATCTCTTAAACAAAGAAGCCGGCTTCACCCTGCGTATTCTGGATATTCTGGAAAAGCACAACGTTCCTTATGAGCACATGCCATCTGGGATCGATGATATTTCGATTATCTTTGACAAAAAGTTTTTGAATGATCAATTGATTGACGTTTTGTGCGATGAGATTCAAAATAAGATCAATCCCGATCGTCTGGAATGGATTGACGACTACTCCATTACCATGATCGTCGGTGAAGGAATGCGTGATCGCGTTGGCGCTGCTGCCGGCATTCTGCAGCCATTAGCCGATGCTCACATCTCGCTGCAGATGATCAACCAAGGGGCCTCTCAGATCTCAATCATGCTGGGGACCAAGCGGGCAGATGCCGATAAAGCCGTCCAGGTCATCTATCATCAATTCTTCGCAAATTAATCAGACAAAGAGGTATTTTTATGACGGAACTACTAAAGGTTCATGGATCGCAAAACCAATTCTTTATCCTGGATCAGACAACGCTGGAACAACCACTCACCGATGCTGAGCTGCAGACACTTGCTCCTAGAATCACCAATCCCCAGACTGGCCTTTTAGGCGGCGCGGATGGCATTCTGGTTGTCAATCAGCCAACTAAAGCCGGAGCCCTGGCGCAAATGCGTGTCATCAACGCCGATGGTAGCGAAGCATCCATGTGCGGCAATGGGCTGCGTACCGTGGCCCGCTATCTGGCCGAAAAATTTGATCAAGACGAGTTCCAGGTTGATACGCGCGATGCCAACCTGCTTGTTCGGCGCCAGCATGATTTTGCGCCGGGCGTACCTGCTTTTGCCGTTGAGATCTCACCCGTCCGCTTTAACAAAGAAGCCCTGCCGTTTGACAATCTGGGCCATGAACGGCTGCTTGATACGCTGGTTCCCGAGTTTATTCCTGGACTGCGTTTTACCAGCATCGCGGTTCCTAATCCACATCTGATCAGTTTTGTTTCAGCCGCTGAATTGTCCGATAACGTTTTAGGCGTCTTAGGTGAACGACTGAATGGTCAAAACCCATATTTCCCTGATGGCGTCAACGTGAACTTTGCCCAGATTTTGAACGAAAACGAGCTGTTTGTCCGGACGTTTGAACGCGGCGTCGGTTTCACCAATGCCTGCGGAACCGGGATGTCAGCAACCTCATTGGCTTTTGCGCTGACGCATCCTGAACTGGCGCATTTTGATGAGCCGATGACCATCTACAACCCTGGTGGCATGGTCAAGACCATCGTTCACCATCAAGCTGATCGCTACTGGATTGAACTCGTTGGCAACGCCACCTTCACGCATCATATCACGGTTGCCGAAACCGAACTGCATCAAGCAGGCTTTGCGGATGCTCAAACCAGCGCAACTGGTGAAGAAACGGCTTATGAAAAGTTTGTTGCGGATTTACCGCACGTTAACGATCTACAAATTGGAAAATAAACATTGACAACGAACATTAACATTGTTTACACTTAGTTTATCAATTATTATTCAACCTTTAATCTGGTCCCGTGAGGCCTCCAAGGATGTTCGTTAAAATAAAATCTTCGCCCTTTTTAGGGAGGACATTATTTGCATCGTCACTGGTCTCACTTGGCCAGTGACGATTTTTTTCTTTGGGGGTAACACCATGCAAAACGACAATGATCAGATTACCAGCATCGCGATGCATCAACGCAAGACCTCAACCTGGGATATGTTTGCGACCTGGGTTGGTGCCAATGCCAACAACGGCACCTGGTTTGTCGGCGGGGTTTTGGCAGCTTGCGGTTTTTCAGTCGCCATGAACGTGCTGGTTCTGTCATCAGCACTTTCTTACGTCTTCTTGAGTCTGATTGGCTACATCGGCTATCAGACCGGTGTCTCGACCATGGCCGTCAGTCGGGCATCATTCGGGGTGCGCGGCAGCTATCTGCCATCTTTGGTCAACCTGACGCAGTTTATTGGCTGGACGGCCGTCAATACGTTTATCGCGGCCCAATCCGTCAGCCTGCTTTTAAATGACCTGCTTGGCTGGCCAGTCTGGGGTAAGCCCGGCGGTTGGAAAGGCATCGTTGCCGGGATCGTGGTAATGAGCATTTTACATATCATCAGCATCGCCAGCGGCTCGCGTTCCGTTCAGATGATTGAGCGCTTGGGGATTATCCTGGTTTTGATCTTTGTCATCTGGGAATCGGTAGTCGTCTTAAAGACCGTACCATTCTCGCATATCGTTAAATGGCAGGTCCCAGCCAGCGCCAAAATGGCTACCGGAGCCGCCATCGACTATGTAGCAGCCTTCAATCTGGCCTGGGTTACGGCAGGGGCTGACTTCACTCGTTTCACGCCAAAAAAGCAAAATTCAACGCTGACGCCATTTTTCGGTGCCATGGTCGGGGTAATCTGGTTTGCCTTTATCGGCCTGATCTCAACCATCAGTATCGCCATTACCTCTGGTGCCTATAATGCCAACAACTCCGATCCAAGTACGATTGCCAGTCGGCTGGGGCTGGGGGTCGTTGCACTGCTGGTTATCATTCTGACTTCGATGACCGCCAATGCCGTTAACCTGCTGGCAGCCGGTTCGGCACTTTCCAACATCTTCACTAACATCAAGCTGAAGTACTCGCTTTGGATCGTTGCCATCGTCGCCACTATCGTTACCTTTATTCCAATGATTGTTGGTAGTTTCCTTGACACGTTTACCGCTTTCTTGGATTATGTAGGTATGGTACTGGGACCAATCATTGCCATCATCTGTACCGACTTCTATCTGCGCTGCCACAAGAAATACGACGTCACGCAGCTGGCCAAGAAAAACGGCAGCTACTGGTACTCGCACGGCATCAACTGGTCAGCCGTAGTTACCTGGATCATCGGTACGGCACTGTTCTTAATGCTGCATAACGTTGCTGCACTCAAGAACACGATTGGGGCAACGTTTTTGGTCATGCTGATCAGCGGTGCCATCTACTATGTCTTAATGCTAATTTTTAATCGAAAGGTCGCTTAATCTATGCTGATTCAAAACGTTCATGTAGATAACCAAAAAGATGCCGTTGACGTTCGGATTGAAGATGGCAAGTTTGCAGCCATCAAGCCTGGTCTGAGTGCTAAGCCTGGCGAAGAAGTTATCGATGGTCAAGGCAAGGTGCTGCTGCCGCCATTTATCGACTCTCATGTTCACCTGGATGCCACGCTGACGGCCGGCCAGCCAGAATGGAACGAAACTGGTACCCTGTTTGACGGGATTCGCATCTGGTCAGAACGCAAAAAGGATCTCACCATTCAAGACGTCAAGCAGCGGGCTAAAAAGACGCTGCTCAATATGGTTGGTCATGGGATTCAGCACGTACGTAGCCACGTTGACGTTACCGATCCGCACCTGATTGCACTGCAGGCGCTCCTGGAATTAAAGCATGAGATGCAGGATGTGGTTGATCTGCAATTGGTTGCCTTTCCACAAGAAGGCATTCTCTCCTATCCACACGGCAAGAAGCTGATGAAGCAGGCCGTTAAGGAAGGGGCCGATGTCGTTGGCGGTATTCCGCACTTTGAGTTTACGACTGAGTATGGCTGGAAATCAGTCAAGTTCCTAGTCAAGCTGGCCGAAAAATATGACAAGCTGGTTGACGTCCACTGTGATGAGATTGACGATCCGGCTTCTCGCAACCTGGAAGTCTTGGCAACGATGGCCTATAAGACTGGTCTTGCCGACATGGTAACCGCCAGCCACACGACAGCTATGGGATCATACAATGATGCTTACACCTACAAGCTGTTCCGGCTGCTGAAGATGTCAAACATCAATTTTGTCTCCAATCCACTGGTCAACATGCACTTGGGCGGCCGTTTCGATACCTATCCAAAGCGGCGCGGTCTGACCCGCATCAAGGAGTTGGATGCTGCCAACATCAACGTTTCGTTTGGTGAAGATGACATTCAGGATCCATGGAACCCGCTTGGCAATGGCAACATGCTTGATTCAGTCTCAATGGGAGTCTATGCGGCTCATCTGATGGGTTACAGCCAGCTGCAAGACTCATTCAAGTTCGTAACCTACAATGCCGCTAAGACGCTGCATATTGCTGATCGTTATGGCATTAAAGAAGGTCTGGAAGCCAACTGCATTCTGCTGAACGCTGAAGACTTCTACAACGCTTTAAACAAGCACGTTGAGGTTCTCTACAACATTCGCCGTGGCAAGGTGCTGGCCAAGACCACGCCGGCTAAGACGACGCTTAACCTGCCTGACAGCCTAAAGTAAGAATCGTTAAATACGACAAAAGGTCTGCTCCTCAATTCAGGAGCAGACCTTTTATTATCAATTATCAAGATAAACCAATTATTCCAAGAAGTCCTTTAATTGCTTGGAACGTGATGGATGGCGCAGCTTACGCAGAGCCTTAGCTTCGATTTGACGAATCCGTTCCCGCGTAACGCCAAAGACCTTGCCGACTTCTTCCAACGTACGCGTCCGGCCGTCATCAAGACCAAAGCGCAGCCGCAAGACGTTTTCCTCACGATCAGTCAGCGTATCCAAAACGTTCTCCAGCTGCTTTTTCATCATTTCATAAGCAGCATGGTCAGCTGGACTGGTAGCATCCTGGTCTTCGATAAAGTCGCCCAGATGCGAGTCATCCTCTTCACCAATCGGCGTTTCCAAAGAGACTGGTTCTTGGGCAATCTTGAGGATTTCGCGGACCTTCTTGGTTGGCATGTCCATTTCAGCACCGATTTCTTCAGGCAGCGGTTCCCGACCCAGATCCTGCAGCAATTGACGCTGAATTCGGATCAGCTTGTTGATGGTTTCGACCATGTGCACAGGAATCCGAATCGTCCGTGCTTGATCGGCAATCGCCCGCGTAATGGCCTGCCGAATCCACCAGGTCGCATAGGTTGAGAATTTGAATCCTTTCCGGTAGTCAAACTTTTCAACGGCCTTCATCAGCCCCATGTTACCTTCTTGAATCAGATCCAAAAACTGCATGCCGCGGCCAACATAACGCTTGGCAATGGAAACCACCAGACGCAGGTTTGCTTCCGCCAGTTCCTGCTTAGCCTGTTCATCGCCTTTTTCGATCCGCTGAGCCAGAGCAATTTCTTCGTCCGCCGTCAGCAGGTTGACCCGCCCGATTTCCTTAAGATACATCCGTACGGGGTCATTGATCTTGACGTTGGTTGGGGCAGCGGTATCCTTTAAGGCCTTGTTGGACAGTTTTTCCGTGGCCTTCAAAGCGCGCGGATCTGGATCACCCTTTTCGTCAACGACGCTGATCCCCGCATCTTCAACGTTTTGAAGCAGATTATCCATTCCTTGGGCATTTAAGCCAAACGGAGTCGCGATCTGGTCAGTCAGGTCATCGTATTGAATTTCCTTGGCTTTCTTATAGCTTCTGATCAGCTTGCCCACGGCTTTGTCGTATTCAGTCTGATCAAAGTCGTCTTTGTTGGAAATTACCATGTCTTTCTTTTTGCTGTTTGCCATTATTAACTGGTCTCCTCCGTTTTTAATCGTTGCTGCTGACTATAAAGCTGAATGAGCTCAATCGTCAGCTGGGTGATTAGTTCGTGATCGCTTCGTGCCTTGGCTTCCTGCAGCGCCAATTTGGCTTGAGCGATCTTTTGCGTTAAAGGTGTCTTTTGCATGATGATGCGCAGACAATCGTCAATTGCAGCTGGTGGGACTGCTGCCGCATTCAAGCCATCCAGCTGCGTTAAAGTCGCTTTTAAAGCCGGATCGTCCACGTAGTCTAAAAAACTGGCTAAATCATACTCATCATGCTCGGTAAAGTAATTCAAGGCCTGCTGATAGAGTTCTTGATACTGATCATGAACAAAGGCAAAATCAGGCATTGCCTTCAGCTGAGCCCTGGTACCATAGTCATGGAGCACAGCCGTCAGCAATAAGCGCTCTGCCCGCTCAGTTTGGTCAAGCGCCAATGACTGCTGCTCGGCTGCCGTCAGCGTGACTGCCTGTGGTGCCGGTTGTGCTTGAGCACGCCGCTTTTGGCCGTAAGCCGGTCGCGTAAACGATCCATTAAACGACCGGCGCTTGGGGGCAGCTGGCGGATTATCAGGCCATTGTGATACTGGCGGTGCCGTGCCTGGCTGAGCAGCCGGCTGTTTTTGAAGCTGAGTCGTCAGCTGCTGCTGCAGATTTTGCGGATTGACCTGAAACTCCCTGGCCAATTCCTGTACGTACAAATCTCTGGCAACCGGATCACCGACCTTGGCAATTACGCCGATTGCTGCATTCAAATAGCTCAAAAGCTCGGCCTGATTGCTCAGATTCAGTCCCTGCCGCAGATAGCGCAAGCGAAATGCAGTCGGTGTTTCTTCGGTATTTTTCAGATAATCGCGAAACTTAGCCCCGCCATTTTGCTGAATGTATTCATCAGGGTCTTGTCCGGTTGGCAGCTGCACGACGCGAATCTTAAGCTGACTGGCAACCGCACTGGCCTCGATCAGCTTCAGCGCCCGCTCAATGGCGTTTTGTCCCGGTGCATCGCCATCGTAGCAAATGTTCAGCTGATTGGTCGTCTTGACGATCATCGCCAGCTGCTCATCGGTCAGACTGGTCCCCATGGAGGCAATGCCATTATGAACGCCGGCGCCATATGCCGAAATAACGTCCATGTAACCTTCAAAAAGCAGCAGTTTCCCATTTTCTCTGGCTGCTTTTCTGGCTAGATCAAAATTAAAGATCAAACGACGCTTGTTAAAAATCGGCGTTTCTGGACTGTTGAGATACTTCGGCGCGTCAGTATTTTTTTGCAATAGCCGTCCTGAAAAGGCAACCGGTCGCCCCTGCCCATCCTTGAGCGGAAACATGACTCGATCATGGAAACGATCATGCAGGCTGCCGGAGCGATCCTCGGTAAACAGTCCCGATCGGCGCAGCAGCTGATAGTCATGTCCTTCTTTTTCCAAAACGGCCTTTAAGACCTCTTCTTTAGGAGCATAGCCGAGATTAAACTGATCGATCAGCTCTTGAGTCAGACCGCGCTTTTGCAGATAGCGGCGGGCAGACTCGCCGGCTGGCGTATTCATCAAAATATGATGATAGAGTCGCATGGTCGTTTCATGCAGCTTAATCAAGCGACCCTGCTGCGAATCCGGCGCCTGTTCCGTTTTAGGCTCGGCACCAGCTTGAAAATCAGTTGGCAAGGCCACGCTGCCCAGCTTGGCAACCTGCTCAACGGCCTGCGGAAATGATAGATGATGCAGCTCCATCAAAAAGTCGAATACTGAACCCGAGCGATGACAGCTAAAGCAATAAAAGAACTGCTTTTGCTCACTGACTGAAAATGATGGTGTATTATCTTCGTGAAACGGACAGTGCCCAACCAGGTTCTTGCCTTGCCGCTGCAGCTGAACGTCTTGACTGATGACATCAGCAATATCAACGGACTGCCGCACCTGATCGATGAGTTCCTGTGAAAGTCGCGCCATTCGTTCACCCCATTTCCCGCGAATAGTAGCAAAAGGTCGCCTCCAGATGGAATGCGACCTTCAACGACTTCAGACAGCATCTGCTTTTAGACACTACCTAATATACCTATTTAACATGATACCACAAGTCTGGGACAATACAATTCATTTGCTCGATAAACCGGAACTATTTAACGATCAGCTTGTCAAGATTACCAAGTGCATAGACATCATCAGCCAGCTGCTGCAAAAGTGCCAGCCGGTTGCTGCGGATGCTTTCGTCTTTGTCCATGATCATGTTCTCTTCAAAGTAGTTGGTGATGGCTGGTGCCATTGCCCGCAGATCAGCAAAGTTTTGTGCCAGCGTCTGCGTATCCCACTTCTTGTTTAAGGAAGCCACCAGATCAAACAACTCGGTTTCCGATGGGTTTTGGAACTTGGCCGGATCAACTGCTGGTACGCCATCCTTAAAGTCAGCCTTCTTGGCAATCCGCAGTACCCGCGTCAAGGCTTCGACGTCTTCTTTAAAGCCATCATCGTCTTTGTGCGCGTCAAGCGTCTCGGCAGCTGCCAGAACGTTGGCAATGTCATCGGATTTTGTGTCCACAACGGCATCGATTACGTCATAGCGCAGATCCTGCGTGTTGAAGAACTGCTTGAGCCGATCCAAGAAGAATGCGTGTACCTGTTCAGCATTGTGCAAAACGTCAAATTCTGGCGTCAGTCCTTGAGCTGCCAATGCTTCTGCAAATTCAGCGGCCATCCCCATTACCGGCAGATGCCAGCCGCGAGCAGCAATAATCCGCACGATCCCGTAAGCCTGCCGCCGCAGTGCATATGGGTCATTGGAGCCGCTCGGAATCATATCAACGGCAAAGAAGCTGATGATGCTGTCCAGCTTGTCGGCAATTGCCAAAACCGCGCCGATCTTGCCGGCTGGCAGCTCGCCTTCAGCAGAGATTGGCATATAGTGTTCCTTAATGGCTGCAGCGACGTCAGCTTTTTCACCAAGCAGCTTGGCATAGATCTCACCCATGACCCCTTGCAGCTCGGCAAATTCGCCCACCATCTGCGTCGTCAGGTCAAACTTGTAGATGTGAGCAGCTCGATCAAGGTCCGCCATTTCTTCATCACTAAGGTTCAGCTTTTGACCAAGCAGCTGGGCCAAGACCGCCGTCCGCGCCATCTTGTCATACATGGAGCTGATCTTGTCATGGAAACTGACCTTCTTTAAGCGAGCCACGTATTGGTCAATCGTAATCTTTTGGTCCTCTTCATAGAAGAACTTGGCATCTTCCAGACGTGGTACCAGCACCCGTTCATTACCCTTGATCACGTTTTCCAGGTAGTCGCTGTTACCGTTGCGGACCGCGATAAAGTGCGGCAAAAGCTTGCCCTCATGATCGCGAACGCAGAAGAAGCGCTGGTTGTCCTTCATGGAGGTAATCAGGACTTCTTCAGGCAAGACCAGATATTTTTCATCAAACGAACCGGCAAATGAGGTTGGCCATTCAACCAAGTTGTTGACTTCTTCCAACAAGTCCTCATCCCAGTCGATGATCCAGTCGTTTTCCGCCAAGATCTCGTCAATCTGAGATTTGATCAGGTTCTTGCGCTGTTTTTGATTGGCGATCACAAAGTCGTTGTTCAGCTCAGCTTCGTAGTCTTCGGCATGCTTGATCTCCACGTCATGACCCAGGAAACGGTGACCACGCGTCATGCGGCCAGCCGTTACGTCCAGGATCGAAAATGGCACGACCTCATCATCCAAAAGCGATACCAGCCAGCGAATCGGCCGAACGAACTGCAACGAGTGGCGGCCCCACTTCATCATCGTTGGGAAGTTCATGGCTTCGATGACGTCCTTTAAGCCATGCAGAACCTCAGCAACCGGCTTGCCGTCAACGTGCTTTTCAACGTAGACGTATTCAACGCCCTTGATCTCCTTAAACTCGATGTCATCAACACTAACGCCTTGACCGCGCGTAAAGCCAATCGCTGCTTTGGTCCAGTTGCCGTCTGCATCCTGAGCAATCTTTTTGGCCGGGCCCTTAACGGATTCGTTGACATCAGGCTGTTTGTCGGCTAACCCGGTAATCAAAAGAGCCAAGCGACGCGGCGTGGCAAATTCTTGAATCTTTGCAAAGTCAATGCGCTGTTCCTTTAAGTATTGAGCAACGCGTTCGTGCAGCTGCTTGATGCTTGGCGTTACGACATGCGCAGGCATTTCTTCCAGCCCAATTTCCAACAAATATGAATGTGCCATTTACTTGTCCTCCTTCTTGGCCTTGGCAGCTTGCTTGGCCGCCCGTGCCGCTGCTTTTTCAGCCAGCTTGGTGTATTTTTCGACCGTTGCCTGGCGTTCCTTTTCATCATGAATCAATGGGAAGCCCCGTTTGCGCCGTTCTTCGACAAAAGCCTTGGCAATAGACTTGGCCATGATCCGAATTCGGTGCAGGTAGCCGGCCCGTTCCGTTACTGAAACCGCCCCGCGTGCATCCAGCAGGTTGAACGTGTGGCTGCACTTCAAAACATAGTCGTATGCCGGGTGAACCAGCCCCAGCTTGATCAGACGCTTGGCTTCAGCCTCGTAGTCGTTGAATTCTTGAAGCAGCATGTCTTGGTTGCTTTCTTCAAAACTGTACTTGGAGTGCTCATATTCTGGTTCCTTGAAGATGTCGCCATACTTGACGCCGTCTGCCCATTCCAGATCATAGACACTGTCAACGTTTTGAATGTATTCAGCCAATCGTTCCAGGCCATAGGTAACCTCGGCAGCTACCGGATCCATCTGCAGCTCACCAACGACTTGGAAATAAGTGAACTGCGTAACTTCCATCCCATCGAGCCAGATTTCCCAGCCAACCCCGGCACAGCCCATTGATGGGTTTTCCCAGTTGTCTTCAACAAAACGAATATCGTGTTCCAGCGGCTCAATTCCCAGCTGCTTTAAGCTGCCCAAGTAGAGCTCTTGAATGTTGTCTGGTGATGGCTTCATCAAAACCTGGAACTGGTGATGCTGGTAAAGACGGTTGGGGTTTTCACCGTAGCGCCCATCGGCAGGCCGCCGAGAAGGTTCAACGTAGGCAACGTTCCATGGTTCAGGTCCAATTGCCCGCAGGAAAGTGTATGGGCTCATCGTCCCGGCACCTTTTTCGTTGTCGTAGGCCTGCATCAGCATACAGCCTTGATCGGCCCAATATTTTTCAAGAGTAAAAATAATCTCTTGAACGGTGAGTTTCTTTGACATAATCTGACTCCTTTCAACGTAAAAAGCCCCTACAATGGCCAGCTGGACTGGTCATTGCAGGGACGAAGTTAATTCGCGGTTCCACCCTGCTTTTCTGCACCTTAGACATGCAGAACAGCTTAATTAAGCGACTGTTAAAGTGCCACGCTGCTTGATCGTTATCATGGCTTCCACCATCCCATGATCGCTTTGGTTCGACAGTAAGCAGCGATTCTTTGTCATCGTCGATTAGATTTAAATTTAGTTGCTCTTTTATCATAGACAACTACTTTACACTTGTCAATTTTCAGAGCGAAGATTTTTCAATTGATTTTCCCAGGTCGCCATTTGATCAATGAACCGCTTGCTCTTTAAGTGCAGGCCAAGCTCATCGTCATAAATCCGATCCAGCGTATAGCGCAGCCGATTCTTAACGCTTTGATCAACCTGAATCTGATTGACCTGGGCCAGATTCAAAGAGGCAAACAGCTGCAGATAGCCAACCGTCCGGCGATCCAAGTGAAATCGATGCTCATCCAGGTTCCAGTGCCGACTGCACAGCATTCCCCCGTTAGCCTCGGAAAAATCCAGCGGGCGATCGTTCAAACCACAGATCGTGCAACGGTCCCAAGTCTGCGCGGCTCCCAATAAAGGCAGAAACTGCACCTCCAAGACGTTGGCTGCGATTTGGGGATCCTGCCCTTTATCAATCAGCTCGAGTGCGGCCGCCACTTGATTAAACCAGCCGCCAATCGATCGGCCTTCTTCAAACGTTGCATCCACCAATTCAAGAATATAGGTAGCATAGGCACTGCGCAGGGGATCTTCGCCTAGATGAACGTATTGACGCGTATCACGCGCGGCACTCAGATAGCTGAGCGAGCCATCATCAGCCAGCCAGCCGGTATACTGTCCATGCGTAAAAGGCAGAATATCGCTGGTGATTTTGGCATGCGAACGATTGCCGCCCCGCACGAAAAACATCATCGGTCCGCGCTTGTCAGTCAAAAACTTAACCAGCAGATCGCGTTCTTTATACGGGCGCCGATACATTACGATGCCGGCAAAGGAAGTATTTTCCCGCGCCATGCTCTCAGCTCCTTTTAATAGTCGTTGCTGCGGTAGCCGTAGTCTTTGAGCATTGCCGATTTATCGCGCCAGCCGGGAACCACCTTGACCCACAGCTGCAGATAGACCCGATCGCCCAGCAGATGCTCGATGTCTTTTCTGGCCATGGTCCCGATCTGTTTGAGCATCTGCCCTTTTTTACCGATGATGATGCCCTTTTGTCCCGGCCGCTCAACGATGATGTTGGCATTGATGTGGACCGTCTCATCATCTTGACGCTTGACCGACATGACATCCACGGCAACCGAATGCGGCACTTCCTGGCGCGTCAGCATAAAGACTTTTTCACGAATCATCTCGGCAATCACGAAACGTTCGGGGTGGTCGCTGATCTGATCGCTAGGATAGTATTGCGGACCATTTGGCAGCTGGTCGACCAACTTGTTGATCAAAGCATTGACGTTATTGCCATTCAATGCTGAAACCGGAACGACATCGGCAAGCTTGACCGTGCCATCCTCAAACTGCTTGACGATTGCCGGCAGCTTGTTTGGATGTACCTTATCGATCTTGTTGACGACCAGGTAGATCGGCTTTTGCACCTGCTTGAGCCGCTCCATGATGAAGTTATCGCCAGGACCGCGCTTTTCATCAGCAGCGACCACGTATAAAACCGCGTCGACCTCATCCAAAGCCGAAAGCGTTGAGCGCTCCATAAAGTCGCCCAGTTTGGTTTGCGGCTTGTGGACCCCCGGCGTGTCGATGAAGACGATCTGAGCCTCATCAGTAGTGTAGATCCCTTGAATCTTATTACGCGTCGTTTGGGCAACGTTGCTCATAATGGCAACCTTTTGTCCGACGACATAGTTTAAAAGCGTTGACTTGCCGACGTTGGGCCGACCAATCAGAGCAACGAAACCAGATTTAAAATTTGGATTGTCCATATTTTTCCCTTTCCTAAATGCCTAACAAATTCTTGAAGCGCGGCCAAAAAATCAGCAGCCCGACCAAAACCGCGTAAAAAGCTGCCAGCAAGACGACCCCAGCGGCAATATCTTTAGCGTATTTAGCATCAAGATCATAGTGATGGTGCACGACCAGATCAACCAGCTCTTCAACGATCGTATTGGCAAACTCAGCCGCAAACACGACAAAGATGGCCGACAGCAGCCACAGCCACTCAAAAACGTTGACCTGCATCAAAAAGGCCGCGATAATCACCAAAACGGCCGCGATGATATGGAACCGCATGTTGCGTTCTTTTTTAACCACATCTTTGACTCCATCCCAGGCATGTCCCAGCGCCTGGATGAAATGACGATTTTTTTCGACCTGATGCTTATCTTGGGAGCCCATAGCCATTTAAAATCTCCTCTTGCAGCTTAAACATTTTTTCTTCATCGGCCTTTTCTTCATGATCATACCCATTCAAATGCAAAAAGCCATGCACGATCAAAAAGCCCAGCTCACGATCATTGGAATGACCCAAAAACTTAGCCTGCTCGCCAACTTTATCAATCGAGATGAACAGATCGCCGAGGTTTTCTGGAATCTGGGCCGCCAGTTCTGGATCCAGCAAGATCGGCGAATCGTCGCTGTCATCTTCTAAGGCAAAGCTTAAAACGTCAGTCGCCCGATCAACGCCGCGATATTGAGCATTCAGCGCTCTGATTTGCGGATTGTGAACAAACGTCAGAGAAACCTCCGTATTGTCCTTTAACTCAAGGCACTTGGCCGCATATTCCAAAATATCGTGCGCCAGCTGCAATTGATCTTGGCTGACGGCTTGATCACCGGTTTGGTCGTAGATTTCAATATCCATTATTTTTTCTCCAAAGTCTGTTGCTCATCATTTTCATAGGCCGTAATGATGCGGGCGACAACTGGATGCCGGACCACATCGGCCGCGCTAAATTGAACGAATTCAATTGAGGGTACGTTCTGCAGAATTCGGGGGGCCGAGATCAAGCCGCTGCGAGTCCCCCTTGGCAAGTCAATCTGCGAAACATCACCATTGACAACCATTTTCGAACCAAAGCCAAGCCGCGTCAGAAACATCTTCATCTGCGCATTGGTGGTGTTTTGTGCCTCGTCTAAGATTACAAAGGCATTATCCAGCGTCCGTCCCCGCATGTATGCTAATGGTGCGATTTCAATCGTGCCGCGATCGATCAGACGTTCCACGTGGTCGGCGCCAAAAATCTCATTTAACGCGTCATAAATCGGCCGCAGGTATGGATCAACCTTTTCCTTCAAGTCACCAGGCAAAAAACCTAGACTCTCACCGGCTTCTACGGCAGGCCGCGTCAGAATGATCCGCTCAACCTCACCGCGCTTTAAAGCAGCTACGGCCATCGCAACTGCCAGATACGTCTTCCCCGTTCCGGCTGGCCCAATCCCAAACGTAATGTCATTATCCTTGATGGCATGCACATACTGACGCTGACCAAAGTTTTTGACGCGAATCGACCGGCCTTTGCGATCCTTAATAATCGTTTCACTGTACAGATCGCCAAAGTACTGCAGCGTACCGCGACGAGCCATCTTCATCGCACTGACGATATCCGTGCTGCTTAAGCTGATGCCATGATGCAGCAGATCTACCAGCTGCTCTAAAACGTCATAGGTCAGATGAACGTCCTCATCTTCACCGCTGATTTTCAGATCGGTACCAAACGGATTGATGGTTACGTTCATGCCTTCTTCTAAAAGCACCACGAATTTGTCTTGCGCGCCCAAAAGTCCCAATTCAACTTCAGGGCTTTCAATGCGAAAAGTCATTTCTGTCAAACGAAGATTTCCCCTTTGCTTTTGATTTAATCAATACCATCAAAAATTATAACATAGCCGGCTGCAATCCGCATAAACCGCAACATGGCAAAAGAAAAGCACTGCCCAAATCGGACAGTGCCTATCATCTTGATCAATAGCTTGATTGATCAGCAATCCGGTACATTAATGCCTTATTTTTGCAGGGCATCCTTAACGGTTTGGTTGACTACTTTGCCATCAGCCTTGCCCTTAACCTTTGGCATAACCGACTTCATTACCTTGCCGAAGTCCTTCATGCTGTCAGCACCCGTAGCTTGAACGGCCTCATCAACGATCTGCTTGATTTCGTCATCAGAAAGCTGCTTTGGCATGTACTTTTCAACAACGCTCATTTCAGCCTTGGTCTTGTCAATAAGATCCTGACGCTTGGCAGCAACGAATTCTTCCAAAGCTTCCTTGCGCTGCTTGTATTCACGCGCCAACAGCGAATTTTCTTCTTCTTCGCTTAATTCATGACCCAACTTGATCTTTTCGTTTTGAACCGAAGCCTTAAGCATCCGGACCGTGCTCAAGGTTTCCTTGTCCTTGGCTTTCATTGCGGCAACCATGTCTTTAGTCAGCTTATCCAATAGACTCATTTCAAGTTCCTCCCGTTTTTCTAAATTATACAAAAAAGCCCCTGGTGAATGAGACATTCGCCCAGGAGCTGCAGCATTCTAGTGACGGCGCTTGTTTTTGCGCTTCCGAGCTGCTTCAGATTTCAACTTACGTTTTACGCTTGGCTTTTCGTAAAATTCACGCTTGCGGTATTCTTGCAGCGTTCCGTTCCGTGAAACCGTACGCTTAAAGCGTCGAAGAGCGTCGTCTAACGATTCATTCTTGCGAACGATAGTCTTTGACATTGTTGATTCCCTCCCTCCGAGCTTAGAATTCCGTACTGTTGCGATCAAAAGCGTCTAATTGACTGCTTCAATCTTATCACTACGAATGATATTATACTTAATCCAAAAAAGAGCGTCAACTGCTTTTTTGAAAAAATTTCAACTAATTTTCAGAATGGCTTAGTCGTTCCACAAACGTTGGATCAAACTGATTGTTTGTGATCATCTTGATCTCTTCGCCATAAGGAGCGACTTTCTTTTTAGGATTATCGGCCAGTGGAACCCAGGGCGTCTCCATAATTTTAGGCACCTGTTCCAATTGCGGATGATGGGCAATATAACTGAGCGCCTCAAAGCCAATCGTTCCCATCCCCAGGTTTTCGTGGCGGTCTTTATGGCTGCCCTGTGGATTCTTAGAATCGTTTAAGTGAATGACCTGCAGCTTTTCAAGGCCCAAGATATGATCAAATTCTTCCAAGACGCCATCAAAGTCGTTTTTGACGTTATAGCCGGCATCATTGGTATGACATGTATCAAACGTTACCGAGAGCTTTTCGTTATAGACAACCTGATCCATGATCTCGGCAATCTGCTCAAATGAAGTGCCGACCTCAGTTCCCTTACCAGCCATGGTTTCAATCGCAATCTGCGGCTTTTGATCGGGCGTGATGATCTCATTTAATCCTTGTGCAATCTGATGTAAGGCTACTTTGGCCCCAGCACCGACATGAGCTCCGGGATGCAGCGTAATCTGCGTGGCACCAATGGCCGCGGCCCGTTGAACCTCTTGACGCAGGAACTCAACGCCAAAAGCAAAGTTCTGCGGCTTGAGCGTGTTGCCCAGATTAACGATATAAGGCGCATGCACCACCAGATGACTGAAACCGTGCTCTTCAATGTAGGCCCGACCTTCTGGAATCTTCATTTCATCAAGCGGCTTGCGTTTGGTATTCTGCGGCGCACCGGTATAAACCATAAACGTATTGGCCCCATAGCTGGCTGCTTCTTGAGCAGAACCAAGCAGCATTTTGGGCGCTTTAAGACTGACGTGTGAGCCAATCAGCATTTGATCGCATCCTTTCTTTAATAAGCGAGTCTCTTTATTTTAGCGTATTTTATCGCTACAATAAAATTATTGACTCGTTCGCTGTTAAGGAGGAATTTCTATGGCGAAAAAACGCATCTACGTTCCCAAAAACAAGACCAATGGCGAAAAGAAAGGCGACCGTAAGATCTGGGTGGAAAACGTCAAATTTTTAACGACCGCCGAGTATCACGAACTGCAAGAAGCTATTCGCCAATATTCACGTCCCGAATTGGTCAACCGCAATCTGCTTTTGATCTCGATTGCGTTAAACAACGGCCTGCGCGCCTCTGATGTCGTGACGCTGCGGGTTGGCCACGTTAAAAACAAGACCCAAACGCGGATCATCGAGCAAAAAACCGGTAAGGCCAAGACGCTTTACTGGAACAACTGTCTGGCTGAGATCATCAACTACTTAAACGAACTGGACTTCAAAGACGATAATGATTGGCTGTTCCCCGGCCGCCAAGACGGTCACTTCTCCGTGCACGGCTTTTATCAAATGCTGCAGCGAATCGCCCGTAAAACCGGCAACGAAAAACTGGTAGCCAAGCTGGGGACGCACTCGTTTCGTAAGACGTTTGGCCGTCAGTTATATAAAGATGGCGTCAATATCGAAATCATCTCGCAGCTGTTCAACCACTCTTCTGAACGCAATACCCGCCATTATCTTGGAATCGAGCAGGAGGATCTGGACAAGGTCGTCCGCAATTTCAAGCTTGAATAACCGCAGCCGGAGCCAAGATCTGCCATTGCAGGACACGCACAAGTTTCATGATTTTATATTCGCTGCTGACTGATCGCAGCCAGCTTTTAGGCGGGTCTGATTAAGGCTGATCGTTTTAAGGCCAGCTCATCATAAGTCCAGATTCTTGGCGCGGTTCTGTCAAAGCGTTTTTAGTTGTACTTTGCTGGCCGAAAGATCCTTGACTTAGTGAAGAAAATCCAGTTTTGAACGATTGCCGGCCCTGAATTTACATACTTTGCGCCGGTTTTTAGTCAAAAGTAAGTAATTGCATATTCCCCCACCTTAATCAAAAAGGATCCGCCAAGCCAGCGGATCCTTTTTTACAGCTTATTCAGTTAGTCTTCTTTGTCTTCGTCTTCAGCAGGAACTTCCAGACGCAGCTCTTCCAACTGTTGTTCACTGACGCGAGCTGGTGCTGCCGTCAATGGTTCAACGGCCTTTGAGTTCTTAGGGAAGGCAATCACATCACGAATGCTGTCAGCCTGCGACAGGAACATTACCCAGCGATCCAGGCCAATTGCCAGACCACCCTCTGGAGGCATTCCCAGTTCCAAAGCCTTGATCAAAAAGCCGAAGCGTGCTTGAGCCTTTTCTTTGCTGTAGCCCAGGGCCTTAAAGACCTTTTCTTGAATTTCAGGGTCGTGAATACGGATGGAGCCCCCACCGATTTCTTGACCGTTCAAAACGATGTCATAGCTTTGTGCGTGCGCCTGATGTGGGTCTTCGCCATCTTCCAGATAGTGCAGATCCTCAGGGTTAAGCATCGTGAATGGGTGGTGAGCCGCGATCCACTTACCAAAGCCTTCATCATATTCAAACATTGGCCAGTTGACGATCCAGACGTAGTTCCATTGGTTAGGGTCTTTTAAGCCGAGTTCTTCAGCAAAGTGGTTTCGCAGGTAGCCTAATGAATCGCAGACCACGTGGAACGAACCGGCAACGATTAAGATCAAGTCGCCTTCCTTGGCATCAAGCGCCGCATTTAATTCAGCAGCTTGATCGTTTAAGAACTTGGCAACGGGACCATTGTAGCCATCCGCGCCAACCTTGACCCAGGCCAGCCCCTTGGCATTATAGCGCTTGATGTAGTCTTCCTGCTTGCTGATGTCTTTACGGGAGTACTTATCAGCTCCACCAGGTACGACAATGGCCCGGACATAGTTGCCAGCTGCCACCGTACTGCTGAATACCTTAAACGAGCTGTCCTTCACCAGATCACTGATATCATGAATCAGCATTTCAAAACGCGTATCCGGCTTGTCGGTACCGTACTTGTCCATTGCCTCTTGCCATTCCATACGTGGGAAAGGCGTCTTAACGTCAATGTCCAAGACTTCTTTCATAACGTCTTTGATCAGGCCTTCTGTCATCGCTTGAATGTCTTCTGGCGTAGCAAAGCTCATTTCAGTATCGATCTGCGTAAATTCTGGCTGCCGGTCGCCCCGCAAGTCCTCATCACGGAAGCATTTGGCAATCTGGTAGTACTTGTCGACCCCAGCTGCCATCAACAGCTGCTTGAACAACTGTGGCGATTGCGGCAAAGCATAGAAGCTGCCTGGGTAGACCCGTGAAGGCACGATGTAGTCACGCGCCCCTTCTGGAGTAGAGCGCGTCAGTTCTGGCGTTTCAACGTCTAAGAAGCCGTTCTTTTCAAAGTAGCGGTGAACGACATGCGTAACCTTGCTCCGCAGCATCAAGCGCTTCATCATCTCAGGGCGGCGCAGATCAAGGTAGCGGTATTTCAAGCGCAGTTCTTCAGAAGCATCAACGTCATCCACGATTTCAAACGGCATTGGCTTGGACTTGGCCAAAATGCTGGCTTCCTTGACTTCAATCTCGATCTTGCCCGTCTTCATGTCAGGGTTGACTTCCTTACGAGCCCGCACCAGACCATGCGCTTCAATGACGTATTGGTTCCGCACCTGATTGGCGATTTCAAATGCCGCCGGATCAATTTTTTCATCAAAAACCAGCTGCACGATGCCTGAGCGATCCCACAAGTCGATAAAGATCAGGCCACCCAGATTGCGTCGTTTGGCCACCCAGCCTTTAACGACGACTTCTTGGCCAATCTGCTGTTCACTGGTCTCACCAGCATAATTGGTACGCTTCATTTTTTATTACCCCTTTGTCTGTTCTTGATAAACGGCTTTAAAATCAGCAAAAATGCGGTCCAGTGGTAAAGTAGTCTCTTCACCCGTGGCCATTACCTTAAAGTGAACCGTGCCGCTTTCCAGTTCTTTTTGGCCAATCGTCAAAACGACTTTTGCATTTTCCTTGGCAGCCGTCTTAAACTGCGCTTTCGGCTTACGGTTCAAGTAGTCGCGTTCAGCAACAAAGCCGGCATCCCGCGCTGCTTCAACCAGTTTAAAGCTGGCAGTATTGGTTGCCTCGCCAATGCCAACAACATAAACGTCTAGGTCAGGATCCGCTTTTTTAAGCAGTCCTTCTTCGTTGAGCAAAAGCATCAGCCGTTCTAAGCCAATCCCAAAGCCAACCCCTGGCGTATCCGGACCGCCAAGCTCTTCAACCAGTCCACTGTAGCGGCCCCCGCCACAGATCGTCGTGTAGCCTTGACCAAGCGACTTTGCCTGAACCATGACCTCAAAGATCGTGTGGTTGTAGTAATCCAGTCCCCGCACCATGGTTGGGTCAACCGTGTAGTCAATATCCAGCTCATCCAGCATTTCCTTGACCAGATCAAAGTGCTTTTGGGCATCATCAGTCAAATAGTCCAAAATCGATGGCGCATCGTCAACAAACTGCTTGTCGCGCGGATCCTTGCTGTCTAAGACCCGTAATGGATTCTTTTCCAGACGTTCTTGAGAGTCTTCGCTCAGTTCATCGTAGTGCGGCTTTAAGTAGTCGATCAGTGCTTGACGGTAGGTATCGCGCGTTTCTTGATCGCCAAGCGTGTTGATGGCTACGCGCAGACCCGTTAGACCCAGCTGCTTGAACAGGCGCAGCGCCATGGTCATAACTTCAACGTCAACGGCTGGATTATCGCTGCCAAATGCTTCAACCCCAATTTGGTGGAACTCACGCTGCCGACCAGACTGCGGCCGCTCATAGCGAAACATCGGTCCCATGTAGTAGACCTTGTAAGGCTTGTTGTATTCAGGACCATACAGCTTGTTTTCAACATAGGCCCGGACTACGCCAGCCGTACCTTCTGGGCGCAGCGCCACGTGACGATCACCCTTATCTTTAAAGTCATACATTTCTTTGGTAACGACATCAGAAGTCTCACCAGCCGAGCGGGCAAAAATATTGTAGTTTTCAAAAATTGGCGTGCGAATTTCGCGGTAGCCATAGCGCGCAAAGATTTCACGAGCCAGCTTCTCAACGGCTTCCCACTGAGCGGATTCGCCCGGCAAGATATCAGCCGTGCCTTTTGGGCGTTGATAGCGCATTGTATCTCTCCTCCATTGATCAATCAGTCGATTTAAAAAAGCACCCCTGCTGCTGCAAGGGTGCTTGAATGCACGGTACCACCTTGGGTTTACTCTTGGGTAACGTAGCTTCGACGGGGTCATGACCCTGCCTCCAAAGCGTCACTCGGCAGCCAATCGACAGGGCTTGCACCAATTCCCCGCTCGCTGAAAGCTATGGCAGACCGAACATTCTTTTTCATCGGCATCTCTAAATTTAATTACTTACTTAGCCTACTAGGCTTGAGCTGTTTAGTCAATAGGCCAGCCATGAATTAGTCTTGATTTTCCAATTGATGCTTTCTAAACTTATCTTAATGATTCATGATAAAGGAGCTAAAATCTTGAAGTTTCATCGTCCTGCCAAAGCTGTCCTGGTTGCGATCAGCATGGCATTAATTGCAATTGTCATGGTGGTCGCGCTGACGTTTTCGCGGACGACCACCATTGAAACCAGTGGGCTCAACGTCCGTACCGGTCCTGGACTGGACTATGCCACGATCGGTACCGTTAAAAAAGGCCAGCGCGTAACGATTCTCAAAACGCGCAACTCATGGTACAAGATTCGGCTAAGCGATCAGCGTTTTGGCTGGGTCGCCAGCTGGCTGGTTCATCCCAAAAACAATCTCAAGCACGTCTCAAACCTTTCCGAAGCTACGATCGTAATTGACCCTGGCCATGGCGGTTCTGACTCTGGTGCCGAATATAAAGACAGTACCAGCAAGCGCTACATGGAAAAGACCTATACGCTGCAGCTGGCTAATCGTGTCGCTCAAGAACTGCGGCTGCGAGGAGCACATGTCATTATGACACGCGACTCGGACCGTTACGTTGGACTCAAACCGCGCCCGGCCCTTGCCGAAAGCATGCATGCCGACGCCTTTATCAGTTTCCATTTCGATTCTTCGCCGGCTCGCAACGAAGCCTCGGGATTTACAACCTATTATTACCATAAGGGTGCATCCAAAAGGCTGGCCAAGGCACTGAATAAGCAGCTGAATAACCTGCCATTAACCAATCGCGGCATTGAGTTTGGCGACTTTCTGGTCATTCGCGATAATACCCGTCCAGCCGTGCTTTGCGAAATGGGCTACATCAATTCAACTAAAGACTTTAATCAAATCAAAAATGCCAGCTATCAGCAAAAGATCGCCCGCGATATTGCCAAGGGATTAAATAACTACTTTAAAAACTAGACAGAAAGGATGTTGGTCTTATGTCTGCATATCAGCTTAATCAAAAATGGCTCAGCCAATTGCCGTTTCGCCAGATTCAAGATTGTCAGCCGGTTGCTGGTGGCGACATCAATGCCGCCTATCAGATCAAGGCTGATCAAAGAACCTATTTTCTTAAGGTTCAGCCCAATCATCCTGCCGGCTATTTTGATCATGAAAAACGCGGCCTAGAAGAAATCGGTGCCTTAGTCAAAACGCCGACCCCGCTTGCCCAAGGACAGATTCAAAATGATGCCTACCTGGCTTTGGAATGGATCGAAAGCGGCAGCGGCTCGCAGGCTGATCTAGGACGAGCAGTCGCCAAAATGCACGCCCAGCACGCCAAACAGTTTGGCTTTTATGAAAATCACACCACCAGAGCGCTAGTTAAAAACAATGAGTGGAATGACAGCTGGCGCGACTTTTATCTCAAGCAGCGGCTAGATCCCGAAATTGCCGTTGCTAAGAAAAACGGACGTTGGAATGACTGGCGCGAGACTCACTATCAAAGAATGCGCCAAGCCTTCAGTGACTATTATGATCAGCACCAGGTCATCCCCAGTCTTTTGCACGGTGATCTCTGGGCAGGCAACTATATGTTTGGTGAAACTGGGCAGCCAGTTTTGATCGATCCGGATGCCGTCTATGGCGATCGTGAGTTTGATCTGGCTATGACCACGATTTTTGGCGGCTTTGAGCCCGCGTTCTACCAAGCCTATCAGCAGGAGTATCCATTGGCAAAAGGGGTCAATGAGCGACTGCCATGGTATCAGTTCTACTATCTGTGCATGCATCTGATCTTGTTTGGCGAAACGTACGGCCCCGCAGTCGACGGCATTTTGGAACGCTACTGATAAATTGATCAATGTGTAGATTTTCTAGTCCCAATCGATTCAAGTATGATTTGCAAAGCGATGTTGTTTTTAACGTTAAGCTGACTGTAACTACTGATTGTCATGACAATGACGCCAGTACCTGCCGATTATCGATCAGCTATTCAAGAACCTAATTAAAAAGCGAGTAACGGTCTAACCGCTGCTCGCTTTTTAAAAACTATTTTTCATAAAGAATCGTAACCGGACCGTCGTTTTCCAGCTCAACTTTCATATCAGCGCCAAAACGACCGGTTTCAACATGCACGCCGGCTTGACGCAGTTTTTCGTTGAAACGGTCATATAAAGGCGCGGCAATTTCCGGCTTAGCAGCTTTTGAAAAACCAGGCCGATTGCCATGTTTGACGTCAGCATACAGGGTAAACTGTGAAATCGACAAAATCTCGCCATTGACATCAGCCAGTGCTCGGTTCAGCTTGCCGTTTTCATCTTCAAAAACACGCAGGTTGACGATTTTGTGTACCATCCAATCCAGCTGCTCACCAGTATCTTCCGGTGCCAGACCGACCAACAGCAGGTAGCCTTTTTGAATCTGGCCGACCGTTTCACCATCGATTCTGACGGCAGCATGATTGACTCGTTGCAATACGACACGCATTTGATCACCTCTTAACGAATTACCCGTTTGACGACATAGACATCTGGAATGTTTTTCAGACTGTCCAAGATCAGCTGCAGATGCTGACTGTTGCGCACGCCAATCGTGGCAGAGATCGTAGCCATCTTGTTGTGATCGACCTTACCATTCACTGACGTTAAAAAGCGCGTGTTGTTGTTGATTGAACGCAGCACGTCATTCAACAGGCCATTGCGATTGTAGCCCTCAACTTCAATATCGGCATTGTAGTTGGTCTTATCGCCGGCTGGATTGGCCCAAAAGACCGAGACCAGCCGCTCGCCGTTCTTTTCGGCGGCCTTAACGTTGGGACAGTCAGCACGGTGAACGGAAACCCCGCGGCCCTTGGTAATGTAGCCAACGATCTCATCGCCGGGCACGGGACTGCAGCAATGGCTGAGCCGCGTCAAGAGATTGTCAACACCTTCAACGACCACGCCTTCTGAGCTTTTGGCAAACTTACGCGGGTTGTTGGCATTTTTATTTTCAAAAGTCTGGTGATCTTCCAAAACGGCTTTTTGCGCGGCCCGCTGCTTGTCATCAGCCTCTTTTTTACGAATATCGGCGGTAAAGCGATTGCGCACCCCAATTGGCGGCACATCGCCAAAACCAACCGCGGCAAACATGTCATCAGCCGTCTTGTAGTGCATCTGATCGGCAATCTGATTGTTCTTTTCCGTAGTCATCAGCTCATTAGGATCATAGCCAGCATCACGCAGCTGACTGGCAATAATCTGACGGCCGCTTTCCACGTTCTTGTCGTGATCATGAGCTCTAAAGAACTGACGAATCTTATTGCGGGCCCGCCGCGTAAACACCAGATCCAGCCAGTCGCGACTTGGCCCCGCTGAACTGGATGAGGTTAAAATGTCGACGATATCGCCGTTTTTAATCTCATAGTTCAAAGGTACGATGCGGCCATTGACCTTGGCACCAGTCGTATGATTGCCGACTTCCGTATGAATCTGGTAGGCCATATCCAGCGGCCCCGCGCCCTTTGGCATTTCAATAACGTCGCCTTTGGGAGTAAACGCGTAGACCTTATCGGCAAAAACATCGCTTTGAATACCCTGCAAAAACTCATCGGTGCCTTGCGATTCACTCTGCAGCTCCAGAATTTCCTTGACCACGTTGAGTTTTTTAGAGTCTTGCGTCTGCTTGATACCGTTAGTCTTGCCTTCTTTATAGGCCCAGTGTGCGGCAACCCCGTATTCGGCAACCTCATGCATATCATGAGTTCGAATCTGAATCTCCAGCAGCCGGCCTTCTGGACCAATTACCGTGGTATGCAGCGACTGATAGCCGTTTGCTTTCGGCATGGCAATATAGTCCTTAAAACGGCCCGGCATTGGCTTCCAGTTGGTATGAACCGCGCCCAAAACGGCATAGCAGTCCTTGATTGAGTCAACCACGACCCGAATCGCCAGCAGGTCATAAATCTGCTCAAACTGTTTATGCTGTGTGACCATCTTGCGGTAGACCGAGTAGATGTGCTTCGGGCGGCCATAAATCTCGACGTTGGGTCCCAATTCCAGATCGCTGATGGCTTTTTTAACGTCGACAATGGCGCGGTTGATGTATTCGACTCGCTGATCCCGCCGCGAATTCATCAGATGCACGATGCGGTAGTACTGCTGCGGATTGAGATAGCGCAGCGATAGATCCTCCAGCTCCCATTTAATGGTGCTGATCCCCAGTCGGTCGGCAATCGGCGCGTAGATTTCCAGCGTTTCGTTGGCAATCCGCCGCTGCTTGTCGGGACGCAGATGCTGCAGCGTCCGCATATTGTGCAGGCGGTCAGCCAGTTTAACGATCATCACGCGGATATCCTTGCTCATTGCCAGCAAAAGCTTACGGTGCGTTTCGGCCATCTGTTCTTTGTTGGACTTGTAATGAATCTTAGAGATCTTGGTGTCGCCATCCACGATCATGGCAATCGTCGGGCCAAAAAGCTCGCGAATATCGTCCAAAGTGGCTCCGGTATCTTCAACGATATCATGCATGTAGCCCGCGCATACCGTTTCTGGATCCATGTGCAGATTGGCCAGGATGCCGGCAACTTGAATCGGATGGATGATATAGGCCTCGCCCGACTTGCGATGCTGGTCAGCGTGCGCAACCGCAGCAAAATGGTAGGCGCGCTCAACCATTTCAACATGTTCTTCATTCATGTATGAAGAAACGATCTTTTTAACGTCTTCATGCGTTAGTTCATTGTTTTTTGACATCCTGCATCAACTTGCTTTCTTTAGATTGATTTTTGACGGCATCTTGAGTCATAGCCTTAGCCAGGTATTCGATGCCTAAATAGACCAGTGCGAAATAGTAAGTGTAGCGTGATACTTGAAAAAGCCGGACGCCGATCAGATAGCCGACTGGAAAGACCAGCAGCTGCCAGGAGCGGTCCTGCTGCTTAGCGATTCTTCTGCCGGCCCAGACAACGTAGCAGAAATTAACCAACACCAAAAGCCAAATAATGATCTGAACGCGCGATACCACGTGCTGCTTTAAAAACAGCGGGTTGATCACCAATGATAGCACCAGATCGCTGATTAAAAGCCGGCGATCGGTCGTCCGCCAAAATTGCTGCAACTTCTCCATTAAAATCTCCTCACTCATGCCAAATTGATTGACATTTATTGTAACACAATGCTTGGCAACGCGCTTAACGAGCCAGTTCCAACTGATAGGAAACAGCAGCCAGCAGATACAGCGGTGCCGTTTCCGTGCGCAGAATCCGTGGTCCCAAGCCAGCCGGTACGACGCCTTGCTCTTTCATTTGATCAACTTCGGCCGCGCTGAGTCCGCCTTCTGGACCAAAGACTGCTAACAGCTTTTGGCCTGGCTGCAGCTGCTTGAGCGTTTTAGCCAGATTAGCCTCCTCACCCTGCTTGGCTGATTCTTCCCAAGCCACGATCTTAAAGTCGGCCGCCTCGTTTTTTAAGACGTCACTGAGCTTGCCGCCATAAACGACTTCTGGCTGGCGATTGCGATGCGACTGCTCGGCCGCGGCATTGGCAATTTTTTGCAGCCGTTCGATTTTTTTGGCCTGTTTTTGTGGATTCCACCGGCTGATGGAACGCTGCGCCGCAAAAAAGACAATTCGGCTGGCTCCCATTTCAGTAGCCTTCTGCACGATCAGTTCCGGCTTTTCCTTGGTCTTGGGCAGCCCGCAAGCCAAAATTACTTCCACCGGTAATTCGGCATCAGTACCCAGATCGCTTTGCAGCTCGATGGTGGCTGGATTCAGACTGACAAGCCGGGCCAGATAGACTTTTTGATCATTAAGCACAACTTCCAGCTCATCATTTTGCTCCGCGCGCAAAACGTCAACCAGATGATGGGCAATGTCTTTTGGCAAGACGAGCCGTTGATCTTCAGGCACCGATTCATTGATAAAATAGCGTTGCATATGGGCCTCCTATTATTCTGCGTGCGTTGGCTTATGAGCAATAATGCCATACCAATCCTTAATGCGCATCGTCTCATCGATTTTAAAGCCGCCATCACGCAAGCCTTGTGCCACTTCATCAAATTTGTCATTGATGATCCCAGAAGTCAGAAAATGACCGCCTGGCTTGAGATTTTCATAAGCCTGTGGGATCAGCGGCAAAATAATCTCAGCCAGAATATTGGCAACGATCAGATCAGCATCTTGATCATGAATGCCATCCAAAAGACTGTTTACGCCAATCTCAACGTCTTTAGCAGCCGGATTGAGCGCCAGATTCTTTTTAGCAGAGTGGACAGCCACCTCATCAATGTCATAGGCCTTAATCTTACCAACGCCCAGCAGTTTAGCAGCAATACTGAGCACGCCTGATCCGGTACCGACGTCCAGCATGCTTTCACCACCGCGCACCGTAAGCTCCAGAGCCTGCATCATCAATTGCGTGGTTGGATGCGTTCCCGTGCCAAATGCCATGCCGGGGTCTAAAATCAAAAGCTTTTCATCTGGGCTCGGCTGATAGTCCTCCCATTCCGGCACAACCGTCAAAGTCCGCGTGACTCGTACTGGGTGATAGTATTTTTCCCAAGCGGTTTTCCAGTCCTGATTTTCGATTGCTTCGCTTTTAACCGTGGCAGGCATTGGATCCAGACCGAATGCCTGCAGTTTTAAAACCCGCTGCTTGATGCCGGGTAAAAGCTCTGGAACAAAAACATTGCTGGGATAGTATCCCGTAACCGCGGCTCCCGTTTGGCGGTGGGGAATCGAGCTGGGATCAATAATCTCATCGCCATAGCGGCCGGGTTTCAATTTGGCAAAATCCGCGGCATCCTCAATCTGAATTCCCGCCGCGCCGGTATCAGTCAAAATATAGCTGACCGCGTCAACCGCCTCCGTACTGGTTTCGACGGTTACTGCCGTCCAATCATTCATCTTTTTTCCTCCTTTGTATGGCAAAAAAGCGCCCCTAAAAGGCAAGGACGCTTCAGTTGTGCTTATTGATTTTGCGGATCGTCATGTTTGACTGCCTGCTTGGCAATCTTTTTCTGTTCTTCTTTTTCCATGTGCTGCTGCAGATACAAGATCAGATCCGTTTCCGTCTTAAAGATTCGCGGATGATGCTGATGATGCAGCCGAACATCAATCTCATTGATCTTTAAGCGACCCGTCCATGTATGGGAGTAGCGAACGATCACTCGGTTGTTGAGCTTGTGCCGCCCAAAACGGAAAATATAAACGTGTTCCGGTGTCATCATCGGTCGAATATATTCACGTTTGTAATCCAGATCATTGTCGCGCATGAATTTTTTGGTTCGATTTAAGATGGCAATCCCTCCCCTACAAAAGATTGGAAAAAATTTCCTTAACTAGTACTAACCATTTTATCATATTTAGCTTGACTTTGAACGTTTCAAGCCTAACAAAAATCAAACAATTAAAGTAACAGTCTATCATAAGTTGGAAAATAATAACAGAATATTTTTTTGCTTTTTAAATGATCGAAATCTCGGAAATTTTCAAGCAGCATTATGGACAGTTTTTTCGTTTCGGAATTCCTTTGTTGATCTGGTTTGCGCAGGGTGGATCATCAAATCTAAATCTGCGTTTCCAGCAGCTGCTGCTTGTCAACTGCTATCACCTATCTTATTTATCAGATTAGATTAAGAAAGCATAAATACCAGGCCTTTTTGGTGCTTTGGCCGCTGTTGAAATGGTAAAATCAGTCATCATCAATTATCAATGGAGGAAAACACGATGGAACTGCTGTTAACGCTGGTCGGTCTGTGGCTGCTTTGGAAACTGTTCAAGCTTTCATTGCATCTGCTGTTTTGGATCGCCATCATTGCCGTCGCCGCTTTCTTTGTCAAAACGCTGATTCTGCCAGCTATTTTGCTGATCGGCGGCATTATCGGCTGGGGCGTTTTACGCGGCTAACGCAATTTTAGCTGAAATCAGTCATAAAATGATCAAAAACACAACTTTTTTATCATTTGCCTGGCTTTATTTACGCATTATTAACAAATTTCAAATCAGAATGCTATAATGAGTCTTGCAATATGCAATACTACTTTAAGGGAGACTTTACTTATGTCTAAGAATCATCAAAAAGTTGTCCTCGTCGGTGACGGCGCGGTAGGTTCAAGCTACGCATTTGCGATGGCACAACAAGGCCTGGCTGAAGAATTCGCGATCGTTGACATCATCAAGAAGCGTACGGAAGGTGACGCTCTTGACCTTGAAGACGCTACCCCATTCACGGCTCCAAAGGCTATCTACTCTGCTGACTACGACACCTGCAAGGATGCCGACCTGGTAGTTATCACTGCCGGTGCTCCACAAAAGCCAGGTGAAACTCGTCTGCAACTGGTTGACAAGAACCTGAAGATCATCAAGTCCGTTGTTGAACCAATCGTTAAGTCTGGCTTCAACGGTATCTTCCTGGTTGCCGCTAACCCAGTTGACATCCTGACCTACGCCGTTCAAAAGCTGTCCGGCTTCCCACGCAACAAGGTCGTTGGTTCCGGTACTTCTCTGGACTCTGCTCGTCTGCGGGTTGCTTTGGCCAAGAAGTTCGACGTTAGTCCAGTTGACGTTTCTGCCAACATCATGGCTGAACACGGTGACTCCGAATTTGCTGCCTACTCATCTGCTACGATCGGCGGCAAGCCATTGCTGGACCTGGCCAAGGAAAAGGGCGTTTCTGACGAAGAACTGCTGAAGATTGAAGATGACGTTCGTAACAAGGCTTACGAAATCATCAACCGCAAAGGCGCTACCTACTACGGTGTTGCTACTGCCCTGACTCGGATTTCCCGCGCTATCTTGCGTGACGAAAATGCCGTTCTGCCAGTTGGTGCCCCTGTTGATGGTGAATACGGTCTGAAGGGTATCTACATTGGTACGCCAGCCGTTGTTAACGCTTCTGGTGTCGCTCAAGTTCTGGAAGTTCCTCTGAACGAACGCGAATCCAAGGCTATGGCTGACTCTGCCAAGACCCTGCAAGAAGTTGCCGAAAACGGTATGGCTAAGCTGATGGGCGAAAACTAATCCGTTCTGGTATTGAATGCGAGAAAAGCTGCTGGTTATCCAGCGGCTTTTTTTTGTACTAAAAAAGCCCGCACAGTGGCGAGCTTAAAAATTGGTATCTTGGCTTAATGCTTTAGTGCTGAGAAGCCCCACTGGTAGCATCAGTGTCTGCTGGTTCGGGAGCGTCCTCTGATGCGCCGGTCGTGGTGTCGGCAAGCGGCTGATTGTCGGCTTCATCTTCCACGCTGGCCGCTGAAGCTCCTGAGAAGGCGTCAATTTCTTCGCCATGTGCTTCCTTAGCGGCCTTTAAGAAGTAGCTGAATGGTTTCAAGGCTTGGGCCTGGTACTTTTCAACGTATTCGTCAACCAGTTTTGGATCCTGAGTCTCCTTGTCTAAGAACATGTGGTTGGTCGAAAGCGGCATCTCATGGGTGAGCTTAACGTCAATTACTACTGGCAGATCCGTCTGCTGAGCCTCAACCATGGCCGCTTTGAATTCAGCTTTGGTGCGAACCGTAAAGGCCATAGCACCCATCCCTTTGGCAACGGTTGCCCAGTCGGTTTCCGGCAGATCAACGCCTGACAGTGGCTGGTGCGAGTCATCAAGCTGTTCTGCCACAATGTAGCCCAGGCATTCATTGCTGAAGACCACGTTGATGATGTGCATGTGGTACTTAACCTGGGTCAGGATTTCTTCCATCAGCATCGCAAAGCCGCCATCACCAGAAAGACTGTAGACATCGCGATCTGGGTAGTTCACCTTAGCTGAGATCGCAGCCGGCAGACCATAGCCCATCGTTGCGTACTGACCAGAAGTACACCACTTTTGATCGTCGTGAATCATCAGCAGCCGCTCAAAGTTGATGTTGACGTTGCCGACATCAACCCCAAAGACGGCCTTGCTGGAAGCCATTTGATTGATCACGTCAAAGATCGGCTCTGGACGAACTGGCATCTCTTCGCTGTCATTAAAGCTGTTTTGCCAGTCCAGCCAGTTCTGCTTGTCGGCCAGTGCCGCATCATAAAAGGCAGATGGTGCTTTTTCATCTGCAACGTCGGCCAGCGCTGCCAAAGCCGTTTTAGCATCACACAGCAGCGGCACGTCGATGTGATGACGCTTGCCCATCTTCTCTGGATCAGTATCGATTTGAATAACCTTGGCATCCGGATTAAACAGGAAGATACTGAACGGAACGTCGGTACCAACCCAAACGATCAAATCAGTACTAAAACCAATCTCGGCACCAGGCTTAGGCGCAACCCGACCAGCCGAGCCCAGATAGGCGGGATACTTTTCATCCAAAATTCCCTTGGCCAAAACTGAGGAAACCAGCGGCATCTTGTACTTTTCCGAAACGCGCTTTAATTCCGCAGCGGCATCCTTGGCCCCAATCCCAAAGTAGATCATTGGCGCCTTGGCATCCTTGATCAGCTTGCCGGCCTTAGCCAACAGATCCTGGTCAACGACATAGTGTGCTTTAACGTGGTTGGCAACGTTAGGAACAAAGGTGTCAGGAATCTTGGCCCAGCCAAAGTCTTTTGGAATCGTAACCGTAGCTGGACCATGATGCTTGTAGGCCTGCCGAATCGCTTCATCAATCATGCGGGGCAGACTTTCCGCCGTCATTGCCGTCTTGTTCCAAACCGAAACGTCCTCAAATGCCGGTTCCTCATCCATTGCTTGGAAAAAATCCAGATTCATACGCGTTGAAGGAACCTGAGCAATGATTGCCAAAACCGGAACATGGTCATGCTTGGCATCGTACAGCCCATTGAGCAGGTGAATGGCACCCGGGCCGGCAGAGCCAAAGCAGACCCCGATCTTGCCCGTTAATTTAGCATCAGCGGTTGCCGCCAAAGCCCCCGCTTCTTCATGCCGCACCTGGATGAATTCCAATTCTTTACGTTGGTTGTAGATTGCGTTCATCGTGGAGTCAAAAGAACCACCAGGATAACCGTAGATGTGCTTAACGCCCCATTGCCGAATTACTTTTAAGACTGCATCGGAGCCACTGATCATTTTTGCCATCTTAATCTTCCTTCCATACTTTAAAAATCATCCCGCCTGTACTTAACAGCCGGTCTCAATTGACGTTTTATCTCAGGCCACTCTCTACTTCAGCCCTCATAGGTTATGATAGCGCTTTTATGCATAATTACAAGTAGATTTCAATGAACATTTTTCACAATAAATAACAAGTCCCTTGATATCAGCATTTATATCAATCAAAATTTTTATTTTTTCTTTGACAAAAGTAAAATTTGACGTTGATTTTTAACATTTTTAAAACAGTCATTATCAAATTATAAGATGATGTCATGATTCAATAATAGTAATCGTATTTTATTTTAAATTAAAAATACATTTAAAATTGAATCGACTATTTATCACAAACATCATAATGCTTGCTCACTATTTTATAAGTGCTTTATGCATATTTATCGGCATAATTTTGCTGCAAACATTAGCAAAGGAAAAGCCGGCTGCCAATCGCAACCGACTTATTACATCATTGATTCAATATCCATCTAAAGCTGAATTACACCATTGATTTATAAACGCGTGAGAAACTCGTGGGAAAAAGCTAAAAAAATCGGTCTAGTTTTAGCCACGCCTAAAACACAAATGCCGTCATAGCTATTTTTTCTTTTCGTCGATTTCCTCATCCGTCTTCAAAACGGCCATGAAGGCTTCTTGTGGGACCTCAACGCGCCCAACTGCCTTCATCCGCTTCTTACCGCGTTTCTGCTTGTCCAAAAGCTTGGCCCGCCGATCAGGATCCCCAGTATGAATCCGTGCCGTAACGTCCTTGCGGTAAGCCTTGATATTGGTCCGTGCAATGATCTTGGAACCAATGGCGGCTTGAATTGGAATTTCAAAGTTTTGCCGCGGAATAATCTTCTTGAGCTTGGTCGTGATTTCGCGTCCCCGTTCTTCGGCAAAGTCGCGGTGCGCAATGAAGCTTAAGGCATCGACCTTGTCACCGTTAAGCAGGATGTCGATCTTAACCAGGTCACTGACGCGATAGTCATCAATCTCATAATCCAATGAGGCATAGCCATGCGTGGAACTCTTCAGCTTATCAAAGAAGTCAAAGATGATTTCGGACAACGGAATATGATAGATCACATTGACCCGCGTCTCGCTCAGATATTCCATCGTGTCAAACTCGCCCCGCTTACGTTGGCAAAGCTCCATAACTGGGCCGACATAATCGTTTGGCACCATGATTGACGCTTTAACGTAAGGTTCTTTAATATCCTTGATAGAAGAAGTATCTGGCATTTCAGCGGGGTTTTCCACTTCCTTCATCGTGCCGTCATGCAGATCGACATGATAGGTTACGGAAGGCGCCGTGGTAATCAGGTCCAGATTGAATTCTCGTTCCAGACGCTCTTGAACGACATCCATATGCAAAAGCCCCAAGAAACCGCAGCGGAACCCAAAGCCCAATGCCTGTGAGGATTCCGGCTCAAACGTCAAGGCCGCGTCATTAAGCTGCAGTTTTTCCAAGGCATCCCGCAGATCGTTGAACTTGGCGTTGTCGGTTGGATAAAGCCCTGCGTAAACCATTGGCGTCATTTGACGATAGCCGGCTAATGGCTTGTCAGTTGGGTGCTTGGCATCGGTAACCGTATCACCAACTCGCGTATCCTTAATGTCTTTAATGGCCGCGGTGATATAGCCAACGTCACCAGCCATCAGAAAGTCGCGGGCCAGTGGCTTAGGCGAGTTGATCCCGACTTCAGCGACTTCATATTCAGTACCAGAGTTCATCAGTTTGATGCGGTCACCCTTCTTGACGGTCCCTTCAAAGACACGGACGCTCAAGACCACGCCGCGATAGTCATCGTACTTGGAATCAAAAATCAGTGCCTTTAGCGGAGCCGTCAGATCACCAGTTGGCGCCGGTACTTCGGCAACGATTTTTTCCAGCACCTTTTCAACGCCCAGACCGGTTTTAGCACTGACGTCACAGGCATCGCTGCAGTCCAGACCAATTTCTTCTTCAATCTGCTTTTTTGTTCCCGCAACGTCAGCGGAAGGCAGATCGATTTTATTGATGACTGGCAGGATCTCCAAGTCGTTGTCCAATGCCAGATAAACATTGGCCAGCGTCTGTGCTTCAACCCCCTGCGTCGCGTCAACAACCAGAATAGCTCCTTCACAGGCTGCCAAAGAGCGTGAAACCTCATAGGAAAAGTCGACGTGCCCTGGCGTATCGATCAAATGGAAAATGTAGTCTTCACCATCTTTGGCATGGTAAGTCAGCGCCACGGCATTTAATTTGATGGTAATGCCACGCTCCCGTTCCAATGGCATGTCATCAAGGATCTGGGCCTTCATTTCCCGCTTAGAGATTGAATCCGTCATTTCCAGGATCCGGTCCGCCAGCGTGGATTTCCCATGGTCAATATGGGCGACAATCGAAAAGTTCCGAATGTGCTTTTGGCGTTCTTTCATTTCTTCAAGATTCATTGATTTTTTGTGCTCACTTTCTGCGTTAAATGTCTATCTACCAGTATATCAAATCCCGTTGGCAACTCAAACTGGGGCGGTGCAAATATCGAAAAAAGAGCAATTCGCCGCGTACTGCAGCGTCTTGCTCTTTAAATCTTTAGGCTTATTTTTCTTCAAAGTGATCCTTAAGCTTATCAAAGAAACCGCCCTTGTAGCCGGCAACATGTTCGCCACTGGCTTCAGCAAAGGCCAGCATTGCTTCTTTTTGCCGCTTGTTAAGATTCTTAGGCGTCTTAACATGAACCGTCACATGCTCATCGCCGTTGCCATTGCCATTGATGTGCGGTACCCCTTTGCCGCGCAGCCGGAATGAGGTTTCTGATTCCGTACCAGCCGGGATCTTTAAGTCAACATCGCCATGTACGGTCTTGACCTTGATCTTATCACCCAATGCGGCTTGCGCAAACGAGATATCTTGATCAACGTAGATCGTGGAGCCCTCCCGTTTAAAGTCGCGGCTTGGCGTTACCGTAAAGACAATGTATAGATCACCGTATGGGCCGCCATTGGTTCCTGCCTCGCCTTGGTGCTGCAGACGCATCTGCTGGCCATCATCGATTCCGGCCGGCACCTTGACCTTGAGCTTGTGCTTTTCTTGAATATGGCCTGAGCCATGGCACTTGTCACATTGATCTTCCGGCCTGATTTCCTTACCGGTACCATGACAGGTTGGGCAGACGGTCTGGGACTGCATCATTCCCATCATCGTTTGCCGCCGCTGCATCACAACTCCGGAACCGCCACAGGTATGACAGGTCGATGGCGACTTGCCCGGCTTGGCGCCTGAACCGTGGCAGACGTTGCATTCAGCTTCCCGATCGTATTTAATCGTGGTTTCCTTACCAAAGACGGCATCCATAAAGTCCAGCGTCATGTTGTACTGCAGATCGCGTCCCTGGCGAGGTGCCGTGGGGTCGCGACGAGCACGGCCACCACCAAACAGATCGCTGAAGATATCGCCAAAATCGCCAAAGCCGCCTTGACTGAAACCGCCCTGACCGAAGCCGCCGAAGCCTTGACCGCCACCAAAGCCGCCTTGAGGGCCAGCGGAGCCAAACTGATCATATTGAGCCCGTTTCTGCTGATCATGCAGTACTTCATAGGCTTCATTGATTTTTTTGAATTTTTCTTCGGCTCCCGGCTCATGGTTGACGTCTGGATGATACTTAGCCGCCAGCTTCCGATAGGCCCGATTAATTTCAGCGTCTGAAGCATCCTTTTTGACGCCTAAAATGTCGTAATAGTTTTTCTCTGCCATTTAAATCCCTCGCAACGCAATTTTTCTCTCTTACTTTATAGCATAGTCACAATAAATAAGCAAAAGCCAAAGTCCGTTAGGGGGGCTTTGGCTTTTTGCTTATCTAAATCGGCTTCGGCTGACTGGCCTACTTGTTGTCGTCATCGTTGACTTCAGTAAAGTCGCCATCAACGGTCTTGCCGTCGCCCTTGCCGTTATTGTTGTCAGCACCGCCATTGTTGCCGTCAGTACCATTTTGTTGGTTTTCTTGTTGAGCTTGTTGGTAGAGCTTGACTGCCAAGTCTTGAACGATCTTGTTTAATTCGTCCTTCTTGGTCTTCATCGCATCGAAGTCCTTGGCATCCTTAGCCTTTTGCAGAGCATCGCGAGCGTCCTTGGCCTTCTTGATCTCATCTTCAGAAACCTTGCCGTCAAGTTCCTTAATGGTCTTGTCGGTTTGGAAGATCAGTTGGTCGGATTCGTTCATCAGATCAACTTCTCCTTTCTTCTTCTTGTCGGCTTCAGCGTGTTCTTCAGCGTCCTTGCGCATCCGTTCGATTTCTTCATCAGACAGACCAGAGTTGGACTTGATCGTAATGTTTTGCTTCTTGTGCGTACCTTGGTCTTCGGCAGAAACGTTAACGATCCCGTTCTTGTCGATGTCGAAGGTAACCTTGATTTGAGGAACGCCACGTGGTGCAGGTGGAATGTCCGTCAGTTGGAAGTTGCCAAGCGTCTTGTTGTCAGCTGCCATTGGACGTTCACCTTGCAGAACATGGATATCAACGGCTGGTTGGTTGTCAGCGGCCGTAGAGAAGATCTGGCTCTTGGAAGTTGGGATCGTCGTGTTGCGGTCGATCAGCTTGGTCATTACCCCACCCATGGTTTCAATACCAAGGGAAAGCGGCGTAACATCAAGCAAAACAACGTCCTTAACGTCACCAGTCAGAACCCCACCTTGAATGGCAGCCCCCAGCGCAACGGCTTCATCAGGGTTGATAGAGTGGTTTGGTTCCTTGCCAGTCAAGTCCTTAACCAGTTCTTGAACGGCTGGAATCCGCGTTGAGCCACCGTTTAAGATAACTTCATCAATGTCGCTGAAGTCCAGACCAGCATCGTGCAGAGCGTTCATAACTGGCTGCTTGGTCTTTTCAACCAGGTCGTTGGTCAATTGGTTGAACTTAGCCCGCGTCAGCGTTTGGTCCAGGTGTACCGGCTGACCGTCTTTTTGCGCGATAAATGGCAGGTTGATTTCAGCAGATTGTGAGCTGGAAAGTTCCTTCTTAGCCTTTTCAGCAGCATCCTTCAACCGTTGCAGAGCCATCTTGTCTTGAGACAGGTCAATGCCTTGTTCAGCCTTGAAGCCATCGATCAGCCAATCCATGATCTTTTGGTCAAAGTCGTCACCACCCAGATGAGTGTCACCAGAAGTGGAAAGAACTTGGAAGACGCCATCGCCCAGTTCAAGGATGGAAACGTCGAACGTACCACCACCAAGGTCATAAACCAGGATCTTTTCGTCTTTGTCCTTCTTGTCCAGGCCATATGCCAGTGAGGAAGCAGTTGGTTCGTTGATGATCCGCTTAACTTCCAGACCAGCAATCTTACCAGCATCCTTGGTAGCTTGACGCTGAGCATCGTTGAAGTAGGCTGGTACCGTGATAACGGCTTGGGTTACCGTGTCGCCAATGTAGTCTTCAGCGTACTTCTTGATGTATTGCAGAATCATTGCCGAGATTTCTTGCGGCGTGTACTTCTTGCCATCAACGTCAACCGTGTAGCCTGGTTCGCCCATGTGGCTCTTGATTGAAGTAATGGTGTTTGGGTTGGTGATTGCTTGGCGCTTAGCCGTTTCACCGACTTGAACCTCACCATTCTTGAAAGATACGACAGAAGGAGTCGTCCGGCCACCTTCTGGGTTGGTAATAATCTTAGGTTCGTTACCTTCCATAACGGCAACGGCGGAATTAGTGGTACCAAGGTCGATACCGATAATCTTATTGCTTGCCATAAAAGTTTTCCCTCTTTTTATATTGGTTTATCTAAGTTATTGTGCAACAACGACCATTGAAGGACGCAGCACCCGGTCCTTCATTTCATAGCCAGCCTGCAGAACCTGAACAATAGTGTCGGCTTTTTGATCATCCGAAGCTGGCGCGGTTTGAACCGCCTGATGCTTGGTCGGATCAAAAGGCGTGCCTGGCTCAGCTGGAATCTCAACAATCCCATGGTCCTTAAGCGCCTTTTCCAAGTGGTCGTGAACCATTTGAATGCCCTTCTTGAACTCTTGAGCCTGCTTGTCATCCAGTTGAGTTGCCAAGGCCCGCTTCAAGTTGTCCAAAACAGGCAGGATGTCTTTAGCCAGCCCTTGACCATCATACTTGATCAATTGCGCGCGTTCTTTTTTAAAGTGGTTGTTCATGTTTTGAATTTCCGCTTGCGCCCGCAGATACTGGTCGTCTTTTTCATCCAGCTGCTTTTTCAGATCGGCAATCTGCTGCTTGAGTGCGGCAGTTGGATCTTCCTTGGCAGTTGACTTGGCATCCTTGGCTTCTTCGGCATTCTTAGCCGCTTGGTCAGCTGCAGTCTGTTCAGCTGCTTGAGCCGCCTTTTCTTCCTTGGCAGCTGCTGATTTCTTTTCAGCCATCGAACCCCTCCTATAAATCGTAATAATTGTGATAGTAGTCGAGCAGTCGTTTAGCCAGCTCGCGTCTGAACGCGTCAACCAGGCCAATCGTCCGCGAATAAGGCATCCGCGTTGGCCCCAGCACGGCGATAATGCCCTTGCCGTATTGGTTGACGTCGTAGGTAGCGGTGATCAGACTGTAGTCGTTGAGCACCTGGTTGTCGGCAATCTCACTGCCAATCTTGACGTTGACCCCATCATTTGGTGAATCGGAATCAATGATGCTTGACAGATTATCGCTTTGATCGAGCAGTCCATACAATGCCCGCAGCGCCTGTGGATTCTGCCGATCAGAATAGCCGAGAATGTTGAGCCGACCGCCAACGAAGTATTTTTCGCGAGCTGCCTGCCCCAATACGCTGTCAAAGATCTGCAGAAAGCCGTCGGGACTGTGCAGATACTGACTAACCTTTAGCGGAATGTCAGTCTGCAGATGCTTGACAACCGTGACCAGCGGCAAGCCCACCAGCTGGTCATTAATCAGGCGCACCACGGCCTCCAAAGCCTGCGTATCCAGATTCTTAGGCAGGGTGAATGATTGACTCTCCACCTCGCCACTGTCCGTAACCAGAATGGCAATAACTTTTTGATTACCCAACGGCACCAAGCGAAAACCGCTCAAGTGCACGTCTTTTTGTTCTGGCTTCAACGTAAACGCCGTGTAAGACGTCAACGCTGACAGAATATCAGCTGAATGCGAAACGATCTCATCAATCTTGTGAAAATCGGCACCCAATGAATTTTGGATTACCATCAGATCACTGTCGGTAACGGCTGCCGGATCAAGCAGGTGGTCAACGTAATAGCGATAGCCTTGCTTGGAAGGAACGCGACCAGAACTGGAATGCTCTTTTTTCACGAAACCTTCTCGCTCCAGCACCGCCATTTCGTTGCGGATCGTGGCCGAGCTGACCTTAATTGGGAGCTTGTCAGCCAAGAGCTTGCTGCCGACCGGTTGACCAGTCGCCGTATATTGACGTACAATCGCTTGCAGGATTTGCTTTTGACGCTGTGTTAGCATTGGCATCACTTCCTTTTAGCACTCTAACTGCCTAAGTGCTAAACACAATTTATAATATACCAACCCCACCAACAAAAGTCAACAATAGTCAAACTTTTTTTCGATAAAAATGTCAAGATTAGTCAAAAGTCGCTGCCTCTTGATTATCAAGGCAACGTCTCCCAAGCAAAGGAGTTACTTATGAACGAAGAAAATCGCTATGTCCAGCCCCAAAACGCCAAAGAAGCCATGGAGCTGATTCAAAAACTGTTCAACCAGTACCGCAACGCGCCATTGACCGCGGAATTGCTTCAGTATCACAATAATTTGATCATGCAACTGCAGACCGACATCAAGCAGGCAGCCGAAGCAGAAGGCCAGACCGCGCTTTTAAAGGACCTGCATGAAATGACCGAACTGATGCGCCGCTGGACGACGATTCGGCTCAGTGGGCGTCCATTTGCCGGTAAGATGCGTCATTTCCGCTTTGCGCCAGCCAACGGGCAGAAATTTAAGCGCCAGGTGCACAAAATTGGCGGCAGCAGTGCACACCGCGCCAGTCGTCATTAATTCGATCATTGGCAATGTCTTGAGTTGCGAACTGCCAAGCATGAAGCAGGCAAGCAGTTCCATTAATTGGCAAATCCATCATCAAGACTTACTCGGGACCGACTTTAACTTTCAATGGAATTTGAAATTACTTTAACCAAAACATCCAATCAAAAATCCCCGTTTCAAAATGAAATGGGGATTTTCAGCTATCTTAGTCTAAATTTATCAGTCGCGTTCCTTTTCTCGTAGCGAACGCGGCATTTTATTTTCCTGATACGTCTGCCAGACATTGATGCGGTCTTTTTCATCCAGTTGACGAATTACGCGCGCAGGCACACCGGCTACCAAAGAATTAGCTGGCACGTCTTTGGTTACCACAGCCCCGGCCGCCACGATGCTGCCCGCGCCAATCGTGACCCCACCAACAATCGTTGCACTTGAGCAGATCCAGCAATCAGCGCCAATTGTAACTGGTTTGGCGTACTCCAAGTCATGACGGCCGTCTGGATATTCAGTTACCGCACGTTCTTCTTTCAAAAACGGATGACAAGGCGTGGCAATCGTAACCCCACTGCCAATCATGACGCCATCCCCTAAAGTGATCGGCGCGTCATCTAAAAAAGTGCAGTTGTAATTAATAAAGCATTCGCGACCAACATGAATATTGCTGCCATATTCACAGTAAAACGGCAAGAAAATTCCCAAATCATTGCCCTTGGCGGAAGGAATCAATTCTTCTTTCAGCCGCTCAATCGCAGCCTGATCCGTTATCAACGTCTGGTTTAAGCGCTGACACAACGCCATTCGTTCCATATGATAAACGCCAAGCTTTGAATCAAATGCATTATACAGTCGACCACTGATCATTTTTTCAAATTCATCCATTGGAATAAATCCTTTCTTAATTGCTGATTAAGTTTGCTTAATAACCTGGCTGATTTTCGCTGACTGCATCAATTTGCCAAGTCAGATCGTTACCTTTTAATTATGTCTTTGACCCAGCGCTGCCCGTTTTAAGGCCGCCTGCAGCTGCGGATCGACCGCGTGCAGATATAGACCGTGCACGCCCCGCGTCAGCAAAACGTTCAATTCGTTGTGCAGCAGCTGCTCGCCAAACCTTTGCTTGGAATTGTCTTTCATCGTCCGGCGCTGAACGGCTTTTTTATTGGCACTGGCGCTTGGATCAAAAATAACCTTGCCATCGCGATATTTCACCGATGGACCGATGACTACGCCGACATGATTAAGGTCAAACCCCTGGACGGTATAGGTTGAGCCGATTTCCTTGATTGTGTGCGGCTGCTCGGCCCAGGAAAGCTCATCATAATTGACGCCGTTTTGCTGCTTTTGGCTACTCTTCAGCTGCAGGTTCCAGGGCATTGACCAGGCGCCTTCGCTTACACACCAGTAGTCGCTGCCATCTTTAGGCTTGCGGTTGCTGGAGTATTCCCAGTCAAACGTGGCGACCATGCGGCTGATGCCATGACCATGATCTTCCGCGTTAAACTTGGCAATGGCTTCTTGCATTTCTTTAGGATCGTCAAACACCTGCAGATCATATTTGTCATCTTGCGGGATCGGGAAAATGCGGCGCTGGTCGATAAAATCGCGAATCCAGCGAATCGTTTCATCAGATGCCGCGATCCGCATTTGGTTCTTGAGGCGAATCACCTTATCACCGGCCAGTCGCTTGATCTGCTGCCAGTCCTCGTTTTCCATGATCTCGTCAGCCGTCAGTACCTGCTTGTGATCATAGACCGCCAAAACCACCTTGGCCCGCTGCAGAATATCAAGCAGCTGATTGTCGCCATGCCCATAATAGCCTTGGTTCCGCTTTGTCCATAAAAGATGCGCCTCATCAATGAAGGCCACGTCGACTTTATGATCTTCATCATATTTATTAATAAAATGAGTTGGCTTGACGACCGTTTCATCATCACCAACGCCCAGTTTTTTGACGATCTGCCGATAGACCTTGACCTGCTGGGGATGATTGACCATCATCACGGCGTTAAGCTGATCTTGTTTGGCCAGCTCGTAAAAGATGTTGCTCATCAGCACCGTTTTGCCGGCCCCCGCCTCGCCAGTCACCAAAACCAGCTGACCGGTCTGATTTTTAGCCAGTGCCTGCTCAACAGTTTTGAGAATCTTTTTCTTGGCCTGATTCTGCTCGTCAGTCAGCTTATTGAATGGCGAGGCCTTAAAGATCGCCGACTTTTCCAGGAGCTGACGCGGCGGAAACAGGTTGCGGTATCGCTTGTTTTCACCCAGCTTGTCCCAGATGCGGTTAAAGATCGGAATGAACTCTTCGCTCGTGTAATACTTGCGCTGGGCGTTCTCGCGGCGATTGTTCAGCTTGGAGATCACGTCTACGCTGCTCAGGTACTGCATCATGCGGTTTTCAATATCTAATGCCAGTGACTTGTTAAAATGCTCATGACCGATCACGAACATGTGCGCGTTTTTGGCATTGCGCAGCTCCTCCCAGTCTTCACGCGTTTCCGGATCGGCATCCAAGTGCTCTAGCGTCCGGCGCTGAATATCGATGGTTTCGCCGACATAAACCGTGTAGTCTTCTTTGTAGTCGCTTTGCTTGCCCTGATTGTCGATAATGTAGACCGTTGGATAATCCGTTAACAGTTCCTGCTCATGGTATTTACCCGGATAGCGTTTTTCAATCTCTTCATCCAAATGCGCCGCCGTGTCTTTACGATAGGACGTTTCAAATATTAATGGATCCTTGACTTGTTCGCTCATAATCATCCCCGCTTAATCATGATTGGCTGATATTTCATCGTGCCGTTTCTTCAATTATATTATAGTTGATTCGCTATTGCGGACCTAATTGAATCTTTTGACTGTTACCGTCTTTCACTTGAATGAAAGGCGGTTTTTAAGATTATCTTGACATTTGTCGATGATCAGTTTAATAATGTTCTAGTAAATTGCCTTTATTTAGTTAGTTTTGTTATTTAATGTTCGTATTTTAGGAGGAGATTATGCACTGGTTCGCTGACTTGATCGCGGCAATCGGCGTGGTCTTAAATGGAATTCCCCAAGGTATCATGGCACTGAGCCTTGGATTCGCGGTGTTCCCAACCACGTTCTCGTTTCTGCTGGTTTGCGCGATCAACTTTATCTTTAATTCGGTCGCCCCGGTTTCCTTTCAAGCTGAATCGCTGGCACTGACCGGCAATCTAGGCCGTAATACTAAGGAATACACGTCAATCATCTTTGGCGGCTCGATCATCATGGCCATCATCGGTCTGACCGGTACTCTAACCAAGATCGTCGGAATGCTGGGCAACCATATCATTACCGGGATGATGGCCGGTGTCGGCATCATGCTGGCAAAAATCGCGCTTGAAATGGCCAAGAATAGTCAAAAGAGTTTCACTGGCTGGGTTTCAATTGCCATCGCGGTGGTTTCTTATTTGATCTCAAACGACTTGGTCTGGACGATCTGTCTTTCAGTCATTGGCTCCAGCCTGTATGCCGTCTTTGGCGAGCACTACCGCAACGAGCTGCCCGCTAATGTGACGATGCGCCGCTTTATCTTCACCAAGCCAACGTTTAATCCACGAATCGTGCGGGGCGCGCTCAGTCTGGCCTGTCTAAACATCGGCGCCAATCTGTCATATGGTTTGATCACGGGGCAAATGACTGGCATCAAGCCTAATCCCGTCAACTTAAACCTGCTGACAACCTCACAGGCACTGGCCGACATGGGAACCAGTCTTTTAGGCGGGGCGCCGGTGGAAACCATTATCTCGGCAACTGCCAGCGCGCCGGAGCCGGTCATCGCTGGGTGTCTGATGATGCTGATCATGGCCGTGATTCTGTTTGCCGGCTGGCTGCCTAAGATTGGCAGGTACGTTCCGAGCGCGTCAATCGCCGGGTTTCTGCTGGTTTTGGGGATGTTTGTCACCTTCCCAGAAAATGCCGCCACCGCACTGGCTGGCAAAGAACAGCTGGTCGCCGCCACGACAATGATCATTACCGCGTTGGTTGATCCATTCGTGGGCCTGTTGTCCGGTGGCTTGCTGAAAGTCGTTTTACCGCTGTTAGCCGCGCTTTAGGAGGAAACTATTATGAAAAAATATCGTATTACCATTGGCGACCAAACTCGTGACCTGCCATTGATTCCCATCAGTGACGACACCGCCATTGCCTCATTCGTGCTGCTGGGCGACGATGCTATGTCCAAAACGGCGGCTGAACTGCTTTTGCCCAAGCTGCCTAAAAAGTTTGATTATGTCGTAACCGTGGAAAGCAAGGGTATCACCTTGGCACATGACCTCAGTCTTTTGTCCGGTCATCCCCGTTCATTCGTGATCCGCAAGTCAGTCAAGGGCTACATGGAAAATCCATTGACGACTGCCGTTGACTCTATCACGACCAAGGGACAACAGCTACTCGTGCTTGACGGGGCCGACGCTGCCGAACTCAAGGGAAAATCGGTTGTCTTAGTCGATGACGTGGTCAGTACCGGGGGCTCTTTAAAATCAGCCGAAAAGCTGCTCAACCTGGCTGGCTGCCAAATCGTTGCCAAAGCTACTATTTTAGCAGAAGGTGCCGCTGCTGATCGGGATGACGTGGCGTTCTTAGGTAAGCTGCCATTGTTCAACCTTGATGGCACGATCAAATAGTACATTCATTAATGATAAATAATCGCCGACCCAGATGTCATAAGCATCCAGGCCGGCGATTTTGTTTTGCTGATATATGAGAAACGGCTGCGTGCCCTGCTTTTGAGAAAATATCGCAGGTACGCAACATCGCCAAGATCGCTATAGTCCGTTCCAAAACTTGAATAGGAAAAGGCTAGCTGAATGCTGGATCCGCAGTCGGTGCGATTGTCTTGGCCAATGAATTTAGTGATCGGTTAGGCAAAAGCCGCAGTCAAACGTCATTAGCATGCTTTATACAAGAAATCATGCATAATAACGTATGAAGAATTCATCATTACCTACTTTTTTCGAAAATCGACTGCATAGTAGGTAAAAATCAATGTATATCAAGTTAGGCCGATTGAATATACAGTTACCTACTTCTGATCCGAAATCAGCGAATAGTAGGTATTTTCAAGGCCACCAGCTGATCAAGCCATATTTTTATCACAAAGTCAGCCGCCAAATGGTTGTTATAATTCAACGGTTGTCAATAGGGCAGTTGCAATATCACTTTCGGTTTCGATGGTGAGGAAACTTATCTAAACGTATCAAGAGTATATTTAAGTCTTTTACATAATTATTTAGTTTAGCTTCTAGAAGTAAAACGATTAATTTGTTAAAGTTATAGATGCTGTTTTAACAAATAGTTTCAATAAGTGTATTTGGGAGGATATTTATGGATAAACTATACTTTTCGGGGAAAGATACAGTTGATTTCGCGTTAGCATTATTACTAACTCAAATAATCTTTTGGACTTTAATGAAGTTTATTAAAAGTGATCATATTAAAGCAAAATTGCCAGCATGGTACAACGTGATTCTTTCAGTGATGTTATTTATCACCGGCAATTTTTTCTGGTATGTCAGCGATGTCAGAACTTTAGCAATCTTTCTGTTCATCATCACCCTGACAATCACTTTGCTAGGTTTCAAATTTAAAGCAATTGTCGATAAGAATATCTCTAATTGGGCTGTTGGAATCACTTTAATTATAGCTGGGATCTTAATTATTTATAACTACAGCGTAAACCTATATATCGAATTTATCGTCATTGGTATTTTATGGTTGTTGGCTACCATTAAATGGCCATCATATAAATTAGGAAAATTGTCTTCAAAGTCTATCTTGGGTATTGTTACCTTAGTTCTCGGAATCTTTTGCGCTGTATTAGGCAGCTATTATTATGATGAAACCGCACATATCCAAACAGACAATTATTCAGTTACTTTAGGCAAACAGTCAGCTTGGGTCAGCGGATATGCTACTCCTAATTCAAAGATTCATACCTATTTAGACGGTAAAGAAGAAACACCTGCAGAAAAGTCTGATGCAGATGGCTATTTTGAATTTGAAGTAAATGTTCCTGGTAAATGGACAGTAAAAGTTACCAAGGATGGCAAAACCGTATCAGATTACACGATCGTCAAAAAATCTGCTGCATGGAAAAAGCACCAAGCTAAGATTGAAGCCAAGGAAGCTAAAAATAACTTCATGGATTACTATGCTGATGCATATGAAGCTTTAGACAATGTCGGTGTCGATGAATACAATACTTGGCTCGATGAGAACAGCAATGGAGAAGGAGGATACATTGACGACACCTTGGATGCAGTCCAAAATCAAGATAAAAAGGATGTTCAAGATGCAGTTGCCGATATTATCTTAATCCAAGCTAGCCTTGAAAAAATCAAAAATGCAGATGATTCTGACTATGCTGCTTATCACCAATATTATTCCGATATTAAGAGATTACAATCCGTGGTTATCAACCCGCCAGCCGGTGACATTGACAACTTTGGGAACCTTTTTGAAGAGTACCGCACTAACGTAGACAATAATCTGACCGAAATGGGAAATTAGCCTTGCTTTTATGTAGCCCTGTTACAGCTCAACAGCTTTTGAACTGTAACAGGGCTATTTTAATTGAAACATTTTAAGCGCTCTCATGTGTTAAAATTAAACTTATCATTTACTTCATTAAAAAGTTGGGGATCTTATGAGTTTAAATCATGTCAGTTATTGGGAAAATAGGGACTGGCATCGTATCAGCGCCATGGAAGCTGCTAAAAAATCAAATGGTCATCCTATCAAAGCTAATGAGCAAAAACTGCTATGCGATCTTTGCAGCCACTTTATTAGTCTCTGTGTCGGCAAGAAAATAAGTCCTTATTTCAGGCATAGTAGAGGCGACTTCGATAAACGCTGTCCGGAAAGAACCGTGCCTGACTCTGAAAGTTCACCTTTCAGTATTCCTAAGCATTTTGCTGGTCTCAGGATCGTTATCGATAAGAATCAGCATTTTCACTTTGAACTGTTAATTCCAAAGGCAGCTAATCCTGAGCTGTCTAAAAACAAGCGACTGAACGTTTACCATAACAATCATCATAAAGTTACTCAAGTTAAAGTAGACGCCAATTCTTTTTTAACCAAAGTCAATTTGGGTAACACTATTGATAATAGTTATGCTGTTTATAACGATTCATCAGGCAATGCCAAACAAATCGCCAATTTTCAAATTCCTAAATTAAATTGTCTTATCTTTAGGGAAAGTGACGGCATGCGGATCAGCCTTGGCAGTGAATTAAATCCTAATAATGAATATCTCGTTTTAACCAGAGGCGATTTTAAGTATTTCGGAATCCAAAAACAAAGGTTGGCCCGCTCCAACGGTTGGAATTTATATCGAATCGGTTTTAGTACTAACGTTAATTTAGAGACAGTCAATGATTTTTTTCATATGGAAACCATTGACAATGAACCAGTTGGCTATCGTATCACTAGAAATACTGCTGGTATTGATTTAATCTGGCCGGAGCATTTTAAAACCAAAGAAGGCATTAACTATCTGGGCAATACTCTTTACCTTTATAAACATGGTCAGGGTTGGCTTGACCATGCTCCAAAAACTGAATCGCACCAATCTTTTGATGCCGAAGCGTTCTTGCAGTCATTCGAAGATTCACAGCTGCTTGCTTTAAAAGCGGGAGACGATGGGATGGTCGTTGCTTATGGTCGCAGTCTTATCGATATTGCAAACTATAAGCAGTTTATTCCCAGCTCAACAGTTGCTGATGATGAAGATCGCAAGCTATTACTCAAGCCCTATACAAAAAATAATCATCTTTACGTCAAACCCGCATATAACGCTACTTTAAAACAATATGTCGACAAATTTGAAATCAAGACTAGTTTTCTTGCAGCCAACAAGGAATATCCTCTGCCTGAATTACAAGCTGGTACCAGTCTTAAAATCTACTATGGTGCCGATTGCGTATTTTCAAAGCATGCCAGTATTCCTAATCATGAATCGCCAAAACTGGCATCATCATCCAATATTAAAAATAAATATGATGATGCAGGCCTACTCAATTTATTACGGCAACAAACTGGTGATAGCAGACCTTTCGTCATTGTCGCTAACCAACTAAAACAAGCATTAAAGCATTATCCAAACACTTATGCCTGGGTATGCGCACAAGCCCGGCAAAAAGCCATCAACATTAAGGCTTTCAATATTTTAAACAAAATCGTTAATGGAGAAGATTACTAATGGGAATTGAAACTCTTGGAACATCATTATTTTTGATCGATTATTCAGATAAGAACAAATTATTTGCCTATCGTAAAGCTGATTTAAATGAAGATTCTGGCAGATTTGAAGTAGCTGATAACACCGATCCTACAGCGATTGATCTTAACATCAATCCAAAAATTGCCGCTAATTTTAAAAAATACAGCAAAACTTATATTTTGTGTGAGCTGGACTTATACAACTCTAATTACGAATTGCATAAAGGAACCGAAAAATTACCGGTTGCCATTCAAAAAAGTCGTTTTTCTACCCCGCAAGAAATCATCTATAAACTCAGATCATCTGGTCTCTACATAGTTCAGCCCAACTACAACGTCTTGATTTTAACCAACCCAGCAAAAAATGGATCAGTACAAGGACTATATGTTGATATTAAAAATGATACTTATTTAATAGACAGCCAGCATAATTATCGTCTCAGATCCTATAACTACACACTTAAAAAATATAGTTTTGATTCAATGGATTCACTTTACAAATATTCCTACAAGGTGGCGGAACCTGAAAATGGCCAAAATCCTTTCTATCTAACCAGCCAAGAAAGTCTTGCAAAATATTCAACAGATGTATCATCCATTATATCCGCAGACCTTAATAATGTTGTCCGTGCGGAAATTCTTAAGCGGCTTAAAAATCACACCTCAAAAGCCGACCTCTACTCCCAAAACTTAAAACTGCTACGGTCTTATCTAAATGATCTTGACGAGAATGAATGGACTGATGATTTGGCTAAAAAGTTTCATTGCGACGTTGATAAAATCAATGAAGTCTATGAAGAAATCTTTCAAAATGCGGAGTACCTTGCCGCTGGTAATGACGAGGATATGGCTAACCTCAAGTACACAATTAAAAACAATGAGTCAATTCGTCAAGTAGCCATCAACGAAATTGAAGACGAATGGAAAAAACAAAACGACTCTAAAGCAAAACAACTAGAAAAACTAACAAAAGATATTAGTTCACTCAGCACCAATAAAACTGAGCTTACCAAACAAATTGAGGAGCTGACGGCTAAAAAAGAAAAGCTCGAGTCACAACAGCAATTAGCTGACGATGTTGAAGCAAAAGTCAAGGAACGAATTGAAAAAGCTCGTAAAAATGCTGCCGACTTTATTGCTGAAATGGCCTTTAATCAAGCAGCGACTCCAAAGATCAATTCTGTCAGCCATCCCTATCATTTGGCAATCTCGCCATTTAGTCCCATTAAGTTTAATGTTGACCCACAAACGGCACCTGTTGAGACTACCAATGCAAAAGATGTATATAATGCACTTAAAAACACCTTAGAGCCAATGATCAACAATCATAGCCTTCTCAGCGAACTAACCGCGTATCTCTATGTACTTCACAATCAAAATCGTCCTCTTTTATTAATTGGTGACGATGCACTTGATATCGCTCAACTAGCTGCATTACTTTTAACGGGTCAACCAGCAACGCAGATTGAATGCACCGGTAATTTTTCCGCAGCCGTCTGTCAAGAACTGCAAAACATTGAATCACCAGTCATTGTTTTAAATAATCTAATCGGCAGTGCCTGGCTTTCGCATATCAACTCATTAGTACACTTGCCAAACAAATGGCTCATACTAACAGAAAGTTTTACTGATGATTTGAATTTAGCGCCACTAGGACTATATAATTTTGCCGCGCCGATTTTCACCGATGTTTTTGAGCTGCAGTCATCCAAGTTGTCAGTGACCCCCGCAATTGATCAAAGCGCCCATTTTTACCAATTTAACTATCCTCCCCTTGCCGATCTCAAAGGCATCAACAAATCGATGCGAAATCATATCGAAGAAGAAACTGCCTGGATAACCAAAGTTCTAAACGGGCGTGATGCTTACCTGCCGCTATTTGGATATATCTATGCAAGCGGTAAAAAACATTTGCTTAGCAAGCTGTTGAATAAAATTGATACGCCAACTGCCCATCACTTAATTAAATTCCAGGAGCTTGACTGATGGCTGAAATTTCAAAAAAATCCCTGCTGCAACATATTGAAACCGATCTGAACATTCGCGCGCTTAATAATACTAATTCACAAGTCAGACGCCCCGGTTTATATCAAGCAATGGTCGTTTTTAGTGCTACGGCTCGCCAGATGCTTTTTATCCTATCCCAAAGTCAGCAAGGTATTCTTAAGGAAGATTTAATTGATGCAACCGTTAAATTCATCAAGTCTTTTGAAAGCATCAATCAAAACTTTGATCGGCCATCATATAATAAAATCTTCGCAACTACTCCAGTCAAGATTGCCAATTATATTTTCAATCGATTCCTCAATAATGGATTCTTTTTAAGCAACACCAGAAATGGTAGTACTTCCTATTTTCCGGCGCCTACAAGAACAGCTGTGTTTAAGCAGAGACTTTTTATTCGTTCCTCGTGCTTAGCTAGCTTTCATCCATCAATATCGGGAGCAGGCATTTATCAAAAATCTAAAAATCCTAATACGGGTAATGCAAGAACCATCTTCGGCCTGCCAAACTACACCGTGCAGGATTTTGCTACAGTGATTAATTCAAAAAACGATCAATGGATTCGCAATACTTGGGATTCAAATCATAATTCAGCTTTACCAATCATAAATGACGAACTATCAAAACAAATCGACATTATCGTCGAGCAAGGTGAAAATCGGCTACGGGTCTATCCACAAGATGCTTCCAATCCAATCATTGCCTACAATCTTGACTATGTTTGCTGGGCGTTATCTACGGCACTTAACTCGAAAAATTATGAATTAAAACAGAAGAAACTCTCTAATAAAAGCAAATTACACAAGCTTTTAAACAGGAAAATGATGATTTTTGAGTTGCCCAACCAGCTTCCCGACCAAGAACAAGAACTGCTCAAATTATATTCATGGCCAATGTTTTTAATAAATGATGCTGTCCAGCAAAACATCTACATGATCGATTTGGCAATTTATCACCAGCTGCATGATTTAATTTATGGCACCGCCCAAACAGAAGCCAGCCAAGCTGCTGTCAAATCTTCAAAATCCAGTCAGCTTAAATCAGCCAAGAGCACCACTGCTCGGCCAGTTGCAAAATCCAATCAAAAACCATCTGACACAACACCAAAATCAGTCCAAGCAGCAAAACTTCCTACAGATATGGAAAAAAGAGACTTGCAAAAATTACGAGATCGGCTGGATTCAGAATATCTCCGTTTCGTACAATCATTTTCAAAAGCTAAAAAAGATGCCTTTGATATGGTCATTCCGCACCTTTGCACACTAAACGCTCCTGCTATGAAAAAGGTTTTTGAGCAATCAGACTATCACTTTATCGGGTTTGATATCGGTCGTGCCGGCGCCAGCAATTCTAAACAATATTGCCTATGCAACACTAACTACACTTGGGGAGTTGTCATTGCTAAAGATAAGACCCAACAGTATGTGAATATCGAGCATCTTAGTACCCATGGCATTCTTTCCTTTGAAAACTATGTAAAAGCTGAAAAAATCGTCAACAAAATGAAGAGCGGTCTGATTGAAATTGCCCAAAAATCTGGCACCAATGATTATTGGACACGCCCCTACACAAACGCAATGCTTGCCTACGAGAAAACGCAGCCGGCCCTATATCAATACCTACAGTCGTTAAGAGCAAACCAGCTGCCAGCCCCGGTTGAAATTGACAATGAACTTAAAAATATGTATAAAAAATCTAATTATTGATTTTGTTAATCGCAGAGCCCAAAAAAGAAGTGCCTTTATGAAGTCACCTCTTTTTTGGGCTTTAGACCTTTTATAGGCAGCAAGAACTGTTAAAATAGTTATGATACGCGTTTACAAACAACGCATCCATACTAGAAATATATTAAAAGAGGACAGAGATATGACTCAACTCAACTCAACTCAACTCAACTCAACTCAACTCAACTCAACTCAACTCACGCTGATTATGTAGATCAACGTTTTTTTGTCAAGCTGTTTTATAAGGGATTTCTAGCCTTTTTTGCTAGAAGTCTCTTTTTTAATGCCATTTTCTTCGCTGCAGCAAAGGAGGTGGCATAGTGGAAACCGACAACCAACGATTCAATGCCACCATGCAACCCAATTCTGCCTTTTTGGCTGAACTCAAAGAAAAGCTGCCCGAATTCTTTACGCGGGAAAATTCTTTTGATCTGGAAAAATTCCAAGCAGCTTTAAAAGAAAAGAACGTTTCAGAACAGAGCGAAGGCTATCAGCTGAACTTTATCGGCAAAGACTATGCCCGCCGTCAAGCAGGTGAGATGCCAACTACGGTGATCGTTCCCGATGAAGACCAAAATAGCGGTGCGGGCAAGAACAGCCAAAATCTCTTTTTCACTGGCGATAATCTTGAAGTACTGCGTCATCTGCAAAACAACTATCAGAACAAGATTGACGTTATCTATATCGATCCGCCTTATAACACCGGCAGCGATGGCTTCGTCTACCCTGACAGCTTTGAATATTCCGATGACAGGCTTAAAGAAATGTTTGGCATGAATGATGATCAAGTTGCTCGATTAAAGAGTATTCAAGGTAAGGCAAGTCATTCCGCCTGGCTGACATTTATGTATCCAAGATTGGCGCTAGCAAAAAGACTGCTATCTAATACAGGGGTAGTATTTATTTCAATTGATGAAAATGAATATTCAAATTTAATAGAAATCTTAAACGAACTATTCGGAGAACAAAATTATAGAAACACGCTTCTTGTTCGTCGCCGAGTAAAGTCACTAAATCAACAGTTTTCCGAAAAGGGGTTACAATCTTTTAACGTTGGAGCAGAATATGTTCTTGTATTTTCTAAAAATGAGAACTTTTCATTCAAGCCACTAAGGGTTGAAAAAACAAAAGCTCCTGAAAAAGGCACTTGGAATGTCTTTTGGTCAGGAGCAGATAGGCCTAGCATGCGATATCCGGTTTTAGGATTCACACCAACTACAGGACAATGGCGCTGGCAAAAAAGTTTAGCAGATAAGGCTATCAATAATTACAAAAAATATATTGAATACTTTTCAGACACTATGACTATTGATGAATATTGGAAAAGAACAGGAGAAAAGCTTCGATTTATACGAAGAATCCCTAATGGTACGGGGAAAAATGGTGGTGTCCAATACTATGTAGGCCCACGAAATACAAGTTTAAGAACTTCTTTATGGACTGATTTAGAAGTAGGACAAATTTCCAAAACATTTAACCTTCCATTTAGCAATCCGAAAAACATTAGATTAATTAAAGAAATTCTAAGTTCAGTTTCTAACAAAAATTCAACAGTCCTTGATTTCTTTGCTGGTTCTTCCACCACTGCCGATGCTGTCATGCAGCTTAATGCCGAAGATGGCGGACACCGTAAATTCATCATGGTGCAGCTGCCCGAAAAAACCTATCATACCAACAGTGACGGTTCTGAAGTGCCGACTAAAGGTGGGAAGGCCGCCTATGAAGCAGGTTTCCGCTCCATTGACGAAATCTCACGGGAACGCATCCGGCGCGCTGCTGCTAAGATCAAAGCCGACAATGAATTGACCCTCCCCGCCGACTTTGATGGCAGCTTTAAGCACTATCGCGTCGTTAAGCCAAACCGGATTGCATTGGAGCGAATTGAGGAATTTAAGCCAGATACCGATGAATTGGTGCTGGATACCGTTGACTCATTCTCCAGTCAGACTTTAGGCGTGGCCGGCAACGCCAGCGGCGAACAGACAGTTTTAGCAACGTGGCTGGCTAAAGATGGCTATCCATTTGATGTTGACGTCCAAAAAATCGATCTGGCTGGCTATCAAGGCAATCTGATCGAAAACAATCGTCTCTATCTAATTCGTGAAGGCTGGAGCAGCAAGTGTACTGAAAAACTGTTGAACCTGCTGGGCACGCATGCATTAAACCTGCAGGCCGTCGTAATTTTCGGCTACTCGTTTAATCTGAACGACCTCCGTGAACTGGAAAACGGCTTAAAGCAGCTTGATGGCAACGTCAGCTTGATCAAGAGGTACTAACATGAAGATTCAACTTGAAATCCTACCTCACCAAACCGCGGCACTGAAAGCCATCGACCAGGCCTTTCAGGGAATGGACACGTATGCGAACGATCCGGATGCCAACTACATCTACGCTAATCCGCTGGTCAAATATCGCTATCAGGAAAGAGCCAATATTGACGTCAAAATGGAAACTGGGACAGGGAAAACCTTTGTCTACACGCGCTTGATGTACGAGCTGCACCAAAAATACGGCCTCTTTAAGTTTGTGATTGCCGTCCCCAGCCCCAGCATCAAAGAAGGAACCAAAAGCTTTATCACCAGCGACTATGCCAAGCAGTACTTCAGCCAGTTCTTTGAAAATACGCAGGTGCAGCTAAACGTCATCAATGCTGGTGACTTCAAGGCCAAGTCGGGGCGGCGCAACTTCCCGGCCCAGCTGATGGAATTTGTCGAAAGCACGCGGCAAAACGCCAACCAAATTCAAGTCCTGCTGATCAACGCCGGCATGCTGCACTCCAAGTCAATGCACCGCGACGACTATGACCAAACGCTTCTAGGCGGCGAGACATCCCCCGCCAAGGCAATTGCCGCCACCCGCCCTATCGTAATTATCGATGAGCCGCACCGTTTTCCCCGCGGCAAGAAGTTTTATGCCGACATTGAGGAATTAAAACCGCAGCTGATCTATCGTTTTGGGGCTACTTTTCCTGAGATTACGACAGGACGCGGCAAAAACAAGACTACCAAAATTGATTATTACCGAGGCCGGCCGCAATATGATCTCAACGCCATTGACAGCTTCAATCAAGGACTGGTTAAGGGCATTGACGTTGACTATCCAGACATGTCTGAGCAGCAGGCCAGCGCTCGTTATCAAGTCAAGGCCGCTAAACCTAAGGAACTGATTCTGACGCGCAACGGTAAGGAGCATCGGATTGGCATCGGCGAAAATCTGGCAGACGTCGATCTAGGCTTTGCCGGCAATATCACCTATGAAGGCGGCACTGACCGTGAGCTTTCCAATGGGTTGGCACTGGCTAAGGACATGGAACTGATTCCTGGCACGTTTGCGGAATCATATCAAGATGAGATTCTTAATCAGGCCCTGGAATATCATTTCGCGGCTGAACAGCAGAACTTTTTGCGCCCCGAATCTGAAGCCAACGCCCCCCGCATCAAAACACTGTCATTATTCTTTATCGACAGTATCAGCAGTCTGCGGGGCGAAAACAACAGCAAGGGCTGGCTGGCCACGCACTTTGAAAAGCTGCTCAAAGCCAAGCTGGTCAAACTGATTGATAAATATGACCTGGCTCTCAACGATCGCGAGCGCCAGTATCATGACTTCCTGCAAGCGACCCTGGCCAGTCTGCAGTCAGAACATCAAGACGTTTACGCTGGTTACTTCAGTGAAGACCGCAACAGTTCTGATGATGACATTCAAGCCGAAGTCGACGATATCTTGAAAAACAAGGAAAAACTGCTGAGCTTTAAAGATGAACAAGGCAACTGGCTGACCCGCCGCTTCTTATTCTCCAAGTGGACACTGCGGGAAGGCTGGGACAATCCCAACGCCTTTGTAATTGCCAAGCTGCGCACCTCGGGATCTGACATCAGCAAGATTCAAGAAGTTGGTCGAGGCTTGCGGCTGCCAGTTGATGAAACCGGCCATCGCCTAACGCAGGATGAATGGCCCAGCCGCCTTTCATTTTTGATTGGCTATGACGAAAAAGACTTCGCGGCCAAGCTGGTGGGCGAAATCAACACGGATACGCCAATCAAGCTGAATCATGACGAACTTACAGACGAAATGGTCAAACTGATCGTCAAGGCCAAGCAGCAGACCAATCCAAAGCTGGATCCAAAGTCAACCGCTAATGAAATCGTCAATAATCTGGGTCAGCATGAAGTCATCGATTTTAATCGCAACTTTAAAGCCAAAGTGGCGCTGAATGGCAAAACCATGTCGGGCTATGAGGCTTTCCTGCAGCTCTACCCTGAAGTCGAGCATCAGACTATGGTCGCTAAAGATCGTGTCCGCAACCTCAAAAAGCGGCACGCCAGCACCAAGGTCAAGCTGCGCAAGGAAAACTGGAATCAGCTCAAGGATCTTTGGCAGCAGCTCTCAAAACGGCAGATGGTCAAATTTGACGATTCGATCAATCAGCTGGCCGAAGACGTGGCTCGCAACGTGTTCAGCGACCCTGACAAGAAAATCTTCGTCCTCGATCAGCCGCAGATCATTCATCAGACCATCAGTACCAATGCAGAAGGCGCCAAACTGCAGGAAACGCAGCAGGATTATCGCGCCGCCTATCGCACCATGAAGTATGGCAGTTTTCTTAAACAGCTCACTTTGCAGACTGATCTGCCGGTTCCCCTGCTCCATCGCTTAATGACCAATGCCATGCGCGACCAGTTGAGCAACGATCCCAACTACATCAATGAAAAGACGCTTAATAACCTAATCAAGACGTTCAATCGCAACTTCAACGAACGGATTCGGACACAGTATTCCTACGTTCCCCTAAAGTTTTCGGCGTCAACTTCAATCTATGATGCTCAAAAACAGGAATTCGTTGACGAGCTGCCGGCTGATCTGTTGGGCGTCTACTCAGCCGATGCCGTCGCCGATCCCAAATATCTTTATGATCGGCCGCCGCTGCGCTATGACAGTACCGATCCCGAACTGATGATTCTTAGACGAACCTATAGTAATCAGATCACCGTCTTTGGCAAGCTGCCGAAAAAAGCCATTAAGATTCCGCGCTTTGACAACGAAACCACAACCCCCGACTTCATTTTCAAGATCGATCAGGCAGACGGCCAAACCGTTTATGCCGTGATCGAGACCAAGGCCGAGAATATGCGACTGGGCGACGAGGAGATTCGCGTCATTCAACAAAAGTACTTTGACCAGCTCCGCGAATCCGGCGTTTATTATCGCATGGCCACTAGCGAAGATGAAGTTCATCAACTAATCAGAAAAATTGAAAATAAGGAGATTTCAACCGATGACGTCACTCATTGATCTAGAAAAAGCCGGCAAGATCGAAAAGACCGGCGCGACCGTCAAGCTGCCAACCAGGCTTAACAATCTGGGCAGCGAGAATATGGATGTCTATCGCATTCCGCTTAAGTATCTGTACTACAATGACAAAAATGGCCGCATCTCAACGGCAATTGCCGGATACCATGACGAACTCAATCCAGTCAACGATACAGTTGATCCAGCCTATAATGATTCCGTAGCCAAACTGATTGAACAAAACAATCCAGTCGCTTTAAAACGAACCCAAAAATCGATCCAAGAATCTGGACAGCGCATCTGCGGCTACGTACTTGAAGATGGTCGGATCGTTGATGGCAACCGACGCTACACTGCTTTGCGCAATCTGCAAAAGGCAACCGGTAAAACCTACTACTTTGAAGCGGTAATTTTGCCTTTCTCATATGACAACCAAACCGACCGCTCCAAGATCAAGAAACTCGAACTGGCAATTCAGATGGGCGTCGAAAAGCGCGAAGACTATGACCCAGTTGACCTAGCCGTTGACATCTACCAAACCACAACCGGCGATGATGCCATGATGACACTGGCCGATTATGTCAACGTTGCCAATATGAAGAAAAAAGAAGCCGAACGATACTATCAAGGTGCCGTTTACATGCGGAAATTTCTTAAGTTTATCGGTGCCGATGAAAACAACTATAACCTCATCAAAGAAAATCAAATCTGGTCGCCATTTTATGAAATGGGAAAATCACTGGCTAATAATTTCGGTGATGATGACGACTCACAGGTTCAAAAGAATGAAACCATGCATTCATACTTTGGCTTGATTTTACATGACCTTCATGTTGGGGTAAGCGGCACGCCAGCGCGGACTCATATGCGCGATTTCACCCAAAATATCGTTAAATCGCCTAATCTAAATGAATTCAACGATGAAGTCAGTGATGCCGTCGAAGATCTGACCGATACGCTGCAAGAATCGCCAATCAACAATACTACTGATTTGATGACTCAGCTGACTGAAGCCAACGACAACATCAGTGAGTTCGGTGATACCTATGACACCTACATGCGGGATGCCAAAAACGGCGAATCGGTCGAAAAATTCATCAAGAGCATCAAAGATTCCGTTAAATACTATGAAGATCTGAACAATAATGGCGGTTTGGCCGGCACCTTACGCTATGGTGAGATTAGTAGCGAGCAAATCAAAGAGCTGCAAGACTACATGCGTCACCTGAATATTTTAAGCAAGGAGCTTTTCAATAAGTATGCTGAGGAAAGATAATCCCACTATTATCAAAAACGAACAAGGCCAGTTTCAATTAATTGATGATCCCAGCCACACTTTGGAAACTCTACCAGCCAAGCGAGCACTGCAGGTTCTGGCTCCTTACTTTGCTGATCCTAAAAAAAGAATCTTCAAAACTGATTTAACCTATGTCAGTCTTCTTGCGTTGATCAAAAAGCTGAATCATCGTCTTCAGCGTAAAGGCCTGCCGGAAGTTATCGTCAGTTCTCAGGTTGATCAGTATATCCAGGCCAAGCAGTATCACATCAAGGAACAAAGTGAAGCTGGTCTGACCATTAAAAATCGGGATTCGCGCTGGCAGCCGGAATTTAACGCGTTCAAAAAGATCGTTGCCCAAGAGATCGCGCGGCCGCTAAAACCTGAACAGGAACGGGCCAGCTTCTTTTTAGCAATGATGAAAAAAGCAGCTAACTTCTCAGTTCCTGGCGCTGGCAAAACAGCCATGATGTATGGTACGTTTGCCTATCTTTCCAGTCCTGCGATCAATCAAGTCGATAGGCTGCTGGTGGTCTCGCCATTAAACGCTTTTGCGGCTTGGCGTACTGAATTTACTGCCGTTTTTGGCGCCAAAAGAAAACTGCACTACCTGAACCTGCGTGATCCACGACTGGTTAACGATCAAGGAGCCATCAAACGAGCCTGGCCGCGCGCCGATGTAGTCACGATCAACTATGAATCATTAAAGGGCAATCTGCGCGTCATCAATGAGCTGCTAGATTCCAGGACCATGCTGGTTTTCGATGAGGTTCACCGCATCAAGGGGATCAATGGTCAAAGAGCCAGGGCTGCCCTGCATTTGAATCAAGCTCCCTATTATCGCTACGTCTTAACGGGGACGCCGATTCCAAACGGTTTTCGCGACGTCTATAATTTCCTGCATTTAATGTATCCGGATGAATATAAATCGTTTTTTAACTGGAGCGTCAATGACCTTGAACGTATTGACGCCGACATCGTGAATCAAAAACTGGCTCCTTTTTTCTGGCGAACCAATAAAGAAGATCTGCACGTGCCTAAGCCAGATGACGATATTATTCAAGCCGTTGCGCCTTCGCTTGCTCAATCTAAGCTGGCTGAGGCAATCTATGAAAATGAAAATGGTACTCTGGCAACGTTTGTCCGCTTACTGCAGGCTTCGACCAATCCCGAGCTCTTGAAGTATAATCTCAATTATCGCGATTTGAATCTGTTGGACGCTGATTCAGCCAAATGGAGCCAGCATCAAAAGCGCCTGAGCAAAGAAAACATCAGCAGTGGTGAACCTTATCGGCAATACGATTTGGCCAGCATCCCCACGCCCAAGTTTGACTTAGGTATCAAGCTGATCCGCAAACTGACTGGACAAGGCAAAAAAGTCCTGGTCTGGGCAATGTTTATTGGCACAATGGAAAAAATTACCGCTGCGCTTAATCAACTCGGCATCCGCACCACACTGATCTATGGCGCGACACCCAAAGAAGAACGCGAAGGCTTAATCAATCAGTTTCGCAATGGCAATGTTCAAGTGCTGGTTACCAACCCCAACACGCTGGGCGAATCGATTTCTTTGCATCAGACCGTTCACGATGCGGTTTATTTTGAGTACAATTTCAATCTAACCTTCATGCTGCAATCGCGTGATCGAATCAATCGTCTGGGACTGCCGGATGGTCAATATACCAGATACTATTACCTCATGACTAAAGGTGATGTTGCTCATGCCGGCTTCATTGATGAAAGGGTCTATCGGCGGCTCAAAGAAAAAGAACAGATCATGCTTGAAGCCATCGATGGTCAGCTCTTGGTTCCTGAATATCTTGACGATTACTTGGATGAGGTTAAAGCCATCATCATCGAGCAGCGTCAACGAAAATGATCGGCTGGTTTTCGCGACTTAGCAAAAGCTTTTGCGGCTGCCACTTTGCATAGATAACCCTCACAAAGCATTACCATTGCGCCATTGTTTAGTTAACCAAAAATTGCTAAGCTAAAGCAAACCAAATGAAAGGCGTGATCTTGATCTGCATGCTGCTGATCAATTAGCTGCTCAGTGCCGGCTTTGAGCTGCTGATTTTCTCACTGGTACCGGCTTGCTGGTGGCTAATTACTGCCCGTAAACAAATCTCTTTTGCGCAATGGATTGGTCTTAAAGACATTCCCAAGAAGAATCGCACAAAAGTCTGGGGCTGAGCTAGTGTGACTTCTCTAGGCCTATTGCTGCTGTCGATCGTCCTGTTGAAAAACGTCGGTACTGCCCATACCGCCGTCAGTGACTTTGCCAATCAAGGCTAGCGCGTGCTGCCGGCAGTGCTGGTCTACCCAGTCTTAGGAACATCGCTGCCAGAAGAACTGCTGTTTCGCGGTTTCTTATTAAAGCGACTGGCCACTCGTTTTGACTTTGCAATCGGAAATCTGATTCAGGCATTGCTGTTTGGCCTGCTGCACAGTGTCATATTTATCAATCAGCTGGGCCTGCTCAGCGCTCTCGGTATCGGCTGGTTTACGTTGCTGATAGCTTGGCTGATGGGATTTATCAATGAAAAGTCGGCCACCGGCTCCATTTATCCCAGCTGGCTGATTCACGCACTAGCTAATTTCTTGACCGGGCTAAGTGCAGCATTGGGCCTGCTTTAGTACTATCGGCTTGGCCTCAGCCATCGTTTTAGTATGCTTATACATTAGTAAAAAATCGCACCATTCCTTGACCTGACTGAGGTACAGAATGGTGCGATCGCTATTTTTGAAAGGTTTCTACTATTATATTTGTTCGAAGTTTTAAGTTAATATCCGTTTAGAAAGTGAGCAATGTTAATTATGTCCAGGAAGAAAGTATGACTGTGAGTAAAGGTTCAACTATTGCTGCTTAGAAGTGTGCAGCCAGGATCGGCAACAGCCAGATCCAGAAAATGCAGGTCGCTGCAAATGCCACTGTAGAAATCGCCACTGAACTGGCACCTTCTCTGACATAGATGTTGTAGCGACTGGAAATAATGATCCCAGAGAATGCAGGTGGCAAGGCATTTGCCAAGCAAAGCATCGAGATCTTGGTTGGATCAGAGCCCATCCCGCAAAGGTAGGCAACCAAAACAATAATGGCTGGCGTCAAAAGCAAACGATAGAACGTGTTCCAAAGCGATTCCTTGTCGATTGAGAACTTAACCGTTGAAAGTGACAGACCAGCTGCCAATACGGCAACCCCGGAGTTGGCTTTGGCAATCAGATCAAAGCTTGGGGCAAACGAAGCTGGAATCTTGATGCCCAGCAAAACCAGGACGAAAGCCAGCAATGGAGCTGCAGCAACCGGCTTTTTGATGGCATTGATAATTGCAGACATCGTTGAGTTGCTGGTTTTCTTTTCGCCATTGCCCAAATGATTGTGAGCCTCAGCTCTAACCAGATCGATTTCACGAATAATGCCTTTTTCGCGCAATGCCTTGGCTTCAGCATCGGTAACCGGAATCCCGTCAGCGACGGTAACTTCTTTTTCTTTTACCGGTGCCACCTCATCAGACTTTTGCGGCAGCTTGATCTTAACCTTTTCGCCATCAGTCTTAGAAGCCTTGGCCCGAGCTTCGGCTTGACCTTTGTTGATCAGTGCCAGCCCAATTGGAATCGTCACTGCGTTAACTACGATTGAAACGATCCCGATAACCAGGTTGGTATTGGCATCATTGCCATAAATCGGATCCAAAACCGCAAAACCCAGGAACCCGATCGTTGGTGAACCAGCGATCATTGCACAAATGGCGGCTTCCTGCTTGGTCCGGTGAAACATGATTCTGTCCAAAAAGTAGCTGAGCAAGAACAGACCCGTAACCCCGAAAAAGGCAATCAAGGTTAAGACGATATCTTTAGCAAACATTTCACGCGTTGCCGAAACGATTGAGATGAACAATGCCGCCGGTAAGGCAATGTTTAGCACCAGCTTGTTTAGCCCTTGTCGTTGGTCATCGTCAAAGAATGAAAACTTACCACACAGATAGCCCAAAATCATGATAACCAAAATTGGAACAATATCATCAATTAATATTTTTTCCATGTCTACCCCTCCAATTCTCTTTTTGGCATGCCTGGCAATAAAAAGGTGGGATGCGGTCAATGCCGGTCATCCCACCCAAGCCATGGCAAATGCCTTTAGCTTATTTGCCCTTGATTACTTCCCGACGTGGGTTCTTAGGGCCACGAGCCTTTGAGATGACGCCTTTTTCAACCAAGTCGTTAATTTCATCGGCATCATAGCCTAAAGCAGAGAGTACTTCGACGTTGTTTTCACCCAGGTCTGGTGCCCGCTTGTAGTCCGGCTTGTAGTTGCCTAACGTAAATGGCATCCCAATCGTCTTGAAGTTACCACGGTTACCGCCTTGGTTAATCGTAACGATCGTGCCATCTTCGTTTAAGTCAGGGTCATTTTCCAATTCATGCCAATCAATGACTGGGCCAACTGGAATGCCTGCCTCACCAAGCTTTTGCGTCAATTCATACTTGTCGTACTGCTTGGTGTAGGATTCGATCAGTGGATAGATCTCTTCCTTGTGCAGCTGACGGTGTTCCCAGTCACTGAAGCGTTCGTCGTCAATCCATTCTGGGTGACCCATCGTGTTGGCAATGGCTGCCCAGCTCTTGTTGGAGTCTTGAATAACGATGTAAACGTAGGCATTTGGATCAGTTTCCCAACCCTTAGCCTTGTAAGTCCAGCCAATAACTTGACCACCCTCAGTGTTTTCGGCCCGTGGTACGGCCTTGCCCCACTTGTAGTCAGGGTAGACAGCGTAGTGTGGCAGTGCACCCAGGTTGTCTAACATGATCTGGTCACGCAGCTTGATCCGGCACAGGTTCATAACCGCGTTTTGCATTGACTGGTAAACCAGCGTCCCTTCGCCAGTCCGTTCCCGCTGCATCAAAGCGGCCAGGATACCAATCGTCAGGTGCATCCCTGAGTTGGAGTCGCCTAATGCCGCAGCAGATTGCGTTGGTACGTTGTTTTCGCCCTTATTCCAACCAGTCGTTGAAGCCGCGCCACCAGCTGATTGAGCAACTGGTTCGTAGGCCTTGACGTCAGCAAAGCGTGATCCTTGGTTAAAACCTTTCAGTGAAGCCATGATCAAACGTGGGTTCAGCTTGTGCACGTCTTCCCAGCCAAAGCCGGCGCGATCAGCAGCTCCTGGGCGAACGTTTTCAACAAACACGTCCGCCTTTTTAAGCAGGTCCGTCATGATCTGTTTGCCTTCAGGAGTCTTGATGTTCAGCGTCAATGACTTCTTGTTGGCATTCAGCTGCAGGTAGTAGAGACTCCAGGAATCCTGAATATCCAATAACTGATTACGGGTTGGATCACCGGTGTCTGGCCGTTCGATCTTGATGACTTCAGCACCCAGCCAAGCCAACAGCTGCGTACAGGAAGGACCGGATTGTACCTGCGTCCAGTCAACGACCTTGATTCCCTTTAATGGTGCATATTCATTTGTCTTTTCTTCAACCATGATTATCTGCTCCTTTCACTACTTCTTCAGATCCAGCTTTGGATTCAGGTTGCCAATGTGGCCAGATTCCTTACCCATGGATGGGTCGATCTGAACATTGATGATGTTTGGCCGCTTGGATGCAACCGCCTGTTCAAAGACAACCTTCATCTCTTGATAGCTGCTTACAAAGTAGCTGTCACCGCCAAATGCCTTGGCCATGTATTCATACCGCGCCGTGGCATCCAGCATCGTTGGACCTGGCTGATCGGCAACTTCACGGTCGGTCCCGTTGTAGATCCCACCGTTGTTGACAATGACGACAGTAATTGGCAGGTGATAGCGACAGATCGTTTCCATTTCCATACCATCAAAACCAAACGCGCTGTCGCCTTCCAAAGCAACGACTGGCTTGCCGGTCTCAATAGCCGTCGCAATTGCATAGCCCAGACCGACACCCATGACGCCCCACGTCCCAGTATCCAGACGATGACGTGGCAGCTTCATGTCAATCATATTCCGACCAATGTCCAGCGTGTTGGCCCCTTCAGAAACCAGGTAAGTATCTGGGTTCTTCAAGAAGTACTCCTTGATCGGTTCCAGCGTGCCATAGTAGCCAAACTTGGCGTTAGTTTCACCAGCTTCAACGCGCTTAGCAAATTTGGCGGCATTTTCAGCCGTCTTGGCACTGATTTCATCCAGCCATGCCTGTGGCGTTTGGTAGCCAGTCTTTTCAAGTGCCGGTACCAGTTTAGCCAGGATTGAGTTCAGATCGCCTTGCAGCGGTGCGTCAATCTTTTGGTTGGAATCAAATTCAGTTGCCTCGATTTCCAGCTGTACGAATTTAGCGTTCGGATTAAACGTAGGTGCCGCACCATGTGAAAGCATCCAGTTGAGCCGCGCACCGATCAGAATTACGACGTCCGCGCCGCTTAATGAAAGTGAGCGCGCCGCAGCTGCAGAGTGCTTGTCCTCATCAGAGATCAAACCCTTTGCCATTGACATTGGCAAGAATGGAATATCGGTTTCAGCAACCAGCTTTTGCACCAGTTTTTCGCTTTGCGCGTATGCCGCCCCTTTACCAAGAATGATCAGCGGCTTTTTAGCACCCTTAATTACCTCAACAGCCCGATTGATTGCTTCATCGCTTGGTGCCTGTTTTGGTGCTGGATCGACAACTTCATAAATGCCGGCATCAGAGTCATCGGTGACCTCAATTTGTTGGCCAATTGTGTTGGCTGGCAGATCAAGGTAGACCCCACCAGGACGACCAGATAATGCCGTTCTTACGGCTCTGGCAACTGCCAATCCCATATCCTGCGCCCGATCGACTCGGTAGGCGGCCTTACAGAACGGCTTGGCAACGTTGTATTGATCTAATCCTTCATAGTCACCCTGATCCAGGTCAATAATGTGACGTTCCGAGGATCCTGAAATCATGATCAATGGGAAGCAGTTCTTGGTGGCCTGTGCCAATGCCGTCAAACCATTTAAAAAACCGGGAGCAGAAACGGTCAGGGCCACACCTGGCTTCTGTGTCAGATAGCCGGCCGCTGCCGCCGCATCCACTGCCGCATCCTCACGCCGAAAACCAAAGTACTTCATGCCGCGCAGCTGAGCCAGACGCGCAAAATCAGTTACTGGAATCCCAACGACCCCATAAATATTTTGCAGTCCATTTTTTTGCAGAGCGTCGATCAAAAGGTCGGCACCGGTTTTCATTGATTCATTTGCCATAAGCTTTCGCCTTCATTCATTAGATTTTAATAATTGAGATTATGCAAAACTTGACTACCATAAGAGATCCATATAAATTCGTCTTTTTATGGCGGAATTTTTTTCATTAATGGTTTCATTGCGTCTGCCTCACTTTAAGACACGTTTGAAACGTCTACGAACCTCGTTAAAGCCCAGCCAGCCGCCAATTCCAGCCAGCAAGATTCCTAAGCCGGTCAATAAGTCGGCATGCCGATTCCCAGTTTGTGGAAGATGTTTGAGCGATGCCGTTTCAATAGGGGCTGAAGCGACATCATAATTGTTGCTTTTAGTTAATTGGATAGCAGATGAAGTTGAATCGGCAGTTACGACATGATGAGCTTCACCCGACTGATCCGTCTGACCGTCAATCGGCTGCCAGGAAGACTGTTGTTTGATTTGATGATTATCAGTCTTGACCCCGGCAGCAGTCGACGCTGTACCTTTCCCTTGCGTATCAGTCGGCTTTGACGTTGGCGACTTAACGGAACCGCTGGCGTGACGATCAGGATTAGCTGACTGACGCTTCAGCTTGATTACGTAGGTTTGTTCGCTGGTGTCGTTAAAGCTGAGAATCTGACCATCAGTTGGATCACTGACGAGCTGATACCCTTGCCGTTCTAGAGCCTTAATCGTATCAGCCGTGCTGTAGTTGGCACTTGATCCATACTTTCCCGTCAGCAGCTTGTCATACTGACTGAGGCTTTGCGGATCTTTAGAGCTGACATTCTCATAGACAATCCTGATCTTTTCTATACATGGCTGGTAGATCACCGTTACAACCGGATTTTGCCCAAGCGTTGGCGAGGCGGCAGCAACTGACGGCGTATTCGTGAAATAGCCAAGAATCGTTGGTGAAACGATCGGTGGATACTTCGCAGGCGCTGCAGTCCAAGGCGTGTAGACCACATCACCGGTAACCTCATCAATATCAGCACTTCTGGTATATGCAACCGGCTGACTTACTGCCGCAGCTGCCGGCTTGCCATTTGTAAACTCATACTTGATCGTCCGTGTAGCTTGCTGATTCAAGTCATTTCGCTCAACTCCTTGATAGGTCTTTGATGGATTATTTGGCAACGGAATTCCATTGTCTTGATAATGACTGGGACCAATTATAAGATGACGGTGCTTCAGCTTAACCGTATAGCTTTGCGCACTATCACCATATTTCAAGACTTTACCGTCAGTCGGATCATTGACCAGCTGATAGCCTTTTGCTTCCAGCTCTTTGATTGTCTTAGCCATACTATATTCTGAACTCTGATTTCTGGCACCGGTCAGTTCTTGATCATACCCACTGAGATTTTGCGGATCATCCGTACTGACATCTTGATAATTAACTGTGATCTTTTCGGTACGACCATAAACATAGATAACCGTACCGTTAAGTCCCTCCTTTCTTAGCGTGCCGCTTGGAGCAAGACTGCCTTTTCCCAAGCCAATATATGTATAGCCAGGAAGATTAAGCTGATCCGTAGAATACGTATTGCCAATTACCGGCGCGCCGCTGTAGTGAACGCCAGTCTGATGAATCAGCTGACCCTGTTCATTGAGATATTCAACGTTGACTGAAGCAGCTGGCGAAAAAGTAAAGCTGGTCAATCTAAACTGCTGCAGGTTGGTTAATTCGCCAGTCGTCGCCGCCAGATCAAGTGCCATCGCGACATTGCCATTGCCAGGAATATCAGGAATCTGGTAGGTCCACGTAACCCATTGCTCATCTTCATGCGTCTGAACACTGTCATTAAGATGTCCAGCTGGTTCTTTTAGCCTGATTGTCAAGACATGGGTTTGACCGTTATATTGCATTTGAAAATCATGAAACCTGCCGTCCATCAAACTGGTAGTCAGTGGCTGAACCGTGCCGTCTTGATTATTGACCCACCATCGCCAAGCCTTTTTGCCAGTAGTCGTTGTAACCTGTTCATGACTGGTGGTAACGATATCGCCACATGGAACGGCCATTGTTGGATCCTGTGACTGGCCATATTTGGAGTCATCCTCACCGTTTTGCGGAAGCGGGATCTGATCGCCTGGCAGACTCGAGGTTGGCTCATTGTAGTAGTCATAATAGGAATCAAGCTTAAAGCCAACCGCATCCGGCAACCCCGCAATTCCTAGATTGCCGCCCGGTCGACCAAGCGCAGCAACGTTTCCCGTATGAAAGACGATTCCCATGCCATCAGCGCCGCCAAAGTTGCCCAGATTGATCTGACCATTTAGGGTAAAGCTGCTATCCATGTTGATCTTTTCTTTTAGCGATATGCCCCCAGCTGAATATTGCTGCCCTTTTTTGGTAAAGGTAATCGTTACCGAGCCATCAGAGTTAAGCTGGTCAGTTGCCGTACCATGCATATCAAAGTAGTGATTGAAGTTTTTGGCATCAACAGTTACGTCTTCAGCCGGCAGTGAAGGATCGTTTATGACTGCACCAGTAGTATTGCTAAGTGATGGTTCAGTAGCATTGCCTTGAACGGCAGTTGGCTCTGACACTTTTTGGGCTGCACTGGCCATGACCATGCTGAGATTCTGCGCACTATCGGCTGAATTGCTAATGGCTGCATCAGCTTGGCCTCGCGCTGATGAACTGACTAAGGCCGAGCTGTTTTGATAGACCACTGCCGAGTCGTCAGTAGAATTCTCAGCCTGCACATCGCCTAACGCATCACAAGAAACCTTGCTATCGCTATTATCAGCAGCGACATTGGCAGCTACTGAAGCCGCACTTGTTGTTGATGTTTTTGCCGGATAATCGCTTTTCTCGTTTACCGAAGCTGTAAAAGAATCGGCAGCAGCTGCCAAGGATTCATAATCTGCTGATGGAGCCTTGCTTTGAACAGTAGCTGTTTTGCCATTTTGCGCAGGCAACGCATCTGCCTTAACGTTTAGTTCATTAGCACCACCAAGGAAAAAACCGACTGCAATCAACATCGAGACACAACCAAGCTTTGTTTTACGCAGGGCATATCTTGGTAAAATCGACATTAATTGCCTTTGCCGGTCATTTTGATTGTTTCTCCCCATTTCAATTTCCACCTTGTATCTTTAATCTACAAAAAAGGTATTAAATAAACTTCCAAATTTCACTGAGCGATTATAGACACGAATTTAAAAAGCAACAACAAAAAATCGTTTGCACAACTCAAATCAAGCTGATTTCATCCGTTATAAAATTAAAAATCGATAAGTATAATTTATTTAATATTTCAGAACGCCGATATAACAAGATTTATTGTTCGCGTTTTTACTTTGTTATTTTTAACAATCTAATAAATTAACATTTATTAAAATGAACAAAAATGTTTTAATATGAGATTTTTTTCATCTTATAGACAGACGGTCAATGGTATTTCAGCCGTTGTCATGGGTATTTCAGTATTAACAGGTGGCCTTTTATCGCCAGCCATCCATTTTTAATTACTAATTCATTTCACTGCCATTCAACCAAAATTTTATTAAAACTGCTCCGAACTTAGGCCGCCATTTTATGATCTGAAACAGAAAACAGCGGCTTGCTGATAATTTGGCTAAAAGACGCGATCAATCAACTGTTGGAACTGGCCATGCGTGATACTATTGTCGCCTCCCATTTATCGACTGTTGAAACTAGCTGCGTGCGGTATGTCTGGTTAGCGATTCGGAGTCCGGCGCAAATTAAAAAACTCGCCTGGCAAAATCTGCCAAGCGAGTTTTGGGATTCAGTAATTAATCAGGAGTTTTCTTAATTGAGGTGTCAGAACGTTAATTCGAGAAATGCGTCACGTAGTTTCAGTGGTATGAACGGAACAGCCAAGTTTTAGTTTTTGAGATGCGCTATCTTTTAAATTTAAGGAGAGTTATAAGAGTACTTGTATTGGAAATTTAGGATTTGACTGATCCGTTTCGCTTTCCCACCCACTAATTTTCAGACAGACTATCGCAGTGTGGCCGATCCGCTAGCGGTTAAGACTTGGTTTAAGCGCCCCAGACTTCTTCGGCAACGCTCTTGACCAACGCGAGCTTAGCCCATTGCTGCTCTTCAGTCAGAATATTGCCTTCTTCAGTTGAGGAAAAGCCGCATTGTGGACTCAGGCACAGCTTGTCCAAATCATGGTATTGCGCAGCTTCATGAATACGATCCAAAATTGCCTGCCGCTCTTCCAATTCACCAGACTTAGAGGTAACCAGCCCTAAGACCACGTATTTGTCAGCTGGTACCTTGGCCAGGGGTTCAAAGCCGCCTGCCCGTTCAGAATCATATTCCAGATAAAAGGCTGCCACGTCTTCTTTGGCAAACAGGTAGTCGGCAACTGGACCATAACCACCCTTGGCCGCCCAGGTTGAATGATAGTTTCCGCGGCAGACATGGGTCGTAACCGTCAGATCAGCCGGCAGATCAGCCAAAGCCGCATTGTTGATCTTGAGATAGGTTGCCTCCAGTTTTTCACGATCCGCGCCTTCTTTAGAACGAGTTGCCCAGTAGTCTTCATCTACCAGCAGTCCCCAGGTACAGTCATCCAGCTTGACATCGCGACAACCGGCATCATACAGTGCCAAGATCAGATCATGGTAGGCAGCAGCTACGTCTTTGATCAGGTCATCTTCAGAATCATAGTATTTTTTGATGGCCGCCACGTGCTCATCATCCCGGAAAAGTTCAGAATAAAGCTGCGCCGGTGCCGGAATGCTTTGGCGTGGGATCAGGTCCGTGCCATCCGTTAAGCGCTTAAGGTACTTGAAGGCTTCCAGATCGGGGTGCGTGCCGTTAAAACGAATCTTACCTTCAACCTGAGCAGAATCAGCCCGCGTTTCTTCATCATGGAAACGGTAGCCATGTGCCGGCTTAGTATGCGCGATCCCTTCAAAGCCCCAGAACGTGTCCAGATGCCAGTATGAACGCCGGAACTCGCCATCAGTAACCGCGTGCAGCCCGGCTTGCGCCTCTTTTTCGACCAGTTCCTTGATACACTTGTCTTCAACGTTTTTCAGTTCGTCATGGTCAATTTCATAGTTGGCAAATTTTTCCCGAGCTGCCTTCAGTTCGGCTGGGCGCAGGAAACTGCCGACAATGTCATAACGGAATGGTGAAGTCGT
>NZ_AZEQ01000029.1 GCF_001436025.1 Limosilactobacillus mucosae DSM 13345 | reverse complement strand
TTATATATTAAATTAAAAGCTAATTGTCTTACTGCTGTTGAATAATTTGCCTTTCATAGCCGATCATCGATATAATTTAAGCAGATACTTTTTGCGAAAGGAATTTTTTAATGAAGCAGCATCTTATTGCCATCGATCTGGATGGAACCACGCTCAACAACCAGTCGAAACTGACGCCGACAACGATCAAAACTCTGCAGACGCTCAGCCGGCAGGGTCATCTGGTCTCAATCGTTACTGGCCGACCATATTTGATTTCTGGTCACCTCTACGATCAGATTGGACTCAAAACGCCAATGATCAACTTCAACGGCGCCCTGGGTCATATTCCGCATCGCAAGTGGGCCGGCGAATACGCGGTCAACGTTACTCGCGAGATGACGCTCGATCTGTTGGCGCATAAACAGGAACTGGGAATCAAAATGGTGATTGCCGAGGATAAATATCACGTCTGGGCTGACCATCCCAGCAGCGATCTGCCCGAATTTCTGCCTGCTAAACTGGCTCCCGAACAGATTCTTAACGAACATAATCTAAACAACGATCCAATCGCCTTAACGATTCAGTTTGATCCCGCCAAAAAAGATGCGATTTTAAATGCCGTGGATCAAAAATATGGCGATTTCGTTGAACCACGCGTTTGGGGCGGCCCCTATTCGATTATGGAGCTGATTCGGCGCGGGACGCACAAAGAAGCTGGGCTGCGTCGCTTAGTCAAAGAATATCAGCTCAGTCCTGATCAGATCATTGCATTCGGCGATGAGCACAATGATGCCGAAATGCTCAGCTATGCCGGTCGCGGGGTTGCCATGAAAAATGCCGTTGACGACATTAAACAGATTGCTGATGACGTAACGCCGCTTGACAACGATCATGATGGCTTGGCTAAATATCTGCAGGATTATTTCCATCTCGATGCGGCTAAACTGCAGCTGGCAGAATAAACAATCATTCCAATGCGTACACGTAAAAACAGCGTTGCTTTAAGCTATCAAAGCTTGCGGCAACGCTGTTTTATTTTGAATGCCAATCTTATTTCCCGGGAACTCGAATCAGACGGTTTTAATAAAATACTAGTCTTTCTTGATCCAATTAATGGGAATCCGCTTGATATCAAGATCGCGCGGCGTCAGTTTTTCCTTGGTATGACCCAGCGTAATCGCAAAACAAGGCGTCATCCCCGCTGGAATTACCGTTTTCGGCAGCGATGCCAGGCAGGCCATGTTATAGTTAGCGGCCAAGCCTTCATTTTCAGCAGCCAGCTCCATGTTATGCACGATGATCCCAGCATCGATAAATTCCAGCTGGCCGGGATCTGGTGATGAAACAACGATCAAGGTCGGCGCCTGATAGATATTGTCAAGCTACCCCCGAATAAAATTCGGGGGCTTGTAGACTTCACCCATCAGTTCATCGCTGAATGAGTTACTAGCTACAATTTGCCTAGATAAAGCCAGCGTAGCAACATCTCAGATAATAAATTATCTTCGGATGGCACTATGTCTTACAGCCAATAACTAGGCCATTTAAGATCAAGCTAACGCCTAATCTAGGGGCGCAAGTTTCCAAACGTCCCTTTCTAATTCTAAAACTAATAAATTGCTTCTAGATTTTGGTCGGGTCTGGTTAGCAAGCGTTGACCCTTCGCTAAGATATTCAAAGCAGCATTGTGATCACGAATGTGATGAACATGGCAGTTAGGACAAGTCCATTCACGATCATGAAGAGTCAATCGTTTGGTACCTTTGCTGCCCATCACGAAGCCGCAATCATAACAAGTTTGGGTTGTGTAAGCTGGATTAACTTCGACAAACGTGCGCCCATACAGCGGGGCCTTATACTCCAGCATACCCAAAAAGATCCGCCAACCAACATCGGAAATACTCATTGCCAGGGCATGATTTTTAAGCATATTTTTACTCTTCAAGTTTTCCGCAACTACCAAATCGTGGCTCTTGATTAGTGCAGTCGAGGTTTCATGAAGGAAGTTTAGGCGCCGATTACGAATCCGTTGATGGATTTTGGCAACGACCAGCTTCTCCTGCTGGTAATTCTTGCTTGCCCACAAAGGACGATGCTCTTTTTTGGCACGCCTTGCCCGGCGAGAAAGAATCCGTTGGTGTTTTGCCAAGTGCTTTTTGAGGGCACGATAATAGTGGGGATTAGCAACCTGCTTCTGATCACTGGTAGTAAGAAAGTTTTCGGTGTTTAGATCAATACCAACTGCTTGATTGGTATTGGGTAAAGCTTGGTGGAACGGCTCATCACTTTTAAGCAGTAATGAAACGGTCCATTGCCCGGTCGCGTAGTGCTTAATTGTAACAGTGGCAATCCGTACCAACCGATTAGTTGGTAATGAACGGTGTAATTTCACCTTAATAGGACCTAACTTCGGTAGCTGGATATGGTTATGATCTAAAAATCTGATTGACCCATTATAAAGCGAAGGAGCGCCCCCGTGTTTCTTTACGGTTGCACTCGAATAATGATTGGAAGTCGAATATGACTGAACAGGACGGCTTTTTCGCTTAAACTTTGGTTTTCCGGCAGTGTGTACTTTCCGAAACATATTCCAAGCGGCCTTATAATTAACTTCGGTATTGGTGAACATATCACTATCAAGATCATCATCACCAAGCCAAGGATATCGTTGAGCAGTGATACGAGCTAAACCAGTCGGCCGTTTTTGGCTCTTCTTAATTACCTTACCGTTCTTGTCATAACGCCAATATGCTTCTGGAATTGGGTATCGCTTATCAAGTTTGCTTTTGATAATTCTACTATCAGTCCAACTATTAGCTAACAATTGGTTATAAATGAACCGTGAAGCATTCAGATTCTTCCACAAAATCTTTTCTTGTTTCCAATTTGGGTATAAGCGTAACTTTAGCCCCATCATATATGGCAAATCATCTTTTTTCGGCATGTCATTTCACCCCCTTTACTAATTTCAATTGTACTACTAAATATCGGAATGCCACATTTACAACGCCAGCACTAGTCAACGAGACGAAAGATATTCTAGGCACATTGCCGATCTTCATGATATTACGATAGAAAAAATGGAAGTGGTGCCAGATCATGTTCATATGTTGATCAGTTTTAAGTCCAAGTATTCAGCAACTAATATCGTTAAGGCACTGAAGGGGGGGCAGCGCGCGAATATTCCTACGTAATCATCCAGAAATCAAGCAAAGGCAATACTGGGTGGGGCGGCCATTTGTGGTCACGTAGCTATTACATGGGACACTGGGAAACATGAGTAAAGAGGTTGTAGAGCGTTATATTGCCAACCAGAGGACGACTAAAAGTAACGCTGGCAGACCACCTCTCAAAAGAAAATAACGTCTTACCGCACTAATAAAGGGGCATTCCTCCCCCGATTAAAATCGTGGGATTCCTGCCCAAGTTTTAATTGAATCTGATTTAGCACCTTAGGATCTTGAATCACCGTCAACCGATGATTGCGGTATTTTCCCAAGCCAACTGGACTGGTTTCCGCGGCCAGTAGAATCGGCTGCAGCTCTTCGCTGGTCAGCGGCTGATCATCATATTCGCGAAATGCCCGTCGCGACTGTAATAAATCCATCAATTCCATTTGTTCATCCCCCTTGCTAAGCTCTTAATTGTCTACGTTTAGTTTAGCACCGATTTTACTGGCTGATTGATATCAAGACTGAAACATTTAAATAATTGTATTTATTAATGCTACATTGGCAAAATCTGTTTGCCTGGCGTAATTAAGCAGTTGGTCCATCACGTCAGTATTTCCGTTTCAATTTGGTCATCGCTTTGTTTCAGCAGTCGGCCACCGTCAAATCAGTTCGATTAACAGCCAACCAGACCGTTTCCCTCAACTAACAGCCAACCAGACCGTTTCCCTCAACGTCATCATTAAATATAAAAATTCCCCGCTCCATTTTTGAAGCAGGGAATCGGCCTTTACCAATCTGATTTGAAATCGACCTTTTTCAACCCGTATCGTTATGGCAAGCTTGCTTAACCAGCCGATTTGAAAATAATCCAATAAAAAATGGCCCGCGAAATGAATTCGCAGACCATGTTGAGAGAGAGAATTTTGATTCAAAACGAACTTTTAATTAGTCGAGCTGAGCCTTAATTGCTTCTAACGTAACGTCCTTGGTTGCGTCAAAGCGAATGTCGGCATCATCAAGTCCGGCACCAATACCGATTGAGAGCTCGCCAGCATCGTTAATGGCTTGAACGCCGGCTTGAGCATCTTCCAGACCTGCCACGTTGGCAACAGGCAGGTTCATCATTTCAGCAGCTGCGATATAGATGTCAGGAGCTGGCTTACCATGCTTAACCGAAGCCGGGTTGACGATCCCATCAAAGTAGTCGCTTAACTTCAAGTACTTCAATACCTTAGGCGCGTTCTTGGAAGCCGATGCCAGTACCATTTGATAGCCCTTGGCACGAATATCATCCAAGAAGGCCTGCATGCCTGGCAGAACATCAGCTGGCGTCAAGGTTTCAACCAGACGCAGGTAGTTGTCGTTCTTTTCAGCAGCCAGGGCTTCCTTTTCGGCTTGCGTGTAGTCGTTTTCGTGACCACCCGCCTTTAAGATCAGCTCCAGCGAATCCATCCGGCCGACGCCCTTCAGACTTTCCTGCAGTTCTGACGTCCAAGTCGTTCCTACCTTGTCGGCTAATTGATGCCAGGCTTGCGTGTGGAAACGAGCCGTGTCGGCAATAACGCCGTCCAGGTCAAAGGCAAAACCCTTCAGATCTTCAAACTTCATGTAAAATGCCTCCTACTTCAGTTCCAGATCCTTACCAGCCAAGTCAATGGTCAGTGGTTCACCGGATACCAGTGATACGTGCGTGCCTTCCTTGTCAACCAGCACCTTGATGACGCGGCCACGGAAGACCTGCGTGAATTGGTATGAATCCCACTTCTTAGGCAGGAATGGTGCGTAGTGCAGCTTGCCTTCACGAATCCGCATGCCAGCAAAGCCTTGCACGATATCCAGCCAGCTACCAGTCATCGAAGTAATGTGCAGACCATCGGAAGTGTCGTTGTTGTAGTTGTCCAGGTCAAGACGAGCAGAACGGTCATACAGTTCAACGGCCTTGTCTTCGTAACCCAGGTCAGCAGCGATGATGGAGTAGATCGATGGCGACAGGCTTGATTCGTGAACCGTGTATTGTTCGTAGAAGTCAAAGTTGTGCTTCTTTTCTTCTGGCGTAAAGTCGTCGATGAAGTCCCAGATACCTTGGATAACGTCACCTTGCTTAACGTATGGCGAACGCAGGATCTTGTCCCATGACCAGTGTTGGTTGATTGGCAGCTGGTCGCTTGGAATGTCGGCAACCGGCTTCAGATCCTTGTCCAAGAAGCCATCGTTTTCAGGGAAGATGTCACGTTCCTTGTCGTATGGCAGGTACATGTTGTCAACGATTGCCTGCCACTTGCGCTTTTCATCTTCAGTAACGTTGAGCTTGGCAGCTACGTCAGCGTCAACTTCCTTCAGCACTTGCAGCGTGTACTTCAGCGTCCATTGGCAAAGCAGGTTCGTGTACCAGTCGTTGTTGACGTTGTTGTCGTATTCGTCAGGACCAGTTACGGCATGCAGCATGTACTTGTTTTGACGTTGTGAGTAGTGAACCCGGTCAGCCCAGAAACGAGAAATTTCAGTCAGAACCTTGGCACCTTCATGCAGCACGTAGCTCTTGTCGCCCGTGTAGTTGGTGTAGTTGTAGATTGCGTAGGCAATGTCACCATTACGGTGGATTTCTTCAAACGTGATTTCCCATTCGTTGTGGCATTCAATCCCGTTGAACGTAACCATTGGGAACAGAGCACCCTTCAAGCCTTGTTCTTGAGCGTTGACATAAGCGCCATCCAATTGGTCGTAACGGTACATCAGCAGGTTGCGGGAAATTTCAGGATCGGCAACACCCAGGTAGACTGGCAGACAGTATGCTTCAGTATCCCAGTAGGTAGCACCACCGTATTTTTCACCAGTAAACCCTTTAGGACTGATGTTCAGGCGTGAATCATTGCCGTAGTAAGTTGAGAAGAGTTGGAACAGGTTGAAGCGAATCCCTTGTTGAGCTTCGTCATCGCCATTGATTTCAACATCGGCCTTGTTCCAGCGTTCTGCCCAGCCAGCAACGTGGGGAGCCAGCAGATCATCAAAGCTTTGACCATCCAGTTGACCAGCCAATTCGTCCAGACGTGCAACCAGTGCTTCTTGCGTGTCAAAATCACGTGAAGTTGCTACCACGGAACGCTTTTCCAGTTCAACTTCTGCACCAGCAGCCAGCGTGCCGGCAAAGTCGTTTTCAGCCGTCTTGGCAGTCGTGCCGTCGCCAACGTGTTCCAGCGTCGTCTTGGTAGTCGTCTTTACCCCAACCGTAAATTGAGGCGTGCCGAATGGATTTGGCTTCGTCTTGGAAACCAGCAGTGCATGTTCGCCAGCTGCCTTTTGTTCTAGTACATCCCAGAACTGTTCATCATAGTTGGAGTCTTCGTTGTAGACGTCACCATTGATAACACTGGCAACTTCCAGCTTAGTTTCAGCATCGCCCAGGTTCTTGACGTGCAGACGCTGACCAACCAGTTCCTTTTGGGCTACGCTGACAAAACGTTCAAACGTAAAGTGCAGCTTGGCACCGCCAACTTCGGCCGTAAATTCACGGGCAAAGATCCCCTTCTTCAAGTCAAGGTCCAGTTTGAAGTCAGTTGGTTCCTGCTTAGCCAGATCCAGCTGTTCGCCATTAACCTTGATCGTCAGCTGCAGGAAGTTGGTACCGTTGATCATCTTGCCAAAGTACTTTGGATAGCCGATCTTCCACCAGCCGACCCGTGTCTTGTCTGGGAACCAAACGCCACCGTAGTAGACACCTTCCATCTTGTCGCCAGAGTAGCCTTCTTCAAAGAAACCACGCATCCCGAGGTTTTCGTTGGCCAGACTGGTCATTGATTCTTGCAGGCGCTTGTCTTCAGGAGCCCACTTGGTAGTTACGATATTCCAAGGAGCGACATCAAAAGTTCGTTTCATAAGATATTATCCTTTCTCAATCTCAATTAATTTCTAAGTTGCAAAATCAGTCAAAACTAAGCAGCGAACGTTTCCTTGATGGCGTTAACGGAGAATGCACCGATTGCCATTACGATCCCACCCAGCAACAGCATGTGTGGTTGGGAGTTGCCCAGCATTGGGTAAAGGAAGAAGCTGCAAAGTGAGGCAACAATCTGTGGCAGACAGATCGAGCAGTTGAACAGACCAAGGTAGGTACCCATGTGCTTACCAGACAATGCGTTGGTAACGATCGTCAGTGGGTAAGTGTTGATACCGGCCCAGCCAATTCCGACCAGTGCGTAAGACAGAATCAAAGCGTATTGGTTGGAGAAGAAGCAGACCGTTGCGAAACCAACCGCACCCAGCAGCAGCGAGCCCATGTAGCCAGCCTTGTGGTACTTGTTAGGCAACTTAGCCAATACGTAGGACCATACAACAGCGGCGATTGACTGAACGGCAGCCATCACACCGTACCAGTTACCAGCAGCCTGGTAAGCGGCAGAACTTGCGTTGGTCGTGTGCCATACGTTTTGAGCAATTGCACCAGCGGAGTAAGTCCACAGGTATTGGAAAGCAAACCAGCAGAAGAATTGTACCAAAGAAACCGTCCAGAAGGCCTTTGGAGCGTGCTTGAGCAGTTCAACCCAGTTACCGCCTTCCTTGTTGTCGGATTCCTTGATGCCGTGGTACTTAGCGTAGGTTTCAGGGTCATATTCCTTAACGTGAGTCATCGTCAAAGCACTGGTACAAATCAGCAGAATAGCACCAATGTAGAAGGCCCAGCGAACCGAAGGAGGAACGACACCCTTAGGAGCCGTGTTCTGCAGACCAAACCAAGTCAGCAGGAATGGGAAGATGGCTGCCAGAACGGAACCAATGTTGTTCAGCAGACTCTGAATACCATAAGCATAACTCTTTTGATCATCGTTGACCATGTCACCAACCATCATCTTGAATGGTTGCATGGCGACGTTAGAAGACAGGTCCAAGAAGGCAACGGTAATTGCACCGAACATCAATGCCGCAAATGATCCATACCCAAAGCCAAGACTACCTGAGTTTGGCAAGAGGAGCATAACGATAACGGCAACGATCGTACCAAGCATCAGGTATGGCAGCCGGCGACCGCCAAGTTTTGGTGCCCAGGTCCGGTCAGAGTAGTAACCAACGATCGGCTGCACGATCATACCCATCAATGGTGGCAAAATGAAGAACCACCCAAGACTGTTAGGGTCAGCACCAATCGTTTGGAAGATCCGACTCATTTGAGAACTTTGTAAAGTAAAGGCCGTCTGTACGCCAAGAAAACCGAAGTTAATCATCCAAATCGTTTTCTTGGACAAATATGGCAAGCCAGAGGTCTGTTTCTTTTGTTCTACTTCACTCATGACTTAAAACTCCTATCCTAAAAAATCCACTCAATAAATAATTGCCAAGTCGTGTAAGCGCTTCATGACTTTTAACACTTAATAATATATCAAATGAATTCGTTTTCCGCAACCGTTTGCACACAATTTAATGCAACCGATTGCGCAAAAATCTTAAAGAAAAGCCGGCCCAGCAAGGAATGGACCGACTTAAAAATTTTTTATTTTTTTGACGATTAATTCCTACGCTTTGAAATCAATCATGTTTTTTAGTATTTCGGCAGTCTGACTGGCAGCTAGTCAACCTTAAAGGCAACAAAGGCATGCTGCAGATTAGGATTGAACAGCAGCTCAACCGCCTTTTTGCCCAGCTCATGCGGCTGCAGATCAACTTTTTCGACGGTTGGCAGCAGCATCCCCAGTAATTTGCTGTTGTTAAAGCAGATCACGGAAAGCCGATCCAGCAGATGCATTTCCTGCAGCTCATGATTCAGTTTCAAAAACAGCAGGTCATCGGCACAAACCAGTCCATCGACCTTTGGATGCTGACTAAAGAATTCACTGGCCGATTGCGTGTCATAATACCAGTCCAGCTCCGGCAGATGCCGCTCCGCCAGACAGTTTTCGTAGCCCAGGCGCCGATCCTCCTCATACTGCCAATGATATGGCGAGCTGACATAGGCCAGATTAGTGACGTCATGATTGATCAGCAGCTGTTTGGTAGCCGCATAGCCTGCCGCGACGTTATCGTTATCAACATAGCGATCGTTTTGGTGCCGCTCGGGATGACCGATTACCACAAAATTATAGCCATGCTCGCGCAGATAGGCCGCTACTGGATCATGTTCCAACGTATAGAACAATAAGAAGTTATGAATTTTTGACTGCAGCGCCATGGATTTAACCGCGCGCAGCAGTTTTTCCTGCGTGGGCGCCAATGCAACGACCATTGAGTAGTCGCGTGATTCCAACGCTGAAGCAATTCCCCGCATCAAGTCGATATGAAATGGGTTGGCTGGCGCTTCATCGGTGGTTACTGGAAAAACCAGTCCAACCATATTGGCCTCGCCCCGGGTTAGATTGCGGGCGGCATAGTTTGGATGATAGCCGATCTCAACGGCAATCTTCTTGATTTTTTCGCGCGTTGCCTCGCTGATTCGCGGGTTATCATTTAAAGCTCTTGAAGCCGTAGAAACCGAGACTCCCGCGCGTGCCGCGATATCTTTAATTGTTGCCATGAACTGACAAAGCATCATGCCGATTCAAGTAGTTCAAGATTATTGAACTGGCAAAACAGGCATGACTCTCCTTTCATTATTAATAGATAGTTTGAACCAATGGATGGCTCATTGATAAAAATCAGACTGCAGCTAAGCATATGCTTGAATTTCAAAAGTTTGCCATATGCCAAAAGTACTGATTTAATTTTGAAGTGAATAACTTAATTTTAGTCGTATCATGGCAAAAGGGTCAATAGTCGTTTAGGTAAAAGGATTAACCATTTTAAAACCGCAATTCCTAGTTGAAAATCGTTCCGACAACGAACCCTTCTAACGTCCAGTCTGTTGCTTTGGCTTTGAGAACATAGCATTTTTTTGCCTGGATCATCCCCTCCACCGTACTTGCGATTAAAATAGTTTTTTACTCACGCGGTACGATGCGGCCATCCGGGTAGACGTAATAGTCATGACCATCATAGCTGCCAGCCGTATTATGCGCGTTGCGATATGCCGAATCCTGGCCCCGAATCCAATAAACCGGCTGACCATTCGTATCGGTAGCCATCGTGCCGTTTCCTTCCGACATGTAGGACCATTGAATATCGCCATTGCCATATTTGGCGTCAACCGCGGCAATCGCTTCTTGAACCGAATTGATGGCAGCGGATTGACCAGCCGAACTCCCCGCGGTCTGACTGGCGTTTTGATTTGTACCTGACGCTTGGTCAGCTGCTTGATTGGCACTGCTCGATGTCTCTGATGATGAGCTCTGCACCGTTTGACTGCTCGAAACGCTCGCACTAGAAGCAGAATTTTTGGAACTGGCCGTTTGCCGGGTCGCTTTTTTGGCCGTCTTTTTCTTATGGTGTGTTGCTTTTGAAGATGTTTCCTGCTTTGCTGACGAATGGTTTTCCTGGCTCTGATGATCGCACCCCGCTAGCATCAGACTGCTCAAGCCAATAATACCGAGCATCTCTAAAGATTTTTTCATAATTGCCTCCCGTAACCTTAATTTGGTTTGTCAAGTTTCAATATCAGCATGATCTGATTATACCGCCGTCATCATGCCGATTGATTAATGGTAAAATAGTCGTAGTACTTCAAATGAAATGAGGATGTCATCTTGGCCAGCAATTTTGCCTTTTTAAAATCTTATCATGGCATGCATAAACTGCATCATCTTTCTCATATGGCCGAAAAAGCCTATCGCAATGGGCAGTTTGCCACTGAGGCCCTGTTGATCAGCGAGATCAGCGGTCGTTTGATTCGCAAGCTGGTAAAACAAGAATTGCCCAATCTGAATCACCCCTTCAACAGCGAGGATGGCTTGATCATGCTGCAGGCCACGCAACTGCTCAATGACGAATTGATCATGCTGCTGACTCAATTACGTGCGGCCGGCCGCCATCCCAAACGAATCGACGCGGCTTTTGCCTATCAGGTCATGGTTAAGCTGCACTATCTGCTTATCTGGTACGTCAATCATTATCTGGATGGCCATGAGGAACCCGGCCATTTTAAGCTGCACCGGCATTAACATCAAAAAAAACAGGCAGTGCTGTTTCAAGCCCCACTAAAGCTTGAGACAGCACTGTTTTTGTATTTAAGATCAGTTTTTCTGGTGCTGCTTGAGCATCTTAAAGGTCAGCCCAATCGTCAGCAGCAGGCGCATCAACAATAGACCAGCCAAAATCAGATCACGCCGCCGTTTTTGGCGCGCCGTCTTGACTGTGTGGCCGCATTTTGCACAGATTTTTTCGTGAGCCTTAAGTGGAGTTTTGCAGTGTGGACATTTCATTGACAACACGTCCTTTCTAGTTTAGCTGTCTTTATTTTACGCCGATTCAACCTTACTGAGCGTTCTTTTCGATAAATTTCCAAGTGTTATTAAAACAGACTTTTTAAGCTCTTTTTGATTTTTTATTCAGAAATTTCCGAAAAAGGCTTGCACTTAGTAAACCGTTATACTATTATATTTATGGGTCGTAAGGAAAGTGTTTTCAATCCTGCTTTTCTTTCATAACTTGTTTTATCGTGAAACCGTTCGTGCAGGCAGTCGACGATAGCCATCCCCTAACTACGCCAAGTTTGCTGATGACTGTCACCGTCAATCCATCGATCTGCCGCCAACGTTTGACCGACCCTTCCTTCGACCGTTGCAGTACGCCAACTCCAACGGTCAGATGTTCATTTAACCTCAAGGCGATCCTTCGTCTTTCCTCAAAATCGTGAAGCTGCCGGTACTGGTATGCCAATCCCCAGTACCGGACTCTCAATCCCTTTAAATCCACTTTAAGGCTTCACGTCTGATCATCCTTGTTTGGCAGGCTCATCTCTTATGACTGACTCTTGTTCACTCTAATCATTAAAAATTTAATCCACATTACATCCATGAGCCTGCAGACAACTAAAAAAACCGTCATCGAACGCAAAATTCGGTGACGGTTTTTTATTACTTTGATTTGACTTTGCTCAGTGCATCAGCAACTGCTTCACTCAGCGCGCGGCTGGTCGTCGTTGCTCCCGAGATGGCGTCAACGGCTGGCGTATTGGCACTGATCATGTTCTTTTCAAGCTGATCAAAAGCCGCCTGACCGATCTCTTCGTTTTCATGATTCTCCAAAATCTCAATTTGACGCAGCTTTTGATTTTGATAGGTTACACGGACAACGATTCGGCCGCCCATGCCATCATCCGAAACGCCCAGATACTGATCCGGCCCTACCATATAATGCTGCGCCGACAGATCCAGCAGATCATTAATATGCACCGTAACCGCATTATGCAGTCGCGCAACGTTGACGGCATCCTTTTTTGGCTTAGCGGCATTTTCGCCCGCGATCTTGCCAAAAATCAGACACTCAGCCAGATTACCGCCACTCTGATAATAGTTAGCGGCAATTCCGCCCAATTCACCGGCGCTGTATAAATGCGGGATCGGCTGGTCATCAACGTTTAAGACGCGCGCTTTTTCATCATGCTGTGGTCCGCCCTGCGTATTCAACACGTTGCTGGCCAATTTAATTGCATAGTATGGCCCCGCCCCGAACTTACGCATGGTATCCGTATCGCGACCGGTCTGATAGTCACGGCCAATCTCTTTAAAATGATTGAAGTCAGTAACCGTCTGCGTCAGGCTGATTGCCGGCACGTGCAGCTGTTTAGCCAGTTCTGGCAATGAATCCGCGCTGAGCAGCTTTTGCATAAACTTCGGATAGGGCAGGCGCCGGTCATCTTTTTCCTGCTGAGCAAAAACCTCGTACTGCGCCTGGTCAAATACCAGATAAGGATGTTTTTGATAGTGCGGCAGAACCCAGTGACCATGTGAATATAGATGACCGTGACGTGCAGGCTGATTTTCCGCAAAAAAGCGCGTGCCATCATCGCCAATCACAAAAATACTGCCATGATTCAACTGCGACCAGCTTTGAATTACCCGGCCCCGATGCTGCGTTCCCTCTTCAGCAAATGTCAGTCCGGCCAGCGTGCCATAGCTTTCGTAGTTTCCCATGTGCCAAAGCTTAGCCTGAACTTCTTGGGCCATTTTAATGCCATCGCCACGGTTAAACAGTGTTCCCATTGGCATTAGCGCCGGTTTTTGCAGATAGTTTTGAATCATTTCCCGATTGTTTTCAAAACCGCCCGTTGCCAAAACCAGACCATTCTTAACGGCAATCCGATAATCCTTACCGCGCCGACGCAGCTGAACGCCCTTTACCACGCCGGTTCGTTCATCCTGGTACAAATGCCGCGCCCGCGTGTTGAGCCAGACATCGATCCGGTCCGCACGCTCAACCACGTTTTGCCGCAGTATCTTCCATAGCGCCGCATCCTTATCGCGTCGGTGAACCAGGGCAATGTCGACTGACTCGCTGTCGGCCAGTTCTGGATACTCAGCCAGCGAGTGCTTGGGAACGACTGGATCGCCTAGGCGGATGTCGTCTTTCCAGCTAACTGCCTTAACGCCCAGGTACTTTTCAAAATAGTCCGGCATATTTACCAGTCCGCGCAGATATGTCTGCATCAGCTTAGCCGGTACCATATAATCGTCATTGAGCTGCTGATAGTACTTGGTCAGCTGGCCGATTCCTTTGCCCATTGCAACGTGCTGTGAGGCATAGCGCGTATTGCCGCCTTCTCTTCCCAGGGGTGCCGTATCAACCAATAAGACGTATGCTCCCGCGTCAGCCGCAAACCGAGCTGCCGTAGCACCAGCACCGCCAAAGCCCACGACAACCACGTCATATTGGGCATTCCATTGAACATCATTGGCTTGCATTAATTTTCATTCCTTTGTTCTATTTAATTACTCTTTTAGTCTAACTGAAGCCAGTAGCCAATGCCAACTATAAAAAGCCGCCCGTAAGCGACTTAATTGATGGAATATTTGCTGGTCAACATTGATTCAATTGCAAAACCGATCGTTGAATCTGATCCGTTATTTTCTTCAGTATCAATCGTCTATACTAAAATTCTCAGTCGTTTTGTCGTAGCAGAACCGTCTTGACACATAAATCAGCCGCCGCTAAACGGATTAGGCTGTCCAGTCATGGCAGAGCCCGAAAAACGCATTTCCAACAACAGCAACATGACATGGCCTATCAACCAGCTTAATGCCCTGCCCTTGCCAATTGTCCAGTGGTGATTTTAAGCTGTTATGATAAAACCGAACGTGACGGCCTTCATAAATCTGAATCGCTCCTTTCTGCAGATAAGCGACCGGTATGAATTCGACCTGCGACTGTGCATTGCGGCATTCCGACCATTTAATCGGCTCCGGCAGCTCAAAGTCGTCAAAGCGTGCGCAGTTCAATACTTGTTCCAAGACCACGCGCCCACGAAAAATAACGTTATCGCGCTCCGCTCCGCTTAACAGCTCGCCTGGTAGACCATCAGAAAAACACACCTGTTGCTGATAGTGGCTTTCCAGCATTTTAAGCTCTGGCGGCAAAACTGCACAGTAGCCCTTTGAACAATGGTAAACCATCAACTCATACGTAAGCATTGTTATCCCCACTTTAACAATCACTGCCAGACTCACCCCTCCATCTGACACGATTAATAAATTATTTTTTATTTAATTTAATCAATAATTAAACGCATTTGGTGGTTCATGCATGTTTTTTATTATTGCAAACATTTTCATATTTTGCAAAATCTGTTCCAGACAGTTCTCATTAACGAAACACGGTTGCATCCAGGCTCATTTTCAACTGTAGCTGTGCGCAGAGATGCTGCTGGATCCGACCCCATTGATGATCGCCAGTATAGGTCAACCACCATCGGCTAAAGTC
>NZ_AZEQ01000028.1 GCF_001436025.1 Limosilactobacillus mucosae DSM 13345 | reverse complement strand
ATTGCGCAAGGTCGAAAACCTAAGCGAGTGGTTAATCATCCCCAGATCCATGAGTCAAAATAGATAGCCGGCAGCTACCCGCTAAAATTACAGTTATCAATCTAAAACGCCATACTGACTTTGCGTCAGTGCGGCGTTTTTTGGTAAGGTCTTGGTAAAAGGAACGGTTTTTTATCGATGAAAAGAAAGGTGCCAATTAAGCAGTTAATGAAGCCTTGGAATTATCGTACGTCAAAAACAGGTGCAGCAGCTGGCAAAACACCGATTTTCCCATTCAGAAATGCGTCTCTTGTCTTATGTCAAAGCAGCTGGTTCTGAAGCGGCCTATCAACGGCTTACTAAGGACCTGGACATCTTACAGGGAATGATTTCACGCTATGTCAAACGTTTAGCTGAATTGGGACTTTTGGAACGCTATCATAAAGAAAATGATAAAAAGACCGTTTACCTAAGGCTGACGTCAACCGGCAGCATCGTTGCTGATATGCATAAGCAAATGCATGAAAAAGAGAATGAGCATTACGCGGCCATTCTAGCTGATCTGCCAGCGGAACATATTGCCAATGCGCTTGAAGTTTTAAAAAAATTAACCCTTTAAAAAACTAGAAATCTTCTCAGCGGCGGGGATGGCATACTGAAAAATTGAGCCATGGCCGGCATTCGGGAAAATCAAAAGTTCACTGTTCTTGATCAGTTCGTGCATTTGGTAGCTGTTGCTGGTGGGGACCATCGTATCATTGTCACTATTAATAATTAGGGTAGGCATGGTGATGCGACTCAAGTTATCTGCTGGAGCGGTTCCCCACTTTTTGATGGCGCGCAGCTGACGTCGAAAAGAAGCAATGGTAATTTTTTGATCAGCAAAATCAGGCGTTCTTTGCCTCAAACGGCTGAGGACTCGTTCAGCTTCTTTAGCGCCACGCTGGTCATGGGGATAAAAAATGTAGCGTTTGGGGTCAGTACGCATTGAAGAATGCTTTAATCATGGCAGTAAAGGTTACCAACGAGACACGATCAATTCCCTTGCCGCCACGCGGTCCTGTACCTACTAAAATCAAACGTTCTACCAGCTGAGGCGCTTGTTCAGCTACAGCTTGCGCAATCATCCCGCCCATTGACAGTCCCGGTAAATTGATTTTTTTAAAGCCGCGCAGCTCGATGAATTTAACTGCTTGATCAGCCATTGCCTCAATGGTTAATGGGACCTGTCCGCTGCTGGCGCCGACACCAGGCAGATCAATGACCACCAGGTGATTTTTAGCCGCTAGCTGATCGATAAAAAGCGGATCCCATTCATCAAGCGTTGCCGAAAGATGAGTCAGCATTACCAGCGGCAGACCAGTATTTTCCGTTCCTAATTCGCGATAGGCAATCTGATTGAGATATTGGTTATGAGTAGTTAAGTATGAAGTCATCTTTTTGCTCGCTCCTAAAAAGTAATGACGGTCTTACCCTTGGCATGGCCTTGGGCGACTTTTTGCAGGGCCGTGTTGAGTTCGCTGAATGGATAGACTTGCTCAACGACTGGATGCAGCGACTGCTTTTCAAAAATATCAGCGGCTTGTTGCAATTGTTTGCCATCCGCGTGGACAAAGATGAAGAAATATTTCTGCTGATGCTTGGCGGCCATTTTATCCAATCGACTGCCGGCCAGACCAAACAAAATCTTTTTAAAGAAGGGAAGCTGCATCCGCTTGGCGAAGTCGCCATTTGGCATGCCTTTTAATGAAACCAGGCTGCCTCCTTGCTTAAGGATCTGGAATTGTTTTGCCGTTTCCTGACCGCCCAGCGTATCAATAACATAATCAACGTCTTTTAACACTTTGACATAATCAGTCTGTCGATAATTGATAAACTCATCCGCGCCCAGCTTTAAGACCCGTTCAGCATTGCGACCGTTGCCATTGGTGATGACATACAGTCCCATCGCTTTCGCCAATGGAATGGCCATTCCGCCAAAACCACCAGTTCCCCCTGAAATAAAAATTCGCTTGCCAGGCTGCACGTTCAAAAGCTCAAAAGCCTGCATGGCGGTTAGAGCCGTCAGCGGAATAGCCGCAGCCTCCTCACTGGAAAGGTAGGCTGGGACCTTGGCAATTGCTTGACTGTCGATGGCCGCAAATTCCGCAAAGGCGCCGGGGTGATCAAGCGGCAGCCGGGCAAAGACGCGGTCGCCTTTTTGGAATCCTTTAACGTTGGCGCCCAAATCGATGATCTCACCAACAAGTTCATTACCAGCTACGATTGGCAGATGGTAAGGGATGATCAGTTTGACTTCGCCTTTGGTAATCATGTTGTCAACGGGATTGACCCCGGCAGCTAAAGACTTTACCAACACTTGATCAGCTGAGATGCTGGGCGTTGGCAGATTGCTAAATGACAAGTTGACGTCTTTTTTGTTGTATTGATTAAGAATGGCTGCTTTCATTTTTTTCCTCGCTTGCTTGTTGTTTAAGATTGTCGATAATGTTGCTGAGCGACTGTTGGGATAATTCATTAGCCAGATCAGCTTCGATATTTTGAAAAGCTGGACTTAACGCGCCTTGAATATACCGGCCAACCGGGCAGGCAGCGTTAGGATTTTGGTGAATATTGAAAAGGTGGACCTGTGAGGTTTCTTGAACGGCTAGATAGACGTCAAGCAGTGAAAGCTGGTTTGCGGGCTTGACGAGAAAATAGCCTGGTTTGCCTTGATGAGTCTCAATCAAGTTGTCATTTTTTAAGAGACTGATGATCTTGCGAATATAGCTGGCGTTGGTGCCGACACTGATGGCCAGATCCTTGGAAGAAAGCGTACGGTCAGATTCGGCAATCATCACCAGAATATGTAAGGCAACGGAAAATTTGGTATCCATGGTTTCCTCCTTTTTGTACTTGTATTTAATACAAATACAAGATTGCTAAAAAGTTTTTCGACAGTCAACAATTATGCTGTTGCTGAGCAGCGTCTTTACCAAAATGGAACGTTTTTGGCTGACGAAATAGAAAAATACGGTTGTCTGCTTTGCCAATTCAATGTAATAAGGTGTTTAAGGAGCCTTTCCAAGATAGCCAGTAAATGTTCTAGGTAATGTTAATGACTTAGATCAGCAATCTTTTCAAAGTTTTTTGGCAGCCGGTCTTTATGGTCAGCCGTCAATGTTAAGATAAGCTTAAGAAGTTAAAAAGGAGTTGATCAATTATGCCATGGCTTAAATTAAATGCTGGTAGTATTGTATTTGATATAAATATGAAAGACTGCGATGCAACCGAATTAATCCAACTCAAAATCAAAGGTGCAGGCATTAATATCAACCAAAAAAATCGGGAAGTGCCTAAAGAAGAAATGATCTACTTGGCATGCGCATTGAAAAAATGTCTTGCCCAAACCAACTATCACTGGCAGTATGGCGATTCGGTCAATGGTCAATATGGCATTTTTCTGGAAAGTGAGGAAGGCGATAAGTATGGTGAATTTATTTACTACCTGGAAGCTCACTCGGCCAGCCGTGTCGTAATTGATTTTAATGAGCAAAATATGCGCTTTTTAATGGAATATATTGAAATGGTACTAGGCAAGATTGATTTTGATGGCGAGCTTGCCCAACAGCTGTATGCCAATGGCAAGTTATATTAGCTTATTCATCAGCCGAGCGATTGAAATGTACCAAATCAAGCGTCTGAGTCATGATGCCCAATCAAAAACCCCCGACCAGCGTTAAGCTGAGCGGGGGGCGAATACCAGGAAAGGCGACTAGTTAATTCGGATGGCACCGGTCTGAAAAACTTGCCAGTTAATCTTCATCGCTGGCCTGGTCGACGGCATCAATCACGCCATAGCGGAAACCGTGCTTTTCCAAGGCAGCCAGACCGCGAATCGTAGTACCAGCAGGGGATGCCACTTGATCGCGCAAAGTAGCTGGCGACTGGTGCGTTTCATAGGCCAAGGCACCAGAGCCCTTTACCATGCTGGCGATCAGGCGGTAGGCAGTTTGCCGATTCAAGCCATGCTTGACGGCGGCATCACTCATGGCATCCATAAAGACGTCGACAAAGGCGGGACCGCAGCCACCAATTACGCCTACGATATCCAGTTGTTCTTCAGAAACCAATACCACGTCGCCCAGATCATTAAGCAATTGAACGATGGTATCCTTAACGGGCTTATCAAACTTAGGATCCAGCGACAAACCAATCGTACCGGCATTTACGGAAACTGGTGTATTTGGAATCATCGTGGCTACTGGATTGTTAACCAGTGCTGCTTGCAGGTCGGCACGCTTAATACCGGCTGCTGCAGAAATGACGATCGTATGCGGATCCAAGGCTTGCAGCTGTTCAGCTACGGCAACCGTAACAGGGGCCGGTGTTGTTAGGATTACAACGTCAGGCTGCAGATCAATCAGACTCTTTGGATCAAAAACCAGCTTAAATTTATACTCGTGCGCCAATTTTTCAACGCGGGGATTTTGTGGATTCATGGCAATCAGATCGTACTTGGTCAAATTGTTCAAACCTTGCATAATGGCGCCGCCCATGCTGCCGACGCCGACGATAGCAACTTTCATACTAATGCTTCCTTTCTATTCTATCGATATCATTTTAATTATATGACTATTGAATCAAATTAACGTAGGAGCCGTTGATAAAGCCCAGATCCTTGGCCTGATACCAAACGACACCATTATTGTCATTAAGTTTGCCGATGATGTCTAAGCGTTCGCCATCAATGACCTTGCCGATGCTTTGTCCATAAGGCTGATCGTAGACGTCCAGTTTCTTTCCCTGTACGTAGTCAACAACGGCCTTGAGATGATTCAGCGGCAAAATTGCCAGCTGAGTGCCAGGTTTTGGCGCCAGGGAATCGTCACTGGGCAGCTCTTTGAAGTCTTTCATGGTATTGCTGTCGTATTTCAGCCAGCGATCGGCATTGACCTCGTACCAGAACTCGCCTTTTTGAGTGGCAATGCGCTGAAACGTCTTGACGAAAATTCCGCCAGGCAGCGGCGTATCGACTGGCATGCCATCGACGTCGTCAAACAGCTGTGTTGGTGTCGACAGTTTTAGATACATAGCCACGTTTTGAACCTCGCCCCATGAATTGCGGCGATAGTACAGGTGAACGCTGTGTGGCTGCATATCAAAGCTGCCGTTCAATTGACCATCAGCTTTGATGAATCGGTAGTTGGGAAACTTCAATTCGACAATGTTAAAAGGCGTACCAACAAAGCCCCGCAAAAGTTGCGGCACTCTTAAATTAGCACCAGTATCGATATCGGTATAGTAGACCCAGATTGGGTTTCCGGTTTTAAATGAATCAGCCATAAAAATCGCTCCATAACTCTAAACGCTTGTTAATCACATTATAACGCTTTCGAACGCTAAAAGGTCTTGAATTATCGAGCAAAATTACTAATTCGCGTCTAAAATTCAAAGCATGTTATAATTGACTGGATATTTAGGCATAGTGCGAGAAAGGGGATATCAATGACAAGTGCTTCGGTGAGAACAAAACGCTTAACGGCTCAGACACTGCTGTTGGCGATTTTGATACTGCAGGATTTTATTCCAGCGTTAGGGAACATCCCAATTGGTCCATTGTCGCTGACGACGCTGCAGATTACGGTAATGATTGGCGCGGTAGTCATGGGGCCAAACACGGGAATGCTTTTGGGCGGTACCTGGGGCGTGATTACCTGGCTTAGGGCCTTCTTTTATCCCAGCAGTCCACTGGCGCCGCTGATCTTTACCAATCCGCTGATCGCGATCGTTCCACGGCTGCTGGTCGGTTTGGTGGCTGGCTATCTGTTCTTGTGGCTGCGCAAGGTGATGAAACAGCGCTGGGCATTGACGATCGTGGGGGCGGCCGGTGCTATGACCAATACGCTGCTGGTTTTGGGCGGTATCTATTTGTTCGCGCATACGCCAGCAGTTGCTAAGGGCTACCATACCGATGTTGCTCATTTAGGGACGGTCTTGGGGACGGTTTTGGCAACGAATGGCCTGGCAGAAATGGTTTTGTCAATGATTCTGGTGCCGGCAATCGCTATTCCACTGCTGCGCTATACGCATTTCAATGATCAAAAATAGACAAAAAGGCGCGACTGCCAGGCTCATAAGCTTGACAGCGCGCCTTTTATATTCAGACTAAACAGACTTTTTTGAGTTACTCAGCGTCGGAATCGTCTTTGGCTGCATCGGTTACGCTGGGAGTCTGCGTGTTGGTTGGAACTGGCGTATCAGCGGCCACGACTTCGATCTTGCCGTCGCCATCGAGCTTGGCAGCCAGCTTGTTGACTTGATCGTGATCCAAAACGTAATCAGCGATGCGGTCTTCAATCTGTTCTTCAATGACCCGGCGTAATGGACGTGCCCCCATCTTAGGATCGTAGCCCAGATCAACCAGTTTTTCTTTAACGTCGGTTGGGACTTCGATGTGCAGGTTCTTGTCAGCCAGCATGGCATTGACGTCATCAAGCATCAGTGAAACGATCTTCATCAAATCAGGCTTGGTTAATGGGTTGAACTGAACGATGGCATCGAAACGGTTCAAGAATTCAGGTTTGAAGTAATCGGTCAGCTTGTCGATAATCGAGTGCGTTGCGCCGCTTGCTTCTGGGCCAAAACCGATCGAAGCCTCGGAGTCGCCAGTACCGGCATTGGAAGTCATGATGATGATGGTGTCCTTAAATGAAACCGTGCGTCCCTGCGAGTCAGTTAAGCGGCCATCGTCCAGAATCTGCAGGAACATGTGCATTACGTCAGGGTGCGCTTTTTCAACCTCATCCAGCAGAATCAGGCTGTAAGGGTGACGTCGAACCTGTTCCGTCAGTTGACCAGCTTCTTCGTAGCCGACATAGCCTGGGGCAGCCCCAATCAGCTTGGAAGTCGAGGTCTTATCCATGTATTCGGACATATCGAATCGAATCATGGCGTCTTTGGAACCAAACAGCAGTTTAGCCAGCTGCTTAGCCATTTCAGTCTTACCAACCCCCGTCGGCCCCACGAACAAGAAACTGCCGATTGGGCGGCCAGACTTGTTAAGCCCGATCCGATTACGCCGAATTGCCCGAGCAACCTTGTCAACGGCCTCGTTTTGACCAATCACGTGCTTTTCGAGCTGCTTGTCGAGATCACGCAGCTTGTTTTCTTCTTGTTTTTGCAAGTCGCCAACCGGGATGTGCGTCTTTTCTTCGACGATCTTTTCCATGTCTTGAACGGTTACAGTTGCGGCTTGATCAGTATGATTTTCTTCGGCATCCTGCTTAGCCTTGGTCAGCTTGGAAACTTGATCGCGGTAGTAGGCGGCCTTTTCATAATCTTGGCTTTCAACGGCTTGCTGCTTGTGAGCCTCGGCCGTGTGAATCTGATTTTCGATCGTTGCCGGGTCGGCGGTCTTCAAGGTCAGGTTCTTGCGGGATCCCGCTTCGTCCAGCAGGTCAATCGCCTTGTCGGGCAGGAATCGATCCTGAATGTAGCGATCCGACAGTTTAGCCGCGGCTTGGATGGCATCATCGGTGTACTTGACGTGGTGGAAGTCTTCATAGCGGCCCTTGATACCGTTTAAAATTTTGATCGTTTCTTCAACGGATGGCTCATTGACCTCAACTGGCTGGAACCGCCGAGCCAACGCCGCGTCCTTTTCAATCTTGCGGTATTCGTTCATGGTCGTGGCGCCAATCAGCTGCAGATCGCCACGGGCCAGGGCCGGCTTTAAGATGTTGCCTGCGTCCATGCCGCCTTCAGCATTGCCGGCACCCATGATTTCGTGAATCTCATCAATAAACAGGATGATGTTCTTATTCTTCTGAACTTCCTTCATTAACTGCTGCATCCGCTGTTCGAACTGACCACGAATGCCAGTTCCTTGAACCAGGGAAACAACGTCTAAGCGGATGATTTCTTTAGAAGCGATCTTTTCCGGAACCTGACCAGAAACGATTGCCTGGGCAAGACCTTCAACGACTGCAGTTTTACCAACCCCGGCTTCACCGATCAAAACTGGGTTGTTCTTAGTCCGCCGATTGAGAATCTCGATTACACGCGCGATCTCATCGTCACGACCGATTACGGGATCGATCTTGCCTTGGCGGGCCAGGTCGGTCATGTTGACGCCGTATTGCCCCAACAGACCTTTGTTACGCTTGCCGCCGCCATTGCTGCTGGATTGAGCATTAAAGTTGGCGCTGCCTTGGTTGTTGGCGTCTTGGCTCTGCATGTTGTTCATGGCATTCATAAAGTCTTCGAGACTGCCGAAGCCAAAGTTGTTGTTCATTCCATTACCCCCATTCATCAGGTTCATTTGTGCCTGTTGCATGTTTTGGTAGCAGTTTTGGCACAGGTCAATCTGCATGCGTTGACCGTTAAAATTCATTTGTAGGTGAATCGTTGCGGGATTTTGATGGCATACTTGACAAAGCATTTATTTTTACCCCCTCAGAAGTCAAAAATATATTTGACCTTTTTTGACCATAATGCAATTATACTTACTTTTAGTAATATATCAAGCAGTTTATTCGATAAAAGTCAAATTAATCAATGCTTGATACAATGCGCTTTATCAACAAAGGTCAAAAAGCAGATAAACTTTCTACCTTTGATTTTAGCACTGGTTGAATTAGAATGCTAAAAACCCCGCCATTTAAAAAAATCCGTTATAATATAAATAGGTGAAGAGCAATCAAGAAAAGAGGTGGGAAATTCGTGGCTGCCAAAGATTACCGTCAACTACTTGAAGATCTGCGCGCCGGTAAGATTGAGGAATTTGTCGTGACGCCCGCAGAATTTATGGACTTCCAACCGATTTATCATGATTATGAGTATCGAACCCAGATTGAAGGGAAAGCCGAACGGGGCGGAGAATTGCACTATCATTTGATAAAACGAGATTAAATCCGCATTTTGGCGTCATTTGCCAAGAAATCGTCTTGTATTTACCGCTTACAATTGCTACAATGGTGATATTGAAAGCGTTGGTTGCCAATTGCCAATGCCCAACAAAGCCTTAAGGAGAATGATTACAATGGAAAAACGCGATTTTACGATTACTGCTGAAACTGGTATCCACGCTCGTCCAGCTACGATTCTGGTACAAACTGCATCCAAGTACACTTCTGACGTATCTCTGTCATACAACGGCAAGAGCGTTAACTTGAAGTCCATCATGGGTGTTATGAGCCTGGGTGTTGGTCAAAACGCTAACGTTACGATTACTGCAGAAGGCGATGACGAAAAGGAAGCTATCGAAGCCATCGCTGAAACGATGAAGAAAGAAGGCTTGGCGGACTAATATGTCAAGACAGCTCAATGGCATCGCGGCTGGCGGTGGGATTGCCATCGCGCCGGCCTATTTGCTGGGAGTTCCTGACCTATCCGTTAAGCAGCAACATACCGATAATGTGAATCATGAAGTCGCCCGGCTTCATGATTCTTTTGCTATTACGGCCAATGAGCTGCGGGAGATTTGTCAGCGAGCCCATGCTCAACTCAACAAACAGGCGGCGGTGGTCGTCGATATGCAGCTGCAGCTGGTGCTGGCTGATGATTTTCAACAGACCATTGAGCACCAGATCGTTGCCAATAAATATACGGCGGGCTATGCGGTCAAAAAAGAAACCGATCGCTGGCTGGCCGAAAATGCATCTTCTGAACAGGGCCTGCATCAAAGAAGAATCGCCATGCAGGACCTTTTTAAGCGTTTAATGAGTCATATCTTGGGGATCGAGCTGCCGGATCCAAGCCGGCTCAAACATCAGGCGATTATCGTCGCTCACAGCCTGACGCCGACCGATATTGCCCGCTTTGACCGGCGCTATGTCGTAGGCATCGTCTCTGATCTGGGCGGCAGCACCTCGCATTTTTCCATCATGACCAAAGAAAAGGCGATTCCAGGCGTGGTTGGTACCAAAACGGCGACCCGTGAGATTCTGGATGGCACCTCGCTGATCGTTGACGGTATTCATGGCCGCGTTTTGCTGAGTCCAACGCCGGCTGAGATCGATGAATACGAGAAAAAAGCTGGCGACTATGCGCGGGAAATGGAGTCGCTCGGTGTTTTGAAGCATCAGCGAACCGTCAGTGCCGATGGTCGTCATTTCGAGATCGGTGCCAATCTGTTTATGCCCGATGAGATAGAAAGTGCCAAAAACAGTGGCGCGGAAGGAATTGGCCTGATGCGCAGCGAGGCTTTGTTTATGGGACGCGATACGCTGCCAAGCGAAGAAGAGCAGTTTTTGGCCTATAAAAAAATCGTCGCCGATATGACGCCAGAACGCGTGATTATCCGCACGCTGGATATTGGCGGCGATAAACCAATCGCAGCCATCCAGACGCCGACAGAAGACAATCCATTTTTGGGGATGCGCTCATTGCGTTTTTCACTGGCGCACCCAGAAATTATGCGACCGCAGATGCGAGCCCTGCTTAGAGCATCGGTTTATGGCCGCTTGGCAGTCATGTTTCCGATGGTCAGCACGCTGGATGAGTTTTTGGCGGCACGCAAGGTATTAGAAGAAGAACGTCAAAAGCTGCAGGCGAAAGGAATCGGCTGCGCGAATCAGATTGAGGTCGGCATGATGGTTGAAGTCCCAGCCGCCGTGGAAATGGCTGATCAACTGGCACAGTATGCCGACTTTTTCAGTATTGGCTCCAATGATCTGACGCAGTATATGTTCGCGGCCGATCGCGGCAACAGCCAAGTCGCGCATCTTTACCAAACGCTGCATCCAGCCGTCTTGAGAGCCATTAAGCATACGGTTGACGCGGCGCATGCAGAAGGCAAATGGGTCGGCATCTGTGGTGAGATGGCCAATAACTCGCTGGCCACGCCGCTTCTTTTAGGAATGGGCATCGATGAGTTTTCGATGAACAGTACCAGTATTCTGCCGATTCGCTCACTGATTGGCGAACTGCACGTGCGGCAGCTGCAGCCATTGGTTCACCAGGCGATGAATGCTCGCAATGCCAAAGAAGTGCGCCAGATGATCATTGGTCGCGTTCCGGTCTTAAAAAACTTCAATTTCTAAAATTTAATCAAGGTCGCTTCAAATGTCTTGAAGCGACTTTTTTGTAGGGTTAAAATCAGTTATCTGATGATGAAGAATCAGTTAAAATGAAAAGTGCTGAATCTGAATCGTAATTGACCGTTCGCCGTTATTGGCGATTGAAAATTAAAGGGGATCGCATTGTGAATATTGGGTTGTTTACAGATACTTATTTTCCACAAGTCAGTGGCGTTGCGACGTCGATCAAGACTTTGCGTGATGAATTGACTGAACAGGGGCATCACGTTTACATCTTCACTACGACCGATCCAGCTGCCAAGCATGATGAGCCGGAAAATGGCATCTATCGCTTTCCCAGCGTTCCGTTTGTATCGTTTACCGATCGGCGCATTGCCGTGCGTGGCTGGGTAAGGGCTTTGAGACTGGCCCGTAAGCTGCAGCTGGATATCGTTCATAACCAGACCGAGTTTTCCTTAGGGATGATGGGCAAGATGGTGGCCAAGGAGATGAACATTCCGTGCCTGCATACGTACCATACAATGTATCAGGACTATCTGCACTATATTGCCAATGGTCATATCATCAAGCCGCATGATGTTGCCAGATTAGCGCATCTGTACCTAAAAAACATGACGGGGATCATTGCGCCTAGTGAACGAGTATTGGATACGCTGCAGGCATATGACGTGACTTCACCGATCAGGATTATTCCAACCGGGGTTAATCTGCGCGTGTACTCAAAGCCAGACACGCCTGCACAAAAACATGAGCTGCGGCAAAAACTGGGTTATGAAGATAATGTGCCGGTATTGCTGTCGCTTAGTCGCCTGGCTTATGAAAAAAACATTCAGGCCCTGATTGAAGCGCTGCCGGATATTTTGCAGCATCGTCCTGACGCGCAGCTTTTGATCGTTGGTGATGGTCCAGCCAGAGAAACCTTGGAGCGGCAGGTTGTTAAGATGGGTCTTAGCGATTACGTTCAGTTTACCGGCGAGATTAAAAATGAGGACGTTCATCACTTTTATCAAATGGCCGATGTCTTTGTCTCAGCATCGGACTCGGAATCACAGGGGCTGACCTATGATGAGGCATTGGCATCCAACTTGCCGATTGTCGTGATGCGCAGTGAATATACCGACGAGCTGATTGATGATCCAGCTATTGGAATGAGTTTTCAAAAGCGCGGCGATCTGGTCAAGGGCGTTTTGTACTACCTTGATCATCCCGACACGCAGGAAACGATTGCCAAGCGTCAGCAAAAGCTTCATGATATTTCCTCAGAAGTCTTTGGCCAGCGCGTGATGGACTTTTATCTGGAATGTCAGCAGCGCCTGCAAGATGAGCAGGACGAAAAGAAACGACAGCATCATCTTTTTGGTAAACGAGGTTGAGCATGTTAAAAATAACTATGTATTCTTCAGCGGATAAAGTAGCTGGTCAAGGGGTGGGCAGTGCTTATCTGGAGCTGATGCATCTGTTGAAAACAAATTTTAAAGACGAGTTTGATATCGCGGTTAATCAGTACCGAACCAGTGATATCAGCCACTATCACACGATTGACCTGCCATTTTGGTTTTCCACTTTTTCAAAGAAACGCGGGCGTAAAATCGGCTACGTGCACTTTTTGCCAGAGACTTTAGAAGGCAGCCTCAAGATTCCGCAGCCTTTTCGCGGGATCTTTTATCGCTATGTGATTGCTTTTTATAAACGCATGGATCATTTGGTAGTGGTCAACCCATCGTTTATCGATCAGCTCGTTGCCTATGGGATTCCACGGAGCAAGATTACCTATATTCCTAACTTTGTCGATGATGCCAAGTTTCATCCCGTTGACGAACTTGAAAAAAGAAGACTGAAAACTAAATGGGGGATCGCTCAGCAACGGTTTGTCGTGGTGGGCAGTGGCCAGATTCAAGAGCGCAAGGGCGTTTTTGATTTTATCCAATTAGCCGAGCAGAATCCTGACGTTCAGTTTATCTGGGCGGGCGGTTTTTCATTTGGGCGGATTACGGATGGCTACGCGGCGCTTAAAAAGATTGTTGACAATCCGCCGGCAAACCTTAAATTTCCAGGAATCGTCAGTCGCCAAGAGATTGCTGAGCTGGATAACATTGCCGATCTGTTTTTACTGCCGTCTTATAACGAGCTGTTTCCGATGTCGGTTTTAGAGGCTTTTAGCTGTGGAACACCGGTCATGCTGCGTGATCTGGATCTTTATCATTCAATTATTCAAGGATATTACGAGCCAGCCAAAGATGTTGATGAAATGCAGCAAAAGCTTGATTGGCTGCAGAAGACACCGGCTCGTTTGGCTGAGCTTAAAATGGCGGCGCATACCGCATCGCGTCAATATTCCAAGTCGCACCTTGCCAAAGTCTGGCATCAATTCTATCTGGAGCAGGCAAAGGAGGGCTAGGTAAATGTCGCGAAAAAATTGGGTTATTTTTGTTTTGATGCTGGCATGCGGAATCGGTATTTTTGCTTATTCGCTGCGTGACATAAAACTGTCTTCGATTATCGTGGATTTAGTGCATCTAAACTGGGGCTGGTTTGGGGCAGCCTTGTTGTGCATCTGCCTGTATTTGTTTTTGGAAGCCGTGGTTGTTAAGATTTTTATGAATGATCGTCATGACGGCTTTACCTGGAAGGATGCAATCCGGATTCCGTTGGTTGAGCAATTGGGGAATGGTCTAACGCCTTTTTCAACTGGCGGGCAGCCGGCACAGCTGTTGGCAATGATGCAGGCGGGCGTTGATGCTGGTCAGGCCAGTTCGGTGCTGTTGATGAAGTTTGTCGTTTTTCAGTCGATGATCGTGATCAACTTCATCATCAGTCTTTTGGTCGGTTTCCACTATATTGCTGCTAAAATGCACGTTTTGTCGCTGCTGGTTCTCTTTGGATTTTTGGTTCATCTTAGCGTCATCATCGGCTTGCTGTTGGTGATGTATTGGTACAATTTCACTAAAAAAGCGGCTAACATCATGATTCGTCCTGCTCATTGGTTTATGAAGCCTGATAAGTACGAAAAGATGCAGGCAACGCTGAATGAAAAAATCGATACGTTCTATCAAGAAAGCCTAAAGATCAAAAGTGAATACGGCAAAATGGCTAAAGTCAGTTTAATTACCCTGCTGCAGCTGGGATTTTATTATCTGATTCCTTATTTCATCATGTTGTCGCTGGGTATCGATGGCTTGAACGTGCTGATGGTAGTCAGTCTAAACGTTTTGATCTTTATGGTAATCTCGCTGTTTCCGATTCCTGGTGGGACAGGGGGAGCAGAATACAGCTTTTCGGTGCTGTTCTCAAGCTTTATTGCCTCAGGAAGCAAATTGGTGCTGGCGATGCTGCTCTGGCGGATTCTGACCTACTACTTTGGGATGTTTGCCGGGATGTTTGCCTTAATGATCAAGCCAGATCGAGTGCATGAACCTGATTAATAACGATATAATAGATATAGTGCAGAACCTGGTCGTTTGGATTGGGTTCTTTTATTTTAGTAGTTAGTGAGGCTAGATCATGATTCATTCAGAACTGCAGCGGATTTTGCGTCGTTTGGATGCAATGGCAGAAGATACGCATGGGGATCTTCAGCAGCGTACTTTTTCTGCTTATGGCATTCAAGTCTGTACGGTAACGTATCGACAAAGCACCGGTGAGTTTACTTTAGAGCAGTTTCAGCCGGCTGCTCAGCTGACTTTTGACAGCTTGGATCTAACGGCAATCGAAGTCTATCGCTGTTTGTATGAGTTTAAGAATTCTTTTTGAGTGTCACTCGAATGTTAAAATGTAGTTTAATTTATAACCATCGAGTTTCTTGTTTGGTTAAAACTGTTACGGATGAGTTTGTTCGTCATTTTGAAATTACCAGAAAAACTTTTAAAATATAGTTGACGATTAGCCACAATCTCGGTATAGTAGTTATCGTTGTCGATGAGGCAGACGCTGATGACAGTCAGATTTGCTTCTAACAGTTATTAACGACTTTAAAAATGTTGTTGACAGCTATATGACTTCGTGATATATTATTCTAGTCGCTTGTTTAAAACGTTTGAAAAAAGAATTAAAAAAGTTCTTGACAAATAACTAACAAGTGTTAAAATAATAAACGTTGTAACTGATCGATTAAATCGGTTGCATGGTAGACCTTTGAAAACTGA
>NZ_AZEQ01000027.1 GCF_001436025.1 Limosilactobacillus mucosae DSM 13345 | reverse complement strand
TGCATGTACTTGTTGTCGGTCATGGCGGCCAGAACATTGGCAAAATTGGTCGTTACGTCCGTCATGGCTTCTTCGGCGGAAACGTGCTGGCTTTCGATTTCATCTTTGATCTGACTCTTCATTTCCGGGTCGGACAAAATGGCGATGTGCGCGTCAAAGACTTCCAGTTCCTCATCGCTCAAGCGGCTCTTGGCGTTCTGTTTGATGGTGGCCAATTCCGAGATTGACTGGTCAAAAGCAGCTTCAATGCGCTGATATTCCGTAGCTGGATCATCAATCGTTTTCTTTTCAAAGCTTAAGTCAGGTTCAATAAGGGTGTATGCTTTAGCAATTCCAATACCGTCACTGGCGGCAATTCCTTTAACAGTACGTAACATATCGATTTCTCCATTCAATCAGTTTCTAGATAGCAAAAAGCGATGGATTTACACATCTCGTGTGCCATCCATCGCTTTTCATGCAAAAGAGAGTGAACCTGGGCAATACCAGCCCAAGAAGTGTTTAGATGTAATTAGCTCCAGATGCAGTTGATCTCGTCTTTAAATTCTTGTGCCGCTGCGTGTGGATCCTTAGCTTGGGTAATCGCACGACCCGCGATGAAAGTATATACGTCAACTCCATTGAAAAGCTTCAAGACATCTGGTTTAACGCCACCAGTTACGGAAACCTTAAAGCCCATATCAATCAACTTCTTGACTTCATTCAGATCATGCTCACCCCAGGTTTGACCAGCAAACTTGGCATCACGACTTTGATGATAGACAACTTGATGAATACCATTGTCCAACCACTCTTGCGCCTGTTCTTCAGTCCAGTTTCCATACAGCTCAACTTGAACTTCAATTTCTTTTTGTGCATTGGCCATTGTTGGCGTCGTTGCAGCACAGATGCAGGTCATCCAGTCCGCGCCTGCTTCTTTGCAGACATGGCCGACATGACCGCCCGCATCTGCCGTCTTACAGTCCGCGAGCAGAATCTTGTCAGGGGCCAGGGCTCTAAGTGACTTAACTGCCTTCATCCCTTCTTGATAGATCAGCAACGTACCTGCTTCGACAACATCTACAACATCTACAACCTGACGCGCTACATTGATAGCAGTTGGCAAATCATCAGTATCTAATGCTACTTGCAGTTTTGGCATTGACATATTTTAATACTCCTTTTAACCGTTGACTACTTGTTGAGGAATTTCTTTTCCAAATCAGAAGCCTTGACCTTTTCTTCGACTTCTTGTTGTGACATAACATTCTTAATCCCAATGACCTCACCGCCACGATCTGTAACATCCTTGAACATCTTTACAAACGGCAAGGATGTGAATACAACATCATAGTTGCGAGCAGTTCCTTTTGCCTCAGAAACAGAGGTATGGTCGCACTGAGTAATGTTAAAGCCCATCTTTTCCAATGTCTTCTTAGCAGTACGCATCAGCATCAAACTAGTACCAGAACCGTTAGCACATGCAGTCAAAACTTTCATAATTTTCCTCCTCAAGCAATCAAGCTTGTAATCATTCAGTTAGTCTTTAATATTATTGTATTTAGCTATTCGGCATCACTTTTACCATGCAGCTTCTTCCATGCTTCATAGTCTTTCGTAACCAAGAAATATCCTTCTGGGTCTGCACGGTATTGAAGCTGAGGAATGATGATCAGGATCAAGGCAACTACCGCAATACCTACATAACCAAGGTACTTCATAATTACTGTGAAGAATGGCCATACCGTTGCCCAGTCGAACATGCCAAGGTAGCCACCGTAAGAAGCCATTCCGACCCAAGTTGCAATAAAAGCTGAACCAGCAACTTGAACCAGACCACTGATAAATGGACAGATCATTGCATACTTGTAACCGCCACGGTTGTTGCAGTAAACCCCAATGGCAGCATTGTCAAAGAACAGTGGTATGAATCCAGCTACCACGATCGTTGGCGAGTGCATAATCAGCAGCAATCCAATCATTAAGAATTGTCCCAGTGCCCCGAACATAAAACCAATCGTTGCTGCATTTGGTGAGCCGAACCCAAGCACAGCAGCTACGTCGATACCTGGAACAGAACCCGGCAGCCAGCGATCCGAAATACCAGTAAAGGATTCCGTCAACTCATTAACGAAAGTCCGAACCCCAAGCTGCAGGATAGCAAGATAAACAGCAAACATCAGCGAAGTCTGCAGAATGTAGAAGAAGAAGCTTTGTCCCTTTTCCATAAACCCTGCGTGAATCAAATAGGTTGGTCCCAGAACTACCAAAATAATTCCAAAGAAGAACAGCATCAAGATTGAAGTTGAAACCATATTGTCGTTAAACATCGAGAGGAATCCAGGGAGTTCGATGTCTTCCAAACGTTTATTCTCAACTTTCTTACCCTTCTTAGCTGCTCGTTTGGACAGCCATTCAGATAATTTTGCAAAGAAGAAAATCCCAAACATTTGTTGGTGAGCAATTGCAAAGTCAGCACCATCCGTCAATTCTTGGGTACTTCCAACCGTCAAATTCGAACCAACTGCCCAGTACAGTCCCAAAACAATACTCATTACGATCAGGATTGGCAACCGTCCCATGTGAGGAAAACAGAAGAGGAACAGCCAGAATGCCGTCGCAGCTTGTTGTACTTGGACGTTACCAGTTGTGAAAACTGAACGCAGCTTCGTATATTTTTGGAAACGAACCAACAAGATATTAATAATGTAGGCAAACAACAACAGGAGCATCGTGTCGGCAAAGGAGCGACCAAATCGCTTCATAATCCCAACAGTTACCGCATTTTGACCGAAGTAAGGGTCGATAACCATTGCGTGAAGGTGAAAACGATCTTTTAAGCCAACAATGATTGGTCGAAACGATTGAACCAAACCATTAGAACCCGCTACCAAGATGAAGTATCCGACCGTGGCCTTCAAAAAGCCGGAAATAACTTCATACCACTTTTTCTTTTCCAAAAGGTAACCAACCAGAACGATCAGACCGATCATAAACGCTGGCTGTTGGAGGATATTTTGGGCGAAGTAGGTCCAAATTGCCATCAGGAACTTTAATACCGCATCCATACCTGTTCACCTCACATGTTGTGCTTTGCCATGACTTCATGGTAATCATCCATGTTTTTAACTTTCTTCAAGTCTTCTACCATTCCATCTTCCATCAGCATGTCTGCCAATTTGGAAATATTTTTAACATGGGTGTCATGGTCCTTAGCCGCCAGCATAAAGAACAGACGAGCATCTTTTTCGGGGTTGCCTTCTTCAAACGAAACGGTATTTGGCATAATCGTAAAACCAATTCCCGTTCCTAAGACGCCGCTATTTTCTGCTGAGGAGTGTGGCATTGCAACACCAGGTACGATTACAATGTATGGACCATACTTCTTAACGTCTGCAATCACTTGGTCGATATATTCATCTGTTACCAAGTTGTTCTTTTTCATGATCTCACCACTGATACGAATCGCTTCTTCCCAGTTTTGGGGATGTTTATCAGTGATGTTAATCAACCCATTTTCCAAAAAATAACGAAGCATTTTTATTCCTCCTCAACCCACCCTTGCAATGGGCTAACTAATTCTTCTCTTAGGTTTTGAAATCATTCATCCACGCTTTGGCTAAAATGAATTAGAGCAGTTCTGGGAATGGCAGATCAGGGCTGTTCTTGAATGCATCATGGAAGCCACGGTCGTACATGTATTCAAACTTGTCCTTGTCTTGTGGATAGTTGAATTCACCACCGACCTGAAGAATGTATGGCTTGAACTTGTATTGCAGGCGGTACTTCTTACGGTCCCAAAGTGCAATGATGTCTTTAGGATCCGTAAAGAAGTTTGACCAGATATCCCAGTGCATTGGAATTACGACTTTAGTGTTAAGGTCTTCAGCCATCCGAAGCACTTGAGAGTCATCCAACTTATCAGTGATGCCGCGTGGATTTTCACCATAAGCACAAAAGGCAACGTCAATCTTGTTTTCGTTACCATGTTTTACAAAAGTGTTGGAGAAGTGAGAGTCACCGGCATCGTATAGGTTGCCACCGGAAGTTTCAAACAGGTAGTTAACGGCAATTTTGCTCATATCTTTAGGCATCGTACCGGCCAACTTAACGTTAGGATCGTCTTCCGTAACAAGTTCAGTACGGTCAAATGATTCCAATGCTTTGATCGTTACGGCACCAACCTTAACCTCATCACCAGGCTTAACGACGATGGTCTTTTCTTCGGGAATGCCCCAACTCAGCCATTCATCAACTACGCCTTGAGGACCAATGAATTTAGCGTTTGGACAATTCTTGTTGACACAGGCTGCCGTATAGATATCCAAGTGATCATGGTGCGTGTGCGTTACGCAAAGTGCATCAACATCCTTAACAGAAAATGGATCGATTACGTAAGGACGGTTACGCAGGTTTGGCTGCTGTGCCTCAACACCTGCCATCCGCATCATTTGGTGGCCTTTGCGCATCTTGCCATCGCCATGAGTATGCTTGCCAGTACCATTCCACATATCTACGACAATATTCGTGCCTTCATGCGTCTTAAGCCAAAATCCCATGCATCCTAACCACCAAGTTGCAAATGATCCTTCTGGCACCTGCTTGTTGGCAATCGTTTCGTTAAGGTAGGATCCCCATTCAGGGAAGTTATCTTTAGCGAATGCTTCTGGAGTTACATCATTAACGTTCTTTGCTGAAGCCATAATTAAATTCCTCCTTGGAAAAGCTAAAGTTCTAATTTCTTTACACTTTTATCCTAAATCTCCGTTAAAGCGTTTACAATCATGTTATACGTTAATTTCTTATTTTTTATGTTATTTTTCTTTTATATTAGATAAAAATCGCATATATTCAAATAACAACTTCATTTTTAACTAAAATAAGTCATAACAGAAACGCTTTATATGTTATAATCACGTTAAAATACGATTTTATATCATAGGATGCTGATAAAAATGAAAAATTCAACCAAAAATATTCAAGAACGGCAAGAAAAAATCCTCTCTTTTCTTTGCGAAAAAAAAGAAATGTCGATTAGCGAACTCAGCCAAGCATTAAACGTCTCAGAGATGACCATTCGTCGTGACTGCTCCACCCTTTCTCTTCGGGGACAAATAAATCAAAAAAAAGGCATCATCACATATATCGAGCCTAAATCAAAAGATAACCAAAGCTCACTTGAACGAATCAATGCCAGTCTCGGAAGCGAGGCCGCCAAATTTGTTAAAGATGGCGAGATCGTGTTTATGAATTCAAGCTCAACAGCCTTGAAGTCGTTGCCCAAGCTGTTGCAAAAGAAGATCTATATTATGACTAACAATCTCCATGCTGCTGATTACATTTCAGAAAATGATAAAGCTACTTTAATAATGAGTGGTGGTGATATCGTTAATGATCATTTAATTATGAGTGGCGATATCGCAAAACAATCATTTTCCAGTATGAGATCTGACTGGGGAATTATCGGCTGCGCTGGGCTTAGTCTAGAACACGGTATCTCGACGCCATATCTTAGAGAAGCTGCAATCAACAAAACCATCATCAAAAATTCTCGAAGATTGATTTTGGTTGCCAACTACAGTAAATTCAATAGTTTTTCCAACTTTACCATTGGGAATATTAAAGATATCGATGTGTTGATTACCGACACGTTTGCTTCTGGAGAGCTTATTGCAGCTATTCGTCAAGAAGGAATTCAAGTTATTCAAGTTCCTCAGCTATAACAACCCTAGCAAAAAAGATGAAGCCTCAGAAAGGGGTTTCATCTTTTTATAATATCACTATTTTAAATATATTTTTAACATTTTAGTAAATTTTCAATAATTTAAAATACATTTTTGACTAAAAAGTATTATTGTTCATGCTTAGCATGGTCCTTAGAATGCGCGTTGTTTTGGCCGTAGTAGGCATTGGCGCCGTGCTTGCGGTAATAATGCTTGTCCAATAAATACTGCGGCAACTCCAGGTTTTGGCGCGTCAACTGCATGGCGTGATAGTCTTCTTCAGCTACCACTTCCAGCACCTTGGCATTGTAGACAGCCTTGTCAGGCGTTGGTCCCCAGGTAAATGGGCCGTGCTGTGAAACCAATGCGGCCGGCGTTGCTTCATAGTCCAAACCGCGTTCTTCAAACGTCCGCACGATCGTCTTGCCCGTGTTGCCCTCGTAGTCTTCTTCGATCTCTTCTTTGGTCAAGGCATCAGCCGCTGGTACGTCGGTGTAGAACGTGTCGGCATGCGTTGTGTTTAGTGCTGGGACGTCCATGTTGGCTGCCGCAAAAGAAACAGCCCATGGTGAATGCGTGTGGACGATTCCACCAATCTTTGGAAAATGATTGTACAGATAAGTGTGCGTCGGCGTGTCAGAAGATGGGTTCATGTCTCCTTCTACAACTTCGCCTTTCAAGTTGACGACAACCATGTCTTCTGGCTTCAGCTCATCATATGGCACTCCGGATGGCTTGATGACGTACAGACCCTTTTCACGATCGATTCCGGAAACGTTGCCCCACGTAAACGAAACCAGTCCCAGCTTAGGCAGCTGCATGTTGGCTTCATAGACTTCCTGTTTTAATTCTTCGAGCATGTTAGATATCCTCACTTTTTATTTAATTACTTCTTCTTGTTGAATTCCTACTTTATTAAACAAAGCATCAAAGTAGGCTTTAGCAGCTTTGATCTCTGAAACCGGATCCGCATCTTGATTATCGCCGGTCCACATCTCAATCGTGTAGCTGCCGTTGTATTGGAGACGCACCAGCATCCGCAGTAAGCCTTCAAAATCAACGCACCCTTCGCCAAACGGCACGTTTTTAAACTGCCCTTTAAAGGTTGGCGTAACGGCACGCGTATCCTTTAAATGAACTGCCGCGACCGTGTCGATATCATCTTCAAATTGTGCCGGCACATCGTTTTCAGGCCAGGCACTCAGATTGCCAAGGTCCGGATAGGCCTGCAGCCAAGGGCTTTTAATCTGAGTCTTATAATGTGAAATCTTCGTTAAGGAATTTATAAATGGATCATCCATCGTTTCAATTGAAAGCATAACCATCTTTTTAGCCGCCATGCTGACACATTTGGCTAAATCCTCAACAAACATTTCGCGTGATTCCATGGTTTTATCTTCATAAAAAACATCGTAGCCAGCCAGCTGAATATTGCGGATTCCAAGATCCACGGCCAGATCGATCGCTTTTTGCATCATTTCAAGCGACTGCTTGCGAACTGCTGGATCCTTTGAACCCAGCGGATAGCGGCGATGACCAGAAAGCATCAATGTGTTGATTCGACTGTGCGTTCGCCACATTGCATTGCGAAAGTCTTCTCGCTGCTGAGCCGTCCAATCCAGCCGCGCCAACCGCTCATCACTCTCATCAATTGAGAATTCTAAAAAGTTAAAACCTAGTTCGTGGGTCAGATTAAACTTTTCTTCCCAAGACAGATCTTGAGGCAGCGCTTTTTCGTAGATTCCAACTGCATTAGTTGTCATTGGTTTTTCTCCCTTGTTATTTTTATTAGTTAACCGCTTAACAAAATGGGTAAATTAAAGACTATATTCAAGACCATCCTGTAATTGCTTAAAATCACGCCAACAGCTATCCATTGCCTTCAAGAAACTTAAATAGGCTTGATACTTGGCATTATAAATTTTCACCTGGTCAGGTTGTGGATCATAATGGCGCTTAACGCTGGACATCGATCTAGATGCCTCTTCCAGTGAGCTATATACCCCAGTTCCCACGGCAGAAGCAATTGCCCCCCCTAAGCCGCCTAATTCTGTAGCATTAACCAGTTCAACCGGTACGTTAAGAACATTCGCAAACATCTGCACCCAACTGGATGAATTGCATGCACCGCCAGACATTCTAATTACTTCCGGCTTATGACTGACTTTTTGCAACGCTTCAATGTGATATTTATGCGCAAATGCAATTCCCTCATATACAGCACGAATCATCTCTGATTTGGTTGTATTGCTGCGCAGTCCAATAAAGCTTCCCTCGGCATCTGGTGCTGCATTGCTTCCGTACAAAAACGGGAAGAAGAGAACCTTACTAAAAGTAGCATCCGTATTTTCCAAAAATGCTTCAAGGTCATCATAGATCGAATGACCCGCATCTTTTGCGTCTCGCATCTCAGCCGTCATCAGCATTTTCAATATGATCGCCAGGTTCCCAGCCGAAGTCGGACTGGAAGCCTCAATCAGATTCTTCCCAGTTGGAAAAATCGAATTCATTAAGCCGCTTTCTTGGGGTGCCGTTTTATCACTAGGAAAAATATTCATATTCCAAGTACCAGCAATTACACTGAATTTAGAATCATCCAACACTCCAGTTGCAATTGCACAGGCATCAATATCAAACATCCCGCCAAACACCGGCGTTCCTTCTTGAAGGTTCGTTTGAGCAGCCGCTGCTTGCGTGATCGTTCCTCTTAGATCAGTTGCTTTAATCAATTCCGGCATTTTATCAAACATTTCTGGAATATCAAAAAAGTCGAAAAGCTTTGCGTCATATTGCTGCGTTGCTAAGTTTAAAAAGTTATTTCCCGAAGCGTCGCCAATCTCCTGCTTTACTACACCAGTGAGGAGAAAACCAACAAAATCCTTATTTGATAAAACCGCACCAATCTTCCCATACTCTTCTGGTCGATTATCTTTAATCCATTTCAAAAGAACTGGGGCCTGGCTCGGCATCACATGCTGTCTGCTGATTGAATAGATTTTACTGACTCGTTTTTCAAATTTCTCAGCATATTCTTCGGCCCGACTATCCGCTGATAAAATACCGTTCATAAAGATATGATAATCATTATCCAGCACATATAATCCTTTACCATGACCAACCGTTGCGATCCCAGCAATTTCTTTTCCCGTCAGATTAGCCTTTAAAAGTACTGCTCTTATAGCCGCCGCAAGATCATTGCGCAGTTTAACAAGATCTATTTCATGAAAACCAGACTGCGGTTCAAGCCCTTGCGTGGGGAAAGCCTCTGCCGCCAGCTGCTGTCCATATTGGTTAAAGACAATTACTTTGGTGTTTGTACCACCATTATCAATAGTTAAAAAGTTTTTGACCATATCGCTATCATCCTAACCCTCGGTATCAATCGCATATACAGCTACTTCACTTACTTCACGGTTTGCAGAAAAAAGATACTGACGACCATTCTTTTCATAAACAAGGACGTTGCTTGGACCAACTTTTTCATCAATTAATTGCGAATCGAGGTGGTCACTGGTAATCAATTCAAGGTCCTGTTTTCCAGCACGCCAACCAAAAATAAAGTATTCTCGATTGCCAATCCTGCCACCCCAAATTGCGTGGCCAAATGGCGTCTTAGCATCACTGCGAGAAATCTGATTGAACTCACTGTCAGAAATCCGAAGATACGGGCCATGGAAACCTTCAATCGTTAAGTACTCGTTTTTACCATCTTGATTGACATCAGCACTGAAGATGTCTGACGTTTCATAATCGGTTAATTGTTCAATTTTCCAATCTTTACCATCAACCGGCCAATTAAGTTTAAAAATCCCTTCAACGCCCGTAATAAAGGAATAACCATTCATTCGCTTGTATCCATGATTTTTAGTGATTCGGATATCCAAGGCATGCTGATTGATGATTTTTTCCTGTTCATCATCATATTCACCAACCCATACTTTTCCCGGATCAGACCAATCATCAACGTCCTTCTTGCTGTTGGCAATTGAACATCCTACATACCAGTATCCTTTTCCTGATTGCTTTGGAATGATATCGAAACGATGCACGTATGGAAATTCGCCAATTATCTTTTGGTCCCAATCCTTACCATTCCAAGTCTCCTTGACAATCCGACAGTTAGGCGAATTAAAGCCAGGATAAAAGCGTTGCGTTGCCAAAAAATTCAAGGTGTCAGGGATCTGAACCATCGTCATTGTCCCACCTACATTTGGCCATACTGTAGTTCGTGCAAAATCATTGTCCAGATCATATGCATAGCATGGCTGGGCTTCTTCTGATGCTACAACCAAAAAATCCCGTCCTTTAGCATTCATACGCATAATCGCATAGCAATGATCGAGTTGATCTTTAAAAATTTTCGAAAACTTCATGATTATCACTTTCTTGATCTTTTTGCAGTCTATACCAACAAAAGCTATTGGTGTTTTCCAATAGCTTCTGTATTTGGATTTAGCTATTTATTAACTTGATTAACTGCCTTTCCATCACGTAAGTACGAAATCAGATTATTCGATGCTTCTTCGGCAATTGCCGTCCGTGCTTCTAAGGTACCCGTACCAGCGTGTGGAGACATTACGACATTATCAAGTTCCCGTAAGGCTTCTGGAACAGTAGGCTCGGTTTCAAAAACATCAAGCCCTGCTCCAGCAATCTGATGATTCTTTAATGCATCAATCAGATCATCTTGCTTAATCAAAACGCCTCGTGCGGCATTAACGATATATGCCGTGTTTTTCATCTTAGCAAAGACGTCTTTATTAAACTTTCCAGCAGTTGAAGGCAGTGCCGGTGCATGCAGAGTGATTACATCTGATTCTTTGACCAGTGTCTCAAAGTCAACATATTTCACTTTCAATTGCTGTTCCAGTTCATCAGGCAGCGGATGCGGATCATTATAAATCACATCCATACCAAATACTTGAGCAAACTTGGCAACCTCTGAGCCAATGCGTCCCATGCCAAAGACACCCAGTTTCTTGCCTTGCAGACTCATCCCCATGTATTGCTGTTCGGAAACATCGACCCATTTGCCTTCACGAACGATCTTGTCATACATGTGTAAGCGTCGAACCGTAGCCAGCAGCAGCGTAAAGGTCATCTCTGCGGTTGGTACACGAACGCCCTTAGGACAATTTGATACCACGATTCCTTTGCTTTTAGCATATTCAATATCAATATGGTCAAAGCCAACCCCATTGGCAGTAATGATCTTCAAGTTGGTACCTGCATCAATCAATTCTTTATCAGCCTTGGTGCCCATCAGCAAAAGCCCATCATATTCACTCAAATGTTCAAGAATCCATGCTCGAGTTTCAACTTCAGGGTCGTAGAAAACATCAAAAGTTGCTTTCAGTTCCTTCAATCCTTGTTCTGGAATAATACCAGTAACTAATACTTTTGGTTTGCTCATGCCTATTCTCCTTAATCAGAATTAGTGAGTTTCCTTAAACTTCTTGTAGACTGGATCTTCAGCCTTAGCTGCTGCTTCTACGTTGGCAGGCTTAAAGTAAATGCGATTAGCATTATTGTACATTACATCCTCTAACTCTGCCTGCGAGAAGATGTCGGTGTTTTCCAACCAAGTAGCTAACTGATGATACGTATTGAAGGTTGAAGACCATGGAGAGTCAGTTCCCCAAATAATCCGCTTAGCACCAAGAATCTTTTTAGCCAGACCAACCGTCTTTTGGCAGCGTGGGTATGGAAAGGCTTCAGTAGTCTCACCATCAATGTCTTGGATTGCTGAGATATCAACATAGATATTTTCATATGGTGCGAATTGTTCAAGAGCGTTCTCTAAGCGATTCAAGTGGTCTGCGTTAGGGAATGACAGGTGGCATACTACGAAATCAAGCTTAGGATAACGCTTAGCCAAGTTAACGATTGCTTCTGGCTGGTAGCTGGTTTGAGTATAGTCACCGTAGTCAGTAGTAATAACAAAGCCTGGGTAATCGGCTAAGTAGTGCATGATCTTGCTTACATTGTTGTCGGTATCCAAACGGAATGGCTTATGGAACCCGTGCAGACCGCCTCCTTGGCTGATTTCAAACTTCAATGCCCGGAAACCCAGATCCTCAACATGACGCTTGACGATATCCATCGCGAAATCATCATATGGATCTACGGCAAAGGCACCGATAAACTTACCCGGATATTGCTTAACTACTTGATAAGTGTAGTAGTTTTGATAACCATTCAGCGTGCCTTGCAGAATAACTGCTTTTTCAATATCTTCTTGTTCCATTACTGGAAGGTATTTTTCAGCTAAAAAGTTGTCGTCTCCCCAGCCTTCTGGAATTAAATGAATAATTTCACCATTATCCCAGATTGCATAACCATTGCCAAGTGGGCTCAAACGTCCTTGACTCTTGGAACCAGCCAGTGCACGTACCAAATGAATGTGTCCTTCAATCTTTTTCATGATAAAGCCCTCCAAATTATATTTTCTAATTAATACTCAATCTTTTCGCTGCTGCCAGAGTAACCAGCATTCTTGTCAGCCATCTTATTCAAGTAAGTCCAGATTTGAGGACGGTACTTGCGCAGTCCAAACAGCATTACCAAGTAAACTACAACGCAGACGCCAATCCAAACCGGGTTCTGAGAAATAAATGCAGCAAATACCAATGCATTCATCGGTCGTGCAATCAAGTTAAAACTAGTGATCAAAACCACACCAGCTGGAATTGCGGCACCGTAGTGAGAAACCGCACCAGTGTAGATCGTCCCCAGCCAACTGGAAGCGTACAGGCCCAAGCTGAACCATACAATCCCGTTGGCAATGACCTTTAAGATATTGCCGCGAGTAATTGCAACGATTGACTCAACCATAAATGGCAACGAGATCAAGTCAACGATTGGCAATGTCTTGTTGCCGGGCAAAAGGAATGCAATCAAAACCATGATTGGAATTAAGATAACGCCGGCAATAATCGTTGCTGGTTCACCGTAGCCAACCCCATCATCAACTGCCAAGAACCAACGCTTTTTATCATTGATCTTGTCAATTTCCTTACCTTCAGCTTGTGATTCTTGCTTACGGTTCTTATCGATCTCATCTGCCAGTGGCGTAAAGGCCTTAGCAAAGACATTGGTAACCAATGGAAAGATCGTCATAACGGCCGCCAGTTGAATCGAGAACTGTAAAATCTGTCCCCATGCTTGCAGAGTCCCTAAGTCTTTTAGATTACCGAGCACCCCGATGATAAATCCTAAGAGAATCCCCAGGGTAGTTGGTTCACCAAACACACCCAGCTTGTCCTTAAAGGCTGATGGCGTCATCTTAACCTTGTTCAAGCCAAGCAGATTCCAAAGCGGATCCAGCAGAATTGCTGGAATCGTCTGCTCAATGTTGTGCAGTGAGCAGACCGTTGCATTCTTAACGCCATAGTAGTCAGACCAACGATCGGCTTGAATTTCTGCCAAGATCAGAGTGTACAGCAGCATGAAGAATGACAGCCCCAGCGACAGCCAGAAGTTATGCGTTACATAGTAGGCCATCGCGCCCCAAACCATGAAGCCGAAGTTGTTCCAAAGGTTTGAAGCCATAAATACCTTAGTGATGCCAAGAGCAAATAAAATCAATTCAACGATCAGTCCGAATACAAAGAAAGTCAAACCGACTGAAGAGCCAAATGAAGCCAGCGAACCTGCCTGCCAGCCAATATCAACGACCGGAAGATTGATTCCAGTCGTCTTAACCATTTGACGAATGATCTTAGTAACGACTGGAGTAAATTCTGTGATAATCCAGCCAAATCCAGTTAAACCAACCCCGGCATAGAATGCACTCATCATTGCTACTTTAGGACGAACCTTTAAGAAAAGCGCGATGATGAAAATCATTATGGGAACCACAACAGTAGCACCAAACGCGGAGAAGAAATTATTAACAGCGTTTAACATATTAGAAAGCATCTCCTTTCCTTTTCAAAGTCAGTACTTATTTAGTCGCTTCCTTTACCAAACCAAGCTCATTAGCAATCGTTTCCGCATTGCCCGCATACTCCAATCCAAAGTCATGTGCGAATGGAAACTTCTTAATCAATGCACGCCAGTTTAGATCGCCGTCTTCTAGGGGAACCGTCTTCAATTCGCCTTGGTCTCTGACAGCATTTTTCAAGTGCAGATATGTCGTAAACTGTTTCAAGTCATCAGCGGCCTGATCAACGTCAGTATCCAACCAAATCCAGTTAGCAATATCGAAGCAGTAATGAATGTCTTTAATCCCAGCATCTTGAATAATTTCAAAAAATTTCTTCGTTATTGCTAATGAACTGTCAGCCAATGTCTGATTATTCTCTACGGCAATCTCAAATTGACCATCCAAAATTGCTGCCAATCCCTTTAACAATTCTTCCTTGCTGATATCAGACAAGCTCCCAATGTTCAGCTTCAAGTGCGATGAATTCAATTCCTTCATCTCAGTCACATAATCAAGAGCCTTATTATTTAAATGATCGCCCGTAACCAGCACATCATTGACACTGTAAAAGACTTCCAATCCAAGCTTTTGCGCTTCTTTTGCAATCGCTAATCGTTCATTTTTTGATCCGTTCAAGAATTCATTTCTGATTTCAATCGCATCAAAGCCAAGCTGTTTTACTTTTTCAACCAATCTGCTTTGAGAAACTCCATTGTCCAGATCCTTTTTGAAGGCAATGGTATTCAAAACATAGGTACTCATCTCGGAAAACCACCTTCCGCATTGCGTCTAAAAACACACTGAAAATCCGTTAAGCGCTTAACCAAATTTACGAGTTAGATTCTAATTCCAAGTATCTTTTTTGTCAACCGGTAGCGCTTTCTTACATAAGCGATTGAGCTCTGTTTTTTCACAATCTATAACTTGTAATTTGGAATGAAATCCTTTAAAATAACAAAATCAAAAAGAATTATAGGATTCTAGTTTCAACAATTTCACAAAATAAAAATAAATTATTTTTATTTTTTCAAAACACAAGCCCCTACTTTTGTCATTGATCATTTAACGATTTTTTGTTAACCGTATTACTAATCGTGATTAAGTATTACCTTATTACGCACAAAGTTGATCCGACAAAAATGTGATAATATATTAAGAAAAAACTGGATCGGTATGCATAAATGGAAAAATTAACAATTAGCGATATTGCGGCATTGGCAAAAGTTTCTACCGCCACGGTATCAAACTACTTGAATGGTAATTTTAATAAAATGTCAATCAAGACCAGACGCCATCTGGAAGAAATCATTAGCCAAACCAACTATCGTCCTAACAGCACTGCCCGCGACCTAGCAAAAAACGAAAGCAAAACGATCGGTGTTTCAATTGCGGACATCACCAATCCCTTTACCTCAGCAGTTTTGTCCGGCATTTCTGATTTCTGCAGCCATTATGGATATAAAGTCGTATTTACCAATGCTGATCAGGATCCCGAAACGGAAGTCAATAATATTATTCGGCTGCGCTCTGAAAACGTTGCCGGATTCATTCTCGATCCTGTTAGCCCAAACGGACCAATCTACAAAGCATTTTCAAATAAATCCTCGGTCATGGTCGATTTGCAGGCAAAACAGTTAAAAATGGATACGATCGTTACTGACAACGAAAAATCCGTCTTTGAAATGACCCAAAAAATGATTGCTAAAAAATATGATGATTTATATTTTGTTAGCTGGCCTTTAAAAGACGTAAGTACGCGTCTGCAGCGTTATCAAGGCTTCTTAAAAGCAACCAATTATAAGGATGATGACAGCCATTTGCTGATCGTCCCTCATCATGGAAAGCAGGAAGAATACATTGCTTTTAACAATCGAGTAAAAGAAATCATTGAAAGCAAAGGCAGCAAAAAAGTGGGCTTCTTTACTATGAACGGTCGCGTTTTTTTGCGACTATTACAAGCTGCTCAACAGTACGGTTTTGCTTATCCAACTGATTATGGAGTAGCAACCTATGAAGAATTAGACTGGATGAAAGTTTTAAATCCCGGAATCAGCTGCATTCAGCAAGACTCTAGAAAAATCGGTGAACAAGCTGCTGAACTACTTAATAAAAAGCTAACTGGAAAATCTATCTCTGAACCTAAAGTAACAATTATCCCAACTAAATTAATCATTCGAGAAAGTTTTTAAAATAAAACGTCATCGCTGGTTTTTAACCATTGATGACGTTTTATTGGTAATGCAGTTTAAGGGTGAATTTAAGGGTTAGACAATTTGCAGTACCAAACATTCAAATTATGGCTAATTAGTTTTCACGCTTGGCATGATCCTTGGAGTGCGCATTATTTTGACCATAATAGGCATTAGCGCCGTGCTTGCGGTAGTAGTGCTTGTCCAATAGATACTGCGGCAGCTCCAGGTTTTGACGCGTCAATTGCATGGCATGATAGTCCTCTTCAGCTACTACCTCCAGCACCTTGGCATTGTAGACAGCCTTGTCTGGCGTTGGTCCCCAGGTAAATGGTCCGTGCTGGGAAACCAATGCGGCTGGCGTTGCTTCATAGTCCAAACCGCGTTCTTTAAACGTCCGCACGATCGTCTTGCCCGTGTTGCCTTCGTAGTCTTCTTCGATCTCTTCTTTGGTCAGAGCATCGGCAGCTGGCACGTCGGTGTAGAAAGTATCAGCATGCGTCGTGTTTAAGGCCGGGACATCCATATTAGCTGCCGCAAACGAAACGGCCCATGACGAATGCGTGTGGACGATCCCGCCAATCTTTGGAAAATGATTGTACAGATAAGTGTGCGTCGGCGTGTCAGAAGATGGGTTCATGTCCCCTTCTACGACTTCGCCTTTCAAGTTGACAACGACCATGTCTTCCGGCTTCAGCTCATCGTATGGCACTCC
>NZ_AZEQ01000026.1 GCF_001436025.1 Limosilactobacillus mucosae DSM 13345 | reverse complement strand
TAATAGTTAATTCCCAGCCTCTTTTTGATGATCAGTAATTAGTCGACGTAAGGCTTGCGTTCGCTCAAAACGCCAAAAATGGTGAAGACAACGGCAACCAGCATGGTAGTCAGTTCACCGGCAAACCATGAACCGCTGGCAGCCTTAAGATTACCGACGAGCATCGGACCAAATGCGGCCAGCAGATAGCCCAATGATTGAGCCATGCCGGACAGTTTTCCCGTGTTAACCGGCGTCTTGGTCTTTAAACTGAACAGCGTCATGATCAGGGCAAACGTTGCCGAGGTTCCGATTGCCAAGATCAAACTGACAAAGACAAACCAGCCAAAGCTATGAAATGGCATCATCAAGCCAAGATACCCCAGAATCGTGAAGATACCGGCACCGAGAATCAGCGGTGTTCGATTGCTTAGCTTGGTTGCCCATAATGGCGCTAAAAAGGCTCCTGGCATGGAGAACAGCTGGAACAGCCCCGCGATCAGACTTGACTGATTGCTGCTTAAACCGGCACTGATTGCAATTGATGGCAGCCAGGCAACCGTTGTATAAAAGACGAATGATGACAGACCAAAGTAGACCAAAATCAGCCAAGCCGTCTTGTTTTTCCACATGTTGATGCCAGTACTGGTGGCTTCGCTGGTTCCACGCTGGTTGAAACGCAGATTTGGCAGCCATAATACCAATGTCGCCAACACCAGCATGCTGAGGAGCATTACTGAGAACTGCCAGCTGCTGTTTTGCGCAACTGGGGTAATGGCATAAGCACCAATTGCTGAGAAGAGCGCTAATGAAACATTATAAAGACTGGTCATTGAACCGATCTTGTCAGGCAGGTTTTCAGTGATGATGGCAGGCAGGAGCACATTCAAAAAAGTAATCCCAATGCCGACCAGCAGCGTGCCGATCATTAATGAAGCATAGTTGAGAACCCGCAGCCAAGAGCCGGCAAATAAGATCAGCAGGGCAATGGCAATCGTCAATTCATTGCCAAGCTTTTGTCCGATCATTGGTACTACGACCGCGACCAAACCAAAACAGATCAAAGGAATCGTAGTTAAAATCCCCAGACTGGTAGTGGCAACGTGAAATGAGGCGGCAATCTCGCCAACGATTGAAGGGATCGAGGTTACCGGCGTCCGCATGCAGGCGCCCAGCAGGAAAATGCCTAAAACCAGAAAGGCGCTGTGTTTGCGCGTGTTGTTCAAAATATCATTCCTTTCTTGATTAATGAATAGTTGGTTATTTATTTCCGCTTTTTTCTAAGACCACGTCATTGTAACATGAATCTGCACAAAGTTTAACGATTTACATGCAACAAAATCTATATGAACGTCAAAATGCAGTATTCGTCGCAATAAACGACCATTAGCGCTTACCTAGCTCTTTTTTGAATCGAAGTCGTGATTTGACGAATGACCCGTGGCTCCCTATAATTTAAAAGAACACTTTATCGGAGGAAAATTATGACGGCAAAAATCTATCCGTATTTGACTTTTGAAAATGCGCGCGAAGCCATGCATTATTACGTGGAACAATTTGGCGCCGAGATCATTTACCGTCAGCCGCTTTCAGCAGAACAAGCTGAAAATCTTGGCTTGGCATTGGATGATCTGGATGCCACGACAGCGCACGGTGAATTTTCAATTGTCGGACAGAAAATCGTCTGTGCCGATGCAACGATGGGCAATCCCCAGACTTCTTCGCTGATTTCCCTGCTTTTGGATTTTGGCGGTGATGAAGCAGGTGCCAAGGAATTATTTGATCGTTTGGCTGCCAGCGACGCACAGCGCGTAACCCTGCCTTTTGGACCGCATGAACTGGGCGGCAATCTGGGACAAATCGTTGATCAGTACGGCATTACCTGGCTGATCAGCGCAGGAATCCCACAAGAATAAATTGACGAAGCAAAAAGCGAATCTGGTCATTGACGACTGGATTCGCTTTTTACTATTCAAAGCTGGCGGGATCGGCAATCACGTTATCGATGCCATTAGGATTGCCTGACCATTTGAATTTATCGTACCAGATGGCATGTTCTTCGGTATCCAAAGTATCGATCTGCATGCATTCGGCTGGTGACAGTTCAAAATCAAAAAGATCGGCATTTTCCCGCATGCGTTGTGGGTGCGTGGTTTTAGGGATTACGATCAGATCATGCTGCAAAGCCCAGCGCGGTTCAACTTGAGCTGGCGTTTTTTGATGACTTTGCGCAATCTTTTCGATAATCGGTTCGTGAAGGAGCGTACCATTCCCCAGTGGCGACCAGGCTTCCATTTGGATATCATGCTGCTGGCAGAAATTGACGATGGCTGGCTGATGAATCTTGGGATTGAACTCGATTTGATTAATGGCGGGCGTGATCTGGGCATGGTCCAATAGATCACGCATGCGCTCAACATCGAAATTGCAGACACCGATTGCCTTGGCCTGACCATCGGCATAGATTCGTTCCATTGCCTGCCAGGTCTGGTTGTATAAGTCGTTGACCGGCCAGTGCATCAGTAACAGATCAACGTAATCGGTCTGCAAAGCTTGCAGCTGGCCTTCAAATCCTTTGCGTACGCGGTCGTAGTCGCCTTGATCGCCATTGTAGATCTTGGTAGTCAAGAAAACGCTGGCTCGGGTACGCCCGGTAGATTGAAAGGCATCCTGCATTCCTTGACCAACCGCGCTTTCATTGCCATACTGCTTGGCCGTGTCCAGCAGCACATAGTCGTTCGTCAGGGCATCGCAAACCATCTGCCGGGTCGTTTCAAGCGGGGTCTTCCAAACGCCCAGGCCAATCTGCGGCATTAAAAGACCATTGTTTAGCCGAACTTTTGGCTGCAAATTTTGATTCAAAAAATCATCTCCATTACTGCATGAAATCGATACCATTACTAATGCTATTATAAAACTATTTGTTCACGTGAAATATTAAGAATTTAAAAAAGCATGGCCAAAGACTGCCATGCCGAAAATATTGTTGATTAGGCGTTGACCTGTTGCCAGCGCTTGGTCAGAATAGCGTAGATCTGCTCAACATCCTGACTGGTACCACGCAGCTCGTAGTCAGCCAAGAATGGTACCTTGAATTCATAGGCATACTTGCGGGCTGTCAGACAGTACTGTTCGTTGAAATTGCGATTGCCGCTGCCAACCACGCCTAAGCACTTTTTGGCATTATCGTTTTCTGCGATGTATTCACCCAAAGCATTGGTCATCAGTTCTTTAACGCCAGAGTCAAAGCCATTGCCACCGTCCAGATAAGTTGGCACGAAAGCAAAAAATGGTTCGCTTTCGGCTGCCGGCAGTGTTTGATCGGTAATTTCCTTTAGATTGATGGTGGGCAGCTGCGGGTTGAAACTGTGCTGCTGTTGGGCGTATGCCTGCAAGCGGGTCAGAAATGAGCGGGTGTTGCCCTCGATAGAGATAAAAAGGATGTTCATGTCGTTTGATTTCCTCTTTCTTATTAATTAATAGTCGATAACTTATATTCTAGCCGATTTTTAGAGCAGTTGACACTGTCTTTTTAGTTTAAAAATGGTTTGGTGCCGCAACCACGTTATAATAAAAGCAAACGACTTAGAAAGGATGATTTTCCATGGTCGAAATAGTCACGCATAATTTGACGATTGAAGCCGATAATGGCAGTCGGTTGTCAAATATCGACCTGACGCTGCAGTCGCCTAACGTAGTAGCTTTTTGCAGTGATGATCCGCTGTTTGGTGAGACGCTGTTTTCATTGCTGCGCAAACATGGTCAGCCAACCAGTGGTATGATTCAGATCAACGACCAGCCTTTAAAGACTTTTCGCCATCCAGAAAAGTCGCTGGTGATGCTGGATGATCTTAGATTTAAGGATCGTTGGACGATTCAGCGTGCGATTCGTCAAGCGCAAAAAGGCAGTGCCAATTCAATTGATGATGAACAGGCCCGTCAGATTCTAAGCCAGTTTGATCTGGATTGGCAGCTTGTAATCAGAGGCCTCAATCGAAACCAAAAAATTGAGCTGAGCATAATTCTGCTGCTGGTCAAACAGCCGTCTGTTCTTTTGCTTGACCACGCAACGGATGGCTTGACACCGCGGGAAGCAAAGGCAGTTTGGCAGCTGTTGCGCAGTTATGCTCAAAAGACTGATGCATTGATCTTGATGACCAGCAGCAATATGACGACCATGATGAGCTGCGCTGATGACATTTATTATTTCAGCCGCGGCTATTTGACCTCGACACGCCATTTGCATCCCCAAAGCGGCGTTGACTGCGTAGTCACGGTTTTCGGCACTGGATTTCCGATTGAGACGGCCCAGAAGCTGGGAGCCAGAATTCTGGAAGAAGCGCCGCAAGAAACCCGTTTTTTATACGCGGGCAATATTCAAGCAATTCTGCCGCTGCTGGAGCAAAGTACGATTACTGACGTTCGGATTGAGGATGCCACGGTAGCAGACGAACTGATGACCTACTAGTAAAATGAGGTGAGATTATGAATCGAATCGTATTGATTGGGCGGCGTAATGATGGTTTGCGCGAGCGCCTGCTGTCATTGCTGCCGGATGCTGTGGTAGAGCCAAGTTTTCATTTTAAGCTGCAAAGCCAAGACGTCTTGTGCTGGCTGCCTAAGCCTGACGATCCGGTTGACCAGGATGTCTATGACCTGGTTGACCTGATTGATGACAGTAACGTAACGCCAGCAAAGATCGTAATGCTCTCAATTGCCGGCACAGCCGATGATGCCACTGATGGACAGCTGCAGAAATGGTATGGCAAATCGGCTTTGGATATGGTATTGGCTCATCAATATGCGATTAAGATGATTGACGAGCTGGAGTTTCCGTATGTGATCGTGCGGGCGCTGCCAATTGTTCCACGCGAAACAGCCTTAAAGATTATTGGCGAGGGCCAGCCGCTAACGGGACAGGCAGTTGGTTTAGCTCAGGCCGCCAATGTATTGAAGATGGCATTGACGACTGATCAATACCGCAATCAATCTGTGGGCATCGAAGACTAAATTATGAATGCTTTAACGACCAATCAAATGTAGTAATGCTGTATACTGGTTTCGAAGACTATCTAATTACTCGAAATGGAGGAACCAAAATGACGAGTTTTGAACGCTGGCAAGCTAACCTGGGCAAGATTCAGCTGCCACACTGGGATGAGCTGCCAGACTTGGATCTTTATGTCGACCAGGTTGTTGCCTTGGTTAATGATCGCGCTATGGGAATGGGCATCGCGCCGATTACCAAGTCGATGATCAACAACTATGTTAAAAAAGGCATCATCATGGCGCCAGTAAAAAAGAAGTACTCACGCTACCAGCTGGCCGCGGTGATTATGATTGCCATGCTCAAGGGCAGCTTTTCGATTCCTTCAATTCATGAGGGCATCAAACAGGTTACGATCAATAATTATCCGCAGCAGGCCTATGATCGCTTCGTCGACTTGATGAATGCCCGGCTGCATAATGAATCAGCAGCGGTCGACAATCAGCTTGACCCGGTGAATGACCAGCTGATCAATTACGTTGTGGAAACGCTGTTCAACCGGATGCAGGCTGCCGAGCTGCTAAAGACCATGCAGGAAACTCAACAGCCGCGCGACGTCAAGAAGGGCTAATCAAGTGCTTGAGCCAGTCTGGTTAGATAAGCATGACTCTGCAGCTGTTCTTGGCAGTCTTCCTGGTTGGAGAGATTGATCTCGTAAATGCTGGTAGCATCAGGATTCAAGCATGGCAAGACACCGCGCCAGTCAATCTTGCCGGTTCCCAGTGGCAGACTGTCATGGGTTTGCCCCATTGAATCGACCAAATGATAATGAACGATCTGGTCCTTTAAATGCCGCAGCGATTTTTGCAGGCCTTGATTATTGCCGTGCAGCCAGATGAAGCAATGCGAGATATCAAAGGCCAGCCGATAATGATGACTTAAAATCTCGTCTTCCATTGCTGGATCGCCATAGGCAAATACCGGCGCGATGGAGTTTTCAAACATGATGTGACTGCCGCCAGCTTTGGCAAAACGATCCAGGCGATCAAATGCAGCTTGCTGGGCGGCTACCAGATTAGGATAGCAGTCGATGTATTCAGTTGTTTCCTGAGCATAGGCGCCGTGAATCAGGCATTGAACGTCAAGATCCTTAGCCAAATCGATCAGCTGCATTGTGGTTTCTTCAACAAAACGATACAGTTCAGGAAACTGTTTTTCAGGGGCTACGATCTCAGCGTGGGTAGCGCCAAACTTCATTGGATGGTGCAGAACGATCCTGCTGACGCCACGGCTCTGCACGTATTGAACGGCTTCATATAAGTGCTGATAGCCATTGGGCGTGAAGTCGCTTGCGTCGGTGTAGAATTCATAGACGTCGGGATGATGCTGCAGCCGGTCGTCGATCTGAGCGCGTTGGCTGCTGCCCTTTAGTCCAAGCAGTATTTTCATTTTTTAATCGCCATCCTCTAAAACAGATTATCTTAATTATTATAGGGCAATCAGCGTGGAATACACGAGCTGATTGTTTTGCCAAGCCAAAGTTCCATTACTAAAATTAAAAAAGTCTAATTTTATATTGAATTTCTAATTTAATGGTTTTATAATGATGCCAATAACTTGGAAAACGGAGATGAAATCATGGTTCAAGCATTTGCTAAGGCAACGTCTTATCAACGCTATCTGTAAATGATAGTGGTTGTGTTCGTTATGGATGCAGGCACGCAACAGCTTGTATCCGCGGAAGCTTGACATGATGCCGCCGCGGGCCGTCCCGTGGCGATTGATGATTCATCAAATTTGCCGTCACGGAGCAGCGTGGCGGTTTTTATTTTGGAAAGGATGAATGGTCAATGGAACAGCGGCATTTGAAAATGACAGAAAGTTTCGGCGTAATCGTCGTTATGTTTTTGATTTTGGGAACTTTAATCATCAAATACAAAATGAGCCCGCAGATTCCGATTCTCTGCGTCTTTACGCTGCTTTTATTTTACGGCAGGTTGCGCGGCTTTACCTGGGAGCAGGTTATCGATGGGATTGCTGAAGGGATCAAACCAGGAATTATTCCGATGATGATCTTTATGATGATTGGGCTGTTGATCAGTACCTGGCTGGCCTCAGGAACGATTGCGACGATCATGGTTATTGGCTTTGATTTGGTTTCGGTCAAATTTTTTATCCCTACTGTCTTTTTGGCTTGCGGCATCGTTGGCATCATCGTGGGTAATGCATTTACGACGATTTCAACGCTGGGCCTGGCCTTTATGGGAATTGGCCACGTTCTAGGCTTTAGCGATGCAATGACGGCTGGGGCCATCGTCGCGGGCGGCTTTTTGGGCAATAATCTATCACCGCTGTCCGATACTTCCAATCTAACCACGAGTCTGATCGGTAATCGCGTTCCGGAACATTTGAAAAACACCGCTAAATCCGCGATCCCCGCAGCAATTGCGGCTGCCGTGATCTACGCGGTAATCGGCTTTAAAAATATCAATGCGGACCTTTCACGTGTTGACGTTATCAGCAGCGCGCTCAAATCCAGTTTTCATGTTGGTGCTTGGTCGCTGCTGCCGATTCTGGTACTTTTGGTTATGTCGTTAAGACAGGTGCCGGCAATTCCTACTTTATTGGCTGGCTCGTTTACGGCCCTGGTTTTGACCAAGATCTGGACGCCATCGCTCTCGTTTGCTCAGATCAGCAGTTTGTTGATGAATGGCTTTCAGATGCATGGGAGTAAGCTGCTTGACTCGTTGATGTCTGGTGGCGGCATTACTCATATGCTGAACTCGATTGCACTGATCCTTTGTGCCTTGTCGATGGGCGGGCTTTTGATGAAGTACGGAGTCGTCGATCAATTGCTGATTGCCCTGCAGAAACTGGTCAATACGCCATTTAAGCTGGTTTTGGCAACGATCGTCAGTGGGGTCGCCGTCAATGTGATGATTGGCGAGGAATACCTTTCTGAAATTCTGCCAGGTACGGCTTTCAAATCAGCTTACGAAGAACAGCAGCTTTCCCAAAACATGCTGACGCGCTCATTAGTAGCTGGCGGGGCCGACATCAATCCACTGGTACCCTGGAGCGTCAGTGGCATCTTCATTGCTGGAACCTTAAGCATGCATGACTACGGCTACGTTGCCTTTACGCTCTACCCGCTGCTTAATCCATTGGTGACTCTGCTTTTAGCAGCATTGCCAAAATCGAAAAAACAGCAGGCGACGGCTTGATCAAAAACAGTCAAAACCCCCGCATCTCGGCTGAAATGCGGGGGTTTAGTAATGTTAGAGATTCTTGTCCATAATAAAGGTCAGTTTTGAAAGCTCCAGACCGTGCATGATCAGCTGGCTCATCAGCTCTTTGGTGCGTTTAGCCATTTCGGCAACCATTTCATGCGTCTTCTCGCTTAAAACGTCACTTGCTTTATTGTTGTCCATTCCTTCAGCAAGTGGGGCAGTTTCATCGATCCACTTGTAGAAGTATTGGCGGGCGTCTTTGAGGTAGTCAAGATCAGCCTGCAAAAACTCTGCATGATGGCTTTCAACGATCATAGAAAGTGCCCGGTACATCCAGTAGGCGCTCTTCAGATTCATGTTGAGCTCTTTAGGCGTGTTCTTGTAGCTGGCATCGACATCCGCGGCATTGCCAAAGAATGGAACGTATGGCGTGAACGTTGGAATCCCAAAGCTCATCCACATGATCGTTGAGGCTGCTTCTGGCAGATCAGGGCGAACCTGCAGAATGTGCGAGTTTTGGGTTCGATTCAAAGAAATTGGCCGGAACATGTGCTTTTCTTCATCCGTACCGTGGCCCAGCGGATCGTAAGGCGTGTTTTGGTAGTGACTGCTCAAAACTTCTTCAACGTCTTCCAGAGTAATCTTGTGGTCGGCCTTCATAACAAATGGCAGATCAAAGTCCAGGGGATCCATCTCAACGTCTGGGCTCAGAACCTTGTGACCATACCATTGCCGAGGCGTGTTGTAGTGCTGGTCAAAAACGGTCGCTGTACCAAAAATGTGGCGGAAGTTCCAGCCATCGCGATCCGGATTCAGATGGTGTTCTGCCACGAACTCGCGAATCGTGTCATCCCACATAAAGTTATCAGGATCATTGAAATCAACTTCCTGAATGGCGATGCGGTTGCCGGTTACCGCGTAGCAGTCATCAGGAATTCGCTGGGCAACCCAGTGATGACCAGTAATGATTTCCATATACCAGACATCGTTTTTGTCACTGAAGATTACGCCATTGCCTTCTGCAGAGCCGTATTTTTTGATCAATTGTCCCAGGTACTGAACCCCTTCGCGCGCGCTGTTGATAAAGGGCAAAGTGGCGGCAACGATCAGATCTTCGTTGATGCCGGTATCTTCAACCAATGGATCAAAGGCCAGCACCCGTTCATTAGAATAGGTACTTTCCGTGGCGCTCATGCCAACGTTCTTTTCGTTAAAGCCGCTTTCATCAAAGACGCCTTCCGTTTTGTAGTTGACGTTGGGCGTTCCTTGGTAGCGGTAACCATCGGCAGGACGATCAACCACGCATTTGTTAAGGTAGGCCTTAACCTGGTTGGGCTGGTTATGGTATGCCGGGTAGGTAACGAAGCGCTGTGGAGTCAGGGGACCAAACGTATCATCGTTACGGGCAGCCATGGTTGAGCCATCAATGGTAGCATTTTTACCGACTAAAACCGTAGTGCAGGCAGACAGATTTTTCTTCATTCTTTAGACCTTCTTTTTTTTACAAAGATTCCTAATTGCATTATAAAAATAATTCTAAGCGTATCTGAATAGCAGGTCAATTATCCCAAACGGCTCAGCAGACTCAAAATTCCCAGCATCAGCAGATTGATCAACAGGGCAAATGCCAATGACCAATAAAAAGGAGCCAGCCAGGTTCGCAAAGTCTGGGCAACGACTGATCCCGTCGTAAACTGACAAAGAATCAATGCCGCTGCCAAAAAGGCAATAAGCAAAGTCATCAGACCAGTGGCGGAGTTTTCCAGATCGGCACTGCTAAGATCAAAACCGCCAATGGCAATGTTGCCGATCAAAATCAGCCATAGAATCGTGCGGCCAGCCGCCAGATGAATCTGCGGCGCCTCAGTCTGAGTAATCAGGGCATGCCAAAGCGTAAAGATTCCAGGAACCAGCCATTGGGTCAGACCAATGATTGCCAGCGTACAGCCAACAACTGGAGCAATCCCGATAAAGACATTGCCAACACGCTGATAAAAACTGCGCTCGTTCCAGGCGTGATTGACATAGCCAAGAGCGTTGTCAGCTGGATTATGCGGATCAGGCACATGCAGCAGCCGAAAACTGACGATCTGATGGCCGAAAAACAATGCCGTCAGCAGATGACTCAGCTCATGAATGACAACGCCAATGCCGCCAAGAAGGATCTGAGCATAAAAGCCGCCGATGACAACGGACAGGGCCTTGTTGCGGCGACTGATCATAACGGTTAATGTCCCTAAGAGTACTGGGATCATTACCAAAAAGAGTCCCAGCGCGCCTAAGACTTTAAAATAGCCGTTCATGATCTTTTAATGCTGCTGCAGGTCGGCAAACTGGGCATGAACCAATTCAGCCAGTGCTTCGGCATTGACGGCGACGGAACGACCAATCTGACCAGATGAGACGTAGATCTGCTCGCTGGCTTTGGCATCATTGTCGATAAAGATCGGGTACTTATGCTTTTCCCAGATGCCAACGGGGGTATTGGCGCCGTGAACGTAGCCGGTCGTCTTAAGCAGATTTTTTAATGGAACCATGTCGACTTTTTTGTTGCCGGAAACCCGCGCTAAGGCCTTTTCATCAAGGTGGCTGTCAATTGGCACTACGCCGACTAATGGTCCGGTGGTTGGCCCTTCCAGTACCAGCGTCTTATAGATCAGATGCTCATCGATGCCCAGGTGATCAACTTGCAATGACCGGACATCGCCATCTTCAAATGTTGGAAAGACTATTTGCTGATAGGGGATGTGGTGCTTATCAAGAATCTGTTCGACTTGAGTTTTTTTAATGCGTTGTTTTTTCTTACTCATAAATGGTCTCCTTAAATAAATTGAAATATCAGCCAGGTAATTAATCAAAAACTGCAAGCCCATTATGACATGAGTTGTCAGAATTGATAAGGCGATGATTAGGTGTCCAATTAAAGATTGGGTATTAAATTTCAAGTTTTTGTCAAATCTGGGACGGACCAATTAACGTAAAAATGGTAACCAATTATCATGAGATTTGATATACTATGAACTGATTTAGATACTACAAGTTAAGACAGGGGTCGATGGACCGACCGAGGGGTAATTACATGGCAGACTTAGTATACCGCTCAGTAATGCGCGATATAAAACATAAGATACTCAATGGCGACTATGCGAATATGAAGCTTCCCGATGAACGCAGCCTTAGCAGCGACTACGGGGTCAGCCGCAGTTCCATCAAGCGGGCATTGGGAATCTTGGCGCAGCAGGGCATCATTTTTAAGAAACGTGGTTCGGGGACCTTTATCAACCCGCTCTATTTAAAAAATCAAGCGATGTTTCGCTATGAGGGCAGCAATCTGGGGATTACCGACAGTTTCAAGCTTGATGGCAAGAAACAGGGCATCAAGCTTTTGAATTATCAAGTCGTGCCGGCCAGCCAAGAAATTCAACAGGATCTTTTTTTAAACGACAATGATTTTGTCTATCAAATCAAACGGCTGCGCTTGATTGACGATCAGCCGTTCATGATTGAAACGGGTTATATTCCAATTAAAATCATGCCGACGCTTTCGCCAGCCATTGTCGAAGGATCGATCTTCAACTATTTGGAAGAATCACAGAATAAAACTGTTACGCGCTCATTTATGACGATTTCGGTTTCGCCTTCCAATGATGAGGACCAAAAAGAGCTGCATCTGGAACCTACCGAGCCAGTCGGTATTATGGAAGGCGTCTTTTTCCTGGATGATGGAACGCCATTTGAAGTCTCAAACATGCGCGTGCATTATCAATACATGAAATATAATACGTTTGTCAATCTAAACCAGGATTAGGGGGATCAATTTGATTAAGGCAATTGCCGTTGATATGGACGGTACTTTTTTAAATTCACAAAGCACGTTTGATCGACCGCTGTTTGAAAAAGTCTATGCTCAGCTGCAGGCAAAAGACGTTGAATTTGTCGTCGCCAGCGGCAATCCAATCTATCAGCTGGTTGAAAAACGCTTTCCCAAAGAAGCAGATGGCATGGCTTTCGTTGCTGAAAACGGGGTTGAGCTGATTGATCGTGGTCAAGAGATCTACTGTGGTCAGTTTACTAAAGAACAGGTTGAGACGCTGGTTGCGTTTTTCCGCTCTATCCCAGGCGGCCATTTGATTATTTCGGGACGGCATCATGCCTTTGCATTTGCCGATGAAGACCCATTATTTGTAAAACGCGTTCAGCCGCATTATATCCACATGCAGCAAATCAATTCATTGGCTGATATTGATGATCCGGTAGTTAAGTTTATGATGGATGTTCCGCCAAAAGAAACCAGATTTTGGATGGATGAGGTCATCAAGCGGTTTGGCAAGATCGTTCATCCCGTATCAAGCGGCTATGGCAACATGGACTTGATCATTCCTGGGATGGATAAGGCAACCGGCTTGAAGCGGCTTTTGGCAGCTCGTGGTTGGCAGCCCAGTCAGCTGATGGCGTTTGGGGATGGACAAAACGATGCCACCATGCTGAAATTAGCCGGCGAGAGCTATGCCATGGCGCAAAGTGCTCCTGAAGCCATTGCGGCCGCCAAATTCCGCTGCGGCAGCAATGATGAGAACGGCGTGTTAAATAAGATCATTGAACGTTTTGATTTGAACGTTTAAAAGCCGGCCCGATTTGAGGCGGGCTTTTTTGGTTTCTTAGCAAAAATTTAGAGTGAAAAACACGCCTTTTTCGCAGAAATTCTGCTAAAATTTGGGTGTTCAATCAATCGGAGCAGCTTTGGTAAAGCCTTTTATAATAAAGGCTGAAATGGATTTTTAATAATTGGACCGTATCAATTTTCAAAAAGGTTGACTTTTAGAAAAAATCCTATATCATAGATAGCGTAAATTGATTGAGGTTTACGAGACGTTATAGTCAGAACGTAGTTATTTTATTTAAGGAGTGTAATATCGATGGCAGTAAATTACGATTCCAAGGAATACTTGGAAACTGTTGACGCTTACTGGCGGGCAGCCAACTACCTTTCTGTTGGTACGCTGTTCCTGATGCACAACCCACTGCTGCGTCGCGAACTGAAGCCTTCCGACGTTAAGCCAAAGCCAATTGGTCACTGGGGTACGATTGTTCCTCAAAACTTCATTTATGCACACTTGAACCGTGTTATCAAGAAATACAATGTAAACATGTTCTACATTGAAGGTTCAGGTCACGGTGGCCAAGTTATGGTCAACAACTCTTACCTGGACGGTTCCTACACGGAAATCTACCCAGAAATCACCCAAGACGAAGCTGGTATGGCTAAGCTGTTCAAGCACTTCTCCTTCCCAGGTGGTACTGCTTCACACGCTGCTCCTGAAACGCCAGGTTCACTGCACGAAGGTGGGGAACTGGGTTACTCCCTGTCCCACGGTGTAGGTGCAATTCTGGACAACCCAGACCAAATCGCAGCTGTTGAAATCGGTGACGGTGAAGCCGAAACTGGTCCTCTGGCTGCTTCCTGGTTCTCTGACAAGTTCATCAACCCAATCAAGGATGGTGCCGTTCTGCCTATCCTGCAAATCAACGGTTTCAAGATCTCCAACCCAACGATCCTGGCTCGGATGAGCGATGAAGAACTTACTAAGTACTTCGAAGGTATGGGCTGGAAGCCATACTTCGTTTCCGCTTACAACGGCGAAGGCTTTGATGGCTACAAGGACACCATGGAAGTTCACGAAGAAATGGCTAAGACGATGGATGCTGCTATTGAAGACATCCTGGCTATCCAAAAGCACGCTCGTGAAACTGGTGACGACTCCATGCCACAATGGCCAATGGTAATCCTGCGCGCACCTAAGGGTTGGACTGGTCCTAAGAAGGACTTGGATGGTAACCCAATCGAAAACTCATTCCGTGCTCACCAAATTCCAATTCCAGTCGCACAAGACGACATGGAACACAAGGACATGCTGATCAACTGGCTGAAGTCCTACAAGCCAGAAGAACTGTTCGACGAAAACGGTGCTCCAGTTGCCAAGGTTACGGCTAACACGCCAGAAGGCAACAAGCGGATGGCTATGAACCCAATCACTAACGGTGGTTTGGATCCTAAGCCACTGGTTATGCCAGACTACCGCAAGTACGCTGTTGACGTACAAGGCCATGGTGTTGTTAAGAAGCAAGACATGATCGAATGGGGCAAGTACCTGGACGAAATGTTCAAGCTGAACCCAGACAACTTCCGCGGCTTTGGTCCTGACGAATCCAAGTCCAACCGTCTGTACGCTGTTCTGGACAACGACAAGCGTCAATGGATGGAAGACATTCACGAACCAAACGATGAAGACTTGGCACGTCAAGGTCGGATGATCGACTCACAACTTTCCGAACACCAAGCAGAAGGTTGGCTGGAAGGTTACACGCTGACTGGTCGTCACGGTTTCTTCGCTACTTACGAATCATTCGGTCGTGTCGTTGACTCCATGCTGACTCAACACCTGAAGTGGATGCGTAAGGCTAAGGAACAATACTGGCGTCATGACTACCCAGCATTGAACTTTGTTGACACTTCTACGGTATTCCAACAAGACCACAACGGTTACACTCACCAAGATCCAGGTCTGTTGACTCACCTGTACGAAAAGGAACGTGCTGACCTGGTTAAGGAATACCTGCCAGCCGACACTAACGAACTGCTGGCTGTATCCGACAAGGCCTTCAACGACCGCGAATGCATCAACGTCTTCGTTACGTCCAAGCACCCACGTCTGCAATGGTTCTCCATCGACGAAGCTACTAACATCGTTAACCACGGTCTGGGCTACGTTGACTGGGCATCTACTGACCAAGGCGCAGAACCAGATGTTGTCTTCGTATCTGCTGGTACGGAACCAACTGAAGAAGCTCTGGCAGCTATCGACATTCTGCACGACAACTTCCCAGAACTGAAGATTCGTTACATCAACGTTGTTGAAATCATGAAGCTGATGACGCCTGACAAGAACGCTGAAGGTCTGACTGACGAAGAATTCGACCGTTACTTCACGGCTGACAAGCCAGTTATCTTCGCATGGCACGGCTTCCGTGACATGATCCAAAGCCTGTTCTTTGACCGTCACAACCACAACGTTCACATCCACAGCTACCAAGAAAATGGTGACATCACGACGCCATTTGACATGCGTGTGCTGAACGAACTTGACCGGTTCCACCTGGCTAAGGACGCTATCCTGAGCGTACCTGGCTACGAACAAAAGGCTGCTGCCTTCGTAAACGAAATGGACAACATGGTTGACAAGCACAACCACTACATCCGTACTGAAGGTAAGGACCTGCCAGAAGTTGAAGACTGGACTTGGAAGGGTCTGAAGTAATTTAACTTCGCTCGACTAAAACCTTAATATGAAAGCCGCTCGATTCATTTGAATCGGGCGGCTTTTGTTTTGCAATTTTTTAGGCCGATATCAGTGCAAAGAATGTTTATTGATCTAAATCAATTTTTTATCGAATCAGCTTCGTTTATACTTGGGATACCAACTTTAAGGGGCGACAATTATGACAAATCACATTCATCATCATCAACAGCATCTTTGTGTTGCGACCGTACCGTTGTTTAATCAGCTGGCTTTATCTGATCAGCAGAAAGTCGAAAGTCTGGTGCGTCATCATCGGTTTAGTCGTGGCGACCAGATTTTAACGCCGGCTCAAGCAGGGAAAATGATTATTGTGGAAAGCGGCGCGGTCAAGATCTATCAACTTTCGCCATCTGGACAGGAACAGATGCAAAGAATGCTGGCAGCCGGTGAACACGACGGCGAGGCCTGGCTGTTTGGAATTGAGAATACCGATACCTTTGCCCAGGCAGAGCAAACTTCTGAGATCTGTACGATATCCTATGAAGATTTTGCTAAGTTACTGAACCAGTATCCTTCAATTGCCATGCGGCTGCTGCAGCTGACTTTAAAAAGGAATCGGCAGCTGGCGATGCAAAATCATCTGTTGGGGATGGATTCGGTTGAAGAACGGCTTAAGGATTATTTGAAAGAACAGATGCAGGCAAAACATTCAAGCGAGTTTATGCTGTCAATGAAGCTAAAAGACCTGGCGACCTATCTTGGTACAACGCCAGAAACGATTTCGCGCAAGCTTAAGGTTCTTGAGCGTCAAGGATTGATCAGGCATTCAGCCCGTAAGATTGAAATCTTGACCGAGTTTTAAGATTCGGTGCTGCAGTAACGCCAATGCAAACGCTTAAATAATGGTGGAAATGAAAATGATAACGGTTTATAATATACGAAGTTAATATATGTCAAACGGTTGACATTTAGAGAATTGATGAGGGGGACAAAAATTATGCCACAAATCATTAAAGGAATTGCCGCCAGTGACGGTATTGGAATTGCTAAAGCATATCTGCTGATCGATCCGGATCTGAGCTTTGAAAAGAAAACGATTGATGATCCGGCTGCGGAATATGAGCGAGTTGAAAAAGCCTTCAGCGCCTCGATTGCCGACCTGGCCACCATCAAGCAGAACGCCAAGAG
>NZ_AZEQ01000025.1 GCF_001436025.1 Limosilactobacillus mucosae DSM 13345 | reverse complement strand
ACAAGTGCATCCTTGAGTGCCAGCGAATCGGCATCAACGAGCACATCACTGAGCGCAAGTAAATCCGCATCAACGAGTGCATCACAAAGTGCAAGTGAATCGGCCTCAACCAGTGCATCACTGAGTGCCAGCGAATCGGCTTCCGCGAGCGCATCACTGAGTACGAGCGAATCAGCATCGACTAGCGCATCCTTGAGTGCCAGTGAATCAGCCTCAAGCAGCGCATCACTGAGTGCGAGCGAGTCAGCATCTACGAGTGCATCTCTGAGCGCGAGCGAATCCGCATCAACCAGTGCATCTCAAAGCGCAAGTGAATCCGCTTCAACTAGTGCTTCCTTGAGTGCCAGTGAATCAGCTTCAACGAGTGCATCGCTGAGTGCGAGCGAGTCTGCATCAACGAGCGCTTCTCAAAGTGCAAGTGAATCGACTTCAACGAGTGCATCTCAAAGCGCAAGTGAATCAGCCTCAAGCAGCGCATCTCTGAGTGCGAGCGAATCGGCCTCAACTAGTGCATCACTGAGTGTAAGCGAATCGACTTCAACCAGCTCATCCTTGAGTGCGAGTGAGTCTGCATCAACAAGTGCTTCTCTGAGTGCAAGTGAATCAGCCTCGACAAGTGCTTCTCTGAGTGCGAGCGAATCGACATCGACGAGTGCATCTCAAAGCGCAAGTGAATCAGCATCAACTAGCGCATCTCAAAGTGTCAGCGAGTCCGCTTCCACGAGTGCATCACTGAGTGTAAGCGAATCTGCATCGACGAGTGCATCCTTGAGTTCAAGTGAATCAGCATCAACGAGTGCATCACTGAGTGCAAGCGAGTCTGCTTCAACTAGTGCTTCTCTGAGTGCAAGTGAATCCGCCTCAAGCAGCGCATCATTGAGCGCAAGCGAATCTGCTTCTACAAGTGCTTCTCTGAGTGCTAGTGAATCCACATCAACTAGTGCCTCTCTGAGTGCGAGCGAATCCACTTCAACGAGTGCTTCTCTGAGTGCGAGCGAATCCGCTTCAACTAGCGCATCACAAAGTGCGAGTGAATCGGCCTCGACTAGTGCATCATTGAGTGCTAGCGAATCTACTTCGACTAGCGCATCGTTGAGTGCGAGCGAATCGGCCTCGACTAGTGCATCACTTAGTGCGAGTGAATCGGCCTCGACTAGTGCATCACTTAGTGCGAGTGAATCGGCCTCGACTAGTGCATCTCTGAGTGCCAGTGAATCAGCCTCGACTAGTGCATCACTGAGTGTGAGCGAATCAGCATCAACGAGTGCATCACTGAGTGCCAATGAGTCTGCTTCAACGAGTGCATCACTTAGTGCGAGTGAATCAGCATCAACCAGTGCTTCTCTGAATGCGAGTGAATCAGCCTCAACTAGTGCATCCTTGAGTGCAAGTGAATCAGCCTCAACTAGTGCATCACTGAGTGCGAGCGAATCAGCATCCACGAGCGCATCCTTGAGTTCAAGTGAATCATCTTCAACCAGTGCTTCACTTAGTGCAAGCGAATCGACTTCCACGAGTGCATCCTTGAGTGCGAGCGAATCCGCTTCAACGAGTGCCTCTCTGAGCGCCAGCGAGTCAGCTTCAACGAGCGCTTCTCTGAGTGCCAGCGAATCTNGCATCCTTGAGTTCAAGTGAATCATCTTCAACCAGTGCTTCACTTAGTGCAAGCGAATCGACTTCCACGAGTGCATCCTTGAGTGCGAGCGAATCCGCTTCAACGAGTGCCTCTCTGAGCGCCAGCGAGTCAGCTTCAACGAGCGCTTCTCTGAGTGCCAGCGAATCTGCATCGACTAGTGTTTCTCAAAGTGCCAGCGAGTCAGCTTCAACGAGTGCTTCTCTGAGTGCGAGTGAATCAGCCTCAAGCAGTGCATCGCTGAGCGCAAGCGAATCGGCATCGACTAGTGTTTCTCAAAGTGCCAGCGAGTCAGCTTCAACGAGTGCTTCTCTGAGTGCCAGTGAATCAGCCTCAAGCAGTGCATCGCTGAGCGCAAGCGAGTCAGCTTCAACAAGTTCATCACTGAGTGCAAGCGAATCGGCCTCGACTAGTGCTTCTCAAAGTGCAAGTGAGTCCGCATCCACTAGTGCGAGCGAATCTGCCTCAAGCAGTGCATCGCTGAGCGCAAGTGAATCAGCATCCACGAGCGCTTCCTTGAGTGTAAGTGAATCAGCTTCGACGAGTGCATCACAGAGTGCGAGCGAATCGGCATCGACTAGTGCATCCCTGAGTGCAAGTGAATCCGTATCAACAAGTGCTTCTCTGAGTGCGAGCGAATCAGCATCGACGAGTGCATCACAGAGTGCAAGCGAATCAGCCTCGACTAGTGCATCCTTGAGTACCAGCGAATCGACTTCAACAAGTGCTTCTCAAAGTGCGAGCGAGTCTGCATCGACTAGTGCATCCCTGAGTGCGAGTGAATCGGCATCAACGAGTGCATCTCTGAGCGCCAGTGAATCAGCCTCAACGAGTGCATCGGCGTCAACTAGTGTCTCAGCTTCCACATCCGCTTCAGCTAGCGCGTCAGCTTCAGCAAGTGCTTCGGTATCGACGAGTGCGAGTGAATCAATCTCTAAGAGCGCATCGCAAAGTATTTCAAAGAGCCAGTCGCGCAGCCTATCGGAATCAATTTCCAACAGCAAGGTGAACAGCATCAGCCAATCCATTTCGGAAAGCATTGCTCACAACACCGACTCCAATTCAGGCGGTTATGCTGAAAACAACAATGGCCGTTCACTGATTGAACCAGTATCGCTGGTAGACGTGCAGTCGTTTGACAGCGTCGCACCATCAGTTGAACAGCCAGCAACGGAAAGTGTTGTATCAAGTCAGCCAACGCCGGCTGCTAAGAAGCAGGCTGAAAAACTGCCACAGCTCAGCGGTTCTGATGATTCTCAAGCAGGTATCCTGGGACTGTCAGCCGTAATGCTGGGTGCATTGGCTGCTGCCTTTGGACGCAAGCGAACTGATGAAGATAAGTAACTGATCGATTGATATTTAAAAAGAAGAACGTTGCATCATGGCAAAAAGCCGCGATTGCAGCGTTTTTCTTTTTAATCACCTAAATCGCCAAAAAGTTTCGAAAGTCACATCAAAATATAAGTTGATGTTGATCTGTGCAACATCTGTAATTAACGGCCATTTCGAAAAAATATTATGTATATTGTTATTAACTGCAATAACGTTTATAAAATGATAAGTGTAAGAGGGAGCGATGGTTATGACGGTCTACATTACAAATATGCATGGCCAAATGAGAAACAGTACGGCCCAGATTGCTCAAAATATGGTTGCTCAATTTGCTGATGAGATTGGCATTAAAGAGTTGGGCTACTACTTTTATGATGCCTCGGCCGAACCTGCTGGCGAATTATCAGCACGGTTGGACGGCATTCTGTCATCATTGACGGTTGACGATATCGTGATTCTGCAAGAGCCGACCTGGATGGAGATGCAATGGCAGCAGCGACTGGTTGACAAGATCAATGCCTACCGTCAAGAGTATCGCGTCAAATTGATCATGTTCGTGCATGACGTAGCGCCGTTGATGTTTGACAATCCCGCGCGCGTTCCGGAATGGATTGACTTTTACAATCAGGCTGACGTTTTGATTCTGCCAATGCCGCAGATGAAGCAGGAATTGGACAAATGGGGTCTCAAGGTCAAAAAAATCGTTTATCAGCAAGCCTGGGACGCGTTGACTGCCGATCAACTGACTGGTGAATCGCCATATCGCACGGTGCTTAATTTCGCGGGCAGTCCCAGCAAGTTTACTTTTGTCAATGACTGGCACGAAAAGGTTCCGCTTGAGGTTTTTGCCGATCCAACCACTCCGCTTGACAATCCTCAGGTCAGATTTCAAGGCTATGTACCCAATGAGCATCTGATTGAGTGTCTGCATCAAAACGGGGGCTTTGGTCTGCTTTGGGAAGCTTCGCCCACGGTATATGAATACATGAAACTCAATGTCAATTTTAAATTCGGCTCTTATCTGGCGGCGGGTTTGCCGATCGTTATTCATCGCGGCATCGCGCAGGCGGATCTTGTCGAAAAATATCATCTGGGCAAGGTGGTCGACTCGCTTGCCGAAGCCAGTGAATGGGTGCAGTCGGTCACTGAAGATCAGTACCGGCAATTAGCTGATCATGTTTATCGATTCGGCTGGCTCAATCGGCAGGGAATGTTTACCAAACGGGCGCTGACCGAAGCTGTTTTTCAAGCGCGCCTGGAAGAGTAGGCTTACGTGATTAAAAAGACAATTTAGTATGCCTAGAAGAGTGGTTTGATGTACGCAAAAGAATCGTTTAATGTGCTTAAAAAATAATTAAGTGCACATAGAAGAATGACTTAGCGTGCTCAAAAAATTTAGCGTATTTCAAAGAATCGTTTTTCTAAATAATCAGCTAGCGCGCCTTGAAAAAATAATTTAGCGTGCTACATAGATTGAAGAACGGAAGAATCGTAAACGAGCAAAGGGGTTGCAATGCTTTCTGAAACTAAAGGGATTTTAAAAAAGGCCGGCTTTACGCTGATGGCGATCACGATTTATCTGTTGGGCAGTCAGGTTGCGGTACCGGCAGTCAAGCTCACCCGCCACTACCAGCAGCTGATGCATGAATCCTCAGTCAGTGCCCTGGCTGCCATGTCGGGGGCTAATCTGCCGAAACTGTCGCTTTTCAGTATTGGCTTTACGCCGTTTATGGTAGCGATGATGGCGGTTCAGCTGGCGTTATTGATGAAGCTGCCATATCTGCGGGAGCTTTCACAGCGGCAGATTCTCTTGCTGCAAAACATGCTGACAATGCTGATTGCCGTTTTTGAAGCACACCTGTTAGTCGGCAGCGCGCGCCTGATTGATGGTCCGCTGGCAAGAATCACGGCAATCACGGCATTGACGGCTGGCGCGATGCTGGTTACCTGGCTGGGCAATCTAAATGGCAGTCGGGGGATCGGCGGAATGGTCGTGCTCATCATCTGCAATATGATGCGGAGCGTGGCCGTACAGGCAGGCAAGCTTTTTCACCAGCTGGCAACCAATTGGCAGGGCTGGTTGCTGATCATCGGAATCGTGCTTTTGAGTCTAGGACTGATCTGGTTTTTAGTGGCTTTTCGTTTGGCTCGCTATGAGGACGCGCAGATCAGATCCTATCTGCCAAGCTACACGCCGCCTTTGATGTATCCAATTGGGCTCAACCTGGGCGTTATGATGACTTTTATGATTGGAACGGCGCTGGCGGTACTGCCGGCTTTGATTGGCACCAGATTGGGTCACCGCACGCTTTTGTTGAATTCACAATTTCAAATCGGCTTTGCGGCTGGCTTGACCTTTTTATTGACCTACTTTTTTGCATGGCTGCAGTTCAATCCCAAGCAGCAGGCCAAACAGATGCTGTACACCAACAGTTATCTTTTAAACGTGCAGCCGGGCAAGCCAACGCAGCGCTATCTGCGGCGCCGTTTGGTTAGTCTGACGTTTTTTGGCGCGCTTTTGGCAATGGGCGTGATCGTCATGAGTCTTTCCGGTTCTTTAATCAAAAATGAATGGGGCAGCATTCTCCAGTTGATGGCACAGCTGATCATGCTGGTAATGTTTATGAACGGTCTGATCGATAAACTGGATGAGCTTAAAATTCCGCGCCGCTATGCCAAGTTGAAAGGAGAGCTGGAAGATGAAGTATTTCGTGCCGACTTGGCAAAACGAGCTTGACGACTGGGCATTTGCCGTTGACCGTCTCAAGTTTGACGATGCCATCAATAATTTAAAGATCTTCATGAGAAATGATGCCCAATGCGGCGTGATCGTCAGTGAATACGTTCCGCAGCTTACGGCACAGCTCAACGAGGCCGGACTGGCACCAGAGAAGCTGCTGACGGTGTTTGATCTGATTCAGGGCGTTACCGATCCGCGTGCTCGGCAGATTTTGGATCTAGCAGACTTTAACTGGCCGCGCGGAACCTGGTTTGAATACGATCCGTTTCGGGTGGTTGCCTACCATGATGATCAAAAGCTTGCGCAGGTGATTTTTAACGCCCGCGGACAGATTCTGCGGATTGAGCGCTTTGAACACGACAAGCATTTCCAGGATCTGGTGATGGATTCGCGGGGCTGGCTATCTTGTCTGCAAAACTACGATAAACAAGAGCAGCTGGTTGAGCGGGTATTTTTAGATCCAGCCGGCAGCTGGCGCGTCAAGGAACGGATCACGGATGGCCGTGTTTTTGTCAATCCGTGGTTTGCCAAAGATTTTAGCGCGGCCGCATACCAGGATCGGCAGGCACTGATTGACGAGTTTTTGCCGCGGCTCATCAAGCAAAATCTTGACGCTCAACAAGACGAGGTCATTTTTACGGCGGCTGATCAGCAGCGGGCCAGGCTGTCATTTTTTAACGGCTTTAAAACCGCGGCCGTCATCAGTCGCTGGCATGCTTTTGAAAAATTTTTGCCACGGCTGAATGATTTTACTGGGCAGCTGGTGACCGACTCGGCTGCCGTTGACGCGCGGGTGCATGAATTGTTGGGGAATGAACGCGAGACCCTGCTTTTGCCGATTTTTTCAGCTCAGTTTCATCTGGGCCACAGTCAAGAGCAGCTGGAGCAGACGATTCTGCTGGTGGTCAACGATCTGACACCGGCTGAACTGCGCGCTGTTTTGTCCCGGCTTTTAGCCCGTATTGATCAGGCACGATTTAATGAAAATCTGAAACTGGTCGGCTATGACGATGATCGGCTGAGTCGTGCAGAGGAGCTGATTAAAGAATTGGCCCAGGATCATTATCCTTTGATCATGATCAACCCAACGCCTGAACAGCTCAAGCCAAACGAGGATCTGCAGGACGCGGACCTTACGCCGGATATGGAAGATCTGCAAACCGCGCAGCCAATTCCGATCTATACCAAGCGGATCGCGCAGCCTAAGGATCTCTTGACCATACTGGATTCGACCCGTGTATTGGTAGATCTCAGTATGGCGCCAGATGATTTTATTCAGATGGCAGCCGTTAGCGTTGGCGTGCCACAGATCAATCGCACGGTAAGCGAGCTGGTCACGCATCAGCAAAATGGACTGCAGACTAAGCAGATCAGTCAGCTGGATCAAGCCCTGGACTATTATCTAGGCTCCATGAAGCACTGGAACGAGGCGTTGGTGAGTTCAGTTGCCATGATCAATCGCTACTCGGATGAAATGATCATGAATGCCTGGCAGAATCTTTGGTAGAAAGGAAGGCTAAGAATTGAAACCGATTAGAGTCTTGCAGCTGGGTGGCGAAGACTGGTCGCAGACGCTGCGGATTCCCGCTGGCGTGCAGTGGTACTTCAACGACCTGGCGCAGTTAAAAGTCAAAAAAATGCGGTTTGAGCTCTTGATTATTGCCGACCAGCTGGAAATGACCCCGGTTGAATGGGAGCAGCTGCATGCCAAGGTTGATCCATATAACGTGGTCTTTTTGCCTGGAGCTGCCGGTGATGAGCTGCAGCAGTATTTTTTGGCGCGGACGCAGGCTCGGTTGTTAAAAAGCGATCGTCAAGCCTTTGTGTCGGCAATTCCTCAATACTACTATGTCGGCCAGCAAGGAATGGGAATCGGTCCGGATGCTTTTTCTGTCAGTCCCAGCTATCAGGGAAGTCAGCGCTGGAAAGATTCCGCGGCCTTGGAGCTGACGGTTGACAGTGATGACTGGGAACCGTTAGCCAACTTGCGTACTAATCTGTTTGTCGATCCCAAACGGCAGCTGACGGTCTGGCCCGTTTTTCAGCATGATGCCAACGTAGAGATTCGTTACCGCTTCGTTTTGGTTTATGGCAGTGAGCGCCAGACTTATGAGTTTTCCGAGGCGCAGCTGCAAAAGCCGCAGGTAATCCCGACGCCGATTATCGCCCGCAACCAGTTTTTAAGCGTGATTATTTTTGTTAAAGGACATGGCCAGATAACGCTGGGCAACCTTGAGCTTCGCTGGGCGCGCTATGGACTGGGGACGTTTATCAATGGTGGGCAGGCCTGGCAGGATCTTGAGTCGCGCGATGAGGTGCAGTTCTTCTTTAATCCCGGTGATCTGCGGCCGCCACTGTGCGTTTATTTTGCCGGCTATCACTCCAAGAAAAGCTTTGAAGGCTATTTCATGATGAAAAAGATGAAGGTTCCCTATCTTTTGATTACCGATTCGCGGCTGGAAGGGGGCGCCTTTTACACGGGACCGTTTTTCAACCAAGCCGTGCCGAAGATTATTGATCAGCATCTGCAGCTGTTGGGGTTTGATCATACGCAGCTGGTGATGTCGGGCATTTCAATGGGAACTTATGGCGCTATTAAATTTGGTCTGCGACAAAAGGCTCATGCGGTGATTGCTGCCAAGCCACTGGTACATCTGGGGACGATCGCACAGCGGAGTCGCTTGGCACGGCCGGACGAATTTGGCACCAGCTTTGACCTGGCCAGAGAATTGATTGCCGCGCCAAACGAGCTGGACGAAACCAGTCTGCGGCAGCTGGATCAAAAAATCATTGACGCGCTGATCCATGAAGATGCCAGCGAGACGTCACTCAACCTCGCTTACATGTTTGATGACGACTATGATCCCAACGCGCTGGCCGTCTTGAAAAAGCATCTGCTGGGGCGGGCCCGTCAGATCAACTACTATGGTCTGCCCGGCCGCCACAATGACGACAGCAGCGGGATGATTAAATGGTTTTTACGGCAGTATGAGCGCGTCTTAAAAGAAGATTTTGGAAGGTGAGGATTTGCTGAACTACGTCTACTGGGGCAATCAGCCAAACAACAACTATCGCTATGGCTCGGCAATGACCGTGCGCGCCGATCAGTCGGTTCATTTCGTTAATCGGCTGATGGCACCGGGCAAAACGCTGGTCAAATGGCATTCAGCGGGTAACTATCAGGCTCAGCGCATCGTCTCGCAGCTGCCGGAACTGCTCAGTAATCATACCTATCAGATCAAGGCCGTGATGAAAGTTGGACCCGCAGCGCGCGTAATGCTCAAGGCGTCTTTTTATGATGCGCAGGGGGACGTGATCAAGGAGTTTCAGGCACACGGCACTCAGCTGACGGTTATTTGTCCTTTAGAAGTGGTCAGCTATACCGTTGAATTGATCAATCTGGGCTGTTGGGAGCTGGATTTTAAACGACTGGAGATTGCTGACCAGGGAATTGACCAGCAAATAACCGTTCCTACGTTAATCAATCCGATTGCAGGGCAGCCAGTCAGCGTCCTATTTCTGGAAACGCGCCGAACCAGCAGCGGGATTGATTGTAATGCTCTGAGTCAACAGCACATCGTTTCCAACCTGCTGCCGGTGGTGATTCCGTGGCAGGACCGAAACGACGCGTTGGATTTGGCAAAAGCACGGATTAATCAGGCAATCCCCGATCATGACCGGGTGAATCTGATTGGCACTTCGCCCGCGACCAATGCCTTGGTGCACCAGCTGATTGATTGGCAGCCGACCTGGCATGGCTTTACGCTGGCCCCAGATGAGCTACCGATTAATCCACGGATCGAGCGCTATCAGATCAGCTACCGCGGCGATGCTTTTTGGCAAAGCGCGGTTCGCTTACCGATCATGATGATTCTGCAGGAGCTGCGCGATCGGCTGGGAGTCGCGCAGCCAAAATAGAGCAAGGCCGTTTTTGCTTATTTTATGATGATCAGCAATGAGGATCCGCGGCCAGAAAGGAATTTTGAATGAGCTTTTCATGGGAATATCAAAAAGCACGGCGGATCTTGCGGCAAGTCAACGCGCTGGCACCCAAGATGCGGTCGTTGGATGACCAGTCGCTGCAGGAACAAACGCCCAAACTGCGTGTTCAGCTGGCTGAAGGGGCGTCTTTAATGGAAATCCTGCCAGAAGCCTATGCCACCGTACGCGAGGCTGCACGCCGGGTATTAGGAATGTATCCGTTTGACGTACAGGTATTGGGAGCCATTGTCATGCAGCAGGGACAGATTGCCGAGATGAAAACCGGTGAAGGCAAGACGCTGACGGCCACGCTGCCGCTTTATCTCAACGGTCTGACGCAAAAAGGCGCGATTCTGGTTACGCCCAGCATGTACCTGGCCAAGCGTGATCAAGAAGAGATGGCGCCGCTGTATGAATGGCTGGGGTTGACCTGCAGCCTGGGCTTTGATCCGGATGCCGCTGATGAAGACGATGAAGCTAAAAAGGTTAAGCCTGAGGTAAAACGGGGCTGGTATAATGCCGACGTGATGTACACGACGGGGACCACGCTGGCGTTTGACTATCTTTTCAATAATCTGGCTGCCAATCCGCGTGATCAGTATCTGCGGCCCTATCATTTCGCGATTATCGATGAGGCTGACGCAGTGCTTTTGGATGGCGCCAATTCGCCAATGGTGGTTTCCAGCAAGCCATCGCTGCAGTCAAATCTTTATCAGCAGGCCGATCTGTTTGTCCGGACGCTGCGCTATCGTCAGGAGTATCGGCTGAATCTCAAGGATCAAGCAGTCTGGCTGACCAAGGCGGGGATTGAGTATGCCCAAAGCTATTTCCGGATTGATGATCTGTTCAGTCCAAAGCGCCGCGAACTGTATCGGCACATTAATCTGGCGCTGCAGGCACATTTTCTGCAGCAGCGCGGTCATGAATATGAAGTCCAGGATGGCAAGGTGATACTGCTGGATGAAGCCAATGGCCGCCTGTTAAAAGGGATGAAGATCAACACTGGAATTCAGCAGGCAGTTGAGCAGAAAGAAGGCGTTGAACTGACCGATAATCAACAGGCCGTTGCCTCAACGACTTATCAGAGCTTATTCGGCCTGTTTGAAAACGTCGCGGGGATGACAGGGACGGCGCGCTCATCAGCCAGCGAGTTTATCAACCTGTACAAGATGAAAGTCGTTGCGATTCCGACTCATCGCCCGGTTGTGCGCCAGGATTTCTCGCCCCGACTGTATCTGACGACCGGCGAAAAGCTGCGGGCGGCGATTGACTTGACGATGAGACTGCATCAAGAGGGACGGCCGATTCTTTTGATTGCCGGGTCAATCGAAAATTCCGCGATCATTTCTGAACTGTTGCTGAACCGGGGGATTGCCCATAATGTCTTGACGGCCCGCAATGAATCCAGAGAAGCCATGATCGTCAAAGCAGCCGGTCAAAAAGGAGCCGTAACGGTCGCGACCAATCTGGCTGGCCGGGGTACTGACATCAAGCTTGGCGAGGGCGTCAAGGAGCTTGGCGGTCTTGCCGTGATTGGCACTGAGCTGCTGCTGCCGCGGGTTGCCGAACAGCTGCGGGGCCGGGCTGGGCGTCAAGGTGATCCGGGTTCCAGCATCTTTTTCTGGTCATTGGAAGACGATCTGGTCGGCAAAAACAGCAGTGTCAGGCTGCAGAACTACTATCGCCGAAAAAAACGCCGCCGCGCCACGCACCCAATTGATGAGCCCCGGCAGTTGCGCAGTCCTTCGCTCTGGGTTTCGATGCACTTTTTAAATGAGCGGCTGCTGGATAAGGAACAGAATCAGCGGGCGCGTACTTATCGCTATGAGCACAGCATGCGCATGCAGCGAGAGGTCTTTTATTTTGAGCGCGAGCAGGTGATGGAGCTCGATGACTATCGCCAGGCCGCGGAACATTGGCTGACACGCGGGTTTGATCAGCTGCTGGCTGAGCGGACGGCTTGGAATGCGGATCTGTTGAAGGATACGATCAATCACTGGATTACCTATGATCTGATTACGGAGCTGCCTGCAATCGACTTTAGCAGTCAGGCAGCGATCAAAGAGTATCTGATGCAGCTGAGTCGCAAAGTATTGGATCAAAAAGAAAAACAGCTTTTGACTCCCGCGCAGTGCGATCAGTTCTATCGGGCCGCGATGCTTAAGAGTCTGGATGACTGCTGGATTGATCAGGTAGCCTTTTTGGAGCGGCTGAAGTCTTATACTGAGCCGTGGTCATTGATGCAGCGAGACGCGGTGTACGTCTACCATAAGCAGGCTTATGAGGCGTTTGAAAAAATGTTTGATCAGGTGCGGCTGGTTGCCGTGCGCCATCTGCTGCTCAGCCTGATCAAGGTTAATCGCAAGCAGGAACTGGTTTTGGAATTTATCTAAACAGAGGTGAGGAAATGACGGTTTATAACGTTAATCTTGGCATTGGCTGGGCCAGCAGTGGGGTTGAGTATGCCCAGGCTTATCGCGCCAAGGTTTTTGAACAGGCAGGCATTGCGGCCCGGTTTATCTTTTCGGATATGATTCTGGCCGATAACATTCAGGCGCTGACGAGCAATCTGGGACTGCGTGATGATCAGGTCATCTGGCTGTACAACTTTTTTACTGATATGCCAATCACGCCATCAACCTATTCGTTGGCTGAGTTTCGCCAGGCCCATGAGCTGCAGGACGTGCCAATGAAGACGCAGACCTTTGTCGGCAATAAGCAGCTGGTTGACTTTGAGATGGCTGAAGAATGGCGGATCAGAGTTCATGTGGTAGACCAAAAACGGCAGCTGATTGACTATGCCGAGTATTTCGCGGGGCCACGCTTAATGCGGCGGGAGTTCTTCAGTGCCAGCTGCTATGCCGTGGAATATCTGGATGACAAAGGTCAGGTCTATCTGCGCGACTTTTTGAATCAAGATGGCCGCGTTGCCTATCATCAGTACCTTAATGGCGAAAATGAGGTCTTTGAGTTTCCCGAGCAGATCTACTACTCCAAAACCGAACTGTACGCTGAGATGATCCGCCGCTTGAACCTGCAGGCTGATGATCTGGTGATTTTGGATCGTGAGGACAGTCCGGATCTAAGCAGCGGCCAGCTTTGGTATCAATTGCATGGACCAGCCAAACTGGGCGTGGTAGTGCATGCTGAACATTATGACGCGCACCATACGGATAAGCAGCGCATCCTCTGGAACAACTTTTATGAGTATCAGTTCGTGCACGCGGCGGACACCGACTTTTTCATCGTGGCAACCGCGGCCCAGCAAGCGATGCTGACCAAACAGCTGAAAAAGTATCAGCATGATGAGGCCAAGGTGGTCGTGATTCCCGTTGGCAGTCTGACCACTCTCAAGCAGCGGCAGTATCAGCAGCGGCGCCGGCATACGCTGATCACGGCTTCCCGGCTGGCGGGCGAAAAGCATATTGACTGGCTGATCAGCGCGGTAATCGCGGCCCGGCAGACGGTTGGCGATCTGGTCTTGGATATCTATGGCTATGGCGAGCAGCATGATCGGCTCCAGCGCCAGATCGACACGGCCCAGGCAAACGGCTATATTCATCTGATGGGACAGCACCGGCTGGATGACGTCTACCAAAACTACGCCGGCTACATCGCGGCCTCAACCAGTGAAGGCTTTGGGCTGAGTCTGTTAGAGGCGGTCGGCGGGGGCCTGCCAATGATCGGCTTTGACGTCCCGTATGGCAATCAGACATTTATTGATCCGGATCAAAACGGCTTTTTGCTGCCTTATGACGAACAGCAGGATGAATCTGAAAAAGTCGCGGCTTTGACGGGAGCCATCGAGCAGCTCTTTGCCGACGAAAACCGAGGCGCGAAGTTCAGTCAGCATTCTTATGAGATTGCCGAGCACTATTTGGATGATCAGATTCTTGCAAAATGGCGACAGCTGGTAAAGGAGGAAACAGATGCTTAATCTATTTGACGACTGGCAGCGCGACAGCATTGACCTGGTCCGTTCGCAAAAGATTGCTGGAATCAAGGTGCCAACAGTGGTGATCAATGATGACGGTTTTCTGCCGGCAGAAGTCGATTCGCCAATCAAGCAGTATCGTAAGCAGACTGGCGAGCCGCTTTATTTTGATCAGGTTCAAGTGCCTCGATTCTGGCAGATCAAAGGGGATGCCAGTGGGGCCCAGGTTTATGATCTGAATACCAAGCGTGCTGAGATCCGCTTCTTTAAAAATGACAATACGCGTTTCGTCAAGCAGGTTGAATGGCTGAACGCGGCTGGCGAGCTGCAATGGATCGATCAATATGATCAGCATGGGCAGCGTTTTGCCAAGACGTTTTATGCCAATGGTCAGGCAAAACTCAAGCAGTATTATGACGCGGCGCAAAACGTGGTGATCGACCATCATTTAACGACTGACGACATCTTTTTGTATACCGGCGGGCGGCAGCGTCATTTCGCAAACTGGCTGGAACTGACCGCCGATTTTTTGCAAAGCAGCGACTATCAGCTTGATCACGTTATCTACAACACGCTGAACCTGGCTTTCTTTACGACCTTGAAGCTGCCAAGTGAAAATGCCAGCGACGTTCTGGTCTGGCAGGAAGGGCTGGGTGACGAGCTGCCTGGCAACATGCGCTTTATCTTTGAAAATCAAACGCGCACCAAGCAGATCTGGATGCAGAATCATCAGGCCTGGGTGCAGTATCAAGAAAAATTTGCCAAGCCGGTGGATGCCGATTCGCAGTCAATGGACGTTAAGGTGCAGCAGCTGGGCACGATCTATCCGCATCCGCGCGGCAATCAGATGCGGCCAGCCATTTTAATCATGACCAACTCTGATCAGATCGAGATGCTTTCTGTACTGGCGGCCCGGCTTAAGAATTTTGATTTTCATGTCGCGGCGTTGACCGAGATGTCGGAAAAACTGCTGCAGATCGGTGAGCAAGCCAACGTGCACCTGTATCCAGCAGTCAGTTTTGCAAAGGCTAAACAGCTGATGGCTGATTGTGATATTTATCTGGATATCAATCGCGGTGATCAGATTATGGATGCAGTGCGGGCAGCCTTTGAGAACAATCAGCTGATTCTAGGCTTTAATGACACGCTGCATCTGCCAGAACTGGTCGCGCCTGATAATCGCTATGATGAGACGCAGCTTGACGCGATGATTGAAAAGATCTTATTGGCAATGGTCAAACCGGCCGTCATGGAACAGCTGATCGATTCGCAGCGTGAGTTTGCCGGGGATGCCAAAGTTGAGACATATCAAAAGCGTTTTAATGAATTGAGGTCTTAAAATGGCAACGCGCAAGATTGATTCATTAACCAATCCCAATCAGCATGATGATCTGGTCGAGCGGCATGCCAACGCGCGTTTGGCTCAGGTTGAACGCGAAAAGGCTCGCACCTACCAAAAGAATCCGCGAGAATCGTGGTTTGGCCAGCTGATCATGGGTGTGATTCTCTTGATTACGCTGGGCCTGATGCTGTTGGGATTATTTCTATAAATGATAAAAGCCGTTACCGTGGGCATTCACGGAACGGCTTTTCTGATTCAACAGCCACTGTAGCAAGCAGTTGGATGTTATCAATATATAAACGGAATCGGCGCTAGTCAGCTATTTATTTCCCTGTTTGGTTACTTTATGTAAACTGATAGTTTCTTAAATCAACTCATAAAACCATCAATTACCATTCATTGTATAACAAGGTGAAAGAGCTTATAAGAAGGCGGATTGGTCTTTCTTTTTTGTAAGTTCCCATATACAATCATTCGTGTTGAAAAGGAATCTGCTTATCGATTTAAAAGTGAATTTAGGCGACGAAAAAAGTTTGCCGATTTGAAAATAGATTATAAAGTGATTAACAAAAATTCACCAGATTAGCAGCTGCCAAGAAAACCTTGATATTAGCTTTATTCGATATTGAGATTTTAGATTTAGGAGGTCTACATATATGTATTCCAAGAATAATAAATATATGCAGGAACAAAAGAGTGCCAATCGCGCTCAACGGTTCTCACTGCGTAAATTAAGCATCGGAACGGTATCCGTGCTTTTGGGGACATTGATGTTCTTCGGCAATGGCCAAGTATCTGCCGACACGACGACTGATACGGATACTAGTGCTGACACGGCTAGCGTAAACAGCGCTGCCAATGATACCAGTGCCAGTGCGGTTACGCTGAGCAGCACGGGTTCTTCAGCTGCCAGCGATGCCAACAGCAGTGCGGCGGCTAGTTCAGCAGCAGCCAGCGCGCAAACGGTAACGGCTGCCTCAGCTTCAGCAGACAGCCAATCCGCAGCCGCAACGTCAACTGCAGACAGCTCACAGGCTGCATCTACTGCTTCCAGTGCTTCAGCGGCAACTACTGCCGCTAGTGATGACGCACTATCAAGCAAGGGTGAAATTGTAGCGACTGACAAAATCAGCAACAGTGATGTAACTCCTGGGATGAGTGATCCAAATGGGGCAAGTGTCGTTGCAGATGAAAGCAAGATCCCAAGTGGCTACAAGGCTGATCCAACTGATGGTCGCTACACGTTTGGGATTGTCAGCTTAGGACCGACTGCGGCAACGGATGGCACTACTACTTATAATGGTGAAAATAATACCAACTACTACTTCCGTTTCTCAACTGGCAAGGCCGCTACGAATGGGCAATATGATGATACGGTTTATGCCCAATTGGTTGATGGTGATACCGGTCAAGTAATTTGGCAAGGAACACTGACGGTAAATGGAGCTGCCGTTCAAGTTGATAAATTAAAAAACGTGATTAGTGATGGTTCTACTCACTATTACCAATTGACTTATACCGCTACTACAAATAATGGTGTTACTACTAAGCAAATTAATGTTAATTCTGATGTAGGTACCCAGCTTTCTAAAGTTATCTATGATGCTGGCAACAGTACCAATACTTCGGCCGGAACCGTTGTCCACGTAGTGTACCCAGACGAAAGCACGATTCGGACGGAATATATTGCTAAGGATGCGGCTGGCAACGAAACCATTCTGGCTGACTATGAACAGACTGGGCGGCAAGGTTATACCTATACTGCTTCTGGTGCTCGGATCTTTAAGGGCTTTGATCTTGTCAGCTCACCTTCTGACACCACCGGAACGCTTTCAGCCTCATATAAAATAGGCGATATTATTGTCTCGACGCAGAAGCAATTGTCAGATCAATTACAGATTGCACGAATCAATGTGATTACCGAAACTAATGGGACTGCTCGGGTTGTCCTTAAGGTAGCTGCTGTGGGGGCAAGCATTGACGACATTGATAATGAAAATATCTGGAAGACGATTTTAACTACTGATCCGGTGGCACCCGGCGAGTTTGCTGACAATGGTAATTATGATGCTGGTACTCATAAGAATGGTGCTTTCTTGCTCTACACTTTGCCGCAAGATGGAAAGCTGCCAATTGGGGTTAAATATTTGACGGATGCTGGCTTTACTGAAGATCAGCTGACCGGATATGAAAAATACCTTACTATCTATGGTTTGAACAATCGTCTGGCAGTTGGTCAAGAACCGGTAAAGTATTACTATGCTCCGCAAGGTCAGGTTCGCATCAACTACGTAACTAGCGATGGTACGGTAATCCAAACGCCAACAACGGCTTACGAAAACTCTGGCAACAACACCTCATATGATGTTACAGGCTCAACCTACCGCCCAGAAACGATTACCGTCAATGGTAAAACTTACCGTTACGTTAAGAGCGACAAGTCAATGGGAACCGCTGGTACGACGACCGTTAACGGCTTTACGTACAACACGACGCCATCTGATGCTACGGGGACGATCAGCTCCAACAACGTTAATGATGTTTACTATGTTTACGAACAGGTAACTTACCACACGGAAGCCGAAACCAAGGACGTTACGCGGACGATCGAATACTACGACAGTGTAACGGGTGAACCAATTCCATCTAATCTGGAAAGCACGGTTACGCAAACGGCAACCCTGACGCGTAACAAGATCTATGATGATCAGAATAACTTTATCGGTTATGGTACTGTTTCAGCTGACGGTTCCAGCTACACGATTGATGACAGTTGGAAAGTTGATGCTCAGACCTGGACGCAGCAGGATTCTGCCGACCTTTCCGACTACGGCTACACGGCTCCTGACCGCGCTTCAGTGGCCGCAGTTACGGTTGACGGCAATACCACTAACGTGACGGAAAAGGTTTACTATGGTCACCAGACGATGCCTGTTACGCCAACTGATCCTAAGACTCCTGGCGAACCAATCAATCCTAAGGGTGACGTTACCTACCCAGATGGTGTTGCTAAGGATGACTTGACTGCTACGGTAAAGCGGACGATTAACTACGTTGATGAAAACGGCAATAAGGTTAATGGTGCTCCGGACGGTACGAGCTCATACGTTCAAACTGCTGAATTTACCCGGACTGCTATCGTTGACAAGGTAACCGGCAAGATCCTGGGCTACGACACCAACAATGATGGCAAGGTTGACACCGAAAGTGCAGATCGTGCCTGGACGCCAATTGAAAAGACCTTGGATGCCGTTAAATCAGCAGATCCAAGCTCAGTAGGCTATGATAACGTCGATATTGCTAATGTTTCATCACTGGTCGTTACGCCAGATCAAGGCGACACAACGGTTACGGTAACCTACAGCAACAACCAAGTATCGGGTACGATCAAGTACATCGATGATACTACTGGTGTAGAACTTGATAGTGATAATTTGCCAAGCGGTAAGATTGGTTCCAAGATCAATTACACGACGGCAGATAAGATCAAAGCTTATGAAGACCAAGGCTACGAATTGGTTTCCAATGACTTTGCCGATGGTACGCAAACTTATGCTAAGACTGGCAACGACTTTGTGGTTCACTTGAAGCACAAGACGCAAACGATCACGCCTAACGATCCAACGCCGGTAACGCCTGGCGAACCAATCAATCCTAACGATCCAAACAGTCCAGTTTACCCAACCGAGACTAATCGCGACAACCTGGTCAAGGATGCCACCCAAACGATCCATTACGTTGGGGCCGGCGACAAGACGCCAGGTGACAACGTTGTCACGCAAAAAGACGCCTTCACGCGGACGGTGACGATTGACAAGGTAACTGGTAAGGTGCTTTCAACAAGTGACTGGGAAGGCACCAAGACGTTTAACACGGTTGACACGCCAGTCGTTCAAGGCTACCATGCAGATAAGAAGACTGCCGGTGGTCTGACGGCAACGCCTGATAATCCGGACGTTGAAGAAACGGTAACCTACGCACCAAACGGTAAGATCGTTCCGGTTGATCCAAACGGTACGCCAATCCCAGGTGCCGACACGCCAACGTACCCAACGGACCCTAACGATCCAACGAAGGTCGTGCCAAACGAACCGATTCCAGACGTGCCAGGCTACACGCCGGTTGATCCAAGCCCAGTTACGCCAGCTGATCCTGGCAAGGACACGCCAGTACCATACGTTCAAGTAGTTACTGGTACGATCAA
>NZ_AZEQ01000024.1 GCF_001436025.1 Limosilactobacillus mucosae DSM 13345 | reverse complement strand
CGCAATCGGGAGGCGAAAAGTTCTTCAAACAACAAGCCATCAAAGAACTAAATGAAGAGTACGGGTGGCCAATCAGCACTTTAAGCGAGATCGCAGGTATTACTCGAGATGCTTACTACAAGTGGATTCATCGAAAGGCCAATATCCATGATGATGAACAAGCAGAATTACTTAAAGCCATTTTGGAATTGGAAAAAAAGCATAAGTGGACCTTGGGTTATTTAGGCATGACGACGCAACTAGCTTTTGAAAATAAATTGGATTTCAAGGCCGGCTTAAAGCGGGTTACTAACTGCATGCGAAATCACGGGATCAAGGCAAATATCCGTAAGAAGAAGCATAATTGGATTAAACGTCACGAGGAATACATCAATGACAACTTACTTAATGAGCAATTTGATCGTCAGAGTAAGAATGAGGTTTGGGTGACTGATACTACCGAAGTTGTGTATGGTAATGAGCAGGTAAGGAAGGCGCGCGTGCATGTAGTGATGGATCTATATGGTCGCTATGTTTTGAGCTACAACATTTCGGCTACTGAAACGGCCGCATCAGCGATCGAAGCCTTTAAGCGTGCCTTCAAAGTAGAACCAGACGCTCAGCCAATGATCCATACGGATCGTGGCGCAGCTTACTGTTCAATGGCTTTCAATGATTACTTAGCTGAGCAAAACTGCATCCATAGTATGTCTCACCCCGGTCATCCATGGGAGAATTCACCAATGGAGCGTTGGTGGAATGATTTCAAACTGGTTTGGTTAGCTAAACGGGTTCGTCCAAAAAGCATGGCAGAATTGGAACAATCTATCCAGCAGGCCATTAAATATTTCAATACCGAACGAGCTTATGCATCAAAAAACGGCTTGAGCGCAGAAAAGTTCCGCGCTCAAGCCGCATAAATAATTTTTCTATTTAAACTGTATACTTGACAGGCAATAGTGCCTGTTCCAAGGCATTTTCTTTTGGTTATTGCAGATGTAAAAAATTCAGCTGATGGGCTTGCTGATATTTTTGGGTGACGTACCGACAAATTTTTTAAAGCAGCGTGAGGCATAGTTGGGCGTAGCAAAACCAAGGCTGGCGGCAATCTCGGTAATGGTCTAATCGGTCCAAAGCAAGCGAGACTTAAAGCGGCTGATCCGATAGGAATTTTCGTATTGGTTAATGGTCTGACCGGTCTCATTTTTGTAAAGGTGAGCCAGGTAGAACTTATCCCGCTGCAAGTTGTTTGCCAGATCGTCCAGTGAATAGTCCTGACCACAGTGATCGCGCAAAGCAGCCTCAATTTTTTGTGTCAGCAGGCTTTTTTTGCCAGCCTGAGCTTGTCTTTCCTTTTGCAAATGCTCAATGAAAAGCTGCCCAATTGATTGCATTTTTGCATTCAGCTACTCGATGTTTTGCAATGCTTCAATCTGCTGACAAAGCTGATCGGATAGGGCAAATGCCTCACTAGGTGAAAGGCCACCTTCAATTGCCTGACGGGTTAAAAGTGTGATATGACAGATTAACAGATTTTTTTGATTACGCAGCTGGTCTTTGGCAACGCGACCAAAATCGCCAGAACTGGTCAAAGGCCGGAAAAAGTGCTGATAGCTGGCATCATTTCCATTACGCACAGCAATCAGCATCTGCTTTTCTAAATTATAACTGTTGTGGCTTTCCAAAACGTGCTCAGGCAGCAGTAGCTCGTTTTCATATGTTTTGTAGAGTGAGGGCCAAGCTTGATTTAGACCAAACCAGATGGCCTTACCAGATTGTTCTAAGTGCTGTTGAGTGCAGTTGCGCAGATTTTGCCAGATTAAAAGACGATGGTCATCATCAACCAGCAACGCACCGCGAATCTCAGAATTTGGCGCCAGTAAAAAGACACCTGGCGTCAAGGGGGCCTTAGCCAGCTGATTTAGATAGTCTTTTGACAATTTGATGATGGCAGGACGCCCCCCCAACGTCGGTAAACGTATCTGAACCGTCAAGCAGATTGATTTCCAATTGGGTGATTTCTTGCATGGCTTGCAGGAACTTTAGTGAATCTTTCATTGAAATTTCCTTTCATTTGGCTGTCATCCAAAATAATTTTGATTTGATAAGCACAACTTAAGATCACTATCAGCAAGATGAGATAAGCGAAGATTCAAAAAAATATTATAATAACATCAGAAAGCGGTTGCGAATATTTTTAAAAATGAGGTAGCAATATGACAAAAGTAGATCTGAATTTTGTTGAAGGCTTGACACTTGAAGAACGGGCCGATCTGGTTTCAGGAACGGACTTTTGGTTTACGGCCAAGGTAACGGGAATGGATCCCATGCTGATGACGGATGGACCATCTGGCCTGCGTAAACAAGTCAATGTACACAGTGCCATGGACCAAAGTATTGAGGCGGTTTGTTTTCCATGCTCAGCGTTGACGGCCAGCTCGTTTGATGATGCCATGCTGGAAAAATTGGGCGAGAATCTGGGAACAGCGGCACGGGCTGAAAAGATCGGTGTATTGCTCGGTCCTGGGGTCAACATCAAACGCAGCCCGTTAGCTGGTCGTAATTTTGAGTATTTCTCCGAAGATCCACTGTTGGCTGGTCGGATGGGCACGGCTTATGTCAAAGGGGTTCAGAGTACTGGGGTTGGCGTTAGTGTTAAGCACTTTGCCACTAATAACCGTGAAGATCAACGCTTCACCAATTCTTCCGATGTTGACGAACGGACGCTGCGCGAAATCTATCTGGCACAGTTTGAACGCATCGTTAAATTAGCGCACCCAGCCACGCTGATGTGCTCTTACAATAAGCTCAATGGCGTTCAGGTATCGCAAAATCAGCGCCTGTTAACGCATATTTTGCGTGATGAATGGGGCTATCAAGGACTGGTTATGTCAGACTGGGGTGCCGTAGTTGATCATGTTGCAGCAATCAAGGCCGGTCTGGATCTGGAAATGCCAGGTAAGGGGGATGCTTCTAAAGAAGAGATCGTCCAAGCCGTTAAGGAAGGCCGTTTGCAAGAATCGACGTTAAACCGTTCGGCACTGCGCGTCTTAAAAATGGCAGAGCGTTACGGTTACCCAACCGTTGCAGCTCCAGAATATGATATGGAAGCCCAGCATGAATTTGCACGGCAGCTGGCAGACGACAGTATCGTGCTGCTGAAAAATGAGAATAAGGAACTGCCGTTAAATAAAGATGCCAAACTGGCCGTGATCGGTGAACTGGCTGAAAAGCCGCGTTTTGAAGGTGGCGGCAGCTCACATGTCAATGCTCATCGTGTCGTTACGCCAAAAGAGGTTATGCCGCAAAATGCCAGCTATGCGCAAGGCTATCGACTGGACAGTGATCAACCAGATGATCAGTTGACCAAAGAGGCTTTGGAATTGGCAAAAAACAGTGATCAGGTCGTGGTTTTTGCTGGTTTCCCAGAAGCTATGGAATCAGAAGGGTTTGACAAGAAATCAATCAGTCTGCCAGCCAATCAAAATCAATTGATCGATCAACTATTGGCAGTCAATGCACACGTAACTGTAGTGCTGCAAAATGGCTCAGCTGTTGAAATGCCTTGGGAGCCAAAAGTACCTGCTATTGTTGAAACCTACTTGGCTGGTGAGGCCGTTGGTGAGGCAACCTGGGATATTTTGTCAGGACAGGTTAATTCATCCGGTAAGCTTTCTGAGACCTTCCCAGTTCAATTGACCGATAATCCAACCTATCCAACGTTTGGCAAAGATCGTCGTCACGAAGTATATCGTGAGGGCATCTTCATGGGCTATCGCTACTATGATGCCAAAAAATTGGCGGTACGCTTCCCATTTGGCCATGGCTTGAGCTACACTGATTTTGAGTATCGCAATTTAGCAATTAAGGAAAATAGCGACGACGTTGAAGTCAGCTTTGACCTGGCAAACACTGGCAAGCAAGCTGGTAAGGAAGTCGCACAGATCTACGTAGCCAACCATGCCAGTCAGACGGTCATGCCGGTTGATGAATTGCGTGATTTTGTTAAAGTTGAGCTGCAGCCGGGGGAGACCAAGCATCTGACCCTTAAGCTCTCGCGGCGCGCGTTTGCTTGGTATAACTCTGAAACCTGGGAAGCTGATAATGGAAAATACGAGATTTTAGTCGGCAGCTCATCGCGTGACATTCGGCTGCGTCAAGAATTTGAGCTGACCATTGGCACTAATCCGCTGGGTAAGATTACCGGCGAAACATACGTTGGCGAACTGATGGAAAATGATGACGCCCAAATCAAGCAGGTAATTGCTGAATTCCAGCTGACGGATGTCTTTGAAAAGTTCATGTCACCAGAATTGGCGCCAGTCTTTGCCAATATTCCGCTGCGTTCACTGACGATGGCAGATGTGGATGCCAAGACGGTTCATGAACTGATTCAAAAGCTAAATGAGTTGGAGTAATGATTAAAAAGTAAATAAAAGCGGCTAGGAAAATCTGGCTATCGATAGAACTTAAAAAGGATCGCGAAAAATTCGTGATTCTTTTTTATTTGGCCTAAAGCCTATATTTGTCAGATGTCGTCATTGATTGATTTGGAAAAACAGTTAACTTGTCTGGTTGATTTATACGGACAAAAATATTAAAATGTAATCGTTATCTAAGATCAATCCATAACAAATGAATCAGGAGGGCCTGACAATGGATCAAGTGCAAATTAAGTCAAAGATTGAAAACGCTCAGACCGCATTGGGGATTGAATTGGGATCAACCCGAATCAAAGCGGTCTTGGTTACGGATGATTTTCAAACGGTTGCCAGTGGGGACTATGTCTGGGAAAACGAATTGGATCATCATATCTGGACCTACCCAATGGAAAAGGTTTGGGAAGGAATTCAAACCAGTTACGCCAAGATGGCCACTGAAGTTAATGAAAAATATGGTTTAACGCTGACTAAAATCGGTGCAATTGGCATCAGTGCCATGATGCACGGCTATATGCCATTTAACAAGGAAAATCAGCTGTTGGTCCCATTTAGAACCTGGCGCAACAACATTACTGGTGAGGCGGCAGCCAAGCTGACGGAACTGTTTGATTTTAATATTCCAGAACGCTGGAGCATTGCCCACCTGTACCAGGCCATCTTAAACCATGAAGAACACGTCAAAGACATCAGCTTTATTACGACTCTGGATGGCTATGTCACCTGGCAATTGACTGGTGAAAAAACGACCGGAATCGGTGATGCTTCTGGGATGTTCCCGATTGATGAAGCTACGCACGACTATGATGCCGCCATGTTGGATAAGTTTGCTGACTTACCAGAGGTTAAGCAATTTGACTGGAACATCAAGGATCTTTTGCCAAAAGTTCTGGTTGCTGGACAAACAGCCGGCCATTTAACGGCAGCTGGGGCCAAGAAGCTGGATCCAAGCGGCCTGCTGCAGCCAGGTTCACTTTTGGCACCAAGTGAAGGCGACGCGGGAACTGGAATGGTGGCTACCAATGCCGTTCGGAAGCGGACCGGTAACATCTCAGCCGGGACATCAGCCTTCTCAATGGTCGTATTGGATCAAAAGCTTAGCCAGGTTCACCGTGACATCGACATGGTAACGACCCCGGATGGAGCGCCCGTAGCCATGGTTCACACCAACAACTGTTCATCTGACATCAATGCTTGGGCAGCGGTCTTTAATCAGTTTGCCCGAATTTTAGGTGTGACCCTGTCACCAAACGAATTATATGAAAAGCTGTTTGATGCCTCGCTGCGTGGTGAACAAGATGGGGGTGGGCTGGTTAACTTTAGCTACCTGTCTGGTGAAAACATTACCCGCGTCAGTGAAGGCCGGCCAATGCTGGTTCGCAAGCCAGACAGTCGCTTTAACCTGGCCAACTTGTTTAAGGTTCAGCTCTACTCTGCTTTTGCGCCATTAAAGATCGGGATGGACATTTTGCTGCGTGAAGAACACATTCGTACTGATGTTTTGATCGCGCAAGGTGGACTGTTCAAGACTCCAGTCGTTGCTCAACAAGCGCTGGCCGATGCATTGAATACACCAATCAGCGTCATGAGCAATGCCGGTGAGGGTGGTCCTTGGGGCATGGCTGTTTTGGCACTGTATGCTGCTGACAGTCATGGTAAAAAGTTGGCGGACTATCTTGATGATGAGGTCTTTGCCAACCAAGAAATTGCTACGCTGTCACCAGAACCAGAAAGCGTTAAGGGCTACGAGAAGTTTATCGACAACTACAAGCAGGCAATGCCGGCTGAAAAAGCAGCTGGCGAAGCTATGAAATTGGATTAATGGATTAAATGGGAGGATTTAAACATGCTCGAAGAATTAAAACAGGAAGTCTATGAAGCCAACATGCAGCTGCCTAAGCTGGGATTAGTTTCGTTTACGTGGGGCAATGTTTCAGGAATCGATCGTGAAAAAGGACTGTACGTCATCAAGCCATCTGGAGTGCCATACGATGAGCTGAAACCAGAAGACATGGTTGTCGTCAACTTAAAAGGCGAGGTCGTAGAAGGCGACATGAACCCATCATCCGACACGCCAACGCACACTTACCTGTACAACCATTTCCCAAAGATTGGCGGGATCGTGCACACCCACTCTCCATGGGCCGTTTCGTTTGCGGCAGCCAACATGGACGTCCCAGCACTGAACACGACGCATGCCGATACTTTCTACACCGACGTGCCAGCCGCTGATGCCCTGACCAAAGAAGAAATTGAAGAAGACTACGAAGGCAACACGGGTAAGACGATTGTGCGGACGTTTAAAGAACGCGGCTTGGACTATGAAGCAACGCCAGCCGCATTGGTTTCCCAGCATGGCCCATTTGCCTGGGGACCAACGCCGGACAAGGCCGTCTACAATGCCAAGGTGCTGGAAGTCGTAGCTGAAGAAGACTATCACGCTATGCAATTGACGCGTCAAAATCTGGAACTGCCGCAGTATTTATTGGACAAGCATTATTACCGTAAGCACGGCGCCAATGCCTACTACGGCCAAAACAGCGCCCACTCCAAGGATCACGCTAAGCACGAAAACTAATTAATCAGTTCAATTGATTGAAAAATCCCGTCAAAATTGCGTCATAGCAGCGCGTTTTGACAGGATTTTTATTTATCGTTTAGCTTAGAAAATGGACAAAAAGAGCGTAAAATAGAAGCTAATAAAAACAGAAGAGCAAGGGTGTACATATGGCAGAAATCAAGTACGAAATTATCAGAAAAGCAATTCAAAAAGAAATTGAGTCCGGCAAATACAAACTCGGTGACAAGCTGCCAACCGAATCCAACTTAATGGAGCAGTTTGGCGTCAGCCGCTATACGGTCAGACGGGCAATCGGTGAGTTGCAAAACGCGCATTATGTCTACCGCATTCAAGGCGGTGGGATGTATGTTGACGACTGGCAAGACAGCCAGCAGCCGCTCAAGGTCAACAATAAGATGATTGGGCTGGTGACGACGCATCTGGTGGACTACATTTTTCCCAACATCATCAGTGGGATCGACCGGATCGTTTCGGCACACGGCTATTCTTTGATCGTCAGCAATACCCATAATCAACGGGAAAATGAGCGGCGTAGCCTGGAACGCTTATTGGATACACAGATTGCCGGCTTGATCGTTGAGCCAACCCAAAGTGCCCTGGAAAACACCAACATGGATCTCTATCAAAAGATTGCCCAAAGTCATCTGCCAACGGTCTTTATCAATGCCCATTATCCAGAATTAAATGCACCATATCTAGAAATTAAAGATATGGAGGCCGAATATGAGATGACCCAGTATTTGATCAAACAAGGACATAAACGGATTCTGGGTATCTTTCAAGTTGATGATCTGCAAGGAACGCGGCGGATGAAGGGCTTTATCAATGCCTACATGGAATATCCTGATATCTCGTATTTGAGCGAAACGGTTATGTATCAGTCAGGACAGGATATGAACCGCATTTTTAAGCGGGTGTCTCAGATTATGGAGCGTCCTGATCATCCAACGGCGATTGTTTGCTACAACGATGCCTTGGCCATTCAAGTTATGGACGTGGTGCGCTCAGCTGGTTTAAAAATCCCTGAAGACGTCAGCATCGTTGGTTTTGACGACTATGTGCTGGCCCGATACATCAGTCCGCGCTTGACGACGATCGAGCATCCCAAGGAAAAAATGGGGCTTGATGCCGGGCGAATGATTATGCGGATGATTGATGGCGAAGAGGTCAAGCCGATTGAATATGATGCCAAGTTGATTTTTAATGATTCAGTGCGGAAATTAAAGTAATAATGGGCGAGTTGCCTAAAAGCTGTCTGCAAGTGTTTGCCGGCAGTTTTTTTATTCGGTATTTATTATTTGTTACATTAAGAATAAATATTGATTTATACGGACAAATCTGTTATTCTTATCATACAAGCTGATTAAACCGTTTTCAGAGGCTTAACAGACTAAAACTTCTTGTAAAAGGAGATTCAAACTCATGTTAAAGATTTCAGATTATGAATTTTGGTTCGTTGCCGGCTCACAATTCCTGTACGGTGAAGAACAATTAAAATCCGTTGCTAAGGATGCCCAAGATATTGTTGATAAATTGAATGCTTCGGGCAACCTGCCTTACCCAATCGTCTTTAAAGGCGTTATGACCACGGCAGAAGGCATTACGCAATTTATGAAGGATGCCAACTACAATGACAAAGTTGCCGGGGTAATTACCTGGATGCACACTTTCTCGCCAGCCAAAAACTGGATTCGCGGTACGCGCCTGCTGCAAAAGCCGCTGCTGCACCTGGCTACGCAATATCTGAACAATATTCCATATGATACGATCGACTTTGACTACATGAACCTGAATCAATCGGCTCATGGTGATCGTGAATATGCCTACATCAACGCGCGCCTTAACAAGGGCAACAAGATCGTTTACGGCTACTGGGGCGATGAAGACGTTCAACAAGAGATCGCTGATTGGCAAATGGTTGCCGTTGCCTACAATGAAAGCTTTAAGCTCAAGATCGTTCGTTTTGGCGATACGATGCGTAATGTTGCCGTTACGGAAGGCGACAAGGTTGAAGCCGAGATCCGTCTGGGCTGGACCGTTGACTACTGGCCAGTTGGCGACTTGGTTGAATATGTTGATGCCGTTGATGAAAAAGACATCGATGCTGAATACAAGAAACTTGAAGAACAGTACGAAATGGTAGAAGGCGACAACGATCATGAAAAGTACGTTGAATCGGTTCGATACCAGCTGCGTGAATATCTTGCCATCAAGAAGTTCATGGATGACAAGGGTTACACGGCCTTTACCACCAACTTTGAAGATCTGCACGGCTTAAAGCAATTGCCAGGTCTGGCTTCGCAAATGCTGATGCGGGATGGCTATGGCTTTGGGGCAGAAGGTGACTGGAAGACGGCCGGAATGGATCGGCTGCTGAAGATTCTGTCCAACAATGAAAAGACGGCCTTTATGGAAGACTACACGCTGGATCTGCGTCATGGTCACGAAGCTATCCTTGGCTCGCACATGCTGGAAGTTGATCCAACCATTGCCTCTGATAAGCCACGCGTTGAGGTACACCCACTCGACATTGGCGGCAAGGATGATCCGGCACGGCTGGTATTTACCGGTTCAGAAGGCAAGGCCATTGACGTTACGCTCTCTGACTTCCGTGCTGGTTACAAGATCATCGGTTACAGCGTTGACTGCCACAAGCCAGAAAAGGAAACGCCACATCTGCCAGTTGCCAAGCAATTATGGACGCCAACGACTGGTCTACGTGATGGAGCTGAATTCTGGATGCATGCCGGTGGCGGTCACCACACGATCTTGAGCTTTACCATTAAGCCACAGCAGATCAAGGACTTGTTCAAGATGCTTGAATGCAATGTTGAATATGCCGAATAATTCTTATAACTCTTTGCTTATCCTCTGCTCTGAACAATCCTAGCCACTCAAAATCTTAATTACTGAATCCAAATATCAAAAGAACCGCTCGGCTAACTGCAGGGCGGTTCTCTTGATTTAAACGGTTTTGAATTGAAAGGATGCTTTTAGATTCTAATTTTAGTACTTATTCGTGCAACCGTATGTTTTGCAATCATGATGCTTATTAGCGATTCTACTAATAGTGACAAGTTTCAGATCAACGTTGAAACCGGCTCCACAATCGGCTATCATTTTATTATGAAATCATATGTTAGATAGATTTAAGGAAAGAAGTGTTTTTTAATGACGCAAATTTCATTTGACGCCAGTGCACTGAAGAAGTTCGTGCACGAAAACGAACTGGGCGAAATGCAGGCCATGGTCAACGCGGCCGACAGCGAGCTGCGCGAAGGTACGGGGGCTGGCGCTGACTTCCGCGACTGGCTGCATCTGCCAAGCGAATACGACAAGGAAGAATTTGCTCGTATCAAGCAGGCTGCCAAGCAGATTCAATCCGATTCTGAAGTGCTGGTTGTCATTGGGATTGGTGGCTCTTATCTGGGTACGCGGATGGCCATTGACTTTTTGCACAACTCGTTCTATTACTCACAAGAACCAGCAGATCGCAAGTTCCCATTGGTTCTGTTTGCCGGTAACTCACTGAGTTCATCTTATTTGCATGATCTGGTTCAGCTGATCGGCGACCGCGACTTCTCCGTCAACGTGGTCTCCAAGTCTGGTACGACTACGGAACCAGCCATTGCCTTCCGCATCTTCCGTGAGCTGCTGGTTAAAAAGTATGGTGAAGCCGGTGCCAACAAGCGCATCTATGCTACGACCGATGCTAAGCGCGGTGCTTTGAAGACTGAAGCTGACGATGCCGGTTGGGAAACCTTTGTAATTCCAGATGGCGTTGGTGGCCGCTACTCAGTTTTGAGTGCTGTTGGCTTGCTGCCGATTGCCGTTTCTGGTGCCGACATCGACCAACTGATGGCTGGGGCTGCTGATGCTGAAAAGTCATACACCAACCCAGACCTGACGCAAAACGAAGCCTACCAATACGCAGCCTACCGTAACATTTTGTATCGCAAGGGCTACACGACCGAACTGCTGGAAAACTACGAGCCAAACATGACGATGTTTGCCGAATGGTGGAAGCAATTGGCTGGTGAATCTGAAGGTAAGGACCAAAAAGGTATTTACCCATCCAGTGCCAACTTCACGACTGATCTGCACTCGCTTGGTCAATACATTCAAGAAGGGCTGCGCAACCTGATGGAAACGGTTGTTAAGCTGGATACGCCAAACCATGACGTTACGATTCCGGCAGCTGAAAACGATCTGGATGGTTTGGCCTACCTGCAAGGCAAGAACATGGACTGGGTCAACACTAAGGCCTACCAAGCCGTGGTTGCTGCGCACAATGCCGGTGGCGTGCCAGTTATGACGGTACACATTCCACGTGAGGATGAATACACGCTGGGCAGTCTGATCTACTTCTTTGAGGTTGCTATGGGGATCTCCGGTTACTTGAACGGTATTAACCCATTCAACCAGCCTGGTGTTGAAGCATACAAGACGAACATGTTTGGTCTGCTGGGCAAGCCAGGATTTGAAGAAGTCGGTGACAAACTGCGTGCTCAAATGAAGGAAAACGAAAAATAGTTTTTCGCGTCATTCGCTGTGACTGGCGGATGACGTTTTTTATTTGTGGTATCTAGTTTTAGAAACTAAATACTAAATAGTCAAAACTATATCATTAAAGGAAGATTTCAATGCTGGGAGAATTTTTAGGGACGCTGACGCTGATTGTTTTAGGATGTGGCGTTGGCGCCGGGTTAAACCTGAACAAAACTATGGCGCATGGTCAAAGCGACTGGTTCTATGTAACGTTTGCCTGGGGGATTGCCGTAACTATGGGAGTCTACGTGGCGGCTTCGTTTGGTGCGCAGGGACATCTAAATCCCGCGGTCACTATTGCTTTTGCCGTAGCTGGCACCTTTCCCTGGTCGCAGGGGGCGCCTTATCTGGTTGGGCAGTTCTTAGGAGCGTTTTTGGGTGCTGTTTTAGTCATGATCCAATTTTGGCCGCATTTTAAGGCGACCAAGGATTCTAAGCACAACAATATCGGTATTTTTTCAACCGTTCCTGGGATTCGCAGCAATCTGTTCAACTTTTTGAGCGAGTTGATTGCGACGTTTGTCTTTATGCTGGTGCTTTATAATCTAGGGGATTTTACGACTGGGTTAAAACCGGTCGTTGTTGGGCTGGTGATCTTTGTAATTGGGGCCGGCTTGGGGACGACGACTGGCTTTGCGCTGAATCCGGCTCGTGACTGGGGACCGCGTTTGGCCTATACGATCATTCCAGTACCGAACAAATCAAGGGCAATGTGGGACTATGCCTGGGTACCAATGCTGGGACCGTTAGCCGGGGCTTTATTGGCAACGCTTTTGCAAATGACGGTGAAATAAATCATGAAAAAAGAAAAGCTGCAGGCTGAACTGGAACGGGTGCAAAACAGGCTGGCGATCTGGTGCGTATTGACAATCTGCTTCTATGTCATCGCGGCTTTGCGAGTCTTGCCGTTCATTCATTGGCTGGCCTGGCTTAGTGCCGGCTACTGTGTTTTTTTGCTTGGTACCTGGCTTTGGCTGTTTCACATCTATCGACATCTTAAATAAGAAACGCGCTCGTTTGCCACTGGCAGCAGGCGCGTTTTGCATTCTTGATTGCTTGCACTTATCCAGGTTTCTTGCAATAATTAGCTAGACATTTAATCAATGGGGGATATTCATGGAAATTTTAGCAATGGTGCTAACGATGCTGGTTGGAATTGAGCATCTGGGGATTATGGGATTGGAAATGTTTGCCAGTCCCGCTAAACAGGCCAAGGCATTTGGACTGTCAGAAGAATACGTTGGTCAAAAAGAAGCACGGGTGTCATTTGCCAATCAAGGTATCTATAACGGTATGCTGGGTCTGTCTTTAATCATCAGCTATTGGCTTTTTAGCGGCACCGTTTTGATTAAAGTTTGGCTGTTGCTGTTGAGCTTTGTTATTGTCGTTGCTTTTTATGGCGGTCTGACGGTTGGCAAAAAGGTTTGGGCAATGCAGATGCTGCCGGCAGTTCTGGCTGCAGTCTGCTGTGTGCTGGCATAAAATAAAATCGCTAAGATTGGTTGATCAATCTTAGCGATTTTTTAATTGGCATTTTTTAATTGGCAGCGACGTTTTGAGTTGAGGTTTTGATGCTGGAGCTAGCTGAGCTGCTGGAGTTGGCCTGGCTGCTGTAAAGCTCGTTGACGGCATCAATGTCACGCTGCTGGATGGTATAGAGCGATCCGGCTGGCTGCATGACTGAGATGTCATTGGTATGCTGCAGCCCGATAGCATGTCCCAATTCGTGCTCAGCCGTGTTGACGATTCGTTCCATGGTATAGCCATAGGAGGGATTAAGCAGGTAGGCGGTATTTAGGTAGACTGTGCTATGAACGAAATAGCCGGTTAATGAATCAACGCTCATCTGAGTAAGTCCTGCCGCATCATTATCCTTATCCATGGTCGTCATAACGATATCGGCATTTTTCTTGTTGCTGGTCTGCTTGAACTTAAAGCAGCCGGTAGCGTTCCATTTGGCGATTGCATCCAAGGCAGCCTGCTGCAGCGTCTGGTTTTTATAGCTGACATAGACGGTGGCCGTTGTTTTCTTCCAGCGACCACTGACTGAGTCGTCATCACCAGTTGTCTGTTGCTGTGCCTTGGTTTTGGCGGTCGTAGTTGTCTTTTGGCCGGTAACGCGACTCTTGAGCTGCTGGAAGTCAGCTTGGGCAACGTAGGCAATTCGATTGGCGGTTAAGCGGACGTTCTCATTATTTTGGTAGGCCCAGCCAAAGCCAATAAATGCCAGTGCATAAAGCATGATGGTGCCAAAAAAGCGTCGCATGATTTTCCTCCTTTACGACGGTGTAGAGTTATTTTACCCTGTCAAAAGAGCAACGTCTAATCTAACGATGCCTAAAGGAAAGATTGCAACCAAAGCTTAAAAAGCATCGGCTTGAACGAATTGTCCAACTCGGTGCTTTTTAACATTATTTAATATGGATATTGGCAGCCAAATTCATAAACCATCTCAGGTTCCTTGCTGATGCGGTGATTGGTGTTTAAGCCATCGATCTGCTGCATTTCAGCTGGCGATAATTCAAAATCAAAGATATCGGCATTGGCTTTGATGCGTTCTTGATGAACGGATTTTGGAATGATGGCAATTCCGTTTTGCAGATGCCAGCGCAAAATGATTTGAGCTGGCGTTTTGCCATGTGCTTCAGCCAATTTGAGCAAGACGGGATCGTCAAGACGCTTGCCACGGCCAAGTGGACTCCAGGCTTGAGTGATGATGTTGTGATCGGCATTGAATTTAAGCATTGGTTTTTCGGTCAGCCATGGATGAACCTCTAATTGATCCAGAACCGGCATTTCCCGCGCCTTGGTTGCCAGGTATTCCAAGTGAATCATGCCATAGTTTGAAACCCCGATTGAACGTACCAAACCTTCTGCTTTTAAGTCTTCAAAGGCACGCCAGGTTTCAAAGAAGTGCTGGTGTACCGGCCAGTGAATCAAAAGCAGGTCTACATAGTCCAAACCCAGCTTTTTCAATGAGTCAGCTACGGATTTTTTTGCCTGGTCATAGCCTTGGTTGGCCTCGGAAACCTTAGTCGTAATAAAGTAGCTTTCACGGGGTGCGGTTAATTGACGCAGCCCTTCACCGACAAATTCTTCGTTTTCATACATCTGTGCTGTATCAAACAAGCGGTAGCCGGCTTCATATGCCCATTTAATGGCATTGACGGCTTCTTGTTCGTCAGTGATCTTGTAGAGTCCAAACCCTTCTTGGGGCATTTTGTAGCCGTCTGCCAGGGTTAAAAATTGGTTGCTGATTTGATTGGCCATTTAAAAAATCCTTTCTTTGCTATAAAAATAAACTAACTAAATTATACGCTAAGTTGTTAGGTAAATTATGGATAAATCTAATTTTGAATATCAGAATTGCCAGATAAATGGAAGATATTCTTATTCGACCAAACAAAATAAAATATCTGATCCGTTTTGTTATCGTCTTTTAATTGAATTGATGCATATCAACTCAATGATCGTCTTACTATTCTTACATAACTTATGAGCTTTACTTTTAAGGTAATTATGGTCATACAGCGTTGTATTTTTCTCTTTGCTAATCTAATTAATTAAGCGATATTGATTGGGTGACATTCCCATAATTTTTTTAAATTTATACCCAAAATAGCTAGCGCTTGAGAAACCACATTCAATTGCAATTTCCCCGATTGATTTTTCTGGGGAGAAGATAAGTTTTTGCCTTGCCTGAGCAATTTTTAAACTAATGATATAGTCGTTGATGGTTTGACCGAATTCCTCTTTGAATCGATGACAAAGATGTCCTTTAGAAATCTTACAAGCATCAGCGATTTCATCAAGACATATATCTTTTAAATAGTTCTTTTGAATGTATGGGATGACTTTTTCCGTGATAATATCCGAATTATTCTCTGTAATTGGTAACACGGGTGTCAGGGTATTGGTTAAGAGGAGAAGTAATTTATAGCAATATGTTGATAATTCAATCTGGGAATTGGGCTTTTGGGCAATATCGATTAAATTTTTTACGAATTCCGGAAAATCAAAGTTTCTGCTTAAAGTAAAAATACTTGGTTGGGCAAGATTTAAACGATTAACAATTGCATCTGCTAAAGAACCGCGGAAGCCAATAATATCTACAATCCATGGTTCATCACTAATTGAATAATATTCGCAATAGGTTTTAGGTGAAAGGATGAATACTTCGTCTTTACCAATTAAAAATTTTTTATTCTGAGTTAAAATTTCGCCACGACCACTCTCACAATAGAATAATTGATAAACATCAAGTCCATGCATTCGAATGACGTGTTCTTGATGATGATGATAACCAAAGTAGTAAATTGCTAATGGATAATTTTGCCTCATTTGCAGAGAATCATGGACCTGTATAAACATAAATAATCAATCTCCTTAATATTTTTATAGAAATAGCATAATATTAATATTGATGAAAATCAAGGTACCGCTTACAATGAGCTTAAAAGATATAAATCAAATGTCTTTAAGGCGAATTAACCGAGATGATAGGGATTTTTGCAAGGATATACGGATACTTGCTAATTAAAATTTAAAAAGATATCAAAATCATTCTCGAAATTTGCATAAACGGATACGAGGAGGAAAATTTATGACAGCAAAAATTAAATGCGATAGTCATGGAATTAAAACGTTATATGTAGATGGCAAGCCTTTCTTTGCCTATGCCGGAGAAGTGCATAACTCAGCTGCTAGTAGTCTTGACTATATGAAAAAGGAAATTTGGCCTAAGCTTCAAGAATTAAATATGAATTCGGTTGTGGTACCTGTTTATTGGGAATCATTAGAACCACAGCCAGATCAGTTTAATTTTTCATTAGTAGATGGATTAATTGATCAAGCTCGACAAAATAATATGCGCTTAATTCTTTTATGGTTCGGTTTATGGAAGAACGCGGAATCAATGTATGTTCCTGCTTGGATGAAGCAAGATACGAAGAATTATTATCGGGTTAATGATGTAAATGGTAAGCCAACCAAAACTATTTCACCATTCTGTCAAGCTGCTGTTAATCGTGATGCACATGCATTTGCAGAATTGATGAGTCATTTGAAGACTTATGATGAAGAGAAAAGCACTGTCATTATGATGCAAGTTGAAAATGAAATTGGTGTTATGGGTTCTGCACGTGATTTTTGTGCAACTGCTAATGAAGCTTTTGCACAGACATTGCCAAGAGAGTTGGCGGATGGATTAAATTTAAATCCACAACAAACATGGAGTGAAGCATTTGGCTATGATGCAGATGAACAATTTATGGCATGGTATTTTGCTAAAGCGGTTGAAAAAATCACAGAAGCAGGTCAAAAAGAATATTCTTTACCTTGCTATGCTAACTCTTGGTTAAAACAATATCCTTGGTATCCCGGTTCTTATCCAATGGGGGGGCCAGTTCCTGATGTTCAAGCAACTTGGAAAATTGCAGCACCATCGCTGGCCGCCTTTGCTCCAGATATTTATGTTCCATATTGCGCAGATGTTATGGATGACTATGCTTCAGACGATAATCCATTATTTATTCCGGAAATTCGTAAAGATGCAGTTGCCGTTTCGTATTGTCTGTATGCATTTGCGGCCAAGAATGCCATTGGCTTTTCACCATTTGGTATTGAAGAACTAGGTGGTGATCCTAACAGCGTTGATCGTCCACCAATGGAAGTTATGATTGCTTTAAATATTGATCCATCTGCCTTTGATATTGCTGGTAGTAAGGAGCGTTTGGCAGCTACTTATCATTTAATGCATGAACTTGAACCATTACTGCTCAAGTATCGTGGAACCAACCATTGGCAAAGCTTTGTTCGTCACGGTGAAAACGATTATGGAACGTTCTTGCGTTTCAAGAACTACGATCTTCAAATAGCATATAACCCACGTGAAAGTGGTAAGCCTTTGGGTGCTGGAATTATTATTGAATTAGATGATAATCAGTTCTTGGCAATTGGAACGATGTGTAAATTAACGTTTATGCCAAAACAAGATGAGAATACTCAAGTAGATATTCTTGAATTGGATGAAGGTATAATTGAGAATGGTCAATGGAAGACCACACGAGTTCTTAATGGTGATGAAAAGATGAGCATTAGTTTTGGTGACAATCTTGGAAGTTACCGTTTAAATCTATACAAATTTTAAATAAATAAATTATTAGTAATTTGTCATCCGAGAAAATCGTATCTTGGATGACTTTTTTATTGTTGAAAGTAGCAAAAAAGTTTGTTCATCTCTCGATTTACAACATATCTATAAATATAGCAAAATGTTAAGATTGATGGTGTCGCTGACAGCGTTTACACTTATATAGAAAGATATATCTTGAATATTTATTCTGCTGGCGTTTGGAGTGGTGTTTGATTATGACGGGAGTTAATAACCCAATTGTTTCGGAGGGGTTACTCAGATTTAACAATAATATGCATGGTAAGGATTAATTTTTTGACTTGTTTTAGTTTTGACATGGTTAGGAGTAAATCAAGAATGTGATGGTTAGAGTGATGACTTAAATTGTCAAACATTGTAATAAAACATTTTACATTATTAATACTAATTATCATGATGATAGTGATTATATTATTTGAAATAACGCGTCCATACAAAGAATGGTCGAAGTTGAATAGAGGGTGCTGATATTAATTTTACTTTAATGAGTCGACATCAAGATTATTGTAATAATGTTGTGTATGCTGATTTATTTGATACTGTTACTGGATGCGGTATTTCTCAGGCTTTATTACTATTGTGACTACTATAAGGACCTTGGACGTGAGATATTTATGTGTTCAGTTGATTAAGAAAATAATTAACTGATTTTTAGACTTGAAATTAAAAAAGTTAGCTTGTTGGATGATCATCCCAATGAGTAAAACTAACAACTCTATTATTCTGATGCAGATAAAGTTGCCATCTGAATTAGCGGGTTTAAGACATGGCACCATTTAATTTGCTAAAGACTGGTTTAATTAATAATCGAAATCATAATTTAGATATATAAAACAAGCAATGCATCAGCAAGTAAATTCTTATTCACAGATTTTTAGTATGAAAACAAAGATTAAGAGGTGGAAGAAATGGAAAATAAAGCAAGCGCGCTACAGCACGAAAAGACTAGCAAAGCATTGGCAGTATACTATAGTTTTGGTGAAATTGGAGACCAGTTAAGCTGGTATATGATTAATACCTACTTAATGGTTTTCTACACGGATGTATTAGGGTTGGCAGCAGGAGCAATTTCAATCATTATGTTAATTGCTCGGATTGTACAAGGAGTTGCCAGTCCGGTTTGGGGTGCTATTCAAGATCGTACGAACAGCAAGTGGGGAAAATTCCGTCCATGGTTAATGTTTTTGGCACCATTTATGGCTATTTTCAATATTCTAACCTTTACCGTCTTTCCAGTAACTGGTGTTGCACAAGTATTTTTATGCTGTGTATGCTATATCATTGTTGGTTTGCTTTACACTGCTATCAGTAACGCCTATAGTGCATTGGTTAACGTAGTATCAAGTGATTCTCAAGTGCGAATGAATTTATCAGCTGCACGATCGGTTGGTTCATCAGTTATTCAAATGATTCTTTCGGCAATTGCTATGCCAATGATTCTGTTCTTCGGTCACAGTACTAAGGCTAATGGCACTGGATATTTTTGGGCTACAGTAGTTTGTTCAGTAGTTATGGTTCCCTTTGTTGTTATTTGCGGATTGAAGTGTAGGGAAACTGTAAAAGAATCTGGCACTCCAAGTCAAGCATCCGTTGCGCCTGTTGAAAAGGTTTCTATTTGGACTTCACTAAAAGCACTAGTGAAAAATAGTCAATTAGATGTTACTGTTGGTTCAACCTTCTTTGGCGCTGCTAGTACCATGCTACGGATGATGATGTTGGTTTACTATGTAATTTATGTTGTTGGATCTTATGCTCTAGTTGCACCGATTATGACGACCTTAACTATTGCCCAGTTAATTGGTTCTGCTTTGCTACCATGGGGGACAAAGACATTTGGCAAGAAGGGATATATGATTGGTTTAAATGTGATCCAAATTTTGTCATTAGTGGGATTGTTCTTCTTCAAAGATATTGTAGTTGTTTTCATTTTAAATGCAATTATTGGCTTTACGAACTCAAGCGCCAACATTACTTTTGGCATGATGTCTGATAGTATTGAATATGGTGATTGGAAATATGGCGTGCGGAATATTGGGTTATCCGTTTCTATGATTACGGTTGCTGTTTCTATCGCGACTGCTGTTACAGGTTCAATTGGTGCCTTGTTGTTGCAAGCAACTGGTTACGTGGCTAATCAAGCACAATCTGTAGCAACTCAAACTGGAATTAATGCAATTGTTAACTTAGTTCCAGCAGCAGTTACCTTGGTAAGTACGATTTTATTGCTTTTCTACAAGCTTGATCAAAAAACAGTTGATCAAATTGCCATTGATTTAAAGAAAAGAAGTATGGATAATTCTACTCACTAAGTTCTGTATTATCAATCAGATTTAAAAGCGAATGATTACTTCGCTAATGTTGAAAAAACAGTCATAAAATCGTACAATGGATGCCGTTGGGGTAGGAAAATATGAGTTATTGTCCGGTGGAGCGGAATGTGGAAACCGGAAGGAAGCTGCGGCTGCTTGTATTTTCCGCATTCACCACCGGAGACCATGGTCAATGTTGATCCCTAACAAAAAATTTAGGGAGATGTTGATTATGAAAATATTGTCACTGCACGGTCCCAAGTTTGATACTAAGAGAATGGCGCTGGCAGCAATGCTGATTGCACTGCAGATTATTTTGGAGAAGCTGTCGATTGGTGATCCGGCAGTCTTAAAGATTGGTTTAGGCTTTATTGCCACGGCACTGATTGGCTTTTTACTGGGACCATGGATCGGCGCGCTGTCAATGATTATCAACGACTTGATCAGTAATACGCTGTTGAGCTCTGGGGCCATGTTTTTTCCTGGTTTCACTCTATCAGCCGCGATTTCAGGAATAATTGCCGGGATGTTCTTATATCAGCAGCAGATCAGCTGGCGGCGAATCTTGATTTATGAATTTTGCCAGATTCTGATTACCAATGTCTTTTTTACGACGCTTTGGCTCTATTTGATGGGAATAGGGCAGGGCAGCAGTGCGATGTCTTTTATGGCACTATTGATGGTACGACTGCCCAAAGAGGTTATCTCCTGGCCAATTGAGGCATTGATCGTCTTAACGCTTTTAAAGGCAGTTGAACGGGCTGGTCTCAAGACGACTTTTGATTAAAATGACAGTAGGAGCATGATTTTGATGATGGTCAGAATCATGCTTTTTGATTGCCTTTGATTATATTGGGAAATTTGGTTATGAAAAAAATTAAAATCAGTGAAACGGCTGTCTTTATTATTGGCAGTCTCGGAATAGCGCTGCTGGGAGCAGATTTTCCACCGCCGCTTGGTTTTTGGAAGATAGTAGCTGTCATTAGCTTGGTTGCCTTGATTCAATGGTACTATCTTGATTGGCTGCTAGAGAGGATCAACTCTAAAAAAAAGCCTTTTGATGACGGTGGGAATATACGCATTACTTGGTGGTATGAGCGCAGCGACAATGATTGCTGCTTCAGGTCAGCTGAAAAAAGAGGCTGTGATCTGGTTGGGACTGATCATACTGGGTACTGCAGCTTATGGCCTGTTTTTCTGGCTGGTTAATTGGCTGATTCGACATTTCGTTAAATAATCATGACAGACGGTTGGAGGAATGACTTAACTTTTTTTAGCCCTTTCTGCTAAAATGAAATGCAGTGGTGAAATTAAGAGAAGAGAGAATAAGGAAGCGATAAGATGGCCAGTAATTCTGATACTTTGTACTACGTTTTGTCCAAGATCAATCATCATCCCGAGTTGATCAAAACGCGGATGCCACTCTATTCAAATGCGATTTCGATTACGATTCCCGATAATTTGAAGATCGCTGATTCTAATTTTTATTTTCCAGACAGTAAATTAATGGTTAATCGGTTGGCGCCGGAATTCGTTGCCAAAAATGGCGAGCTGTTAGATTATTTCTACCAGCAGACGCGTGGTGATATTCCGGGATATCATGATGTCTGGGTTACGACGTCGCATATTCCACGCGAATCGGTATATTTAATTGAACTTTCTTATGAATAATTCAAAATATTGATTGACAAAATCCATCATAGTAACGTAAACTAATACATGTACGTTACTATTGCCCACTGGTCAAATTGGTTAAGACGTCGCCCTCTCAAGGCGGAGTTACGGGTTCGATCCCCGTGTGGGTGATACAAAATTAAAACTTAATAATTTTAAAAGGTCAATGTGCGATTTTCGTACGTTGACCTTTTTTTTACTTACTAAACTAGGCATGATTGATGCAACTAAAAAACGACGGTAAATGAGCGGCGGATGGTCGTTCCTGAACAGTTCAAGTTGATGGCGATTTCGATAAGTATCCGCTATTACGCGATTGCTCGGTGCTGATCGGCAAAATTGACAGCGGCGTGGATAAATGATGCCGTCATAAACTTTGAATGGTTTCGATGGGATGATGGATATCTTAAAGCATCTGCGACAGCGAGCAGTAATGGTAATGACGAGCAGCGCGGTCTTTTATGGTAGTGTGATTAATCGGTCTTTGGCTGCGTTTGATTCAGCAGGGATTATAAAGTGACTATTGATTTGATGGCAAAGGTTATTCAAAAATTATTGCATAATAACATATGACGGAAATATCATTACCTACTTTTTTCAAAAAAACGATGCATAGTAGGTAAAACTTAGTGTATATCGAGTTTGGAGGACCCAACATTACCTACTATTTGGGAAAAATTCCCCAATAGTAGGTAGTTCACAAAGTCGGTCTAGCTCAAACAAACCCAAAATATACATTTTTACCTACTATCTAAAGAAAAAAGGGAGAGTGTCAATAATTTTGTGT
>NZ_AZEQ01000023.1 GCF_001436025.1 Limosilactobacillus mucosae DSM 13345 | reverse complement strand
AGATCAACTACACCACGGCCGACAAGATCAAGAACTACCAGGATCTCGGCTACGAACTGGTTTCCAACAACTTCAGCGATGGAACGCAGACCTACGCTAAGGATGGCAATGATTTCGTGGTTCACCTAAAACACGCCACCAAGACGATCACACCGGAAGATCCAGCCACGCCAGGTCAGCCGATCAATCCTAAGGGCAACGCGGAATATCCAAATGGCGTTGCCAAGGACGATTTGACTGACGCGGTTACCCGGACGATTAACTATGTCGATGCAGATGGGAATCCGGTTAAGGGTGGACCAAATGGCGAGACGACGATTAAGCAGACCGTCACCTTTAAGCGCGCGGCAGTCATTGATAAGGTTACTGGCCAGCTGCTGGGCTATGACACCAACAACGATGGCCAAGTCGATACCACGGATGCTGCGCGGGCCTGGTCGCCAATGCATGGAGAATTTGATGAGGTTGAGTCAAAGACGCCGGCTGAAGTAGGCTACCTGCATGTTGATCGGCCAAAAGTCAATGTCTACGGCGTGGTTCCTGGCGATCAGGATATCGTTGAAAAAGTCGTCTACAGCAATGATCCAATGGTGGTTGCCGGTACGATTCAATACATTGACGATACGACGGGCGTTCTTTTAGATGAAGACGCCTTGCCAGAAGGAGAAGTTGGCACCAAGATCAACTACACCACGGCTGACAAGATCAAGAACTACGAAAACAAGGGTTATGAACTGGTTTCCAATACCTTTACCGATGGAACACAGACCTACGCCAAGGCCGGCAATGATTTCGTGGTTCGCCTAAAGCACAAGACGCAGACGATCACGCCTAACGATCCTGATTTGGTAACGCCAGGCGAGCCGATCAATCCAAACGATCCAAACAGTCCGGTCTATCCGCCAGCAACCGCGCGTGAAAATCTGATCAAGGCGGCCACCCAAACGATTCACTACGTTGGGGCCGGTGACCAGACGCCAGCTGACAAGGTTCAGACCAAAGAAGACGCCTTTACGCGGACCGTTACGATTGACAAGGTTACTGGCAAGGTGCTTTCAACCAGCGACTGGCAAGGATCCGAGACTTTTGGTACGGAAAATACGCCAGTTGTCGATGGCTACCATGCCGATAAAAAGACAGCGGGCGGACTGACGGCGACGGTTGCTGATCCAAACGTGGAAGAAACGGTAACCTACACGCCAAACGCTAAGATCGTTCCAGTTGATCCAAACGGCAACCCAATTCCAGGCGCGGACACGCCAACCTACCCAACGGACCCAGCTGATCCAACCAAGGTGGTGCCAAACGAGCCAATTCCAGATGTGCCTGGCTACACGCCGGTTGATCCAAGCCCGATTACGCCAACCGATCCTGGCAAAGACACGCCGGTACCATACACGCAGAATCAGTACGGTTTGACGGAGCAGTTTGTGGATGAGGATGGCAATGAGCTGTCGCCAAGCGCATCCAAGGGCAGCTCCTACAAGCGTGGCGATGCCTTTGACGTGACTGGCGATGCCAAGGTTATCAATGGCTATGTTCTGGTAAAGCAGGATAACACCAAGGGCACGTTTGGCAATGGCGATGAAACGGCTAAATTTATCTACAAGAAGCTTGGCCGCATCATTCCGGTTGATCCAAACGGCAATCCAATCCCAGGAGCGGACACGCCGATCTACCAAAATGACCCGAATGATCCAAGCAAGGTGGTACCAAATGAGCCAACGCCAACCGTTCCAGGCTACACGCCAAGTACGCCAAGCGTGACGCCAGCTGATCCAACCAAGGACACACCGGTACCATATACCAAGAATGAGACGCCAACGAATCCAAGTGAGCCAACGACGCCAGCTAACCCGACGACTCCAAGCCAACCGACAGCACCTGGCACGTCAACGAATCTGGCTGCACCATCACCGGCAGCTCCAGGTCAAACGACGCCAGCCAACCAGCAGGCAGCCTCATCGACAAGCAAGGGCAAGTCGGCAACTCTGCCACAGACTGGCAATGACCAAAATGAGACTGCCGCGGCTGCAGGCTTAGGTCTGGCCGGGCTGTCATCGCTGCTGGCATTGTTCGGTACGCGCAAGAAGCGTCATGAAGACTAGTTAGTACAGTTGATAAGTTTAGTAGAGCTTAATTGAAGATATAAGACGCAAAAAAGACCGAACGCGGGCAGTCCCGTGGCTCGGTCTTTTATTGTTTTATTCACCGCTCAGCTCAACCAGAATCTTGGCCTGCTTTTTATCATTGATCAGCGTTTCAAAGCCTTCTGCAACGATGTCATTAAGCGCGATTTCCTTGGTGATGATTGGGGCGACCTCAATCTTGTGCTGCGTAACCAAGTCAACGGTCTGCTTAAACGTCTGGCGTGAGTAGGCGATCGTTGAGGTGACTTTAACGCCGCTGTTGGTTAAAAGCATCGGATTGAATTCAATTGGACGGGCAAAAATTGAAACGACGACCATCGTGCCCCGCGGCTTGGTTGCGTGAATCGCCTGAATAAACGTCGGCTGTACGCCCGCGACTTCAAAGGCAACGTCAACGCCACTTGGCACCAGCTTGCGAATTTCCTTGACGGCGTCGACCTGGCCAGAATTGATGACGTCGGTTGCGCCCATTTCAATTGCCTTGTTTAAACGGCTCTCAGACAGATCGCAGACAATAATCTTTCTAGCGCCCGCTGCCTTAGCTGCCGCCGTAACCAGACAGCCGATCGGACCAGCACCGAAAATTGCCGTCGTATCGCCGAATTTCAATGAGCCTTCCTTGATAGCCTGCACGGCAACGGCGGTTGGTTCAATCGTGGCTGCCAGCTTTAAAGGAAATTCACTTGGCAAATGATAAATGTTGTGCGCAGGGACGTTGACGAAGGTGGTAAAACCGCCATCACAGCTTAATCCAATAAAGGAGTAGCCGTCATAAACGTTAAGATCATCGCTCCAGCGTTCACGAGTAACGGTTGGATTGACGGTAACGTGATCACCGATTTTAACATCCGTGACGTTTTCGCCGACTGCCTCAACAACCCCGGAAAATTCATGCCCCATCGTCAGCGGTGCCTGGCCGCCAGTCAGTTCATCGACCTTATCGACTGGGATGAAAACCGGACCTTCGACATATTCATGCAAATCGCTGCCGCAAATGCCGGCCCAAGCGACTTTTACAACGACTTCATCTGATTTTAAAGGCTTTAATTCAACATCTTCCACGCGGATGTCTTTTACGCCATGCCAAACTGCTGCTTTCATAATTATCGACCTTTCTTGAATATTAAATGTATAAAAAGCAACGATGTCCTGCAGGATTTGTGAATATCAACTTTGTGAATATATCTTATCACTAAATATCCGAAAGCGCTACAAAAATGTTTTGGATTTGTTACGTATAATTAAAAATGTTATCATTGTTACCTATATATCAACGATTTAAAAGTATTTTCTACTTATCAATTGGTCGGCTGAGAAAAGGGCGACGCTTAATTTACTTTTTCGACATTGTGAATTAAGAACTTAATTTCACAAACTTTTGGTAAAATGAACATAAATCGCCAACTGTATTAATATGAATAAAAATGAACTGAATGTTGAAAACGGCCCGAATATTGTTAATTGATTGATAACTTAAAAATGGACGATTTTAAGAGAATCATTGTTTCTTAAATATACTAAAAATCGATTAAATTGCCGGATAACTGCGGGTTGAGAGACAAAATTAAAATAAAGTAATTTGCATGTTGAAAGCCTTTTATCAAAGCGGTACACTAAGGCTGTAAAAGCGGTATTCCTAATCTATTGATAAGTGATTAGGAAATAAGTTTAAAAGGGGATGTTAGAATGACAATCGTTAATCTAGCTCGTTTCCAATTTGCGATGACGACCGTTTTTCACTTCTTTTTCGTTCCGTTTTCGATCGGGACCGTTTTTGTCGTTGCAATTATGGAATCGATTTATGTTCATACCAAAAATGAACAGTATCAACGAATGGCAAAATTCTGGGGCAAGATCTTCCTGCTCAGTTTTGCCGTTGGCGTGGTCACCGGGCTGATTCAGGAATTCCAGTTTGGGATGAATTGGTCCGACTACTCACGCTTTATGGGTGATATTTTTGGCGCGCCGCTTGCTTTTGAGGCGCTGCTGTCATTTTTCATCGAGTCAACGTTTATTGGCTTGTGGATGTTTACCTGGGATCGGGTTGGCAAGAAACTGCACTTGTTCTTTATTTGGATGGTCGTGTTCGGAACAATGACCTCCGCGCTTTGGATTCTGACTGCCAACTCTTTCATGCAGCATCCCGTCGGCTACACGATTCGCAATGGCCGGGCTGAAATGGTTGATTTTGGTGCCTTACTGACGAATCCGCAGCTGTTCTTTGAATATGGTCACGTTATCTTGGGGGCACTGTTAACCGGGGCGACGATCATTACCGGTCTGGCTGCCTTCCAGCTGCTTAAGAAACGGCAGCTGTCAAAGGAAAACACCAAAGTCTATCACAAGACGATGCGGCTGGGCATGACGCTGATGCTGGTCTTCTCTGTGGCAACGATGCTGATGGGGGATCTGCAGATGAAGTACCTGATCAAGGAACAGCCAATGAAGTTTGCCGCTACGGAAGCCGTCTACAAGACCACGGGCAAACAGGCGCCTTGGACGGTGGTCGGGATTGCTGATACTAAGACTCATGAAGTCAAGGGCAAGATCGACATTCCCGTGATGCTGAGCGTGCTTTCTTATGGCAAGACGACCGGTTCCGTCAAGGGGATGGAGCAGGTCAACGCTGAGCTTAAGAAACAGTATGGCACGACGATTGCTGGTCACAAGATGAACTACTATGTACCGGTCAACACGCTGTTCTGGAGCTTCCGGGTGATGGCTGGCTTTGGGGCCTTGATCGCGCTGTGCTCGCTGGTTGGCCTGATCTTGACGCGCAAAAACAAATTGACGCTCTATCAGCATCGTTGGTGTCTTTGGGTAATGGCGCTCTTGACGTTTGCGCCGTTCTTGATGAATACCAGTGGCTGGCTGATTACGGAACTGGGCCGGGCACCATGGACGGTCTATGGTCTGTTTACGATTGCTCAAAGCGTCTCGCCAAACGTTTCGGTGGCTTCGCTCTTGATTTCCAACATCGTCTACTTCTGTCTGTTCAGCGGCTTGGCGGTAATCCTGATTGGTTTGATCGTACGGGCGCTGCACAACGATCCATTCGATCAGGCCGCGGCATCGGCTAAGATTATGGATCCATTTGCTAAGGGGGCGTTTTAAATGACAATGCTGCAGATATTATGGTTCTTTTTGATCGGTCTGCTGTTTGCGGCCTTCTTCTTCCTGGATGGCTTTGACTATGGCGTTGGCATGGCGGTTAAAACCCTGGCTCATAACGAGGCCGAGCGCACCCAGCTGATTCGTACGATTGGTCCGGTCTGGGATGGCAATGAGGTTTGGCTGATCACGGCGGGCGGGGCGATGTTTGCTTCGTTTCCATACTGGTACGCCACGCTGTTTTCCGGCTACTACCTGATCTTACTGGTGATTTTGGTTGGTTTGATTATCCGGGGCGTTTCGTTTGAATTCCGGGCGCAGAGTCCCATGGCAAAAAAGCCGCTGTGGGATAACGCGCTGGCATTGGGCAGTCTGATCGTGCCATTCTTTTTTGGCGTGATGTTTATCTCGATGATCAAAGGGATGCCGATCGACGCGCAGGGAAACATTCAAGCTGGTTTTTTAGACTACTTTAACTGGTTTTCAATCGTCGGCGGCGTTGCTCTGACTCTGCTGACCTACCTGCACGGCTTGAACTATATCGCGCTCAAGACAACGGGTGCGATTCAGGCGCGGGCCCAAAACTACAGCCAAGCGTTCTACTGGGTTCTGTATCTGGGCGAGGTGGTCTTTGCGCTGCTTTTGCTCTTCCAAACCGACTTTATCAAGGTGCACCCGCTGGCAACGCTGCTGGGGCTGGCTTTGATCGTTGCCTTTTCGGTGCTGGCTCATGCCAATACCTTCAAAAACCGCAATGGCTGGGCATTCGTCTTCAGTGGTCTGACGCTGGTTTCGCTGGTAGCACTGCTGTTTAGCGGCTTGTTCCCACGGTTGATGATTTCTTCGATCAGCAGTCAATACGATTTGATGATCAAGAGCGCGTCATCTTCCAACTACACGCTGATCGTGATGACGATTGCGACGCTGGTTCTGGTGCCATGCATTTTGGTATATACGGCCTTTGCCTACTGGATCTTCCGCAAGCGGATTGAGATGCCGCGCGTTGAGGTACGTTAATGATTGATCGTGATTTATTTCAATTGCCGGGTTCCGGCGTGATCGTGAAACGGCTTGTCGGAATAAAGATTCTGCAGGCCGTTTTTATTATCGCTCAGGCTGCCTTCCTGGCTGGCACGCTGTTTATGCTCTGGCAGGGAAAAGGACTGCACTGGCTGCTTTTAGCGGGCTTTATTGCCAGCTATACCTTGCGCCAGCTGCTCTTATGGCTGGAAAAACGGATTCTGGATAGTTTTGCGGAACAGACGGCCGTTGATCTGCGGGCGCGGCTGTTAAGCAAACTCTATGATCAGGGGCCGGCCTTGGTGCAGGAAAATGGGACTGGGAGCACGGTTGCCATGGCGCTTGATGGTATCAACGAGGTCAACCAGTACGTTAAGCTGACGTTTGACAAGACGATCGGCATGATGAGCGTCCCCGTTTTGATCTTGATTGCCGTTGGGATTTTTGATTGGCGCTCGGCCGTGATCTTATTGGTGACCTATCCATTGATCATCCTGTTTATGATCATCCTGGGCAAGGCCGCCAAAGCCAAAGCCGAGCAGCAGTATGGCAGCTTTCAGCACCTGTCGAACAATTTCATCGATTCGCTGCGGGGGATTGACACGCTTAAGTATCTTGGCTTAAGCAAGCGCTACTCTAAAAGCATCTTTACGGCCAGCGAGCATTTTAGAAAACGAACGATGGCCGTACTGAAAGTCGCGATGCTTTCGACGTTTGCGCTGGACTTTTTTACGACGCTTTCCATCGCGGTGGTGGCCGTTTATCTGGGGTTTGATCTTTTAAATGGCCGCATGGCGCTTTTCAACGCGTTGGCCGTCTTGATCCTGGCACCGGAATACTACCTGCCGATGCGTCGGTTTGCTGGTGATTTCCATGCCACGCTCAATGGCCGCAACTCGTTTCATAAAATGCTGACGATCCTTAATCAGCCTGCGCAGCCGCGTATCGAAGCACCACTGCATTCCTGGGGATCAACTGATGAGCTGTCGATTGATTCAATGGCGTTTCAATATCCAAAAGGCACCAGCATTAAGCCGTTTTCGCTTCAGATCAAAGGCTGGCAGAAAGTCGGCATCATTGGGATGAGCGGAGCGGGTAAGACGACTTTGATCAATCTTTTGAGTGGTTTTTTGACTCCTAAACAGGGCACGATCAAGATTCAGGGTCAAACGGTAACGACGCTTAACCTGCCGGACTGGCAAAATCAGCTGCTTTATCTGCCGCAGTCGCCAACGATCTTTACGGCGACGGTGCGTCAAAACGTTGCCTTCTACACGCCAGGCGTTTCTGATGAACAGATCAGGGCCGCGCTGGCAATGGTTGGCATGACGGATTGGCTGGCCAAGCTTCCTGATGGCCTGGCAACGATGATTGGGTCAGGACACCGCGAGCTTTCTGGCGGTCAGGCACAGCGAATCGCGTTGGCCAGAGCATTGCTGGACGACAAGCGGCGGGTCATGATGTTTGACGAGCCAACCGCTCATCTGGATATTGAAACCGAACTGGAGCTGAAAGAACGCATGCTGCCGTTAATGGATCAGCGGCTGGTCTTTTTTGCTACGCATCGGCTGCATTGGATGAAGGAGATGGATTGGATCTTGGTAATGGATCATGGCGAGCTGGTTGAGCAGGGAACCTATGACGAGCTTTTGGCAAAAAATGGCTATTTCGTCTCATTGATCAATGGAATGCGAGGTGAGCGGCATGTTTAGACAGATCAAGCTTTTTCAGATTTTAAAGCATGATTCGTGGGTCCGGCCGTTTCTGCGGCGCTATCGCAAAAGTCTGATTCTGGCGATCTCGCTGGGAATTCTGACGTTTATCTGCGCGGCCGGATTGATGTTTAGTGCCGGCTACCTGATCAGCCGCGCCGCTGAGCAGCCGGTCAACATTCTGCTGGTCTACGTGCCGATCGTCTTGACGCGTGCGTTTGGGATCGGCCGACCTACGCTGCATTATGCCGAGCGGTTGGTCAGCCACAACTGGGTGCTTAAGATGACTTCCAAGCTGCGGCAGCGACTGTATGACGCCTTGGAAACCGATGCGATCTTTTGGCGCCGCCGCTATCAGCTGGGGGATCTGCTGGGTTTGCTGGCCGACGATATCGGTCACATTCAAAATCTTTATCTGCGGACGATCTTTCCAATGCTGGTTGCCTGGGGCCTTTACGTGATCTTGATTATCGCGCTGGGCTGGCTTTCACCATTATTAGGGCTGGCCGTGTTGCTGATCTTTGGCCTGATGATTATCGCCATTCCATGGTGGTCAACGGTAGTCAATGGCGCGCGCCAGATGAAAGACAAGCAGCTGCGCGATCGGATGTATGCCGAATTGACGGATGACGTCTTGGGGCTGGCTGACTGGCGCTTGGCGGGACGACGCGCAGACTATCTGAAACGCCACGCGGCAACGGAAAAGCTGGCAATGAACAATCGGCTGGCGGAGCACCGGTTTGCCAGGCGGCGGGATTTCTTGATGGAGATGCTGTTTTTGCTGATGGCCGTTAGTCTGGTTCTTTGGGGAGCCGCGCGTTGGGGACAGTATCATGGCGGCGCAGCGGATTGGATTGCCGCACTGGTCTTGGCACTGTTTCCATTGGCTGACGCGCTGTCGCCGCTGCCGGCCGCGGCTCAGGAAACCAATCTGTATGGCGAGTCGCTGCGCCGCTTGAATGAGCTGGCTGCCGATCAGAAATCAGCTGCTGATACGCATCCCCACGCGCCGTATCAAATTGAACTGCGCAATCTGCATTTCCGCTACGAGGCCGATGATGCCGAAGTGCTGAAAGGAATCGATTTAACGATCAAGCCTGGTGAAAAGATTGCCGTTCTTGGACGCAGCGGGAGCGGGAAAACGACCTTGCTCTCACTGCTGCGGGGCGATCTGCGGCCAACAGGGGGCACGGTAACCGTGGGCGATTGTTCGAGTTTTGAATTGGGCGACGCGGCCGCTGAGATCTTTGGCGTGATCAACCAGCGTCCCTATTTGTTCAACACTACGATTGCCAATAATCTGCGGCTGGGCAATGAAGAAGCCAGCGATGAGCAGCTGGCAGACGCGCTGCGGCGGGTTGGCCTCTGGGAAATGATTGACCAGCTGCCGCAGAAAATGGAGACGCCGGTTGCTGAAGCCGGGCTGCGTTTTTCTGGCGGTGAGCGGCATCGACTCGCGCTGGCCCGGATTCTGCTGCACAACGCGCCGATCGTTTTGCTGGATGAGCCAACGGTTGGGCTGGATCCCATTACGGAGCGTCAGGTAATCGAAACGTTTCAAACGCAGCTGCAGGATCGCACGCTGATCTGGGTGACGCATCACCTGCAGGGAGTCGAGCAAATGGACCGTGTGATCTTGATTGGCGATGGTCAGCTCAAACTGCAGGGCACGCCGGCAGAATTGTGGCAGCAAAGCGCGTACTATCGCGGCCTGCTGACTGCCGACCAAGGCGGAACCAGTCAGGCTGGCAAATAAATGCGGTCAATAAAAAAGCACCGGCAAGCTGCCGATGCGGTTGACCCGATTTTGAAATTGAAAAAGCGCTCGGCAAATTTTTGAGCGCTTGATGCCGTCAGCGGAGTTAATGTCAAGCCAGCTTAGGGTCTCGGAGCATCCAGCTGATTATCAGGCTGGCTAAATGGTTCTTTGCATAAGCTGTTGCGTCAGCTGACCCAGCAGACGCTGAGCCGGTGAATCCGGCAGTTTTGCCAGCCACTGATCGGCCTTTTGCGTAAACCGCTGGGCTAATTGACGGGCCTCAGCCAGCGCGCCGCTGCTGATTACGATAGCCCTGATCTGCTGCTCGCTGGCGGGGGTCAGCGGTCGTTCAAGCAGCGGCTGCAGTTCTTTGACCGCAGTCGGATGCTGCAGGGCCAATAAAAGTGGCAGTGAATAGACGCCGGTGGCCAGATCCTGCATCACGGGCTTGTTGAGTTTGCTTTGGTCGGTATAGTCAAGCAGATCGTCAATTATTTGAAAGGCAATGCCCAGGTTCTGACCAAAACGCGCGGCATAGGCAGTGGTTTGGCGATCAGCCCCAGCAAAATGTGCGCCTTCGCTGGCGGCCAGCTGGAAAAGAGCCGCCGTCTTGCCGTTGACGTTGCGCAAATACTGGGTGACTTGCTGTTGTTGGTGATAGCGCAGCGCCATCTGTCCTAATTCGCCATCTAAAATCTTTTTCATGGCCCGTGCGTTGATCTGCAGATACTCATCGTTGGCCAGGTTGGCGATTAAGAGGTCAAAAAACTGGGTAAACAGCAGGTCGCCGGCATAGACCGCGGTATCCTTGCCAAATTGGGTCTGAACGCTGACTTGACCGCGACGCTTGGGCGAATCATCGATAATGTCGTCATGGATCAACGTTGCCATGTGTAGAATCTCGATTGACGCGCCCAGCTGAATCAAACGGCTGCGCGTGGTAAGGGTCCAATCATTGGGCGCGGCTGCCTTAGCTACCAGCAGCAGCAGCGTCGGGCGCAGAAACTTGCCGCCGTGACTGGCCATCTGCTGCAGGGCATGTGCCAGTTCGGGATTGCGGCACTGCAGGCGCGTGTCGATGAGCTGGCGAACCTGTTTTAATTCACTGCCGATTAAGTGTTTAGTTTGAGTTTGAAATGAATTGATCATAATGATGAGTTCCTTAACTAAATAATTTTTGTTGCAAGAGATGAAAGGATTGCTTAGAAAATGTCGCTGAAAGTTTTTTTGGAATTGATTGAGGTGAAGGCCAAAGCTGCCAGTCTGCTGCCCTTTTTATTGGGCGTTGGCTACAGCATCTGGTACTACCATGCGTTTGACTGGCGGGTAATGCTGGTGTTTTTGATCGCGATGCTGCTGTTCAACATGGCCGTCGACGTCATGGACAACTACAACGATTACCGCCATGCCATCGATACTGAGGTTTACCAGCAAAAGACCAACATCATCGGCCGCGAGCAGCTGTCATTGCCAGCCATGCGGTACTTGATTGTCGGGATGGTGTTGATCGCGTCGCTATTGGGCATTTGGCTGGTGGCTCAGGTTGGCTGGCCGCTTTTGGGAATGGGCGTCTTCTGCTTTTTGGTTGGGATCTTTTATTCATTTGGTCCCTATCCACTGTCCGGACTGCCGGTGGGTGAGTTCTTCGCTGGTTTTACGATGGGCTTTATGATTGTCTTGATCACCATCTATCTAAACGTGCAGGGGCATTTTTCCTGGGACTGGCTAAGTCTGGGGCGGATCCTGGTGCTGGCGATGCCATTAGAGCTTTGGATCTCGAATTTGCTGCTGGCCAACAACCTTTGCGACGCGGAAGAGGATCTGCGTAATCATCGGTATACGATTGTCCGGCTGTTGGGCAAGCGTGTCTGTCTGATCGCGTTTAGCGTCAAAAACGTCCTGGCATTTTTGTTTATCACTATATCACCATTCTTTCGTATTTCACCATTTACGGTAATTTTATCTTTGCTTATTGTACCTTTCATTTTCAAACAGAACAAGATGCTTATCAAAAGACAAGTTAAAAAGGAGACGTTTATTTGCGCTGTTCGCATCTTGATGGTTGGCGGCGCGACTCAGGTTCTGACTTATCTAATTGGAATGGTTCTCTAAAAGGGGTTGAAGGAAATGAAAAAAATTGTCATTTTAGGTGCTGGCTATGCCGGCTTGAAAACCGTTGTTGAATTGCAGAAAAAAGCGGCTAAAACGGCTGAGATTACGCTGGTTGAACAAAACGACTATCATTATGAGGCAACCAATCTGCATGAGGTTGCGGCCGGTAACGTTGCGCCAGAACGGATCTGTTTTGACATTCAAGACGTCCTTAGTCCTGCCGTTAAGCTGATCAAGGATCGCGTCGTCAAGGTAGATCCTGATGCTAAGCAGATTGAGCTGGCCGAACACGCGCCGCTCAACTACGACTACTGCGTGCTGGCACTGGGTTTTGTCTCGGAAACGTTTGGCATCAAGGGAGCCGTGGAAAACAGCCTGCCAATGGCCAATGTTGACCAGGCAGCTCAGATTGCTGATCATTTAAACGAACAGATGGTGCAATACCGTACTGATCATAATCCAGACCATCTCAAGATTATCGTTTGCGGTGCAGGTTTTACCGGTATTGAATTGGCGGGGGCCCTTTATGATGCCAGAAAGCGTTTGGCCAAAGTGGCAGAAGTTGACCCAGCCGCAATTAAAATCAAGATGATTGATGCCGCGCCACGGATTTTGCCAATGTTTGACGACAAGATGAAGGATTATGCGATTAAGCTGATGCAAAAAGAACAGCTCACCTTGCAGGGACAGGCCGCGATCAAGGAAATCAAGCCGGGCGCGGTCGTTTATCAAACCAAGGATGAACAGTTGCATGAGGAAACGGCCGGCACGATCATCTGGACAACCGGGGTCAGCGGCAGTCCGGTCATGGCAGCCTCTGATCTGCCGCAGCGGCGTGGTCGGGTGATGGTTACTGATCACTTGACGGCTCCTGATTATGATGACCTGTACGTTTTGGGCGACGTGGCCGCGGTAATGCCGCCAGATGGCAAGCGGCCTTACCCAACGACGGCTCAGATCGCGCTGACGATGGGAATCTACGCGGCTAAGGATCTGGCAGCCCGCGTAACTGGTGGTCAGCGGCCTGGTCCATACTCATACCATTCACTGGGGACTGTGGCTTCAATGGGCAACACGCATGCTTTTGGCGTTGCGATGGGGATGAAGTACTATGGCTACCCAGCTTCGGTAATCAAGAAGATGATTGCCAACAAGTCGCTGATTGAAACTGGCGGGGTTAAGGAACTGCTTGCCAAGGGCCGGTTTGATCTGTATCACTAGTCATAAATAAATCTGACAGCAAAAAAACGCGCTAGCTCAGGTCTTAGGACTTGGGTTAGCGCGTTTGCTGTTTAAGAAGTGTTTGCTGAGCGAGATGGGGAAATGAATGAACTTATTAGACGGCTCATTGAATAACTTAAAGAAACTTAAAATTTAGTTTGGATTATCATGTGTATATATTGTTGAAATCAAGCAAGATTCCTTAAATATTAGTGTTTAATTTAGTAAGATAGGAGATGAAAGAAAGCGGTATTTTACGAATTTTGTTATATATTGATAAAAGAAAAATACAGCTTATCGATAACTGTCTTCATTGGTCATTCAATTGCTTGTGTAACGTGGGGGTGGCAGTGAAGAAAGCGAGGGGAAAAACATGCTATCAAAGAATAATCGGCAAATGCTTGATCATAAAATGGAACGGCGATCATTTCGTTTTTCGCTGCGGAAACTGAATACGGGCCTGGCTTCCGTTGTGTTGGGCTTTACGTTTGGGTACGGCCTGATATCAGATCAGCCGCTGGTTCATGCTGATGAGGCGGCTTCCTCGTTAAGCAGTGCTTCACCAAATCAGCATTCAGCAGCGGTCAGTGGGGCAGATGCCGAAACGAAATCGGCAATGCTGGCTTCAGAAGCAACGAGTGCGGGTACCGAGACAGCTTCATCCTCAGCTGGCCCTGCTTCAACTGCTGCTTCTGCATCGGCAGATCTTGACTCAGCGGCTGGCGTTCCTTTATCATCAGACGTTCCGACATCTTCTGCAGTGGGCGAGCAATCAGCCAGCGCACAGGAGCCAACTGCTGTCGCCAGCCAGACGATTGCTGAGCCGGCTTTTGACAGTGCCAATGCCGCGATCCAGGAAAACTCACTGACGCTTTCTGGAACCGAGATCGGCAACACTGGGAACAGCCAGCGCGATATCACGGCAACGATTTCTTATACGGGGAATGCTGGCGACAAGGTAATCTTTAAGCTTCCAGCCAACCAGGATGGTCAAAACCAGGTTGCCTACTATATCGTTGGGGCCTCGTCGCTTTCGATTGCCGACACGACGATTACCAATGATATGGTAAATGGTTTTTATTACGTTACCACTATCCTAAAGCAAAGCGGCAGCATCAGCCAAAAGATCTCGATCGCCAGCCGCCGCAATGATTCTTTTGATGGTCAGCTGATTGACGGCGAGTCGATTGGTCAGCGCGAGTTTACGGCGACCCTGTCTGCAGTTGACGGCAATGGCAACGATTTGGGCTCAACTGCCAAAACGTTTACGCAGATCATCAGTCCTGACATGGATCCAGCTTTGAGTCGCGAGCCAAGCAGCGAAGCCTCAGAAACGCTTTTGCCAAACGTTGACTACGCGTACAAGCTGGATTTGAAGGAAACCAAGGGCATCTATGATAATGAAAAATACCCAACTGCCCGCGTCAACGGCAGCGTCAACTATGGAACGACGATTACGATTCCGGTTCCCGCCAGTTTTAAACTGAATGCTGACGCGACGGCTGCTAAAAATGCGTTTACGGATGGAACGACGATCACGCAGGCGCAGACGGGGGCTGATATTATCATCACGGTGCCTAAGGGAGCAGGATCGATGCTGGCCCAGGCTGACGTCCCATACTATCTGGTCGGGCAGTACGTCGTGAGCGGCAATGTTGATGAAACCGTAACGGCTGATGGCAACATTACCATCGTGCAGAACCTTAACGATCAGCAGGACCATCAGCTGATCAAGACGCTGAATCAGCCATGGACTGAAAAGCTGAACTCAATCGCGCAGCCAGGCAAGCCGGGTGGATCAGCTGCTGGCGCGTGGGATGACAAGACGATCTCAATCAGCGACGCGACGGCAAGCAAGCCCTCTGCAACCAAGATCTCAACGTTTGGCATCCAAAACATTACGATTTATGATCTGAACGACGCGACACTGACGTTTACGATCGCGGATGGCTTTAAGGCTACCGGAATCACAACGGCCAAATTAAACGGCGTCACCAAATACGCATACGTGCTCTACTATGCTGATGGCACCACCAGTCAAGGAACGGTAGCCGCCGGAGGAACGATCAATGGCAAGGGGACCAGCTCGATTCGCAAGGCCGTCTTAACTCCGGATCTGATTAAAGCGGGGGCTGACACTGATGTTGCCTTGTATGCCATGAATGGTACGATTGGCAACTACTTTTACATTAATGGCCGCTTGACCGATAAGTACGATGACGGCACGGCGGTTCAGGTTGGCGATCAGCTGACGAATACGCTGACGATTGGCGGATCCAATCTGATTTCAAGCGTGCTCAGCGTTACCCAGACGATTACGGGCGGGCTGTCCAGCAACTTTAAAGGCAATGGCGGTGGGGGCAGCGGCTACGCGGGAACCATTGGCGTCGGCTCGATTACCAATGGCTATGCTGGTGAATGGCCGACCTATGTTTTGGATCACCCAATTTTTTATATTAAGCTGCCGCAGTATACGTCATTTAACCCAGATCTTTCCATTTTTGAAGGCAATCCGGTAGTCTCTACTTTCTATGTCAATAACGGTCAAGAACAGGTTGTCAAGCTGGACTACAGTCAAAGCGATTATGTCTTTGATAACAGCAAGCTCTTTACCAGTGATACCAATGGCGTCTTTAAAGTAGCGTTTGACATTAACAACGATGCCTTGCCGGGGCTGTATCAAGGTCTGGTTTACGTCAAGACCTCAACGCCGCTGCCTAAGAATCAAAAGGCAATCAACGATAAAAAGCTTTATAAACCGGAATACACGGGCGGGATCGTTACTGATGATACCTATGCAGCCAACGCCTTTTCCACGCAGGTTCTGAGTCCGGGCGCTGAATTTACGATTGGCGGGGTCAGCCAAGGGAATGCCGATGGGACCGATTATCATAATCACGGCAGCTCGCTTAATTCTGGCGATGATTCAATGAGCTACAAGCTGACGCCTAAGAATCTGACTGGCAGCGATCTGACCAATTCGCGAATCTATGTCAACCTGCCCGACAATGCCGACGTGGTGCTGACTGGGCCAGTTGCGGCAAATACTACGGGCAGCGTGATGGTTCTTTATTCAACCACGGCCGTTGATCTGAATGACAATGCCGAACCGGATACCAGCAGCTGGCTGACGGCTGATGAAGTGATGGACTGGTCGCAGATTAAGAGCTTTGTGATTCAGCAGCCAACGTTGGCCAGCTCAACTGCCGCCAACCTCAGCAGCATCGTCGTCAACGTCAAGGACCGCACGCTGGCTGATGACGCGGGCAAGCAGCTGGCGTTGGGCTATAAATCATATGCCGATCAGTTTGCAACGCCGATCAAACAGCCAAACGCGACCTATGTTCAAGTCTACGGGCAAAGTACAGAAACTAAAACGGTAACGCGGACGATCAACGTTCACCAGCCAGATGGCACGCTTGCCGTTACTACACAGACAGCTACGATTACTCGAATCAATACGGTACAAAAGGACGGCACGACCACGACTGGGACCTGGAGCATGGCTGGCTGGGAGTCATTTAACGCGCCTGAGTTTGCCGGCTACACGCCAGACATTGCATCCGTTGCTGAGGCAGTCGTTGATGAAAACTCGATGGATCAGACGATTGACATCACCTATCAGGCAAATGAGCAGCAGGTATTGATCAAATATATCGATCTGGATGAAAATGATCGCGTTATTGATGAGATTTCGTTAACTGGCCCAACCAACACACAAAGCGACTACTCAACGGCCGCGCGCCTGCAGGAACTGATTGCACAGGGCTATGAGTTGGTGGCTGACTCTGTTCCCGCTAAGATTATCTTTGATTCGATCGATGACATTGATGGTCAAGTTTCGCAGGTCTATACGGTTAAGCTGCGGCACCAAACGCACGCGGCAACAACCAGCAGCTCAGTCACGCGGACGATCAGTTACGTTGATGAAAAAGGCAATCCAGTGAATGGTTCGCCTGATGGCAGCAGTACGTACGTTCAAACCGCGACCTTTAATCGAACCGCAATCATTGACAGCGTAACGGGAGAGGTTTTAGGCTATGACGTCGATGGTGATGGCAAAGTCGATACTACCGATGCTGATGCGGCCTGGATGCCAAGCAGTGCTGAACTAGGCGCGGTCAAGTCAGCCGATCCAGTCACGCTGGGATTTGACTACGTTGACCTGGCCACGGTTGGATCAGCTGCGGTAACACCGGGGCAACAAGCGCTGACGCAATCAGTTGTCTACAGCAAGGCCAAAGTGTCCGGGATGATCAAATACGTTGATGACGTGACGGGCAAGACTTTGAGCGAGTTTGAGCTGCCAATTGGCGAGGTCGGTTCTTTGATCGGCTACACCACGGCTGATCAGATCAAGCTGTATGAAGAATGCGGCTATGAGCTGACATCCAGTGATTTTGTCGATGGGACGCAGATCTATGCCAAAGCAGGCAATGATTTCGTGGTTCACTTTAAGCATGCCATTCAGGCAGTCACGCCTAACGATCCTGATCCGGTAACTCCGGGTGATCCGATCAATCCAAACTATCCGGATGGTCCCCGCTACCCAGCCTATGTTTCGCGCGCCAACCTGGTTAAAGACGCGACCCAAACGATTCACTACGTTGGGGCCGGTGATCAAACGCCAATTGACAAGGTTCAGACGCAAAAGGATGCCTTTACGCGCACGATTACGATTGACAAGGTCACTGGCGAAGTGCTTGCAACCAGTGCCTGGACCGGCTCATTTACATTTGACATGGAAGATACGGGCGTGATTGAAGGCTACCATGCTGATAAGAAAACGGCGGGCGGATTGACGGCAACGGCTGCTGAACCAGATGTAACGGCAACGGTAACCTACATGCCAAATGGGAAGCTGATTCCAATTGACGCGGCCGGCAACCCGATTCCAGGAGCGGACACGCCGACATATCCGACTGATCCAACCGATCCGACAAAAGTCATGGCCGACGAACCAATTCCGGTAATTCCAGGCTACACGCCGGTTGATCCCAGTCCGGTTACGCCAATTGATGCCGGCAAAGACACATTTGTTCCATATACGCAAAACGAATACCAATTGACGGAACAATTCGTTGATGAGGATGGCAACGAACTGGCGCCAAGCAAGAACGGTGCCTATCATTATGGCGATTCGTTTGACGTAACTGGGGATGCTCAAGTGATTAACGGCTACGTTCTGGTCAAGCAGGAAAACACTGCCGGTACGTTTGGCGAAGGCGATCAGACGGCCAAGTTCATCTACAAGCAGGTCGGCAGGATCATTCCGGTTGATGAAGCGGGCAACCCGATTCCAGGAGCGGACACGCCAAGCTACCAAAACGACCCAACCGATCCGACAAAGGTTGTGCCAAATGAGTCCGTACCAGTCGTGCCGGGCTACACGCCAAGCACGCCAACCGTGACGCCGACTGATCCAACGCAGGACACGCCGGTAACGTACATTAAGAATCAGACACCGATCGCGCCAGAAGTACCGACTACGCCTAAGACGCCGGAACAGCCACAAGCGCCAACTGATCCTGCTGAGTTGCCAGTGACGCCGAATGTACCAGGTGAACTTGACCACTCGACGGATTCGGCAGCAGTTGAAAATAATGCTAAGGCCGTTTCAAGTCACGACAAGGCCAATGATGCCAAGCAGCTGCCACAGACTGGCAATGCTCAACACAGATCGATCCTAGCGATGATGGGGTTGGCACTTGCCGGTTTAGGCTTTGGCATTGGTAAACCTAAGAAGCGTAAATCGTAAAGCTGATTAGTCTTGCCGTCAGCTTGACCTACAGAATCGACAACGATAAAAACGCATCATCCCGTGTTTGGGGTGGTGCGTTTTAGTTAATGGTTGTTTGAAACTTAAGACGAGCCGGGCCGCGGCAGCGAAATATTTACGATTAGCGAAAACTAGCCTTAGCCATGCTGCTTAATGCGTCAATTAGGGAGTGTAAATTTAAAGGAGGTATTGAAAAAGGGAAAGCCCTCCCCGTATGATTGAAATCGTCAAAAACCAATCAGAATACGGAGGCTTTCCCCATGGAAGATTCTATCAAAAATATCATTACCGCGTACTGGCAGATGACGATTCGGCCTTAAAAGAGCTGTTTCGAGTCCAGGTTGAAGATGCCGTCAATCAGTTCCTGCAAAATGAGATGACGGCCGCACTGGGCTATTAGCTAATATGCAAAAAATCCTGCATAAAACATATGACGAAACCATCATTACCTACTTTTCGCAAAAATTGATGTATAAGTAGGTAAAAATTAGTGTATATTGAGTTAGGGATCCCTAACATTACCTACTATTTGATGAAAATCACTCAGTAGTAGGCAATTCACAAAGTCGGTCTGGCCCAATCAACTCCTGGCAGCGCCAAAATATACATCTTTACCTACTATTTCGGAAAAAGGCGTCAATAGTAGGTAAAGTTAAGCAAATCGAATATACAGGTACCTACTTCTGGCGAAAAATTGGCGTAAAGTAGGTAAATGCAACGGTCTCAGTTCGCCAGACCCCGATTTGCTTCACAAAGCCAGCGTGTTTATGGGTGATTATCCGATGAATTGGTTTTTCCAAGTTCAGGAAGATTCGTGAGACTGGTGGAATACGTGCCGTTATGGGTTATGGGATGTATCTATCAGTAGGTTGTGGAATGGATGCTGATTTGTGATTGCTGCGGAAAGTGATGCTAACCATGGCGTCGACTGGTTTGAAGGATTTAAAATTAACAAACGCATTAAAAACTAAAATGCCTTGCCGCCTGGATTGGGCGACAGGGCATTTTACGCTCCTAAGCTTGGTCGTATGAGTCTGCTCCGTGTGATGACGGAGACTTTTGTCGGTCATTCAGCCAATTAGCCAGATATTTCTGCAAAGCCTGGGCATCAGCTTGATTGAGTGAAAAGGTTGCGTCATGCGGTTCATCGTTAAAGCCGTGATTGCTCAAAAGCAGGTTTAAGCGGTGCTCATCATTAGCGGGCTGCAGACTCAATTCATTGGCACAGCCGTCATCACGATCTTCACCTTGATAAAAAAGATGCAGCCATTGACCATCTGTATTGATTTGATGCAAGAAGATTATCCTTTCTAGAAATAAGTTCGCGAAGTCAGCGCCCCCAGTTTCAAGTTTGGCCTAGCGAAGTCAGCGCTCCCGGTTTCAGGTTTGGCCTAGCGAAGTCAGCGCTCCCAGTTCCAGGTTCGCCTGCGAAAATCCGCATTACCTAACTTCAGATTTGAACTGAAAATTCTCGGCGGCACTCATCTATAAGTTCAACCTGGAAAGTTCCAGTGCTATTCAACTTTAAGTTTGTCCCAGAGAATCTGGTGTTACCTGGTTTCAAGTTTGACCTAGCGCAGCCGGCAGTGATCATCAATGAAATTGCCGCGATGCAGACTGGTCAGCATGTCACTGTCAACATAACGAGTCAGTGGACTGTTGTCATTAAGATACTGATCATTCAAGGCTGCCATCGCAAGCAGCTGACGTTCCAGTTTAGCCAGATTAATGATAAAGGGCTGCTCGTATTCGCGTTCGCCGGTTTCGCGACTGGCCAGCAGTTCTTTGAGATAGCGCTGTTCGAGACCGGTTAATGGACGCTTGGCCTTAAACTTGGCAAACTGATCAAGCTGCGACAGTGAGTAGAGTCGATTTCGCATTCCAGGGGCGGGCATGGTTGCTTGATCTGGGTTGGCCGCCACGAACATGGAATGAATGACTGGCTGCGCGTTCATTAAAATCTGGCGTGCGTTGGCATCCTCAAATAACAGGCGTGAGACCGCATGCTCGTGGTTGCTGAGCTGTTCAGCGGCATTTTTAATCTGTTCACAGTAGCCGTTGGGGTAGGCAATGATGAAATCGCCGTCCTTGGTCATCTGTAGCGCCAGGCCTTGATAGTTTTTAACCTCTGGAATCAAGACACCGTTGCGAGTGATCAATATGATGTCGATCTGGTTAACGGCAGCGGCATTTTGCTTTTTGTAGTAGTCAAAGGGCAGGTTGAGCGAGTCCAGCAGTTCCTCATGAGGATAAAGCTCCTGCAGCAGTTGATAGACGCGGCGCTCACCAATATCTCCCTGCAAAAGCTGCGTGGCGCGCTCATGCAGCTGAATGATTCCTTTAAGGTCTTTAGAGAGCATGGCCAGTTCGTGTGGAGAGCGATCCGTACCGTGGCTGTACCAAGAATAGGTTTTGGCCATCTCATAAGCTAAAAAGCGCAGGCCAGGGAATGGATCTTGGAAAAAGGCGTTCTTCTGGGCGTCAGAAAAGTTTTGCCGAGCCTGGGTCGCAATCTCATCATGATCCGCTACCATGCTGAGATGCCGATCCCATTGCTGCAGCTGCTCTAAGTAGGCGGCATTGCTGATCGGTTTGGTCGTAAGCAGGTTTGACCAGTTTAACGGTTGCGCTGCCGTTGACCAATTAACTGGACGCTTGAAGCTAAACCATGATTTAAAAGGCGATCGTTTTGATTTAGCTCGCGGCCTGGACGAGAAATCTGCATCATTGGGGGCCTTTGAACCAGCTTTAGGCTGCACGCTGGTTTGATCTTGAAGCTTTGACGCTGGATTGGCCGGCATTTCAGTGTTGTCAAGATCCGGCTGGCTTTTGCGATCGTATTGAGCAGCATCGCGTTTTGATTCTGAGTTGCCGAGATCGTATTGAGCGGTATCGCGTTTTGATTCTGAGTTGTCAAGCTCAAGTTGAACAGTATTCTGCTTCGATTCTGAGTTGCCAAGATCGTGCTGAATATCATTTTGCGCTGGATTCAAACTGATAGCTTCGGTCTGTGACGAAATGTCTTGCTGTCCAGTAGCGCTGTTGTCATTTGTGGCTACGAAATCTTGCTCAGTAAAGCGGGCAGAGGCGTTTTCATGTGAAACAGCTTCGCGAGTATCCGGCTTAGGTGCCAGCACTGGTCGTAATTGATCGTTCTTTACCGTTTCATGACCGTCTGGCAGTGATTCAGCAGATTCATGATCATCTGGCAATGGTTGAGCAGCCGCTGCCGGTTCATGCTCGTCTAGTATCGATTGACCATGCTCATTTGGCGCTGATTGAGCGATTATTGCCGGTTGATGAACATTTGACGTCGATGAAGCAATTGTTTCTGATTCATGTTCAGATACGGCATCCGGCTGGTGAGCAGTTTTTTGACGTGGCGGATGTTTTCTACTGATCCCAAGCCAGTCCTTAAAGATCAAAAGCAGAATGCCGCCAATCAGGATACTGATTAGATAGCGCAACAAGGGCCTGCCTCCTTTCGATTTTGAATACTGCCTTTATTTTATCATAACTAATAAAAGCATCCCCCTGATTGATCAAGTGGATGCTAAACAAAACTACTTATTCGTATCGGCAGTCTCCGGATGGCGCTTTTGCCACCACCAATAGCCGAGATAACAAATTAAAACAAACGGCAGCGTCCAATACAACGCGATTCGCTGCTGAGGATCAAACCAGATCAAAAGACACGATAAACCGCTTGAGATTAAAGCAAATAAGGGAACAAACGGATAGCCGGGCGTGCGGTACAAAAGCTCATCGATTTGATGTCCCTGTGCTAGGAATGCCTTTCTGAAATTTAGCTGCGCCAGGGCGATTGCCATCCAGACAAAAACAACGGCCAATCCAGAAATTGAAACAAGCACCAAGTAGACGGTATCAGCGGCGATCACGCTGGAAAGCAGAGCCAAGATACCGCCCAGCATGCTGAATGCCAAGGCTACCGTGGGGATGCTGCGCCGGTTGGTTTTAGTAAAGAATTTCGGCAGCATTCCTTCATTACTAAGCGACCACAGCATTCGAGTTGAGGCATAAAGACCGGAATTAGCCGCAGAAATAATAGCCGATAAGACAACAAAATTCATAATGTCACCGGCAAATGGAATGCCCATCATCTTAAAGACATAGACGAATGGACTTTGAGTAACGCCAGCTTTTTGGTATGGAATCAAGGCGGCCATTACGATCATGGAACCAATGAAAAAGATTATAAGACGCCAAAGGGTAGTGTGGATGGCCTTGGGCAGTGTTTTTTCAGGCTGTTTGGCTTCACCGGCCGTTACCCCGATCAATTCAGTGCCAGAAAAAGCGAAGTTTACCGTCAGCATGGTTGTGAAGACACCGCCAAAGCCAGTTGGAAATAAGCCATCCTTGACGAAATTCTGCAATCCTGGAGCATGCGAATAGCCCTTGAGCGGAATCACGCCAATAATTGCCAGCGATCCCAAGACGATAAAAGCAATTATTGCAAACACCTTGATTGCGGCCAGCCAAAACTCGCTTTCCGCAAAAATCCGTACCGAATAAATATTGCTTATCACAATGCCAATCATAAACAATAGGCTCCAGATCCAGACTGGCGTATGTGGGAACCAATTGCGCATGATCAGTCCAGCAGCTGTAAATTCAGAACCTAGCGCAATCGTCCAAGTCAGCCAATAAAGAATGGCGACGACAAAGCCGGTTGCTGGGTTGATATAGCGCTTGGCATACACGTGAAACGAACCGGTATAAGGCATTGCTACCGAAAGCTCGCCCAGACAAAGCATGACGCTGTAGACGATCAGTGCGCCAACGAAATAGGCCAGCACTGTTCCTAAAGGGCCTGCTTGATGGATCGTATAGCCAGAGCTCAAGAAAAGCCCGGTACCAATTACGCCGCCCAATGAGATCATCTGGATATGACGCGATTCCATTTTACGTGCTAAGTGTTCAGTTTGTTTGGCAATTGCCATTTTTTCACTTCCCAAGCTAAAATAATTGTTAATATTAATTAATTAGAATATCATTAGAGAATAATAACACAAAAAGGTGAAAGTAATGGTAAAAAAATCAATTTTCTCAAATCCGTTGGTAATTGATGGCTCAATGAGTACTAGTCTTGAGCGGCTGGGCTGTGATACGGACAATGAGTTGTGGACAGCCGCGGCTTTGATTAACCAGCCAGAACTCGTTTATCAAGTACACAAAGAGTATTTTGAAGCTGGGGCGCGGTTGGCGATTACTGATACCTACCAAGCCAATCTTCCAGCACTTAAAAAAGCGGGACTGACTGAAAAACAAGCTCGACAAGTTATTGAAAAGGCCGTTGAATTAGCCAAGCAGGCACGAGATGATTACGAAATAGAAACGGGAGCGCATGGGTATGTGGCTGGCTCGCTTGGACCTTATGGCGCTTATCTGGCAAATGGGAGCGAATATCGTGGCGATTATGAATTAACGTCGGCTGAGTATCAAGAATTCTACCGTCCTCGTTTGGAAGCAATCGTCAATGCTGGCGTAGACTGTCTGGCATTGGAGACGCAACCGAAATTGAGTGAGGTTAAAGCGGTTTTGGATCTGTTAAAAAATGAGTATCCTGACCAAAAAGTATATGTTTCCTTTACTTTGCAAAATGCCGAGACCATCAGTGAGGGGACTAAACTGGCCGATGCTGCCAAAGCCGTTGCGCAGTATGATCAGGTAATTGGCGTTGGGGTCAACTGTATTCCGCCGCGCCTGGTAACGCCAGCGATTAAGAAACTAAAAGAAGCTACGGCACTGCCAATAATCGTCTATCCAAATTCGGGAGCAAGCTATGATGCAACGACTAAAACCTGGTCAGCAGCACCTGCCGAAGATGATTTTGGCAAACTGACGAAAGAGTGGCTGCTCGCCGGGGCCAGCGCGATTGGTGGCTGCTGTACGACTACGCCCGCTGATATTGCGAAGATTGCGGCAGTTTTAAATGATCAATAATATTAATAAAAACAGCGTCATCGCGAGGGGAAAAAGCCCAGGCATGACGCTGTTTTATGCTAGCCAAAAATCTCTTGCGCTTAACTATGGATAAATTGGCTTATTTAAGGCTAGGATAAATGTTCTTTAATTGATTGCTGACTAATTGAACTAAGCAGCCGTTTTATTTATTTTCGTGGTGATCTTCCCAGACCTTGCGCAGCATCGGGTACCGCAGATCGCCGGTTTGAGCAACCTGATAATCGGCTGCGCTCAGCATTTCTGCGTCACCAACGCCAATTGAGATCAAGTGAGCCTGATTGATAGCATCAATATCAGCTGGAGTAGTAGCCAGAGCAATGCATTCGTTTGGCGCTGCCGATAGCTGTTGGGCAAAGGCGGAGTAAGGATCGCCCTCATTAGGGATGATGGCGGTGAAGTAGTCGGCAATCTGCAGCTGTTTTAAAATGAGTTCGGCATGACCACCATTATCAACGACCCCCATGTTGACGTAGTGATCGTCCAGGTTAATCAAAAGACGTTCGATCCCAGGCATTACTGAAGATTCATCCAGCGAGTCCAGCGCTTTTTGATACATCTGTTCTTGTTCAGCCAGCAAGGCGGCCTGTTCAGCTTCATCGGCCGTTTGGTGCAGCTGGTTCAAAACAATTGGCAAAGCTGCGGCGGCACTGAGGTTTTTGAGCTGCGGGGCCAGTTTGCCAGGTAATCCCAGCCCATATTCATACATTGCCAGTTCGCGCCAAGCGTCAAACTGCTGCTGATTTGTGTCGACGATTAGATTGTTGACGTTAAAAATTGCACCCTTCATAAAAATATTCCTTTCAATAAATACGATAATTTTATTTTAACCCAAAGCTTGGAAAATGAAAACGCCGCCATAACATAAGGGGATTCATTTCCTTAATTTAGCCAGCTGATCAAGAAACGTTTTAAAGCCAGAAGCTGTTTCAAAATAAAAATCGCACTATCGCGAGCGAGAAGCTGTGACAGTGCGATATCAAATTTAACAGAAGTTTCCTTGCATTATTGTCTTTGCTTAATTGTTTTTCTTTTTAGATACTACAACCCAACCGGCTGCACTAACACAAAGCATGACTCCCAGCCAGCAGATTGCGTTGGAAGCATGGTTACCAGTCTTTGGCAGCAGCTTCTGGGCTTGAGCAATCACGCCATTATCAGCAGCTGGCTTGGCAACCGGCTGTGGTGAGTAATTATTGACTGCCACTGCATTTGACTTGTTGGTATGAACAGCTGAAGTTGAAGGTGTTGCCGTTGCTTTAGAATCAGCATGCTTATCAGCAGGTTTAATAATTGCAGCTGGGGTCAATGGTGCCCATGGTTTAACGTCCTTCGCCGGAGTCAACGGTGCCCAAGGTTTAATGTCTTTGGCCGGCGTCAGTGGTGCCCATGGTTTAACGTCCTTAGCAGGCGTGAGTGGTACCCAAGGTTTAACGTCCTTAGCAGGAGTCAATGGTGCCCAAGGTTTGACATCCTTAGCAGGAGTCAATGGTGCCCAAGGTTTAACGTCCTTAGCAGGCGTGAGAGGTGCCCAAGGCTTAACGTCTTTAGCAGGCGTGAGAGGTGCCCAAGGTTTAACATCTTTGGCCGGAGTCAATGGCGTCCAAGGTTTCACGTCTTTAGCCGGAGTCAATGGTGTCCAAGGTTTGACGTCTTTGGCCGGCGTCAGTGGTGCCCAAGGCTTAACGTCCTTTGCTGGAGTCAATGGTGCCCAAGGCTTAACGTCTTTAGCAGGTGTGAGAGGTGCCCAAGGCTTAACGTCTTTGGCCGGCGTGAGAGGTGTCCACGGCTTAACTTCCTTAGCCGGTGTTAACGGCGTCCATGGAATGGATTTCTTCACTTCATTATAAACAATCAATGGCGTCCCGTTCTCACGGTCTGAAATCTCAATTGTCCAGGTTTGGTCTTTAGCTTTCGAGAAATCAATCCAGTCAGGAACCGTGATTTGTTTAATCGTGTATTTTCCTGCTGGCAGATCCTTGATATCAATCACGCCATTTTCATCCGTAGTGTAGGTCATTGATTCGCTATCTGGTTTGATGACCTCAAAAGTTGCATCGGGCAAAATCTTAATTTTACCTTCATCATCAGTGTACTTGTTGATGATCTTCATTTCACCAGGCTTGGTTCCCGTGACGTTGGCATCAAATGAAACGTTTTTCACAGAGTATGAATATTCAACGGTGGTAGGCTGACTGTCTTCTCTTAATTGATAGGAGACATTGGCCGTGTTGTTGAAAACCGCTAAATCATTATCAGTGATTTTCGTTCCGTAGCCAACCAAAATTGTTTTACCGGAAAATTCGTCTTTATTGAAACGGAAAGTAAGAGTCTTGCCGTTGATTTCAATTGAAGAATTAGGGTAGGCGGCTTTGAATTGATCAAAAGACAATGACTGCCCATTAACGGTAATTCGATTGTATGCTGAATTAGGATCAAACTGCTGACCGCCCTGAATAGTATCGGAACAGATAATGTCACTGCCAAGTGCGGCCGCATTGCTGTTCAGATAGATTCCCCAGGCCAATGCATTATGATCGCCTCGATTAAGTATCATTCCAACTTTATCGCCACGCCATCCTTTACCGCTTGGCTGTTCACTGCTACCTTTGGTGATTCCTTTAACTGGAATGGATGCAGCAGTACTGCCGGCTGTAATCTGGATTGTCTGGTTCTGTTCGTCAGTGTTGCGAACTTCAACGTCAAATGAAAAATTGCCGCTGACATTTTGCAAGTCATTGATTTTGTCATTAAACGTCAAGGTTGCGCCAGTTTGATCGACGGTGTAGTGGCCAACCATCGCGCCATTGACGTAAAGATCCTTACCGCCAACGTAACTGTTGACGTAGGCTTGACCACTGTTGGGCCAGTTGACATGAATCGTGTCGCCGCCTCGAATCTTACCGCGCGCATCGCTAAAAGTTCCGCTGACCGTGACATAAGCGCCATCATTATAAATTGACTGCGACTTTTTGGAATCACGTTCGACAACAGTCAGATTAGTAATACGGTCACTGACATCTTGCGGCTGATGATTGCTGCTGACGGCCGACACCGCGGTATGTTCAGCGGTAGTGCTGTTTTGATCTTGTTTAGATTGATTATTAACAGAAGTGCTATTAACAATTGATTGTGAACTGTTGCTCGATGTTGTGGACAGTTCACTAGCAAAGACATAGCTGCCGGTCATCGCAAAGCTGACCAGCAGCATTAAAGAAAATGCAAGGGAAACGCAGAATAATGCTCCCCTTTTTATCATGCGATTAAAAAATACCCCCTTAGTAACTTAAACCAGCACGGAGCGATTATATTGCGGTTGAATAGATTTAGTCAATCGTTAATTTAAAACGTTTTACATAAGAAGGACTTAAATATTCATATTTATTCGATTAATCTGTTTAAAAATTCAGATGAGAACGATACACCAAGCAGTCAAAATAATATTTTTTCGTTGTGATTACTTGAACAAAAAATCATATTTATCAAAAGCAAAGGGGACAAAAAGGCGCTGCATCCAAACACTTATCGTTTGGATGCAGCGCCATGCTTATAATTAATGGGTTATTGCTATTTGCTGGAGAGGGCTGGGTGAACGGCTTTTTCAACTGGTGAGGCAATCAAAAGCGCGATTACCGAGCCGACAATTCCTTGAATCAGGTTTGGGAAGATACCAGCTGCACCAGTTGCCCAGGTATAAAGAATTGCATCTGAGAAGAAGTAGCCTACTACCATCACAATCGTTCCCGCGGCTACACCGGCAATACGGCCCCATTTGCCACGAACGTATTTAAAGACCAATCCGGCAGCGATGCCTTCCAGACCGTGTGAGATGAACGAAAATGGTGCATATTGGGCAAAGCCAGAAATCAAGTCCAGAAACATGGCGCCAAAGCCACCGATAAAGCCACCCGCCCATGGTCCCAACAGCATGGCACCGATAAAGATGCCGACATCGCAGAGATTGATGTTGCCATGTGTCCAAGGCAGCGGAATTAAGAAGAAACGACCAAAGATCAAAGTCAGCGCCGTCAAAAGCGCCGTGAATACCAAATGTCTAACCGTTGCAGATTTTTTCATTAAAATCACTCCTCTTATGCTTGCTTACATAGTGAATCAAATGATCGAGACGCAGACCAAATCGCCGCTCGTTGTCAGGGAGGGGAGCGGTCTGCTGGATTGCGAGCTCCATGGCATCCGTCGCGTTCTCAACTGCTGTCTCCAGCGACCAGCCTTGCAGCAGCCGACCGTAAAGCAGTGCCGAGAAGATATCGCCAGTACCATAGAAATGACCGGCCTGAACATCATTACCGCAAAAATTCAGTGGCTGATTATGATGCCAATCGTCTCTGCCTTGCAGAGTTTGATGTGAAGCGGAACCGTTTTGAAGATTTTGACCTTCATCATTACCGTGCTGATAGTCGTGATGTTGACGGCTGATTTGCGGTTGGGGCTTAAATCCGGTTTGTTCATCCTGACGCCAGCCGCAGCCAATCTGTCCATTCAAATGAACGCCGGTGACAATAACCGTGGCGTTGATTCCCGCTGCCTTTAGCTGATCAATCCCTTGAATTAGTGTCTCAGCAGTTGGCAGCGAATATGGCAGACCAGCCAGGAAACAAAGCTCAGTCCAGTTAGGCGTAATCAAATCGGCGTGGCGGCACAGTTTTTTGACCGCCTCAACATAATCATGATCAAATCCAGGATATAGCCGGCCTTGATCACCCATCACCGGATCGACGATTTTTAAGCAGTCAGTCAGGTTTTGCTGTTCAAGCCAGCTGCCTAGCTGTTCGGCGAGGGTGCATTGACCAAGGTAGCCAATTAAAACGCCGCTAGGTTCAATGTCTTGTGCCTGCCAATGTCTAAGCGAAGCCTGAATCCATTGCTCGGTGTCTAAAACGGCAGGCTGGCCGAATCCCTCCGTTTGACTGGATAAAATGGTTGCGGGCAGGGATGCGGTTGTAATTCCCATTGCCTGCAAGACGCTTAGGGCACCAATCAATGAGATTTGACCTAACGCCGAAAAATCCTCAATCAACAGGGCGGGCTTGATCATATCAACAATCCTCTCTAATCATTTTTTAATTTGATGATCTTACTATACGGCGGCTGTCACTTACTGACAAGACGTAGCCAGATATTAGTCTAAATTGTATTGATACAATTATTGAACTAACGATGATTATAAAATCTGCTTGACGATTTAAATAAACCGCGGTAGTATTTATAATTGTTGGTAATATTGATTGCTAATTTAGTTTCGGGAAATAGCTCAGCTTGGTAGAGCACCTGGTTTGGGACCAGGGGGTCGCAGGTTCGAATCCTGTTTTCCCGACTTGATTAAGAATCCCTGCTCAGATTTGAGTAGGGATTTTTTTGAGCTTTATTGATTATGAAAAATGATGCTGTGATGTTCGATTGAAATTTATTGATTTTAGAAACGGTAACTCGATGTGGATCTGATTATCGCATTAAATTTTATAAGCTGCCGAAACATCTGCCTTAGCCGCTAACGAGTTAGAACACTGGTCATAGCATTAAACTTTATTAGTTGCCGAAACAGTCTTCTGATGTGCGTCTGGTCAGAGCTTGCTGTGTTGCATGGCAAAAGATTGGTACGATTTTTTCTACTCTAAGTCAAGTGTTATCAACGATTTTAAATAATATACGTACCTAGTTGGAAAATAGCTGCCATAGAATTGGATCAAATATCTGATTTCGGTGGTGAATCTTGGTATCAATCAGTCAGAAAAGCTGATCCAAGCCGATCGATCATGATCAATGCAATGAATGACTGAACTCATCGATTGTCAGAAATACCTCAGCAGCGAGTAATACGCAATAATAAATGATAAAAAGGATCCGTAGCCGATGATGGTGCAGATTTAGTCGGTAAACGGCCCAGACAAACGCAATAATGTCTAATTATTCATGAAAAACTGAATAATAACATATGATAAAAATATCATTACCTACTTTTTTCAAAAAAGCATTGTATAGTAGGTAAAAAATAATGTATATCGAGTTAGGCGTCCCTAACATTACCTACTATTGGCCGAAAATCCCCAAATTGTAGGTAATTCACAAAGTCGGTCTGGCCCAATCACTCCTTAAATATGCAACTTTACCTACTATTTAGAAAAAAGCTGCTGCAAGTAGGTAAAGTTAGGCTGATTGAATATACAGGTACCTACTTCTGGCGCAAAAACAGCGAATAGTAGGTAATTTCAAAGCCACTGGTTGTTAGTGCCGGTTTTGCTTCACAAGGTAAGCTGTTAATGGGCATCATGGTCCGGAAAAATCGAAAATAACGCAGGCAGCTTGAAGCAATCGTAAAATTCTAAGCTCTGCCAGCTTCCATCGCACTAACAACATTCTTTGGCGGCATTAAATTTCTAGCAGAGCATTTAACTATGCCTAGCCGAAAATCCCGTGACTTTAGTCATGG
>NZ_AZEQ01000022.1 GCF_001436025.1 Limosilactobacillus mucosae DSM 13345 | reverse complement strand
ATGACTTGAAGTCCATGCAACATACCTTGACCATTACCATCATTATCAACATCATAGTAAACGGTACGTCCATCAGGTAACTTATACCAACCCTTAGCAACATTACCATCAGTAGTACTAAAGAAGTACCATTTACTACTGATATTTTGTTCACCATAAAGCATCTCACCAGTTGCATTATAGTAAACAGTACGATTATCACTAAGCTTTTGCCAACCCGTTAAGTTCTTACCATTTTGGTCTTTTAAGTACCAGTGACCGTTTGAGTAAACTTCAGTGGTCTTAGTGGCAGAAGTTGACGACTGGTCCGTAGTGGAGGCGGATGCTGCTGCGGTTGTCATTGAAACCGTGTCAGCTTCTACATTAGAACTAGTTTCAGACTTAGTATTACTCTGGTTGTCTTGAGTTGCCGATGCAGTACTCTGTTCAACAGTTTCAGCAGCCTTCGAAGCTTCAGTTGAAGCTTGACTAGCAGAATCAATTGCTTGATCAGTTGATGACGTTGCCTTCTGAGTCGTATTCGCAGCTGAAGTTGATTCATTAGCAGTAGTAGAAACAGCATCCTCAGATGCAGTAGCAACTTGTGAATCATTGGATACTGCAGTCGTAGTGGTCAAAGCAACCGTACCGTCATCACCACTATTATTATCGTTGCTTGTACCAGTATTGGTATTAGCAACAACTGCTTGATCACTATTGCTAGTTGCTGTACTGTTGTCAGCTTGAGCAACATTACCGCCAGCCATCAAACCAGCAGTTGCAGCTGCTGCAACCAACCACAGCTTGCCTTTTTTATACATTTTAAAGCGTGTCTTAACTTCAGGACTAGGTTTCGCCATCATTTTCTCCTCGCTACTAATTACTCGGTTTTTAAATTTTATTTCTTAGTTAATTTCTTGATTCTTAAAACTATTTAAAAGTTTATCATTGCTATCCTTTTCAATCAACGTGATTGAAAATATGATACATAAATGTCATATATTGGTTACATTTTGATAATACAAAAAAACGCTAATCACCAAATACTGAGGTAAGATTAGCGTTTTTGATAATTTTTTTAATATTACAACTATATGTTAACGTTCGTCGTACATTTGAACGTTGTTGGCAACTTGATTTACATAGTCAGTACCATTGTTTTGGTTAGCTGTGTTAACCATGTCGGAAACCTGGTAAGGGTTCCACTGTTGGTTATTGTAAATGTAAACCGTGTCAGCAATTGGTGAGCCGTCTACATCTTTGCCTTGAGCGTAGTAGTTTACCCATTCACTTTCGTCAGGCTTTGCGCCGTAGATTTGGTAGTAAGTGTTGTTGGTACCATTTGGCAGAGGTGCCAAAACAGAACTTTCGTTCATTGCAGTTACAACCAGTGGACGATTTGCTTGAGGAGCTGCTTCGTTAGTTACGTAGTGGCTCGTGTACCATGCCAGCAAACCAGCCTTTTGCTGATCAGTCATCTGATCTTCATTCAGCTGAGCAGCTTGTGTCTCATTATTTTGAGCAATTGCTGGTTGCTGCGTAGTTGCAGCAGTACCAGAAGCTTGGGCTGTTTGGGTAGTTTCAGTGGTTGGTGCTACTGCTTGAGAATTTGTAGCTGTCTTTGATGATTGCGTTTCAGGCAAGGTAACCATTGCACTGCCGACTTTTAATGTATTAGTGGAGCTTGAAGCTTGGCCAGCCGATGCAGCACTGCTTGAAGCTGCAGTTAAAGTTTCATTTGCGGCAGTTTGACTAGCAGCGTTTTGTGATTCATTCTTTTGATCAGTAGTCTTCTTTTCACTAGCAGCTGCTTTTGCAGAGGTCTTGTGCTTATGAGAAGTACTTTGTTCAGTCCGTGTGCTGTCAGCGTTGCTCTTAGTAGACGTGGTCGTTGTCTTGGCCCCACAACCAGCCAACAGACCTGCAATTACCAAGCTGCTAAGCAAGATGTTCATGTTCTTCTTCATAAGCTTATCCCCCTTACTCTCTTTTGAATTATGCCTTGAAGTTTTTTGCTTATTAACTAAATTAGGTTTGTTACTTAAATATCATTTATGTAACATCCTTGTAACATTATTATAGCATACTCTTTATTTTTTCGTAACCTTTTTGCAAAACAAAATATTTAATAAGTCCACTAGCAAAGTATTGTAAGCGTTTAATCCTAACCATCAAAATCTATATTACGATTGTTACAAATAAAGAGGCTTTTGCTGTAAAAACAAAAGCCTCTTTATTATCCATCTATAAAAATCTACTCAGTACTTCAAGTACAAGAGAAAAAAATCTAACGAATATTTGGATATACTCGAATTATGGATTTTCTCTTCTTTGACATTATTTACCAATCATATTTACTGCTCTATCCAAGCGTTTGAAATACTCCGAATCTTCGAATTTCTTAGTACTTTTATTTACTAACTCTGGGGAAAAGTGTTTTTCTCTCAGCAACATCATTTTGTCTATAAAATCAGAGATATCTCCACTCTTATAAGTAAGACCATTTATTCCATTAATCAAGACATCTTCATATCCACTAAAGTCAGCAACTAGACATGGTATACCTCGCTCCATTGCCTCAATCATTACCATAGGCAGTCCCTCATATTTTGAAGTCAGCACTAAAGCATTAGGATGGACTTCATTTATTATCTTTTCCCAAGGATTTTTATTCCAACCATGAAGCATACACTTTTCAGTAATTTTTAATTTCGTCAAATAATCAGAAACTTCTCCATCACTAGTATCAGCACCAAATAAATCAACGTGAATCTTTTCAGGATACTCTCTTATTCCATTAAATAACTCAATTAAATTTTTTTGACCATATAACATAACTTTCCCAACGTAAACAAGTTTAAGCGTTGAAGTATATTCAGGACTATTAAGTGGACCATCATATTTACTTACAGGATTTAAAAGTAAACGAATCTTATTTTCAGGTATTCCCAAATCCATAAGTTGGTGCTTGATAGGTGTACTAATTGCCCAATGTTCATCTGCTAATTTTATATTCTGTGGGTCAAACATATCTTGATTAATCAAAGAATAATGTATCCAAGAGATGATTGTCCATTTTTTAAAAAAAAGTTTTCTAACAAGAGATGCTAATTTAATAATTGTTGCACCAAGAATCACAATACATTCATTGTTCTTAATGGATGAAAGAGTCTGCAAAAGAAATAATAATTTGTCAAATTTAGTATTACGATTAACTTCTTTAATGACAATCTTAGAATCCATTTTATTTAACCATACACGGTTTTCTGGAATACTGGTTAAATATAATTTAACTTGATGGTACTTTGATAGATGATTTAATACCGTAACTAAAACAGTCTCGGTCCCACCATTTCCAGATAGCTCTGGGCAAACAAAATTTAACTTCATAATAAATTATCTCCTATTAAGCATAGCCTTTGCTTGCTCAATTACCGGCGCATGCAATACGAATAAACAAGTAACATAAATTATGGCTCCCAAAGCTACTTGAATTATAAGATTTATGATTGTCATTTGCATAATTTGATTTAAACGATAAACAACAAAATACATTAGTACCCCACTAATAAAATAACGCCAGAGTGAGGCAAAAAGTTGCCGACGTCGTATAGTTGTACGTACACAATATAATTGAACAAGAGTTACAGCAAGCTCCGAAATAACTGTAGCGACAGCGGCACCTTCTGCTCCCCACACCTGAATCAAAAATAAATTGGCGATAATATTTACTACTGCACCAACCGTTACGGAAAATGTATATTCATTAACACGATTAACAGGCATTAGATATTGCGTTCCAGTAACATTACTCCAAGCAATAAATAAGATAATTGGCGATTCGAGAAAAATCAAACGTCCAGTCTGAACGTACTCCCCTCCTAGAAACCAAGGAGCAAATTTAGCTGAAATTGCCATCAAACCAAACATCATTGGTACTGACAATGCAGTAACGAAATCGAATGAATTATAGAGACTCTTGCGAACTGCTTTAATGTCACCATTCGCAAATTTATTAGCCACATGGGGTAGCATAACTGTCCCTGTTGCCGTTACTACAGACAGAACTAATTTAACGATTTTATCACCATAGTCAAATTGGCCTAACGCTTCTTGCGATGACATATGCCCCAACATCAAACGATTTACGACAACATACACTTGAGTCGTAATAGTTGGGATGAATAATAACAATGATGGGTACAAATGTTGAAAAGGATGCCATTCTTTTATTGCTACCCATTCAATACTGCCTTTTAAATATGGCCATAAAGTTAAATTACCACCAACTTGAGCAATTCCTAATAATAGGATATATTTCCAAAGATCCCCTGGTTCTTTGACTAAGGCAAAAATCAAACCAATTGATATCAATTTTACGATGGTATTCCGTGTAACCGTCTTTTTAAAATCTTCCATTCCCATGAAATACCATGAGACATCTAATCCTGTTGCTACAATCCATAATGATTGTAGCAAGAAGTATTTTCGGAATGTCGTACTAAACAAGAAGATAGCCAACAAAAAGGCAAAGAATGCCATAGTTGATGTAATCAATTGCATGAACTCAATGCCCCAAAAGATTCTGGAACGTTCATGTTTATCATCACGGTGGTAAGCAACCTCTCGATTACCATATAAAGTAATCCCTAATTGACCAATTAAATAAAAAAAGGTTACCCAACTATTCGTGTATGAATTGATACCGCTGCCATGCGCTCCTAAGACCCGCGATACATAGGGGGTTGTGATTAAAGGAGCTAACATTAACAGAATTTGGTAGCCCGCATTATACAGATAGTTTTTGATAACCTTCATGATCTACTTGTCAAACTCCTCAGCCACGGTCGTTAAGGCCGCCTTGATTACTTGATCCATGTTGTAGTACTTGTACTGACCCAGACGACCACCAAAAATAACGTTTGGCGCCTTTTGTCCGGCCAATTCCGTGTATTGTTGGTAAAGAGCATTATTACGCTGATTGTTAACTGGATAGTATGGTTCATCGCCTCGTTTCCAGTCAGCTGGATATTCACGCGTAATGATAGTCTTGCCTTCATCGCCCTTGCCGAATTCAAAGTGCTTGTGCTCAATAATCCGCGTGTACGGAGTTTCGGCATCGGTATAATTAACCACGGCGTTGCCTTGATAGTTGTCTTCATTAAGCTCTTCAGTCTCAAAGTGTAAGCTGCGGTATTCCAACTCACCCAATTCATAGTTGAAGAATTGATCGATCATCCCAGTAAAGACGATCTTAGGGAAGTTTGCCAGATATTCATCTTGTTGGTCAAAGAAGTCAACCCCCAGTTCAACATCGATCAAATCGCTGGCCAGCATCTTTTCAACAATCTGTGTGTAGCCGCCCATCGGAATGCCTTGGTACAGATCATTGAAGTAGTTGTTGTCGTAAGTCAATCGAACTGGCAGACGCCGAATGATAAAGGCCGGCAGCTCAGTTGCCTTTTGACCCCACTGCTTTTCGGTATAGCCCTTGATCAGCTTTTCATAGATATCGCGACCGATTAGAGAAATAGCCTGTTCTTCTAGGTTCTGAGGCTCTTTGCCATCCATTTCAGCTCGCTGCTCATTGATCTTAGCCATTGCTTCTTTAGGCGTTCGAACGCCCCACATCTTATTAAAGGTGTTCATGTTGAATGGCAGGTTATACATTTCCCCTTTGTAGTTGGCCACTGGAGAATTTGTGTAGCGGTTGAATTCCGCAAACTGATTAACGTATTCCCAGATTGCCTTATCCGAAGTATGGAAAATATGAGCACCATATTCATGTACCTGGATGCCATCAACTTTCTTAGTGTAGATGTTGCCAGCAATATGGCTGCGCTTTTCAATTACCTTAACGCGCTTGCCACGCTTAGCTGCTTCGTAGGCAAAAGTGGCTCCAAATAAGCCGGCACCTACTACTAAATAATCATAGTTATTCATTTTTATCCTCTTTTCTCAGAGTTTAATTTTGTAGCAAAAGTAATCAATAGCCAATTTTAACAGAAACTATCATATTAAAAAAGGTCTTCCGTGTTTAAGAAAACCTTTAGCTTTAGTTAAATTTATTTTTGTTGGTCTAATAAGTTGATTAGTTTATTAGAAACTGGACGTTCGATTTTTCTGCCCCACCAATAATTTCCCTTATTAATTTTATCATAGTCATCTTCATCTAGGATAGCTGGTCGACTGCCATGTTTTTCTGTCATTTCAATATAATGATGAATATCTCTATCAATTCTATCTTTATATTGGGAATTGCATAAAATACTTTGAAGCCATATTTCATCAGAGCAGAAACTAGTCGAAAAGATTTTTTCTAATTCAGGATGAATTTCATAATATTTAATCGCATATTCAAGGGCATCTCGTGGGACGTCAACCCACTCTTGTCCGGCATAAATATCTTTTTCATTTACACCATACTTTTTAAGCTTGTTAACACGCCCAATTGTTTGAATAAGTAATAAAAATCGATGATATATTTTACCAAAGGTAGTTCTTCGATTAATTTGATCATAATTAAAATAATATTTAACCCACCAAATTTCAGGCTCACCTGTTTTTTTCATATCAAGCGCTCGCCAGTAATTCATATAGATCTTATTAGTATCTTCAAAAAAATCATAAATCTTTTGAGGTGCTTTCATTGGCCAATCCTGACCAGATATTAGATGAAAGTATTTATTTTTTGGATTCTCTAGAGCCAATTTCATTAAATCAATAGTAGCCCGTACTATACTATAGCTTCCCCATTTGACATCATATTTCGAAAAAAAGTTAACATTTAGTTTTTTCAAACTAAGTTCTTGTTTTTCACTAAGACTAACCTTTTTATCAAAATGGATATATACATTGAAGCAAGAGCTCAATCGTTGTGAAAGCTCGATAACCTGGTCAATATTCTTATGTGCCAAAATTAATACAGCTTGCATCTATTACACCACTTTCGAGTTAATTATTGACTCCCTTGGTAATTCCAAAATGATTAGTAATCCGACGAACCAATGCTTTTCTATCTAAATCATCTGATTTAAAAACGGTAAGATACTTTACTTTATATTCAGAATGTTTTTTCAGCCAAACATTCAACAGACGTTCACTTAGAAATCCATAAAGTCGCTTTTGATAATCAGTATATCCTGACATATCAGTTCTCTTTTCAACCTCAAACAATATATCGAACAACCACTTACAGTACTCATCCATTTTATTCTTGCTTGCATAAAACATATTGTATGGAGACATCCAAGATGAGGAATGCATTACTTCATCAAAAGCTGCAACATAATCCGGATATTTTTCTGAGATAACATCTCGAGTATGTTGCATATCTAAAATATTATTATCCTTTGCAAACTGATTCCATAAATCGCCACCACCTTCGTTTTCAGGATGTGCTACGATCCAGTCATATTCAGTCAGCAAATCATCTAATTTATCAGTACTGATAGGTTTAACTTTATTCCCCATTAAAAGTAAATAAAGATACATAGCATTACGACCGCCAATACTATGCTCGTAAAAATAACGTCGATAATGTGCAAGTCCTACATTCTCAGAAGCTGAATTTTTCCAAATCCAATATAACCCCGTTAACTCACAGTAGTATGGATTTTTATCTGAGATGTTTTCAAGAGTATTATCGGCCAGATAATTATCAGGATTGGCATTAGAGTTAGCACCAACCATCATTGGAAGATAGCCACTAGGAAGCTTATCAGCATATCTAAATGGCTTATGCGTTATTACATAGACAGTCATTATAATTCTCCAAAACTAAATCAATTTCTTCCAAGTGTCAACAGCAAAAGCCACAATCATTCCAAAAAGTAGTCCCAAAGCACTCCCTATAACTACGTATTTTTTTGTAGAAGGAGTTGTCTTAGATACAACGCTATTTTCAGTAGCTTTAGGATAAATATGAACGTTACCAGCACCTGGTTGCATTTTAGGAATTTCTACTTTGGTTGCAGAAGCTGTTGCATTAACAATAGCCACGGCATCTTTTGCAGAGTCTCCATGAGCCTTTATGCTGATTACTAACGATTCTGGATGTGTATCTGCACTTACTGCTGCCGCCACCTGATTTTCAGTATATTTCTTGTGCATCTTTTTAGGTAGCAATTCATAAGCTTTATTAGTAATCTCACGTCCACTTATCATATCAGAATATGTAGAAGTCATGGATAAGTCAGCATTAACTACATCATTTTTTTTATTAGAATTACTGAAATTGTGACTAATAACAATGCTTCTTTCAGCAGTATAAGTTGTTGAACGCTTATGTTTGGCTAATAAGCCAAAGGTCCCACCACCTAAGATTGTAAAAATAATAATTACCAATAAATTTTTGACAATGATTTTTGACAAATCCTGCATGCTATAATTTTTGCTTTTCAATAGTTTTTTCCTCCAATGCCTTGTTAGTTCCCACCTCAGCAAAAAGCGCTAATAAAAATGGATTATATGTTAATTCTAATAGATGCTGTTCAACCATACAGCTAATGGACACAATAAATAAAATAGCTGGAATTACATACCTTTTAGCTGACGTTTCACGAATAGATATGGCCATAAATATTCCCACCATTATAACTGCGACAACTAGTCCGTAAATCATAATCAAACGCATATATGAGGAATCAATATAAAAATATCCTGCATCATGTTGATTAAAAACCTTCATTCCAGCACTTCCACCATGACCATGCTCAATAACCTTTTGTCCCCAAAATGTTATCGGATATCTCCATAAAGACATATTTCCATATGAGAGTCTTCCAGACAATAGGTGGTCTATCATGTAAAATATATGATTAGTATTATCAAAAAGGTAAGTAGCAAAAAAGGTTATAACTGCTAATAAAGGCGTGCTGGTCCAATACAATGAAGCAACTAATTTTGCTACTGGACGATGCTCCAACTCAGCATGCTTAGCAATCCACAAAACTGGTATAGTCAAGAGCAAGCAAATAAAACTCAAACGGGCATTAGTAACTAGCATAGTTATCGATGCAACAATAAAATAGGTAATATAGTACCTAACATTAAGCGATTTATAATTCAAATATGAATGCGCAAGAACTAAATACAAAACATGTGCTGCAAAATCAGTAGGATAGATTATTCCTAAGGCATAACGTGGTACTCGCCCTTTAGCAACAAAAACCATATTTTGAATTACACCGGTCAGTGAAAAGAACATGACCATGAATAGCATTACAGTGCCTAACCAAAAATACCACTTGATAATTTTTTTAAAAGATATGTTACGAGCTCCCAAAATAAAAGCCATCATAACAATAATTAAATTTGATCCTGACATACGCCAAGACACTACTGCTATTACCAATCCAATTGTCGTTAGAAATACTGATTTTAATTGTTGCCTATCAAAAATATATATTTTTATGACTAGCAATCCAACTACCATATATGAAACTAAATTAAATGGACGGGCCCCAATATATGGATTAAAAGTTGTATTACGAATAAAAGAGAAGAAAAAATACAATACAAACGCAAAAAAGTAAAGTATTTCTCCATCTAATCGTGTTTGCCAAGCCTGTTTCATTCTTAACGACAGATCAGACATCTATTCTCTCCTTAAAAGTATTAGTGTTCACCGTGTCCCATGATTTTACGTTTTAAGAACTTACCGCCTTTTAGCAGCCAGTTCTGCTTTTCCATAAAGACATAGTTAACGTCAACCGTCCGATACTCTGGATGGCATCCCAGCCAGGTGTCCAACAGCAATTCACTCAAAAAGCCAAAGACCCGCTGCTCATATGGCGTGTAGTTGGAATAGTCGATACGCTTTTCTACTTCGCCTAAGATATCAAACAGCCAAGTGCAGTACTCATCGAGCGGCTGTTTTTTCATAATCATCATGTTGAAATAGTGTGCCTTGGTCCGCTTCATTACGGTTTCAAATGATTTGGCATAGGCAGGATACTTTTTGTTGATAACCTCGCGCGTAACTTCCAACGGCTCATGTTCATGAACGTGCAGGTAGTGCGATTCGTTGGTCTCAATAAAGTAGTTGCGCTGCTTTGGCAAAACAACGTCATAATCCTTTAACAGATTCTCCGCTTCAGCCGTACTCAAGACCTTGCTTAAATCCTTGTCATGATGCAAAGAGAAGTAGCGACGATAGTGAACCAGGCCCAGTGCATCAACATCTGGCAGGTTTTTCCAGCCCCAGTAAAGCGCGGTCAGTTCGTTATAGTGCGCGTTCTTCTTAGAGATATTGTCACCAGTATTGTCGCCTTGGAAAGTATCGTTAACGTCTGGATGCAGATCCTTGCCGACAAATACCGGCAGATACATTGGATCACTAGGCATTGCGTAGTTTTTGTGCACCGCTACTAAGACTTTAATGTTCACTAATCTTTCCCTCCGACTCAGTAAGCACCAGTATTTTTAAAGATGCTGATAATATTCTTAAACATAATCTTTACATCATACCAATATGACGCATGATCAACATAGCTTAATTCCAGATCACAGCGCTCGGGATAGCCGATATTGCTGCGGCCGCTAGCCTGCCAAAGTCCCATGGCACCCGGCTTGACCGACAGGAACTTATCGACGCGATCGCCATATTCCTTGAGTTCTTCTTTAACGACTGGCCGTGGTCCCACGATGCTCATGTCGCCTTTTAAAATATTGATGAATTGTGGAATCTCGTCAATTGAGGTTCTTCTTAGCCAGCGTCCCAGCTTGGTAATGCGTGGGTCCTCATCTGGCTCGAGCTTATAGTTGTTTTCAACGTATTTTTCATAAAGCTCGATGTTGGAATGCAGGATCTCGTCAGCATTAACGATCATTGAGCGAAACTTGTACATTTTAAAAGGCTTGCCGTTTTTGCCGATTCGGGTCTGCTTAAAAAATAGCGGTCCCTTATTGTCGCCAAAGCGGTTGGCAATCCAAACGCCTAAAAACACTGGACTAAATCCAATCAAAGCGAGCAGCGACAAAACGATGTCGGTCAATCGCTTAAAGAAAAGATAGGTCAGTGATTGTTTTTTTATTTGACTTTTTTCCATGATTTCCGTTGACTCTGTTTCTTCAATTTGATTTTGCATAATATCACTTAAAACTCTAGTTAAGATTTTTGAAAGCAATTCCTTATCAAAACAATACTTTCTACATAATACCAGTAAATCATAAATTTAAAAAGACATTTTAAAACCACTGCCATTTTCAAGCGTTCTCATGCTCATTCAGCCAATGCTCAACCTCATCTAAGTCAAAGCCTTTTCGATACAGAGCCTGCTTAACCTTAAGCCGTCTTTCATAATCCGTCTGCGCGCGTTTCTCATAGCGCCGCCAAGCCTTTGCCGCTTCTTTGGCCAATAGTTCGTCTTCCTGCTCAAGATCAGGCTGTGGCGTCACAGTGTCCTTGATCTCATTGAACAAATCAGCCGCATAGCCATTCGTCGCCAATCCCTGCCGCACCTTTTCGGCCTGGCGACGCGCCGGCAGCTTGTTATAGCGTTTAAACAGCTTTTTGGCCAGCTTGGTCGCGTTCTCCAGCTGCCGCTCCGGTGTAAACTGCACCAGGGCACTGTCGATATCCAACTCGCCGATCTGCTTTTGCCGCAGTTTCTGCCGAATCACCTGGGGCCCTTTCAGTTCCGTATTCATCACCGTGCGTACGTAGCTGGCCGCGTACTCGTGATCATCTAAAAGATGGAGCCCGCGCAGCTTTTGCATCACCGGTTCAATATCTTCAGCCGGGGTCTTGAGCTGGCGCATCTTCTCATAGACGTCATGTTCCGTTCGCAGCTGGTGAGCCAGATAGTCCAGCATTTTATTATAGGTCCTGGCAATCTCATCATCATTAGAGATCTGGGCCAGCTGTGCTTGATCGAGTTCCATCCCCTTCATGAGCCGGTACTTGATCAAGACGCTTTCGGCTACGGCAAACGCATACTTGCCATCAAGATAGATATTATAGCGGCCAGGACGTTTTTGTGCTTCAATTTTTGAAATTTTCGCCATTTCTTAAAAACTTCCTCACTTTAACCAAATATAAGTCCAACTGTTCAAAGCGCCAGCAGGTCCTTCCTGCCGGCGTTTTTACTTTTATTTATGCTCATCATAATGGTAGCGGTCGTTAAACTCGCGATGCCGCATCTTGCGCACGTACTGCCAAAGATGCTTCTTTTCCTTGATCTCGCCGTCATGGGCATCCTGCAGCGTGGCATTGATGGTGGCCCCGATCATGATCACCATCCCAGACAGATCCAGCCAGATCATCAGCACGATAAACGCCCCAATCGTTTTATAAGACGTAATGTTATGGGCAAAAATCATCGTGTAATAGGAAAAGACACGGGAAAGTCCCATCCATAAAAGATCCGCAATCAAGGCGCCCGGAATCACGTAGCGCAGCTTGACCAAAGCGTTGGGAACAAAATAATACAGCAGCGTTAAGAACACAAACAGCGCCCAGAAAGTAACCGGCCACTTGATCGACCTAAAGAACGTGACGTATTTGGTACTAAAACCCAAGATCGGCTGCAGGCTGCTCAAGGTCTGTTCACCAAGTCCGTACAAAATCACCAGCGTCGTCACGATAAGTAAGATGACCAACATCCAAAGAAACGACACGGCGCGGTTGATGATCGGATTTTGGTTTTCCGCGACCCCATAGGCATGATTGACGCTGCGCTGAAAAGCCGCGATTCCCAGGCTGGTAGACCATAATGCCACGATCGCACCCAAAGTCAACGTACCGCCGTTTCCATGCTGCAGGAAGTCATAGATGATCGGTCTTAAAAAGTCATACACTGATTCTGGAATCGCCGTCTGCAGATAGTCCAAGACGGTTTTGGCATTCAGCCCCAACATTGGCAGCAGGTTACCGACCACGATGATCGCCGGAAAAACCGACAGCAGCGAGTAGTAGGCCAAGACCGCCGCTGACGCTGAAACCTGTGCCATGGTGAAATGCTTAATAAAAAGCAGCACGAAATTTTTTATTTTATTCGGCTTTTTGTCCATGGTTAACCTGCCTTATCTCAGAAATAATGTTTTTAATTTTATCAGATTATCAGCACGGAGCGACAATGCAATATCAAAAAACATTATATCACGAAATAAAAACGCCCCTCTTATCTTGAGGAGCGTGCGTTCACCCGGTTTGCGCGGGTATTGTCTAACTATTTCATCATGCCATTTTTCAACAGGTACTGATGACCAGTCGTCAAATCATACTGAACCAACTGATAGTCGTGCCAGAGCTGCCGTTGTTTTTTAGTCAGCTTGGCTTTGGCAACGACTTTTCCTTGCTGGTTGATAAACTGCGCGGTGGAATTATAAGTATTGGTAGTACTTTGACTGGTATTCATCGCGGCAGCCGGCAATTTTTGCCAGACATCCGTCAATAATGCCAGATAAGGCGTCACCTTTGAGTTGGTCTGGGCCGCGGCCATGGCAATAAAGTCGTTTGGCACGACATAGCCGGTACTCTTGGTCAGATTCTTGGCGCCCTGTTTTCTAGCGGCGCGGTTGGAGTAGATAAAGTAGTCGGTCTCATGCATCTTTAATCCATCCTTAGCCATGTCGTTTTGGTAGATGCCAGGCAGATGATCGCCATAAAAGACTACCGTGACGGGCTTATTCAACCGATCAATCTGCTTAATGAACTTGGCGACTGCTTGATCGGTATAGTGAACGCCCATTGCAAACTGCTCTACTTGGTCGGTCGATGTCCCGTTTTTGGCACTGGCATGATAATAGTCAGCGCCATCGTAATAATGCTGATCATAAGGGAAATGATTCTGCATCGTTACAAGATTGACAAACAAGCCATTGCCGCCGCGCTTTAGCTGATCCAGCGTATTGGCATATGAGGTCGCGTCCGAAAGATACTGACTGCGGCCAATTTTAGACTGATACTTAATCGAATACTTGCTGCCCAGGTACATAAAGCGATCAAAACCGAACTTCTGATAGACCGCGATCCGACTGTAAAAGACGCCGACGTATGGATGAATGGCCATCGACGTTTTAAACAGCTGGTTGATCGACCAGGCCTGATTCTGAAACGGTACCAACTGGGTATAAGGCGTTGGCAGGGTTGGCGAAAAATTGCAGAGCGCCAGGCCAGTCAAGGTCATGTATTCCATATTGGCCGTCCCGCCACCATAGCCCGAACTGATCATCAAGCCGCTGGTGTTGTTTTTCTTCAATCGCTCAATGTTAGGCATTGGATCATATGCCAGCTTGATGCCGGGCACGCGACGCGGATCAGAAAAACTCTCACTTAGATTAAAGATAATGTTTTGTTTAGACAGATCGTTTTGCCGGGTTTGATTGATCCGCCGCGCCTCTTTTTGATAGCGCTTGGCAATTGCAGCCATCTTAGCCTTTGAATATCCGTTGGGCTGATTCATCACCTTAACGTCAAGATTATTCATAAACTGAATCAGCGGACCATTAATGCGGGCACCGGTCAATTGATTGTAAAACATTGCCTGATCGCCCATCCCGGTCATAAAGGCATTAACTGCTGATCCTTGATTGTTCCAAAACAGACTGCTGCCAAATGCCATCACGGTCACGACCAGCCAGACGATTTTTGCCGGCAGCTTGATTTTAGCAACGGGATAACGTTTTTCCAGGCGAACGACGATCATGACCAAAAGCAGCACCACAATCGCAGCCACGACCCAGATCCAGCCCTTGACCATCTTAAACAGACTGCCATATGCCTGATACATTCTGACCTCAGATGGCAGAATCGGCTCATTACGTGCGGCAATCTTAATTCGGTTGGCAACGATCATCAGCATCACCAAAGCCGTAGTCGTTCCCAAAGCTGCCCAGTAGCGATTGAACAATGCCTGCAGCATCTTGGCGATCAAGCCGTACAGAATCGTTGTCAAAAGCAGCATGTTTTGGCAGGCAAAAACGGTATAGATCAACAGATTATAAGATGCATCAGCGTTAGGCTCAAGCCGCCAGCTGCTGTTCATCAATAAAAACGAGGCAACGGCCAGCACATAACAGCTGCCCCATAACAAGACCGTGCTCCAATTTCGCTGCCACCACTGCTTAAGCCATGGCCAGCATTGACCAAGACTGGTTGGCAGCGCCGCGACCCAGTTGTTCAAGCGTCGCATCAAGCCGGTTCGTTCCAGCAGCCATTTGCCAACCCAGCGCAGCAGCCCGCCCGCGATAATAACGATGACCGCACTTGCCAATAAGAGCCCCATTTTGACAATCAGATTTTCAAAATGTCCAGCTGCCAAACCGATAAAATGCTGTTCAAGCAGCGGTTGTTGAGCAATCGCTACCGTTCCCAGCGTAATCCAATAGGCCTCGTTATGCCGATCGCTGACTACTGACTCAACCTCAGCAGCCAAACGGCCAGGCATGATCAAAGCCAGACTCAGCAGCAGCGCCACGATGATCAGGCAGAAATTGTTTAAACTGGCAATCCGGCTGGCCGTTGACATGTCATTATGCAGCATGATTGAGATCTTAGGCATGATCATTGCCATCACACCGGTTGCCGCCAACAGACCACCAGCCGCCAAGAGCAGTCTCCGCTTTGACTGCGGTCGCCACTCGGCAGTCAGCGCACCCAATGATAAAATCAGCAGCGTGCTTAAAATCGTATTGCCGCTGCCCAATCCCCAGAGGTCGCGATTATAAACCGTCGTCGTCAAAAACATCAGCAGAATCGCCAAAATCAGACCTATTCGTTGATTTAACTTAAGGTCAACCAGCCAGCGACTGCTTACCCCTCCTAGGATCAAAGCGGTTGCCAGCGGCATGGCGTTGCGCGTAATCGGCATTACGGCATCTAAAAGACTGCTGAACTGAAAGCTTTTCTTCCAAAACAAATCCAGCAAAACTGCCAAGACTCCAATGGTCACCATCAACAGCCAGCTGCTGACGATGCGGACTTTAGCCAATCGCAGCCGCGTCATCATCCTGCCCAGCAGCATCAAAATCAAAAGTTCACTAACGATCAAAACAACGTGAATCAGCTGCAGAATCATCATGTGGGCATTATTTTCCTGATAGCCGACAAATGGCAGCCGACCATCCCACATCCACAGATTCATCACTAATAAAATACTGGCTAAGCCAATTAAAGTTCTTCGTAACGTTCTACTCATCTTGCACCCATCATAAATAAAAGACGTGGTGGATCTTGGCAGCAAACCAAGGCATCACGTCTTTAGTAACGCGTAATTATCTTATGGACTATTTCATGTACTTTTTGGCAACTTCTTTAGCCAGCTTAGCATAGTGCGCCAAGTATTCAGCGTAGTTGTCATCGTACAGGTAGGCGGCATCGGCTTCTGGATCTTGGGAGGTCAAGATCTTAGGGCCTTTGTCGGTAACTACCAGCGAGTGTTCGTATTGACAGCTCAGGCCACCATCTGCCGTTTTAGCCAGCCAGCCACTTGGATCACTGGTATCAGCTTCCCAGGTACCGGTGTTGATCATGGGCTCTACGGTAATGGTCATTCCATTGCGCAGCCGCGTTCCCTGTCCCGCCTTGCCATAGTGAGGCACCATTGGATCTTCGTGCATCGTTGGTCCAATACCGTGGCCGACAAATTCGCGCACATCGCCATAGCCGTTCTCATCTTCCGTGTAGTGCTGAATGGCCGCGCCAATGTCCCCAATCCGGTTGCCGACCTTACATTGATCAATCCCCAGATATAATGACTTGTAGGTAACGTCCATCAAGCGCTTGACCTCGTCACTGGCCTTGCCGACTACGTATGACCAGCAGGAATCACTGTAGGCGCCATCCAGGTTCACGACCGTATCAACCTTGACCAGATCATTGTCCTTAAAAATCAGCTTCTTGCGGGGGAAACCGTGGCAGATCTCATCGTTAACGCTGATGCAGGTTGCGTACTGGTAGCCTTCAAAACCAATCTGAGCGGCAATTGCATGCGCCTTTTTGAAGTATTCACGGGCAAATTCTTCAATTACCCAGCTGGAAATGCCAGGCCGAATGATTTCGCGCACCCCAATGTGCATCCCGGCTAAAACGGCACCGGACTTTTCCATCGCTTCAATTTCGCGTGGTGACTTTAAACTAATCATCCAGAAAGTCTCCTTAGTTTATAAATTTTAATATCTTATTTAGTATATCACTCAAGGCCGCAAAATAATTCTGTGTTATACTATCCGTTGCGAATTTATTTACGAATCTATTTACGTGGAGGGAAAAACAATGGCAAAAGCATTGGTCGTATATGCCACGATTACTGGCAACAATGAAGACGTTGCCGATATTATTACCGAAGCTTTGGAAAACCAAGGCGTTGAAGTTGAAGAAACCGAAATGACGATGGCCGACGCGGCTGATTTTGAAGACGTCGACATCTGCGTCGTCTGCCCATACACTTATGACGAAGGTGCCCTGCCCGATGAAGGCCTGGACTTTTTCGATGACTTGAAAGAAGAGAATCTGAGCGGCAAGGTTTATGGCGTGGCCGGCTCAGGCGATACTTTTTATGAAGACTTCTTCTGCCTGGCTGTTGACAAGTTTGGCGAGGCCTTTGAACAAACTGGTGCCGTTAAGGGGGCTGACAACGTTCACATCAACCTGGAACCAGATCAAGACGATATCACCAAGCTGGACGCATTTGCCAAGCAGCTGGTAGAAAAGGCAGCTCAAGACTAATGACTGAATTATGGAATAAATATAAAAGCGTCATTGCCTACCTGTTTTGGGGCGTGGTTACCACCATCGTTAACATTGGCGTGTTTCAATGGCTAAGCTCTGGCATCCATTGGAATTATGAAGTTGCTACTGTTATTGCCTGGTTCGTGTCCGTTTTGGTCGCCTACCTGACAAACAAGGTCTGGGTCTTTGGCTCGCACTATACCACGGTCCGCGCTTTTATCGTAGAGTTTATCAAGTTCTACTTCTATCGTGCCTTAACGCTTTTGATCGATATCGTCTTCATGTACGTCGGGGTGACGCTTTTAGGCTTTGACTCCGCCATCCAACAGTTGGTCGTTAAGATTTTGGACAATGTCGTCGTCGTGATTGCCAACTATATCTTTTCCAAGTGGCTGATCTTTAAGTCCAACGACAAAATCGCCAATCGCTAGGTATTGCCAGACTTACGAGATTAATCTGACTGGCAACCGCAAGCTGAGCCCGATTGTCAGAGCGCTGACTCGAAAGATAAGCTCTAAAACTTAAATTTACTGACTTTGAAGCCGGGATTCCGAATTCCAAAGAGAAGATTCGGCTCCTAAACCAAACAGTATCGCGTGATCCCAGATTTTACCAGATCTGCTATCACGCTTTTTTATTTACAATGTGCAACGTAATTTCTTATCCATTACACATTTAATGGAAATATAGATAAGGCTTCAAAAATTACCGATATCGTTTCCCTAACTTTTGGCGAAAAATTTAAGTCGTCAACGTAAAACAAGCCGCTACCCAATTAAGGATGGCGACTTGCTGAAGAACTGCATTAAGTTAAATTAAATGATCCCATCCGGATTCGAACCGGAATCGACCGCTTAGGAGGCGGATGCACTATCCAATTATGCTATGGGACCGCAACAAGAAATATTGTCGCACATTTATGTTCAATCGTAAAGTCAACAATATCTCTTTAATGTTGAATCTGTATCAAGCATGCCTTGTATTTGAAACGATGCCACCCCTATCAGACAGAGATAGCCAGGCGGAACCGAGATTTCACTTACTTAATCAATATCCATCAGCGCCAAGACTATTGATCAGATTGTTTTTCCGTCATGCGACGGTGCTTGAGACGAATTCCCTTGTTTTTGCGATTCTTCTTGCGGTTTTTGCGCTTAGCCGGCATCGAAAAGCCATCCAGCGTATTGTGAATGCTCTTTTTAACCTCACGCTTGCTTTCACGCTGTTCCTTTTGAATCGCACGGCTGGCTTCCTTACGTACTGGCATTTTAGCTGCTCCATCGGCCGGTTTTTCATCGGTGACGGCTTTTTCACCAACCGTCAATTCCGTAAACTGATAGTCGGTATCGGCCAGTAGCTTTTTCAGATCACGAAAATCATGATCACTGCCCAGGTTGATTACCAAGCCGGGCTCACCTTGCCGTCCCGTTCGGCCAGTTCGATGCACGTACTGATCGACAGTGGTAGGCAGTTCGAAATTGATCACGGCTGGCAGTTTGGGAATATCCAACCCCCGCGCGGCGACATCAGTGGTCAAAAGCAGCTTTAACTGACGCTTGCGAAATTGACGCAGTGCCGTTTCACGTTCTGTTTGCCGCTGCTTGCCGCCCAGAGTTGCCGAAGCGACGTGCTCATGCTTCAAGCGACTGGCCGCGTAGTGCAGCGTCTTGATACTGTCAAAGAAGACCAACGCCCGAAAATCCTTGGTGTGACTTAACCGATTAAGCATTGCCGTTTTTTGACTCATCGTTCGTGCATAGACCAAGCCATGCCGAACCGGTCCACGGCTTTGATCCGTTTCACGAACGTCATAAGTGATGATGTCGCGGCCAAACATGACGCTGAGCTGATCAAAGGCTGCCGAACTTGTTGCCGAGAAAAAGGCCAATTGCGCGTTGAGTGGTGTGGCGCGTTCAATATCTTCGACCACCGCCTGCGTATCATCGCGCAACAGATCATCGGCTTCATCAATCACCAGCGTCTTCAGCCGGTCAAGCTTCAAATCGCGATTGTCCAGCATATGCAGCACGCGTCCCGGCGTCCCGACAACGACATCTGGGTGCTGTTTTTTAAGCATTGCCACTTGCCGCCGCAGATTGGCACCACCAGTCAGCGAGCGCACCTTGACCCCGATCAGATTGGCCCATTCGCGTAAAACTGCCGTCGTTTGAATTGCCAGTTCCTGTGATGGTTCCAAAATCAGAATCTGAACGCCGGCACCAGGCTCAACTTTAGGCAAAAGCGGCCAGGCAAAGGCCAGCGTCTTACCAGAACCAGTTGGCGCGATGCCTAAGACTGATTTTCCAGAAGCTAGGGTTTCAGTAACCGCGGTCTGAATCTGCGTTGGCTGCTGGAAACCTTTTTCATCAAAAAGTTGTTGAAATTGTTCGATCAACAGATATCCATCCTTTAATTTAGTCAGTTGATGTCTAACGATTATCGTCAGCTGGGAAAGTCAATTCAGCCGAGCGACGCAGATCATACATTACCGTGTTGACCTTGCGCGCCAGATCGAACCAGCGACGATATTTAGCCTGTTGTTCTGGATTTTCCGGATCATTGAACAGATCAGCAAAATCGTTAAGCTCATCAACCATTGAGTTTTCATAAAATTTGGCTTCCAGTGGGTGGGCCTGCTTTTCACTGTCATAGTAGGTTACTTTGGTCGTGTCAAAGATTGAGTCAAAGACCAGCGTATCCTTAAGACCGTACACTTCAGAAACCAGATGCGAGTTGGCCGTCTTACCAAAGTTCAGCGTTACGGCAAACTTGTCATACTTCAAAATGGCGGTGTCCATCCCATCAACACCGCTTGCGACCATCGTTGGGAACAGCACGACACTGTCCGGAACGCCAAACAGAGTAACGGCACCATAAACAGCGTAAACACCCAGGTCCATCAATGCCCCACCGGCAAATTCAGCCGTGAAGATGTTTGGATATGGCTTGTCGCCGGCAATTACCTTGTCATAGCGAGAAGAATACTTCATTACCGTAATGTTGGCACCTTGAATAACCGGCATCTGCTTGAGCTGTTCTTCAGCCGCATGGAAAAGACCCGTGTGAATGTGACGAGCAGCTTCAACGACACGGGCCTTTGGGTGGGCTGCCAAAAGCGATTCAATGCCCTCAAATTCGTTTGGGTTGACAAAGGCAGGCTTTTCAACAATTACGAATTTGTCATTTTCGATTGCTAAGCGAACCTGTTCATAGTGCAGGCTGTTTGGTGAGGCAACGTAGACCACGTCAAAGTCGCCTTCATCAAAGAAATCTTCCAAACTGTCAAAAAACTGCGTGGCTCCATATGGCTTGCCGAACTTTTCAGCATGTTCCTCAGTTCGCGAGTAAACCGCCGTCAGTTCGTACTTGCCCGTGGTTTTAGCCGCGTCAAGCATTTGATCAGTAATAATGTTAGTTCCAATAATCCCCAATTTCAGCAATTCGATCACTCCTTTACAATTGCTACGTTTCATTCTAACAATTATTTTCAGTTTTTAACAGAAATGAAATCTTTCTATAACACAAAGCTGTGTATAATTAAAATCGTAAATTTATGATCAAATGAAAAATCAAGTTAAATTGAAGGGGATTGAGCAGAATGAAGAAAAAAGGAATGTTGCTTTTCGGTGCGGGACTAATGGCTGGAATCACCAGTTCGTTTGGTTTCAGCCGATCTAAGAAACAGAATCATCCCGTCGCGGCCTTGCCCGTTTTCTATGCCGGTACCTGGAAATACTATGATGAAGAGCGTGACCGTTCGCACATTATTACGATCTCACCAGAACTCAAGCTGGGAATCGACAACCAATTGATTCCGGCTACCGTTCAGCAGGTCAGCACTGAGCAACTCGTCTACTTGGATAAGTTTGGCTATCACATTACGATCCAAGCCAATGAACAGCGCCCCGCCAAGCTGATCGATGAAGCCGATGACCAAGTATACTATATTCAACCGTGCAATAATTAATTCGATTACGTTATGTCTAATTCACGACGTTCCGCGACGGACGCCGTTTTTTTATTGCCTTCAGTCTTAGCGATGGCACTGGTTTGATTAATTGAGATTGTTTTGCGGGTCGCCATTGAAATAAGTTTGGAACAATTTAACTTAAGCTGGTTTGATGGTACAGATGAGTTCGGTGGGCCTCCTGATTTTCCAAAGGCTGTGGCGATTTCAATGGCAAATGTGGCTGACGAGTGTTCGACACATGATAAGGAGTCCTCAAAGCAGTTGTTTCCACCAGTGTCTGTTCGTCGACAACCGGTGCGATGCAGTTAAAACTGCTGACCAATTCTCATCTTTGATAAAACATCAGCCGCAAAGGATCAATCAGTTTACAATTAAGGTAAAACCAAATGGAAAGAAGCGATTTGATGATTAAGAGTTTAGCCGTTTACTGTGGCGCGCATCTAGGCAATGATCCCATCTACCAAGCAAGGGCCGCGGCGTTTGGCAAAAAGATGGCGCAAAATGGCATTGAACTGGTCTATGGCGGTGGCAAATACGGAACCATGGGCGTGATTGCCAATGCCGTGCTGGATAATGGCGGCAAAGTCCATGGCGTCATCACCAGACAGCTATACGAACGCCAAACCGCACTGGACCGCGTTGAGGATCTTAAAATCGTTTCTAACATGGACGTGCGCAAAGATTTGATGATGGATCTCGCGGACGGACTGGTGGCGCTGCCCGGTGGAATCGGCACGTTGGAAGAAATCAGCGAGGCCTTTTCATGGATGTCCTTAGGCGATAACGCTAAACCAACCGCGCTTTATAACGTCAACGGTTTTTATGACCCCCTACGTAATATGTTGCGACGCATGCACGACACTGGCTTTTTGGAACAGTCATACCTGGACGCGATCCATTTCGCCCATTCATTTGACGACTTGATGAAGTTTATGAACCATTACCATGCGCCAGCCCGCCGACAGTACCGCTAAATTAGACCAGCTTGGGAATCACTCTGGCAAACTCACCTCAAACAACCACGCCAGTATGCGTATTTACTGTCTGCGCCAATCTTCAATTATGCCTGCAAACTAAAAAAGATCATCCCGAGCCTAACGCGACCGTGATGATCTTTTTGATTGATGCGATCAGCTAAAATACTGGATCGACTTTTATCAGCAAAATCGACAATCTAAATTTAGGATAATCAATTAACGAAACGCCCTAACCTAGTCCTCAGTTGGCAGTTCCAGCAAGATGTTTAACTGATCTTGAATGTTTTGGGCCGCGACTTTGAGCTGATCTTCCTCCAATGGTCGTAATGGCAAAAGCGTATAGTTGCCAACGCCCTGTCGACCAAGCTGCGCGGCAAAACTCAGATAACTTTGATACTGCGGCTGATAAAGCGCCACGGGAAAACTGACCTGTTCATCTGACAAGACTGCCTGCAAAATCCGCATCGTCCATAATGCCATCCCACTGACGTCTTGGCCTTGACCTTTGATTGCATACCAGCCATTCAGTTTAGCCTGAATCTCGCTTTGGTGTGGGTCGATTTTTTGCCCCATTACCGGCTTTTCCAATGGTTGGCCATTGATGCGAAACGTTGACCAGATTGGCACGGCCTCACCATCATGCTGACCATAGACAAAGCCAGTCACCGCACTGGGCGCGACATGGACCTGATCGGCAATTGCTCGATGCAGGCGCGCGGTATCCAGAACCGTTCCCAGCCCGATTACTTTTGGCCGCGGCAGTTCCGTTAAATATTGCAGATAGGCCGTGGCTGCCTCGTTGGGATTAGCCAGGTTGAGCAGTACCCCGCTAAAGCCGCTCTGCTTGATCTGCGGTGCAATCTGGCGCATCATCTTCCCGACATCGGTCAATTCGGCAAATCGTTGCTCTTTTAACAATTCCGCATTACCAATTGCCAAGACAACGGCATCTGCATCCTTGAGCGCCGCGTAATCCTGTACTTTAATCGTTGGCTGAACTGCCAGTGCCGACATACCATCAAGCAGATCATTTTGCAATCCGACTGCCAGATCACTGTTGGTGTCAATCAAAACCAGCTCATCAACAATCTGCCGTGCCACCAGCAAATTGGCCAGCAGCGCGCCAACATTGCCAAGTCCAATAATTCCAAGCTTACGCAAAATCCATCGTCCTTTCGTCGTTAAGAATCAATACAGCCACCATGACGTAAAAAGGCGCTTCCCTATTCAGGGCGCGCCTCCCAACTGCTTTTTGCTATTCAGCTAAATTGCCTTCTAATTCTGGGAACAGGTTCAACAAGTAATCCAAAGCACCGCGGGAAAGATCAAGATCAGCCTGCGCGTCAAAAGTTTCAACCCGATTACCGACACTGAGCTTTAAGGGATTTTCAAAATCAACGTGGACCCCGCTCATGATGGCAATCTTAATCAATTTTTGAACACTGTCGGAATACTGGCCAGCCAACGCCTGCAATGGATGTGGCGAGCGTACGAAACTGGTATAGCGGTCATTGGCAATCTTAAGGCCAAAACTCAACAGGTCACCCTTCGCCAGTTTTTCCGCTACCTGGCCACCGATCGTCAGCGTTGGATCTTCTACCCGCCGCTTAACGAAACTCAAGGCCAGCTTGTATTCGCGCGGTGCATTGAACTGACTGCAGAATTGTTCCAGACGTTCAATCAATTCCATGGCCTCATCACGCATCCAGTCAGTCTGTTCATCTGGTGCCTGCAAAGCGACCTCATTATTGCGCTCAATTGCCTGGTTTAGTTTTTCACTAAGGTTTTCCGGCATTGGCGAAACCAACGTGTAAATCATAAACAGCTCTAAGAAATTCAGCGTATCTTCACTGATCCCGCCTTTAGCAAATGGATCCAGATCAAATGAACGAAAACTGATAAATTGAATCCCATCTTTGACGATCTGGCGCAGGCTGTCATCATCATGCTTACCGTGCAGCCGAACCGGACCAAAGAATTCTTGCGGACCATAGTAAGTACCATCCTCCAAAAACTTTGAGATCTGGTCGACAAAGCTTTCCAGACTTGCATAGCTGGGGCGCTCATCAGGTAGGTTATCGTATCCATAAGTACTGTTACGGAAGCTGCGCACTGGCAGATTGATGTGTTCTGGCATATCGTGTTCAACGGCTTCTGAAACCGGACTGGCACCGTATAGATAGGTAAACAGCCACCGCCATAGACAGAAGCACTGGGCCATTTTGAAGTAGACCGCGTTTTGGAAATCGGCCTGGCTGGCAAAATCGTCCTTAAAAGTCTCGTCATACAAGGTGTTGAGCAGCTCTTGGTCCAGGTTAAAGCCAATGTGCGCGCCTCCCAGCATCATCCGCTTAATGCCATATTTTTCGCGCAGGTAGTTGGTGTATTCCTTGTTCCACGGCTGTGAGCAGTTGTTGCCGACATATTCCAGATCGTGCTGATACTCTGGTGCTGGTGCCAGACTCAATGGCCAGATCCGTTCATCTTCATGCAGCTGACTGTCAACGATCTGTTCTAAGACCTTTAACTGTTGACAGGTGGCCTTGCTCCCTCTGACGATTGGCGTGGTAAATTCCATTAAATTATCGGAAAAGCCGCTCAAAAGATATGGATTGGTTTTGCGTGAGCTGAGGTTCTTGGGATATTCGTAGCGACTGGCCCGGCCATTGGTTAAAATCCGGTGCTCTTCCAGGCGCAGACCAAAGCTGGCATTAAACATCCGCTCGTTTAATGATCCCTCACTCAGCATTTTCAATAGTTTGGCTTGCTTTTCAGCCATAATTTTTCCCCCTTCAACCAATGTCTTGATGCTGACTCATCACTTAGACATCGATCGCGCGCTGCCAGTCAGTGGAATTAAAATAGCACGCAATCAAAAAAGATCAGCCGCCTGTTCAGGAATGCAGATCTCGGTGGTTGTTTCTTCAACACCCTATTTTAGCAAAACTTTAAAAAAATGGGGTCGGTTATTAAAAAATTACTGCTGTAAAATCCAAGCAACCAACTTTTTAATCAAATTTACGATTTATCAAGCAAGCCAGGCGACAAACTGCTGGTATCATGTTAGGCTAAAGGCAAACATTTTAAGGAAGGCGCTTTCTTATGACTGAAAAGAAATTAACCAAGATTACCATGACCCCGCAAGCCAGCGAATGGTTTCAAAACGAAATGCATCTTAAGCCTGGCAACGGCATCAAACTGTTTGGCAAAGGCTATGGCGAAACCAATGCCCATCAAGGTTTTTCACAAGGCATCGGCCGCTGTGATCATCCCGTTGACCCCGTCGTTGATCAAGTCATCGATGGCATTCATTACTATATTCAGGCCTTTGACTACTGGTTTTTCAATGGTCTGGACGTCGCAATCGACTATGACGCGCAGGTTGATGGCCCATTGATGCACTTTACGCCGAATGATGGCTCAAGACTGGACGCGACAACCGGAGCCTCCCAACGCGTCTAGGCAACGATAAAACCGCCTTGGACAGGTGACGCGGATGTAAAACTTCTCAGTGCGGCTAGGCAACGACTGAAGGCAACGATAATCCAGAGCCCACAGTCCGGAGCTTTCCAATACGGCTAGGCAACGACTGTTTGAAATCGTCCCACAATATTTGCCGTTCAAGATCCGATCAGAGTGTTTGAGCGACGCGTCTAGTAAATCTTTACGAGGTTATTGTCAATCCAGCCAGGCGTTATGTCCCATTCGCTCATAACCTGCTTGGGCAAGACATTTGACCGGTTTGAGTCCTAATTATCATAATTTTCTAATTTACGAAAAATTTTTGAAAGTGGTATAGTTAAGATATAACTTTCGCTTGTATATCCGTAAGTCAGACTGACACTAGGAAAAGCATTTTTGCCTTCCCAGTGTCAGTTTTTTTATTTGAGAAAGGAGAATTTGATTTTTATGGAGCAAACGAACGAACATCAGGTTACCAAGAAAAACAATCTGTCAATTATTGGCATTGCTGGCCTGGCATTTTGCGGTGTCTTGGTTGAAACCTCAATGAATGTTACGTTTCCAACTTTGATGCGTGATTTTCACCAAAGTCTAAATGCCGTTCAATGGGTCACGACCGGCTATCTGCTGACCGTCGCCCTAACCGTTGTCCTGGCAGCCTTTCTGCAGCGTCGCTTTAAACTGCGCAGCTTGGTTGTTGCATCTACTCTGGCATTTATCACTGGCGGTCTGCTTTGTGCCCTGGCGCCTCAGCTGTGGATGCTGTTGTTAGGCCGTTTGATTCAAGGGATCAGTACTGGGCTGGCAATGCCGCTGCTGTTTTTCGTCATTATGCAGCAGATTCCATTTGCCATGCAGGGAACCTACGCCGGCCTGGGTGGAATGGTAATCGGGCTGGCACCTTCTTTAGGACCAACTTATGGCGGCCTGGTTAATCAATTCATCAACTGGCGCGTAATTTTTTGGATCATCCTGCCAATTGGGATCATTTTAGGCCTGATCGGGATTGCCAACATTCAGCAGATCAATCAGCCAACCACCATCCATTTCCAGTTTCTGCAGTATCTGCTGGTTGCCATTGGCTTCATCTGCCTGGAAATGGGGCTGAACAGCGTTGGTACCAGCGGCTTTGGCTCACCGGCCTTTTACGGAAACGTCATTATCGCACTGGCTGCCTTGATTATATTCGGCTACCTGACCTCGCATCGCAAACACCCGCTGGTCAATACCAATGTCTTTGCTGACCCGATCTATCTGCCCTGTCTATTGCTGTATTTCATGGTTCAATTCATTCAAATCGGGATGACGTTCCTTTTGCCAAACTGTGCTCAATTAACGCTGCACCAGAATTCTTTTGTCGCTGGTCTGATGCTCTTGCTCGGGGCACTGATCTCAGCTGTCCTACTGCCGCTGACTGGCCGCCTGCTGGATCAATCAGGAATCAAGAAGCCGCTGATCTTTGGCGCGCTTTTTACCAACCTGGCCGTGATCTTGATGTATGCATTCAGCAGCCATCTCTCAATGTGGTCGCTGACGATCTTTTACGCGGTCTACATGGTCGGTTTCGGCTTCTTATTCAACAACGTTATGACCTATGGACTGCAGCATCTAAAACCGCAGCTGGTTGGTGACGGCAATGCCTTGTTCAGTACACTGCAGCAGTATGCCGGCTCAATCGGAACCGCCTGTGTCTCCACGATTCTGGCAATCACTGCTGCGCAAATGCCTCACCAAAGCACCGTCGTTCAGACTGCCATTGGGACCAAGTATTCATATGTTTTGTTTATCATTGGCGCCTTGATTATGGATGTTTTGATCATTGATATCTGGAAGCAGATCGGTAAGGAAAAGCATTCATTCGAGCTGCTTGACCAAGATAAGTAAAATAAGACAAATAGCGCTATAGCAGGTCTTACATCTGCTATAGCGCTATTTTCACATATCATTCTCAGAGCTGACACACCAACAGCCAATTACTAATCATCAGCCACCCTACCTGCTTTCATTAGCTGGCATATTTTTTTCAAAGCGGTTGCTGATCTGTTGTCCAGCCAACCAAATCAGCATGAGCAGAATGGCAACCAGCCATAGATTCATTGGGAAGAACAGCATCATGAAGATTCCGGCCAACCAGATATTCCCCAGCAAGCTGATCCCAGAAGAAATCCCCACCAGCATCACGATCAAGGTAGTGTCATTTGCTGGCAGACGGCCTACCATATTGGCGGCATCTACAATGGACTGCTGACCTGGTTTGACGAGCAGATGCAGACAAGCCCTCAACAGCTGGCGGCCAAAGTCACTGATTTCATCCCAGCAGAGATGCGGCTGCTGTTTAACGACATCAATTTTGGCAAGAAGCCCAATTCTTCGATTAAATCCTAGACATTCCGCTGCTGAAGCCTAATCGACGGAAGAATCCCTTTACTCGATAGATTTCTTAAGTCAGTCCAACCAGAATCCTAATCGCAAGCTAAAAGCGCCACCTCAAGATGCAAGGCTGTTATGACAAGCCCCGCCTGAGATGACGCTTTTATTAATTATTGTAACGGCGATTCGCTTTATTCACCACTGGCACCATAGTTTTTGAGTACCCGTGCGCTTGGATCGTCAACGTCACAGTTTTCCCATTCCTTGTTTGGCATCCAGAAGTCCTTGATCCATTTTGCTTTTCCCGGGAAATATTCCTCAAAAATATCGCGATACAGCAACGACTCTTTGGTAAATGGCGTACAATATGGATACTTTTCCTTGGCGTTGGCCACATCTTCATCAGTGTAGAGCGTTTCGGCGTAGTCCTTCAAGTCGTCAACCAATGAGTGACCAACCGCATCGCTAAAGGCCGCCTTTTCCCGCATGATGATGTCGTCTGGCAGATATCCTTGACCAGCAAATGCTTGCCGCAGCAGATACTTGCCCTTGTGATAATGGTTCATCTTCAGTTCTGGATCAGTTGACAGCGCATATTCGACAAAATCAAGGTCCGCAAATGGTACCCGGCCTTCCAAAGAGTTGGAAGAAATGCAGCGGTCAGCCCGCAAAACATCGTACATATACAGCTCGTGCACCCGCTTCAATGATTCTTTTTGGAATTCTTCCGCGTTGGGAGCAAAGTCCGTGTACTTGTAGCCAAACAGCTCATCAGAACATTCACCGGTTAAGATTACCTTCAAATCAGTGTTTTCATGAATGTTCTTGCAAAGCAGGTACATCCCGATTGAGGCCCGAATCGTTGTAATGTCCCAGGTTTCCAGCTGGTAGATAACCTCATGCAAAGCGTTGAGCACGTCTTCTCGCGTCATGATAAATTCGGTATGGTCGGTTCCCAGATAGTCGGCAACTTCACGCGCGTACTTGAGGTCGATCGGGTTGCGGTCCATCCCAATTGCAAAGGTCCGAATCGGCTTGCCCAAAAGCTTGGTAGCAATCGAGCAGACCAAGGATGAGTCCAGGCCACCAGACAGCAGGTAGCCAACTGGCGCATCAGAGTTTAGGCGCTTACGAACGGCTTCAACCAATTTTTCGCGCAGCGTGCTGGCTGCCGTGGCAAAATCGTCGGTCCGCATCTTCTGAACCGTCGTAGCGTCATGGTAGCAGACGAACTTTTCGCCATCATAGTAGTATCCTGGCGGGAATGGATAGATCTCATCGCAAAGATCCATCAGCGCCTTGGCAGTTGAGGCAAATGACATCTTATGCTCGCCTTTGGTATAACCATAAAACATTGGTCGAATACCAACTGGGTCGCGGGCAGCAACAACGCGCTTAGTGGTTTGGTCGTATAAGACAAAGGCAAATTCCGCGTCCAGCATCTTGCACATTGTATCCAGGCCATATTTCTTATAGAGTGGAATCAAGACTTCGCAGTCACTGTTGCTGACAAACTCATACTCTGGGGCCAAGTTCTTTTCCAATGCATAATAGTTGTATATTTCGCCATTGCAGATCAAGATGCAGTCATCACTTACGAAAGGCTGCATCCCCCGCTCAGACAGGTCCATGATGGCCAGGCGATTAAAGCCAAAGACCTTGTCATCCATTGAAATCGTCCGGGTCATATCAGGTCCACGATCGTTCAGCTTAGCCAAGGCATCCGCAAAAGCCTTGGGTGCAAACTCACTGGAACCAGCGGCTAAAAATCCACACATCTTGTTCTCCTCTTTCCTCTTAAAACATTAAATATTAAAATATAGTATATCGCACAGTTTACTTTTAATAAACTTTTAATTTTAAGAAGAGAACATTCTATCCTAGCTGGTACTTATTATTTAATTGTTTTTGCCGTGCTGATTGTTAAAGATTATTAAGTCTGATGTTATTTTTTCTAATTAATTGACGTTAAAACCGCTTTCAACAAAAATTTATAAATATCCATAAATTTACGGCTGCCACTACCAATTTTGAAAGGAGCACTCTAAAATGCTGAAACACGAATATCATTCCCCATTAGGTACCATGACGATGCTGGCCGATGACGCAGCCTTGCATGGTCTCTGGTTCAACGACCAAAAATACTTTGGTGCCGACTACGCATTAGACGAAATTGCCGTTGGTGAAAATTCAATCATTAAACGCACAACGGCCTGGCTCGATCAGTATTTCGCAAAACAGGATCCCGACCCGCATGCCATTCCGCTCGCCTTAGAAACTACCCCTTATCGACAGCGCATTCTAAGCGGATTGCAGGAGGTCCCCGCTGGCAGCACCATCACCTATCAGGAACTGGGACAAAAAGCCGCGCCAAATCAAAATATTTCAAAAGGAACCGCGCGGGCAGTCGGTGGCGCCGTTGCCCACAACCCGATTTTGATTTTGGTGCCCTGTCATCGCGTTATTGGCAGTGACGGTCGCCTGACTGGCTATGCTGGCGGCACCGCACGCAAATTAGCTCTACTGCAATTGGAGGGCGTTGATTGCAAAGAGCAGCACCAACCGCGACGAGACGGTGATTGCAAACAAAAGCGCCACATTGATTGCAAGCCAAAGCATGAATCGGCAGGAAAGGGCGCAATTCAGACCAAATCAATGAATCAATAATTAAGGAAGCCACAATCGCCTAACGCCAAGGAACGATTGCAAACGACCATAATCCCCAAAATCCTTAATCAAAGACACACCCCGCAGTCCAAAGCCGAAACCGCGCTAAATAAAAAAGATCTCACCGAAACTCGCGATGAGATCTTTTTATATGAACTTATTTTAGTGGAACTGCATCCCGCCATCGACTTCCAGAGTTTGACCAGTAATGTAGTCAGAATCTGGACCAGCCAGGAAGGCAACGGCATTAGCAACGTCCTCAGGTTCAGACAGGCGTTTCAGCGCAATGTCCTTAGCAAACGTCTGCATGCCCCATTCATCGCTCTTGCCTGCATTCTTGCCGACTTGGTGAGCAATGTCCATCATCATTGGCGTCTTCACAATCCCAGGTGCGTATGCGTTAACCGTCGTGCCTTCTTCAGCCAGTTCACGAGCCGTAACCTGGGTGATCCCACGAATGGCAAACTTGGAGCTGGAGTATACGGTCAGGTTAGGGTTACCAACGACCCCGGCTTGGGAAGTAGCGTTGATGATCTTGCCTGGGTGGCCAAGCTTCTTAAATGCGGCATGAGCAGCCTGAACGCCCCAGATCGTACCACCAACGTTGATGCTGTAAACCTTTTGCAGATCTTCAGGCGTTACAGTGTCAATTGGCGTCGTTGGAGCAACCCCGGCATTGTTAACCATAACATTGAAGTCGCCGTAGTGTTCAACAGCCTGGTCAACGGCAGCAAAGACTTCATCGCGCTTGGCAACATCGGCCGTGACGGCAAAAGCTTCACCGCCATTTGCCTTGATGCCTTCAACTACTTTTTGCAGTGCGTCCATGTGGCGAGCAACAACGACGACTGAAAAACCATCTTTAGCCAAACGTTCAGCGATTGCCTTACCAATCCCTTGACCTGCACCGGTAACTAATGCAACTTTTGCCATAATTATTGCCTCCTAAAGATTGTGAATTAACCATCAAATTGTTGAGATAATTCTAAACGAACATCATCGAAAAGTAAATTAATTCCACCAATGTAAACACAATGAAAACGATTTTTGGCTTAACCAACAAAAAAGTTAAATCATGAGCAAGGTTTTCCTAAACAAATCTGTTTACAGCGGATCAGTCAGCAGTTGTGCAATCGTTGCTATTTTAGATTTTCACCATGTTAAAATTTGTGAACGATTTTGCAGACGAGTTGATTTTCATAAAAGTTATTATTATGCTGCTGCAATCGTAGAATTTCAAGTTGCGGTTTTGTTTTGGCAAGTTTTTTATTCAGATATCCGCATTTAAAAATAAAAACAATCCTCATGATTCGTCAACATGAAGATTGCTGAACATATTTACGATTTACGCAGCCAACGCAAAATATCCGCAATTTATATCCGGCAGCGTTACTGCAGCAGAATCTTCAAAAGTCGATTCAACTCAGAATAAGACAGCTGCAGACGTTTTTTTAAGGTTTCCGTCGCGGGCATGGCATCATTATGCAGGTTTAGATAAGTCGAATATTGATGAAGTCCATTCAGTTCGTGTGCCTTCATATAGTCGATTACCAAAAACGTCAGATCGGCATTGGAATACCGGCTCCAACGACTGGTTTTGCGAATGCTTTCACCGTATTTGGCAGCATAGCGTTTCTTGAGTTCCTCAAAAGAAAAGCCATAGCGCATCAGCGAATCGTAGCTGACGCCCAGAACCGGTCGACAGCGCAGACGAAAATCCTTTACATTATAGAGCTTTTCGCGACGCATAAGTTCTAAGGCCCCATTTACGACCTGCTCACATGTCTGCGGGTCTGCTAAACGAATGGACTGCTTGGCACCTAGATGCTTGCTGGCTCCCTTTTTACCATTTTGCGCAATGTTTTTCTTGGCATCATAACTAAATCCCAGGTCATGCATCAAATCGCTCCAAGACATTTTAGTGATCTGCATGGCACTGTTTGGCGAAGGTGCCTCGCCACGATGATAGCGATCTTGATAAACGGTGCGGCTGGGATTATTTTGAATCCCCAAACGGATGATTTCTTGCTTCAGCAGAACTTTAATGATTTCTGGATCAGCGGCTTTATGCGGCATAACGACAACCTTCTTTCGTAAAAGGCTTTAGTCTAATGATACCGTAATTTAAGCAAAAAATCCCCTAATCTCTCAAACTGATGATCGCCATCGCGTTTGGCTGTCTGACATTTCGGTAAATAATTGACAATACCTGCCAAGCCACTATGTTCATCCGCGTCATGCATAATCATAATGGCTCAGATTACCGCACTAAAGCTGGTTATTTGCATAAGGCCAAACATACCAAGCTGAATCGTTAACCACTGCCGACCATCTTATCATTGCTAAATCCAGATGCCCAAAGCCAGCTTGCCGCAGACGCTATTTCATTCATACCAGACTCAGCCATGATGCTTCTTGATTAATTTGCATTGTTAGATGGCAGCATAAGCGACCCGACAGCCATACTCTGTTAAAAATGCGCTCAATACGTCCGCATCCAGCCAGACGGTCGCCGTATTGGCATTGGCATGAACCCCAATCAAGCCGCCTTGAAAATCTTGGTCCAAGTAAACCTGCACTTGATGTTCAGTATCATTCAGCGCTCCCATCGGCGTCACTGATCCTGGACGTAAAGCCAAATATTTCTCCATGTCTTCAGCTGAGGCAAAACTCAGATGCCGCGCTCCGATTTCTTTACGAAAGGCTTTCAGATCCACACGCTTTTGCGGCATGATCGACACCAGGTAATAGTGTTGATGCTTATCATCGCGCAGGAAAAGATTTTTGGCTGCCGTTTCTGGATGGATCAGATTCAAATCTGCAATCTGTTCAATGCGATCAACTGCCGGATGTCGCTGCATTTCATAGTTGATCTGCCTTTCATCCAGCTTGGCTAATACATCCTGAATTTTCTTTTCGTTTTCTTCCATATCAATTCATCGCCTTTTGAGTTTTAGCATTGATTATAAGGCAGCTAATCGTTTTCAAGAGCTAGAATTTTTATTTTCTCAAAATTGCCAGTTTTTATTGCTGATTTTTGGTAATTTCAATCAAAAGCAGGCTGACGATTGACTAGTTCCTTTTTAGGATGCGGTTGAAAACCTTGATAAAATTACCCTAGTTACCAACTCGCTTGATTGGGAGAGATTATATTCTGACCGATTTCTCGGCAGCATCGAGCCTGCTACATTAAGCCATAAACCTTATCCAAGCCAGCAAATGTATTTGCGCCATCTGCCTGATAAACGGCTTGGCTTTGTGATTTGATAGAATCTTCCATGGGGAAAGCCTCCGTATTCTGATTGGTTTTAGCAGTTCAATCATACGGGGAGGGCTTTCCCTTTTTCAATTCCTCCTTTAAATTTACACAAACAATTTTACACTCCCTTGATATATATTGATTTTTACCTACTATACATCGCTTTTTTGAAAAAAGTAGGTAATGAGATTTTCGTCATATGTTATTATGCAGAATTTTTTGCATAATTCAGTCTAAGCAAGCCTAGCCACGACTTTTTCGATGATCAGCCAGCCCAATTTGTAGAGAAGAGAATTTTCGCCATATCGGATTGCCCAAATAATTGCCGCACCATGGATGATTACTGATTAATCACTCTTCGCTACAAGCAACAAAGGTCTTTCCAATTATCGGTAAAGCCCAAAATAGCAAGGATCAGATCTGGGGAGCGACAACAGAATTTATCCCGAATATTATGCTGATTACAATAGGACATCAAAAGACCCCAGAATCACTTTTCACGACTCTGGGGCTAATTCAGTTGACTTAATTACGTGAAATGCGTGATCATGCTTCTTCAATTGTCAAAGCATAGGTTACTGGATTAAAAACAAGCCGAGTATTAAATGGCGCACTGATTTTGTTGAGACGAGTAACAATACGATCCGCAATTGCTGGAGAAGCTGGCACTGGCACACCATGATTTAAAACGCGTGCATCCTGTTCTCGCAAATCCAGTGGTAGGGCCTTGAATTGAACCTGACCGTCATTAACCAGCAGTTTAACCATCAAACCATCGTTAAAGACGGAATTGGCATTGAATCCGACCCATTCTCCATGCTCCTTGGCTCGTTGAAGGTGGAGAACTGATGGCAGCGCGTGTTCATCGTGGTCATAGGCAGCATTCATTTCGGGCGGGATGATTGATTCACCAGCCTCAAACTCCCTAGATTTTTGACAAAGACCCTAAAAATCAAAAAAACAGTCATCAGTAAAAACTGATGACTGCTTAGTAAAGATATATAACCGAATATTTAATGCCTCCGGTGGGGGTCGAACCCACACTCCCTCAACGGGAACTGGATTTTGAGTCCAGCGCGTCTGCCAATTCCGCCACAGAGGCATAAGTCTTTACTAAAAGGTGGTAACCGGATTTGAACCGGTGATCGAGGTTTTGCAGACCTGTGCCTTACCACTTGGCTATACCACCAAATAGTGCCTGAACGTTTTGTTCAAACTATCCAACATTTGGTAGACTGTTGGATAAAAGGGCGGTATGTGGGATTCGAACCCACGCATGTCGGACCCACAAACCGATGTGTTAACCAAACTTCACCAATACCGCCAAAATATTCAGTTGAGCAGGGATAGTAGGAATCGAACCCACAATGACGGTTTTGGAGACCGTAGTTATACCGTTTAACTATATCCCTATAATAATGGAGGAGGG
>NZ_AZEQ01000021.1 GCF_001436025.1 Limosilactobacillus mucosae DSM 13345 | reverse complement strand
TCCCCAGTTGAGCAGTCAATGACTTGACCATCGACCTTGCCGTTTTTCACGGTGACGACCGCTCGAAATGAGTCATCGAGAAAATTCTCTTCGTATGTATAGGAATCCCCAGTTTTCTGAAAACCAAATTCGGTCATCTGCGTGGGGATGAATTTTTGATTTTTAAATACATCGTCAATCAGTCTGGTCATCTTGTCACTCCACTCAATTTCTCGAAAAATCGATAGGTATCATTTTTATTATATAGAAAGAAATAACACGTCTTAATTTTAGCATAAAACAATACAGTTAAAGCAAAACGCCATCTCAAGCAACCATTAGCTTGGAGATAGCGTTTATCAGTCCCTAATATTAATTTTTCCGTTTCTTTAATGCAAGCCAACATTTAAAGCCTTGAAACACCATTTAATTGGCTGACCGCGATCCTACCTATGCTTTCATTTAGGAGTGCTTATCGCGACGCTTGCTACCTAAGAGACCGCCAAACAGCATACTCAGCATACCCAAAATTGCCCAGATATGACCGTGCTCTTGTTCATTGCTGCCAGTCTGAGGCAAGCGTTTATCTTTAACCTGCTTTGATTTAGCTGTCTGATCCGGCAAAATCGTTGATGCTTCTTTAATGGCATCAGCATTTCCAGTTCTGTTTGACTGATTGTGCGACTGTACGGGCTGATTTGGTAGTATCGTTTGATCCGGTGTTGTTGGCTGATCTGGAACAGCGGATTTGATGTATTCAACTTCAACCGTCAAATCATGCATATCCACTGTTACATGCAGTGATGGAATAACTTGCATCGTTGCGGTATAGCCTTCCAATACCGGCACGGCTACACTGGCCAGTTTATCGTCATCTAAAACCTGCCAGTCGTGGTACGTAATTTGTCCAGTAACCTCATCAACCACCGCGCTTCTTGTAAACTGCACCTTCTGCTTGATCGTCTTAATACGACCATCAGGAAGCTTAAAGATAATCGTCCGCGTAATTGTTTTGTTCAGATCGGCAAAGGCAACGCCGCTCGGATAGTGACGATCTGGATTGTCCGGCAGCAGCTCCTTAGTTGTCTTAGGATCATTTGGCAAAACCGTGACTGTAGCGTGTGCAACCTGAAGCACGATATCTGACGTGGTCGCCGTAAATGTAACGTTGTCAGGAACGACTTGCTCGGCGGTCAGTTTCCAGCCTGCCGGAACTTTGATCGTAATCGGTACGGTCTGATCCGTTTGACCACTGATCGAATCCATGCTGATCACCTGACCATGCTCGTCTTCATATTTGACATGAATCGTCTGTTGGCTGGCAGCATAGCTAATGACAATCGTTTCATCAGCATCGCCAGCCGTTGCTGTTTGTTCACCGATTCCACTGACTGATGGACGATAGCCAGCAGCCTTGGGAACACGATATGCCGTCATCAGCATACTGCCGACTGCCTGCCAATCGCCAAAACCGACGAATTTTTGGTCAACCAGATCATATTCACCCAGCCGTTTAAAATCAGCCTGCTGCTTAGTAATCAATGGCTGATCCTGGTGCGGCATCAAGACTCTGATCTCTCTGACAACGGATTCAGTAAGCTCGCTGACATCAACGTGATTCAATTCGGCTGCCTGCTCAGCGTCAATCGTAATCACGCGATGCTTAATGACGATTCTGACTGGCTGATCAACGCTCTCATCAAACACAACTGTATCCGGAACCTTGCCGGCAACGATTTCCCAGCCAGTTGGTACGCTGCTTTGGACCGCGACTGTTTCGCCAGTCCGGCCAACGATGGCATCGCTTCTGATCAGTTGATTGTTTTCATCAACATATTCAATCATCCGGCTGCGCGCTTCAGGCAGATAGTTAACGTCGATAATCGTGCTGTGGGCCGTCCCGCTAGGCTTGTATTCAGCAACCACGGTTTGACTTGGCACCCATCCTTTGATCGTCGGTATCTCAATCTCGGCAAAGCGATCGGTAACACCGCCGCCATCGTCTTCGGCAATCCAAGGTCCATAGCTGCGCTGATTGGTTACCTCATCTTCAAAAGCCAGTCGAATAAAGCTGACTTTTTGCTGAATCTGCCTGCTTTGACCATCCGGCAGTTTGATATTGATCGTTCGCGTAACCGTGGTATGACGATCCGGATCATTTTCATCAATTACCTGCAGAATATGGCCAATCCGCATCTGCAGCAGCTGTTCGCCGGCTTTTAGGACGACTTCATCTGGGATTGAGTTGGCACCAATTAACTTCCAGCCAGCCGGCAGCTGTGAGGTAAGCTTGATCGTCTCACCAGCCTGACCCCAGAATGGCTGGGCCGCAACGTAATTACCACTGGCATCAACATACTGAATCACAAATACGCTTTGAGCCTGACTGTAGGTAACAGTTGCCGTACTGTCAGGCGTGTTTGCATTTGGCCGTGATTGCCCAATTTGAGCTAAACTTGGCTGCCAGCCCTCAATTTCTGGTACGGTGACACTTTCAAAAACATCATCGCCATACCATTTACCATAAACAATCTTTCCAGTAACCTCATCTTCAGTTGCGCTGCGGTCAAATACTGCTTTTTGAACAATGGTTTCGATCTGTCCATTTGGGTAAGTAATCTTAATCGTTCTTGTCACTGTTCGTTCAGTATCATCGGCAATATCAGTAACATCTTTTTGCTTATGCTGAATCAAGATTACGATTGGATCCGTCTGGGCTTTGATCTGAATCATCGCTGGTACGCTTTGAGTATTGGCAAGCTGCCAGTTTTTAGGAACCGTCAGCTTGAATGCCAGCCACTCTCCCGTCTTTCCAGCCAAGGACTGTTCTGCAATCACCTGACTGGAAGCACCATTAGCGTAAACATATTGAATCAACTGCGTTTCAATTTGCGGCTCGTACTGAATTTGAACGGTACTGTCTGCAGAATCGGCAGTTGGTACAATCATTGGCACCTGGTTAAGATTAGCCAAATAGCCAGCAATCGTTGGGACGTCAAACTGGTCAAACTGTCCTTGACGCTGCCACTCGCCATAGATGAACTGGTTGGTTACCAGATCACGGGTAACGGTCCGCGTGAATTTTACGGTTTGAACTTTGGTCTGAACCTTGCCATTAGGAAAATTTAATTTAATTGAACGACTGACCGTTCGCGTTTCATCCGGCTGATCTACCAAGCCATGCTCAATCTGCACGTTTAATGGCACATTGGCTGCTTGAATGACCAATGATTCCGGCAGCTGTTGCCCCGTCAGCAATCGCCAGCCAGCGGGAAGCTTGAATCCCGGCTTGATCGTTTCGCCAACCTTGCCAGCAAAGTTTTGCGTCTTGATCAGATTGCCGTTTTGGTCCACGTAATTAACCGTCTGGAGCTGTGATTCAGGTAGATACTCAACATCCAAGACGACATTGGCAGTATCCGGCGTGACTACAAGTTGGCTTACCGTTTGCGAAGGCTGATAGCCAGCTACTTCCGGCAAGATCAGCTCATCCCATTTGGCAACCAGTGGAATCCAAGCGCTATAAGTATCGGTATCGCTGACCAGATCATGGTAGACTGCCCGTTTAAAGGCGGCCGTCTGCACGACCGTCGTTACGGCATTTTGGTTCAATGGATTCTTAAAGTTGATCGTCCGCGTAATCTGGCGCAGCTGTGGTGTTTTCTCAACCAACCGATGAACAACCAGAATGTCAATTGGCTGATTGGCAGCTATAATTCTCACGTTGGTCAGTCGCTCATCTGGACTAGCCAGCTGCCAGTCTTGCGGCAAAACCAATTCAACTGGAATCATCGCGTTTAAGTTACCGATAACCGTCTGCGTCCCGATAATGCTGCCATTTTCATCAACATAATTGATAGTCCGCTGACCGGTCTGTGCCTGATAGACTACCTTGATCGTTTGATTGGCCAGTGCATCAAGGCTGACCTGCTCAATTGCCGGCAGCTGTTGTCCCGTGGCCTCATCCGTAATGATTGCTTGATAGCCAGGAATTTCAGGAACCGACACGGCATTCCAGAATGATTTAGTATTGAGCGGCTGCCATTCCAGGCTGGTCAATGGGATGATCGGCAGACCGGTGACTGCATCAACCCAGACGCTGCGCACGAAATGAACCCGCTGTATAATCCGGGACTGCTCGCCCTGCAGATCGGTAATGATGATCGTTCGCGTGGCATAGCGATTCAGCTTGTCTGCTCCCAAATCAACCTGATAATGCTGATTTTGGGTACCGGCAATCAGCTCGCCTTTTTGCACGGGATGATCAAAGTCAACCAGAACGGCTATGTGCCGAACTCTCAATTTGATTGGCGTGTCAACCAGCTTCATGGCAATCTTGCTTGGGACGGCTTGATTTTCATCTAATCCCCAGCCATCTGGCAGCATCAGCGTTGGTTCAATCATCGTTCCCGTTTCGCCAGCAATTACCTGCGGATCACCAACCAGCTCGCCACTGTCAGCATCAACATACTCAATCGTCTGGGTCGTATAGCGGTGGTAATAGCTGATCGTCAAGCTGCCGTCAACGTCTTCTGGACCAGGTACGGCGGCTTCAATCAGCTTGAGGCTTGGCAGATAGTCCGACAGCTCTTTAGGGACGAACTCAGCAAAATGATCATTGCCGATCACCTGCCACTCACCATAGACAACGGCTTTGGTCACCGTATCTACCGTCGCGCTGCGTTTAAACTGAACGGTCTGTCTGATCAGATCGGTTTGCCCATCTGGATAGACAATCGTAATCTGGCGCGCAACGGTTCGATTGAGTTTGTTATAGCCCACGCCGCTGGGATAAAAGGCGTTTTTGGTATATGGCAGGCGATCTTGCGGCGTCTTGGGATGATCAGGCTCAACTAAAACCTGACCATGTACGATCTCAACTATAATCGGCGTCATTGCTGATCCCGTAAACGTAATCTGCTGCTGATCAGCTTGTCCGGCCGCCAAGACCCAGCCATCAGGCAATGACTGCGCAAAGTCGATCGTAAGGCGCTGATCAGTCCGTCCTCCAGCAGCCGTCTGTCCAATCACGTTATGCTGCTGATCTTGATAGACTACCAGCACTGACTGCTCATTGGCCGAATAGGTAATGTTGTACGTCAGCGTGGTATCTTCGCCATTTGGCATATAGGCGGCAATCAGATCACGACTGGCCGTATAGCCGGTGAGCTGTGGCACATTAAACTCGTCAAATACCTGATGAGCGGGATTTTGCCATTTACCATAGGCCGTCCGATTGGTAACCAGATCCTTGATTGCCGTGCGGACCAGCGTAATGGTATTCGTTCTTGTATCAAGACCCTTGTGTGGATCAAAGACGTTGATGACTCGCGTAACTACTTTTTGAGCGTCGGGATCAGTCGCGGAAACGTCCTGCAGCTGATGCTCAACTTCAAAAGGAATCACCTGATCAGACGCTGGAATCTTAATGCTGCTTGGTACCGTCACGCCCTTTGCCAGCTGCCAGTTGGCCGGTAAAGCCGCGTTGCCATTCTGACTGGTATCCAAGGTGACTTCTTGATCAACCAGTCCGGCAAGCAGCCGTTTTGAAATGACATTGCCCTGACTATCGACATATTCAATCGTCTGCACGCCGGGATTAGCCGTATAAGTCACATCAATCGTCGTCTCAGCGGCCATATTTTCATTCGGCGCGCTGTCAGCAATTTCTTTAACTGAGGCCTGATAGCCAGCGTAGGCAATCTTATCGGCTGCTACTTGACCAAACGAGTTGACGACCTGCCAGTTTTCATACGTATCCGTGCCCGTAACCTCATCATGAGTTCGCGTGGCCTGCATCTTAGCCGTCAGATCAATCGTTTCCGTTCCGCTTGGCTTGTGTAAAACGACATGGCGCGTGAAGTCCTTGAGAAACGTGTCGGTAGTCAATTGATGCTTGATTTGATAAATAATCTCGCCAGCTTTACCCATGTTGATTGAAATTCTTGTCCCCGCTTTGAGATTGGCATCGACAAACTCCCAATGCTCCGGCAGCTTCAGCGTATAGTCGGTATCTGTGTCAAGTCTGCCGATGACGGGATCGCTGCTGATCAGCTGACCAGATTTATCAACATACTGAACGATGCGCGTCGTAACCGGTTTGGCCCAGTAGGTGATGTCAATGGTTCGATTTTCAGTATCTGGCGTTGGCTGCACACTGTAGATGACGTCTTGGCTGGCATAGTAGCCCGCAATTTGTGGGACTTCCATGCCGACAAAAACGCCACCACCCTGCCAGGCACCATAGGCAATCGTATCGTCAACCAGATCCTTGACTGCCGTGCGCATAAACGTTACGGCCTGTTCGATCGTTTGACTGGTACCATCGGGGTTGTTAAATCTGATCGTGCGGGTAACCTTTTTAGTCGCCCCCGCATCCGTTTGCGAAACGTCTTGGTGCTGATGTTGAATCAGAACCTTGATTGGCGCGGCATCCGGCTTAATCGTGACGCTGCCTGGAATCGTTTCATTTGGTACCAGTTCCCAATTGGCTGGGATTGATGGCGTCACGGCCACGTCATGATCAACCAGCCCAGGAATGGATTGTTCACCAATCGGACTGCCAGCTGGATTGTTTTGGTCAACGTATTGGATCAGCTGCGTGGCTTTTTGCGCGATATAGCTGACCTCAATAGTAATGTCATCAGCCATTGCCGTTGGCGTTATTGCCGGCACCTCGGTCTGCGTAGCCTGGTAGCCGGCAATTGGATCAATCACGACCTTGGCAAAGCTGCCGTCTGCCTGCCATTGACCATACTCAATCAGATTGGTTACCAGATCCATTGTTGCGGACCGCTTAAAATTGACCGTCTGCGTTGTCGTAACTACCTGTCCATTTGGCAGCTGCACGTTTATGATTCGTTTGACGGTATCCTGAGTGGTGTTTGAATATTCGGCCGTTACGTCTTTTAACTGGTGCTGAACATAGATAATGATTGGCGTATCAGTCGGCTTGATCGTCACCGTTGCCGGCATGGCCTGTCCAGCCGCCAGTTCCCAGCCGGATGGCAAAACCGTTGGCACGTCAACGATCTGATCGGTTACCCCAGAAATGATCTGCGTCAATACGATATTGTTATATGCATCCCGATATGAGATCGTCTGCTGACCAGGATTGGCCTGGTAGCTGACTTGATAAACCGAATCATTCGTTTGGGCAGTTGGCGTAAGCTCCTCAATCAACTGGTAGTTTGGCGTATAGCCCGCGATCGAGGCCGGCGTGAACTTTTCAAAAAGCTGATCGCCAGCCTGCCACTGCCACTCGCCAAAACTGATCGCACCCGTCACCAGATCCTGGACTGCTGAGCGCTGGAACCGAGCGAACTGCTTGATTTCATTGATCTGTCCAGTTGGCGTGCTAACAGTGATCTGACGCGTGACCGTTTTGCTGGTTTGAATTCCCAGCTGTTGATCCAGTCCGGTAACGTCTTTGGTTTGATGTTCGACGATCACCTTGATTACCGGATTATAAACCTTAAACCGTACCTCGCCAGGCAAAGTCTGTCCAGATACGATCTGCCAGTTGTTGGGAGCCTGATAGCTGATCTTGGCAACTGCATCAGTCTTGCCGCTGAGATTCAAATGGTTGATTACATTGCCATCTTGGTCAACGTAGTCAATTTCTTGAATATTGCCGTCATTGGCTTGATAGTGCACGTCAATCGTTTCGTTTTTACCGTTGAGCGGATCAACTTTCTCTTCATTAACCTGTCGATCCGGGGTATAGCCGGCTACGCTTGGAATATCCACCTTGACAAAAATTCCTTGGGCCGGTACCCAGCTGCCATAGGTCACGATGCCGGTCACCAGATCCTTAATGGCGCTGCGATGAAAGACTGCTGTTTGCGTAATTGGCTGCAGCTGTCCCTGGTATGGGTCAAAAATATTGATGGTCCGCGTAAACTCTTCTTTGGCTGACGCGTCCGTGGTGGAAACATCGCTTGTTTGATGCCGCACTCGCAAGGCAATCGTTTGGCCGCTTGCCATTTTGACTGGGCTCAAGTCGTTGCCATCATCCAGTTCCCAATTGGTTGGCAGCGCGATCGTGGCTGGATTGTCGGGATGCGCAAGACCAGTATTGACTTTCAGCTGCCGGGTGGTTTGATCAAAAATCAGCTGCAGTACTTCATCGGTTTGACCATGAATCGTAACAATCGAACCAATCTGGCTGCCCGCCGCATCTTTAAAGATCACTGCCACGTCAACCGGATTGGCTTGATAGCTGACCGTAATCACGCTATCTGCCTGGGTGGCCGCTACTTGATCGACTGCTGGCAGATCGCCATCCATCGTTAATGCAATTGCCTGCTGATGATCATTCAAGGCTTGAGGCGTGTAGCCGGCAAAAACAGGCAGGGTGACCTCATTGAACGAATCCAGCCCTACTGACTGCCAAGCGGTATAATGATCCAGCTCGCCATTGGTCATGTTGATCACGGCACTGCGCGTAAAGCGAACGATCTGCTGCTGGGTAGTTGACGTATGATCGAGCGGATTGATGATGACGACCGTCTGCGTAACCTGCCGATTCAAGTCGTCATCAGCAATTGCTTTTTGCAGGTACTGGTTTTTAGTTCCTGGGATCAGCGTTCCGGCTGCCGTCGCCGTGGTAATCGTGCACAAACCGGCGATAATCTGAATCTTGATCGGCACGTCATTAGCAGCCAGCTGAACGTTTTTTGGCAGTGTCTGCCCAGGCGCCAACTGCCAGCCATCCGGCAGTGCTGGCAATTCAACCAGCTGATCGGTCTTGCCGCGTAAAAAGTAATCCGAACCGACTTGCGTATTGCCATCCATAAAACGTACGGTCTGAACGGCATCATTAGCGGTAAACGTAATCGTCTGTGTCTGATCAGCGTCGTTGACCGTGACTGTCTTGGTTGCTACTTGACTGCTGGGCGTATAGCCGGGATAAAGACTGTCGACATCGATGCCATCCCAAACCGCATTGGTCGTCTGCCAGTTTGTATAGCCAACCAGCGTCCCAACGACCTCATCGACAATCGCGCGCCGCGTAAAGCGTACGATCTGAGTAATGATTTTTTGACTGCTGGTTTTGGGATCAACAATCGTAATCGTGCGGGTAACGGCTTTGTTTAAATCATTATAACCAACGCCAGCTGGATAAAACTTAGCTGGATTGTCAGGCAATGGATCAGTAATCGTTTTGGGATCGGTCGGCTCAACATAGATACGTGCATACTCAATATTGATCGTGATGTCTTGAGCGCCGTCTGCTCCAAACTCAACCTTCTTTTGCGTGCTGCCATCAGTAATCAGCCATTCTGCTGGCGCGCTCAACTCAACGATTTTGGTTTCGCCAGTATAGCCAGTGACTTCCTGTGACTTGATGACATCACCTTGGCTGTTGACATAATTAATGTGCATCGTATGCCGAACTGGCGTAAACGTAACGGTAATATTGCTGTCTTCAGCTTCAGCATTGGGCGTTGTTTTGGCAATCGTTGTCCCCGGTTGACCATCAATCATCATCGTATAGCCAGCCTTGGTATAATCAGCTCCTTGATAATTGGTCAGATCAATCGCCGCAAAATCACCAGTATCGCCATCAACCTGCCATTCTGTATAGGTCGTGATGCCGGTTGCCTCGTCCTCTATGGCCGTTCGCTGATATTTAACAGCCTGCTCGATGGTTTTAATTGTTTGATCAGGATTAGTAATCGTAATGATGCGCTTAACGGTTTTGGTTTTATCTTTCGAGATGATATTGTGCTTGATTTTAATGATTATGTCTGGCGTCCCAGTGCCGACCAGGGTAATTTGAGTCGGGATCGTCCCACTGACAATTTCCCAGCCGGTTGGTACGACTGCGTCCACACTAACACTAACGATTTCATCAGTTTTGCCGGTAATGGTCTTGGTTTGAATTACGTTGCCGCTTTCGTCCTCAAAAATAATGTGAGTTGTCTGTGGCAGTGCAATATAGCTGACCTGATATGTATTTGAAATGCGCTGGGCTGGGGTTAGACTGCTGACGGTTGGTGCAGTCGTTAACGAATAGCCGTCCTTAGCAGCTGCCTGCTTAATTGCTGATTGAATCGTTGCGATTTCTTCTTGTTCATTTTTGTAGACTCGGCTAATTGAAATGGTCTTGGTCGTGCCATCTTCCAGCTTGACGCTGAACGCATGCCGCCGCGAAGGCTCATCTTTACCAGTCATATAGTTGAAGCTGGTCAGTTCAGAATTAAGGATGTTCAACAGATTGGCATCCGTCAGATCGGTAAAGACCAGCAGCGGGATGTCGCCACTGCGCGTTGCATAAAAATCGTTAGCCTGCAGCTTATAATTGGCCGTCTGCGGCAGCTTGACCTGATTCATCGTCAAGACGAACCCAAACGAGGCCACGTCTTCATTATCGCCCTTACTCTTCTGCAGCGTGCCCGCGTTGGCAAAAAGATACTGCGTCCGCGACTGCTTAGTCATTTTAGTCAGGTTCCAGTTTGAGATGTTCAGATTGGTAATACCAGCGTAATAGAATAAATGACTAAGCTTGGTAAGCGACTTGGTGTTCCATCCTGACAGATCCAGCGTCAGCGGCCATTCGCAAGCATTATCAAACGCCTGGGAAAACATATAGTCCATATTGGAGACTTGCTGGACGTCCCATTTTTCAATACTGTCCAAAGTACTCAGCTTCGACGTGCCATTAAACATATAGGACATATCCGTTACTTTGCCAGTGTTCCAATTGCCGAGTCCCGTGATCCGCACCAGCTCGCGATCACTGTCAAACATCCGCGCCATACTGGTAACCTGCGAAACATCCAGCCCGCCTAAATCAAACGACTTGACGCGACAAGTATACTGATTCATATAGTTATCGTCATAGCCGCTGAAAGCCGCTTTCCAGTTGCCTTTGGCGATCAGCTTGCCGTCCCCATCTGATGAAATGATCAGCTCGCTTAACTGACGGTTCTGCTTGAGCAGGTTGTGAATCACGCTGGCCGCGATCGTCACGCTCTGACCAGCCTGAATCTTGCCAGCCTGATAAAAATCGTAGTTATTAGGAACCGTAATCGTAGTCAGATCCGTACTTTTACCGATATAGGTCACGTTTCCCTTGGCATCAACCCGCCAGTCCTTGGTTAAGGCCTGATAATCGGTAGTCGAGACTGCCAGCTCATTTGCTGAAGCAATGGCCGCTGTCTTTAATTTGGCCGTATTGGCAGCTGAACTGGCTGATTTAATCTGACTGCTGCTTGAATTCAGACCATTATTTTCATTTACTGCCGAATCAGCGATAGAACCAGCGCTTTGATTGGGCACTGTTGAGTTGGACGCACCATTTTGACTGGTAGCTGTCGAGTCATTGGCTGCCGCGGCTGGGCTTTTTTGACTCGCATCAGCTGCTGAGTCGTTTCTTGTCGTGACTGCATCCAAGCTGACTGATGATTCCGGTATGCTGCTGATGCTCTTTTCAGCAAGCGTTGCGGTACTGGCTGACGCGACGCTTACGGAAGCTTGACTGCTTTCATTCGTGACGACAATATCGGCTGCCGTTTTGGCTTGAGTCACCGGGCCGGCAAGCACTGGAGCATTGCTGTTGACTGTTACATCAGTCGTATCAGCTTTGACGCTATGAGCAGCCAGACTCATCCCCATTGCTACTGCTCCGGCAGAAATCGCCACGCGTTTCAAAACTGCACAATTCAAAAAATAACGGCAAACCTGGCATGATGTAAGCCAGTTCTTGCCTGCTTTGTACATTTTGACGCGACAGCTGCGATCCGTTTCGGTCTCCTTCCCTAACCGTTGTAGTTTATTCATTGAAATTCCCCCATTTTAAGCCGCTAAATAATAAGTCGGGTCGCTGTTCAGCAAATTACCTTTATTTCGTCAACTTATCATTTATTTATCATACTAATATTTTCTTACCACGACATTATATCACTGTAAATGAAGCCGTTTTCACTAAATTGCTCAAATAAGGATCCAAAAAGAATAACAATATTTTTGTAACAATTTAGGCCCTTCTTATTTATAATTAGAATATTATAATGATTGGGGATGAATGCATGAACGAGCTGACAAAAAGACACCTGCTGATCATTGGACAGACCGGCAGCGGTAAGACGACCTCAACTTTAACCTTGTTGGATCAATTGCAGAGCAGCGGCCAAGCCAACATTGTCCTGGATCCTACCGGTGAATACGCGCAGCTGCCAAATGCCATCGTTTACCGCTTGGGCGAGAACGCTTATCTGGAACCTGGTGAATTTTCGGCTGCTCAGTTGATTGAGGCGCTGGGACTGCATTTTGACGAACGTCTCAACACAGCCGCCGCTTCAGCAGTCAATGACCTGCGTATTCAAAACAATCTGCGGAATCAGTCCGGCTGCTATCAGCGCATCAGCCAGCCAATCGCTGCTCACCAGCAGGAACTGGAAAAACTTGGTCGCTGGTCAAAATCATATGCCGTTCAGCTGCTGCCCGACCAGTTAATTGAAGAATTGGTGATCCCATATGACGATCAGCGTGCCGACTATCAGCTGCTTGGCCAGACCTATGACCGACAGCTGATTGCGGCAGAATGGCCCAAAATCATTCAGCTAAGAGAATTACTGGCCAGTTTGGCAGTACGGGAATTGTTCGGTACGATTCATCAGCCTCAACAGGTTAAAACCGAGCTCAATTTCGTGCTGCAGATGTTTTTAAATCAGCGCAGCGCCCACAAAACGCTGGTAATCGACCTTTCCACTCTGAAGACGCTCGCGATTGGTCAACGGGCCGTCATCTCACTTTTAATGAAACGGATTCTGGAGCACCGTCTGCAGCATAACGCGGCTTTTTCCGTCAATATTATAATTGATGAGGCCCACCGCTATCTCCCAGCTAATGAGACCAAGCTGGCTGAAAACGGGATTTTCCAGGTTCTGCGTGAAGGTCGCAAGGTTGGACTAAACATGATTCTAACCACGCAATCACCATTGGACCTGCCAGCCAAACTGCGCTCTCAGTTTCCTAATCTGCTGGTTCACCATCTGGCCAGTCCCGAAGAAATCAGCAGTCTCAATCTGGATGCACAATTAGTCGCCACCGTCAGCGGACTGGGGATCGGTCAAGCTGTTGCCTGTCAATTAAATCAGCCGCCGCGCGTAATCGACGTACCGCTGCCTGGCTGGTCGAACAACAAGGAGGATTTTTAAATGTGCCTGTTCATCATTTTGATGGTTTTATTTTTAATCGCCGCGGGAATCGTTATGGCGATGGCCACGACGTTTATGTGGGCCATTATTTTTGCCGTGGTCTGCGGAATTCTGGTCTATAGCATGCTGGCCTGGCTGTTTCGTTGGTATCGCAGCGCGGCCATGGTCGATCATCCTTCCAGTCGTTCGGCCCTGCTCTATACAATCGTCATTATCTTGATTCTGATCGGGATCGTGAAATGGCATGACCACCGTACTGACCATCGCTTCGACTATGCGCAGCCACAGATCATCCAGGTCGAATCCACAACTGTCAAAAAATTATGATTAAAAAGAGCCGGCAGTTTCTGCCGACTCTTTTTTAAATGCATTACTTATGCAGCTGGTCGTTTGAATGGCCAATAACCATGGCTTGTCCAAAACAGCCGCGTGTTATTTTTAACTATCGCGTTTACCAAGAGCCGACTGAGTTAAGTTTCAGAGTCTGATTGCTTAATTTAGCCAGTTTAGCAGCAAAATAGGTTTGCAAATGATCATCTAACAGCTATCATTTAATGCAAATCTAATCTTCACATCATTATATAATCCAAGAGGTGAAATACATGCCCGCTTTTGATATTCGGCCCTACATCCAGCAAACACCGGCTCAGGTCCGGCAAAAGATTCGTGCTGGGCAAATCGATTTTCCAACTGCTGGAATGGCAGCCGGCTACGCGCAAGCCAATCTGGTAATTCTGCCGCAAATCTATGCGCATGACTTTCGTGAATGGATTCGGCAAAATCCGCAAGCCTGTCCGCTGTTGGAAACCGTCAAACAAACACCCTTGACCAAGACGATTGCACGGCACGCCAACATCTGTACGGATATTCCGCGTTACCGTCTCTATGAAAACGGCCATTTTACTAAAGAGATTACCGATGCCACTCCGTATTGGCAGACGGATATGGTTGGCTTTCTGATTGGCTGCTCTTTTTCGTTTGAAGAAGCCCTGCTCAAAGCCGGCATTGAGATTCGTCATCTGACTGAAAAGCACAACGTTCCCATGTACAAAACGAGCGTAATGACCAATCCCGTCGGCCGTTTCAAAGGTCCCATGGTGGTTTCAATGCGGCCTATGTCGCCGGCTAAAGCTCAGCTGGCCCGCCAGATTACGGCCCAGATGCCTAACGTTCATGGGGCGCCGATCCAAATTGGCGATCCAGCTGCAATTGGCATCTCTGACCTTAATCATCCGGACTATGGCGATGCTGACACGATCAAGCCAAGCGAAGTGCCAGTCTTTTGGCCATGTGGCGTAACTCCACAAGCAGCAATCGAAAACGCCAAGCTGCCTTTGGTAATCACTCACGCGCCAGGACACATGTTTATTACCGATATTCAAAACGCCGAACTAAACGACTATCTAGACGCCCACCAGCCTGAATGATCGCAGCTTAATCACTTGCTTGCCCAATTGGCTGTGCCTGTCGACTGATTCTATTATCTAATTACACCCAAAAATCGCACCGCTTCATTAATTGAGCAGTGCGATTTTAATTTATTTTAGTCAATCAACGAATGATAGCGCGTGTAAGAAACTGGCTGATCAAGCTCTAAGTTCATGGAAACGATTGGCTTGCCGTCATGCTGCTCTTGTCGGGCCGATCCCGGCATGTAGCGACACGTGCCTAGATAATAAAAAGTCTTGTCGTCATCAGCATCTGATTTTTTGACAAAGAGTGCCAGCTGCCGATTGCCATCCATAAACTTCTTGACATCAGGACTGTCCAGGCGCCGATTGCCCTTAGAAAAGTAGTGCATGACGTGATCATTTAAGAATTGATCCTCATACTGAATCGAGCGGCTGATGTTTTTAGCCTTATGGTAGGTGACAAAAATCACGCCATCATGCTCATTAAAAAAGTAGCCGCCAATATTTTGCGCGGTTGTATTGACCACATTGTTGATCAGGCGCATGACGTCTTTACGCGTGTACTTCTCGCCCAGCGTAAACCGCTGATCTGCTTGGTAGCGTTTGGCCCGCAAAAGCCCGGTCTTGATGCCATCTTGCCAAAGGCGGCTGAACCACGCATCGTTTTTTAATGAATTGCGCAGCTCTTCATTTAGCCGATAGATCCGCGCTGCCTGATCAAATATTACGATTGGGCGGCCGCCATAATCAGCACGAGACGGCGCCGCATTCTTGTTGTAAAAGGTTAGATCCAAAACGCGCCGCATCGAAGCCAGCGTTGCCTCATCAACCAGACAGCCGGCCGCTTTTAGCTGCTGCTTGAGTTCTTTTTCCGTAACCGTTGCCTGATTCAACAGATCATCCAATAAGATCAGTTCATGACGCCGCTTGCCATTTAACAGTTCCGCGTCCAAAAAAGTCAATAGGCGATTTTCATAGTCATTGATCTCAACTGGTTCTTTTTCGCCAATCAAAAACTGCGCGTAATTCTTCTTTTTATTGGCTAAAATCTCAGAATCAATTGAATCGGCAGCCATAAAGTCAGCCAGCAGCGGCACGCGTCCTACTCGCTGCTTCATATTTTGGTAAACCATCCGCAACTTGCGCATGTCATCCAGCTTAACCTGGCGCAGCGACTGGTAGATCCGCTCCTTGGCAATCTCATCAAACGCAATCGTTGACAGCCCAATCGTTGGCTCAATCTCAACGGTTTCCCGCGCGCTGTCTTTGGAATACGAGGCATCCCCCGTCAAGGCAATTGGGATCATGTAGCTGTTCTTGTAGTTGCCGATAAAATCCAACACCTCAACATAGTCTTTGTTTTGGGCTTTGCGCAGACCCCGACCGAGCTGCTGAACGTAGACGATGCTGGAATTGGTGCTGCGCAGAAAAACCACTTGATTGACGCATGGAATATCAATCCCTTCATTGAACAGATCAACTGTCACAATATATTCGATTACACCATCTTCCAGTTCCTTGACCACCTGCTGCCGAACGCTCATTGAATCCGCGCCGGCCAGTGCCTTAGCTGGATGATGCTGTCTGGTTAGTTCCGCTGCCAGCTGGTTGGCTTCTTGCACCGTCGCACAAAAGATCAGCCCATGCAGCTTGGGACCAGAATAGCCATAGTATTCCGTCTGCTGCAAAATATAGTGCACCCGTTCCGCACTGGTCAGATGCTCGATTGCCTGAACCTCTTTTTTATGATGGCTGGCGGCATTTTGATAGCTGGCAATTGTTTCATTGACCTTGGCATCGGCAAACTGATAATCGCTGATGCCCACATAATGAAACGGACATAGCATATCAGCTTCAAGAGCCTGCTGCAGTCTGATTTCGTAGGCAACATGATAGTCGAACAGCTCAAAAATGCTGAAATCGTCATTCCGCTCTGGAGTCGCCGTCATCCCTAAATAAAATTTAGGCTTAAAATACTGCATGATTTTTTGATATGAGCTGGCCCCAGCATGATGAACCTCATCAACCAGGATGTAGTCAAATTCAGTTGGCGAAAATGCTTGTAAATGCGCATCATCTTGTAAGGTCTGCACTGTAGCAAATAAATACTTGGCATCTTTTTCATGTACGTTTCCCGTATACAGGCCATAATTTTCCTTAGGACCGCCAATGACTTTTTGAAAGCTGCGGGCTGATTTGCGCAGAATTTCTTCACGATGGGCTAAAAACAGCATCCGCTTTGGCTTGGCATTGCGAACATCAAACGCACCCAAGTAGGTCTTCCCCGTCCCCGTTGCTGAAATCACCAGGCCACGATCCTTGCCGGCTTCACGCAGCTGAGCAATCTGTGCCAGAGCATCTTTTTGCATCTGATTAGGTTCGATTCGCTCATCATTGATCTCTGGCTGACCATTTTTAACCATCTTCGCTACGGTCTGCGCTGCTTGATGATTCTTTTGATAAACCAGCTGGTACTGCTACTGCGCAATCCATTGGTCGGTCAATGGCTGCGCATTTCGCCATTCATCCTCGATATTTTCACTGACTTGCCGCGTGATGTCGCCATTGTTCAGCGAGTTGACCTGCAGACTCCACTCATAGTTGCGCATCAAGGCGTTCTCAGTCAGGTTGGCACTGCCGATGATGATCGTCTGGTAGCCGTCATGTTGAAAAATATAGCCTTTTTGATGAAACCCATCCACCTTAGCAATTTTAACCGTCAAGCCTGGAATCTTGAGCAGCTCATTAAAGGCCTTGGGTTGATTAAAGTACAGATAGTCAGAAGTCAATAAGCGGCCCTGGACACCATGATCAGCCAGTTGTTTGAAGACCGGCTTTAAGCATGAAATCATTGCGTCCGTCACAAAAGCCACCGCGAAAATATAACTGCGGCAAGTCTGCAATTCGTGACGCAGCTGATTCCAGATCTGGTTACCCGCTTGATTGGTCAGCAGCTTAGGGCCGAGATCGCCAACCGTGGCAAATTCATCTTGATCAACATAACCATTCAATAATGAGCCATGAATCTCTTCTACCAGCTGATCACTATCGCCTTTCTGCAAGCGTTTTAAAATCTTACCGTAGTCAACGCCAGCCATTGTTAAAACGCCGCCTTTCCCAGCTCAGCCTGGGCAATGGCTTTGGCAATCGGCAAGTCGGCGTCGGCCCAGTGCAGCTGCATCAGCTCTGCTTGATCACACCATTTAACTTGACTATGAGCAATCAGATCAAAATGATGCGTATCCAGTTTGGCATAATAAACCGTCAAATGAATCTCGCCAAAATCATATTGTTTGATGGCGGTTGGCGCGGCTTGGCGTCCAACTTCAATCTGATCATTGAATTCTTCTCTTAACTCACGCTTTAAGGCTGTTTGAGGATCCTCGCCCGGCTCAATCTTGCCTCCAGGAAACTCCCACAATGCGCCTAAAATCCGATCATCACTGCGTTTGCTTGCTAAAATCTGGTGTTGCTCATTTAAAATGGCAGCTCCCACAACATATATTTTTTTGGTCATGTTTACTGATTCCTTTTTGCATAGATTAGTTTCATTATAAAGCGCGCCAATAATTGGATCCAGCGACTTTTTAATCTTCATTGTGAAAGCGTTTTGATTAAAATGAAATTAAAAAATCATCAGAATTTTGCTTGCTATTCATTTTTTTAAGTGATATATTAATGCCAACGAAATTTACGAGTGGTCGTCAAGTAGAGCTGCACCTCAGTGTTCAGAAAACCGGTGGTCGATGCGAACCGGACAGGGTGTCTGTTGCGAAATACCCGACAAAATAAGCCCGTACGGATTGGGCCGGTACCGTTAGCAACTGGCAAGAGTGAAAAGCTGTTATTGACTCTTTTCAGTTGGGTGGTACCACGTTTAGGCGTCCCGATTAGATTTAATCTAGTCGGAGCGCCTTTTTTATTGCTCGAGGGGGAGAAAATTATGAAACGATATTATCGTCATTATCTGCAATCCAAATGCCGTTAAACAAATCAGCTTAAAAACATGAGGTGTCGATAATATGACTAAGAAAATTGAATTTAAAGAATCTGTTGCAATCCTGTTGATTATGTTGATCATCTTGGGCAGTGGCGTAATTGGCTTCGGTCTTTCACCACAGGTACCGGTCTTGACCGTGATCGCGTTCCTGGTCTTCTGGCTGGCCCTGCGCCACGTATCTTGGGATGACATTATGAAAGGAATTACCAAGGGAATCTCAACTGCCATCATTCCCATCTTTATCTTTATTTTGATTGGGACTTTGATTGCCGTTTGGATTCAAGCCGGAATTATTCCTTCACTGATGGTCCTGGGCTTTCATTTAATCAGTGCTCGTTTCTTTGTGCCATCGGTCTTCATTGTCTGCTCGCTAGTCGGACTGGCCATTGGCTCTGGCTTCACCACCATCTCAACCGTAGGAATCGCCCTGTTTGGGATGGGATCAACCTTAGGCGTTAACCCAGCTTTAACGGCGGGGGCCATTATCTCCGGTGCCGTTTTTGGTGATAAGATGTCGCCGCTTTCGGATTCGACCAACCTGGCCTCGGCTGTTGCTGAAGACGACTTATTTGATCACATTAACAATATGATGTGGTCCACCATCCCCGCCTTCTTGGTTTCCCTGATCGTCTTTTTCTTCTTGGGTCAAAGCAATAAGGGAACATCGCTTGCCAGCATCGCTTCAGTAAGTTCGACTCTGACTAAGCACTTTGCCGTTTCCTGGTGGGCAGCACTGCCAATTATTTTAATGTTTGTCTGTGCCTGGAAAAAACTGCCAGCCATCCCCACCCTGTTTTTAAATATCATCGTTTCAACCGTGATGATCTTTATCAACAATCCACAGTTGGGCGTCGCTAAATTTGCCACGTTGATTGAAAGCGGCTTTGTCTCCAAGACTGGCAACAAGGCCGTCGACGCGCTGCTGACCCGGGGCGGCATCTCCAGTATGATGGGCACCGTTTCTTTGATCATCATGACCTTGGCCCTTGGTGGGATCTTGATGCATATGGGAATCATTGAAAGCGCCATGAAGCCTTTAGTAGCTAAATTAAACAAGCCAGGCCGTCTGATTACGGCAACGATCTTTGCGGGAATCGGCGTCAACCTATTCGTCGGCGAGCAGTACCTTTCCGTCATCCTGCCTGGGAATGCCTTCAAGCCAGCCTTTAAGCGCATTGGTCTTTCCCCGTTGGCATTGAGTCGGACGCTGGAAGATGGTGGCAGCGTCATCAACTACTTGATTCCTTGGGGCGTGGCCGGTTCATTCGTCGCCTCTGCCCTGGGTGTCCCGGTATTGGAATTCCTGCCATTCACCCTGTTTAGTCTGTTATCGCCACTCTTCTCAATCTTGAGCGGTTTTTCAGGTATCGGTCTCAAATGGCAGCCTGGTCACGGACCAAAAGCATAATAAATATGAAGAAAACTGCCGAGTTGATAATCAGCTCGGCAGTTTTTTATTGAGAGCACCAGGTCAAGATGACTTGATGCCTACATATATATTGGAGGATTTTTGCAATCTGCCATTTTTTGATTTAATGGCCAGCTCGATTAAATCCTAGACAAAACCGCCAATCGTATGGTTAAGATCGATCTTGTCGTATGGATTGCGCATAATCATCTGTTCATTGGCAAATGCCAGAATACCAGCCCGCCCTAGTTCACGACCATAGCCGGAATTCTTGACCCCGCCAAACTGCAATTCAGGAATTGAACCCCGGAAGTTGTTGCAGTAAACGGCACCAGTCTCAATCTTGGATGCCACTTCGGCTGCATGCTTGGAATGGCCGGCAAAGACTTGTCCACCCAAGCCATAATGAGAGTCGTTGGCCAGCTTAATGGCTTCCTCTTCATCCGCCACCTTGTAGACAACCCCGACTGGACCAAAGAATTCTTGATAGTAGGCCGGATTATCGCGAGTAACGTCGGTTAAGATCACAGCCGGCATCCAGAAACCGTTTGGCGTTGGCGTCGGCGCGTCAAGATTACCATAAGCCAGCGTTGCCCCATGCGCGATGGCGTCCTTAACCTGCTGGTGCAGATCATCAGCCGCGCTCTTAGAACTTAGCGGTGCCAAGGTTGTCTTAGGGTTCATCGGGTCGCCCATCTTAGCCTTGCTGAATTCTTCTTTCAGCATTTCCAGGAACCGGTCGTAGTTCTTTTCCGTAACGATAAACCGCTTAGCTGAGGTACATTCTTGGCCAGCATTGAACAGCCGTGCCATGTAGAGGATTTTCTTGATGTCATCCAGGTCAGCATCATCCAAAACAATAAACGGATCCGAGCCGCCCAGCTCCATCGTGCTCTTCTTCAAATACTTACCGGCTTCAGCAGCAATCTTTTGTCCCGCTCGTTCAGAACCAGTCAAGGCAACCCCGCTGACTCGTGGATCGGCAATGATTTTTTCAATCTGGTCATAGGTAACGAACAGGTTAACCAGAGATCCTTCCGGTGCGCCAGCCTCCAAGGTATACTTTTCCAGCAGTGAAGCCGTGGTCGGAACGGAACTGGCCTGCTTGAACATAACTGGGTTGCCCAGCATAAAGTTAGGCGCAAACACACGCATGACTTGGTAATATGGGAAGTTCCAAGGCTCAACCGCCATGATGACCCCCGTCGAATGGTATTCGTAATGTGCGTCACCCATGATCGTGTAGACGCGCTGTGGCCGCAGCAGATCCTTGGCATTGTCGGCATACCAGTTGGCAATCATTGCTGACAGAGCAACTTCAGCTTTCGCCTCGCCAAAAAGCTTTCCCATGTCTTGAACCATTGCTTTTGCCAGTTCATCTTGATGCTTCATCAAATTGTCCGCAACTGCGTGAAGGATCTCGGCCCGGCCGTCGAGTGGTTGATTGCGCCATTCGTGGTACAGAGCATCGGCTTTTTGCAGCTTGTCTTCCACGTATTCATCACTCTGATTTTCATAAGTCTTTTTCAATTCGCCCGTATATGGGTAGATTGATTGATAAGCCATTATTGAAAATACCCCTTTCTTTAGCAGCATTGAACTTGATAAACGATTATGCGTCTGGCTTTGAAATCGTTTACGACTCTATTTTAGTCAGAAAATTAAAAATGTCACGTATTAGCGATAATTTTATCAAATTTTGTCTTGACATCATAGCTCTGATTGGTCCGAAAGTGTTGATATATAGGGATTTTATAAGTTTTAATTTTTATTTTTAATTAAATAATCGTTTGTTCATGGATTCACATTGATTATGATTAGCAGTAAAGGTCAAAATTAATCCCAATCCATTTAATGATATTGACACCATTATTAGCCGTTGACTGCCTACTAAATTTAATGCGAATTATTCATTTTTGATACCGGGAATGATTATTATCACCGCATGAAACCAACTTCGGTTAAATCATTTCAACCACCAACTGCTGTCATAAAAGTCAAGCCGCATCTTCCAGCTAACGATCCAGTCCGATGATTAGATGATTAATCGGATCTTAGCCAAAAAAGTTTCTCGAAATATCTCATAATGACATCAACCACCCGAGGATTCAGGGTGTGTCAAATGACATAACTCAAATCAATAAAAGCCAAACCATTCATTGATTTAATAGTGCATCACGGGGAGCATTAGCCAAATACCCATGGAAGAATGAGCTGACCGTCAGTTTGTGAAGAAATTCAAGTTTGACAAGCTGTCAGCCCGGAAACTACCTACTATTCCTTGGTTTTTCGCGGAAAGTAGGTAATGAGATTTTTGTCATACGTATTATGCAAAATTATTTGCATAATACGTGGTGATCACTATTTCTTTCCCGGTGCGAGCCGTTTGACGTTAATTACGAGATTTTAAGCTTGCAATGAGTCAATCTTTATGATCAAAAAAAGCCTGCCCTCGATTTGGAAGGCAGGTTTTTGAATTTCACCGTCTCTGATTATGGCAATCATTAGTGGCAAATATTTTTTTGAATAAAGGTACCAGATTTTGCACTGGTATGGATGTTTTCCAGTACTCGCTACTTTTTCGTCCTATGATTAAAGTTACTTAGCCGCCAATTAAGTATCTTTAAATTTCAACAGTCTCATCCAACTTGTCAACTGATTCTGGAACTTCTTGACGCCGACCCCAACCTGTCAAAACCGCAACTAAGAATGTCAAAAATAGACAAAAGGCGTAGATCGTGCCGCCTGCAACAATAACCGGTGAAAGCTTAGTCATTGCTGAGCCGATAAAGACAAACACACTCATAAACGGAATGATAGCTGGTAAACTATTGGCAGTCCCATCTAAAAGGTTTGCGCGTCGATATGGATGAATGTTACGCGCATGGCCAATTTTATTGACAATTGGTCCTGCCGTTAAGATTGACGCACTGGTCACACCGCCAAACATAATCGTAATCAGCGAGATTCCGAGCATTGCAATTAATTCGGTTCCACGAGCTGTCTTACCATATCGACTGGCAAGAATTCGATCAGCCAGGTAGTCAAGCATGCCAGCCCGCATCAGTACACCCATAATGCCAAACACCGAGATTACCAGTGCAACGGTTGGCAGAATATTATTGATCCCGTCTACCAAAAAGCCAGTTACCTCATTTTTACTAGGATGGTTGGCAAATACATCAGAAAATCTAAACAGCTTAAAAAGCAATCCAGTAATCGTTCCCAGCGTCAATCCGGTCAAAATTCCCGCATAGATGTTGCGAGTCCTTACCGAAACGATCAGCATAACTACAACCGGTACTAGCATAATCAATGGTGCTGGTGAGGAGGCAGCTGATATCTTCCCGCCTTGGTATGTTCCGCCGATTCCGCCAATAATTGCATAGATTATCAGTGTAATACTGCTGGCCACCAGTGAGTACTTCAAACGGCTGTTTACGACTCCTCCAATATCGGCTGGCCGCCCATCATTAAACTGCTGTGTTGAAGAAGATGCAATCGTAGTATCTGAAATTGGCGCTAGATTATCACCAAAAATAGCTCCCGAAACAATGCTGCCTGCCATCATCATCGAATTTGCACCTAGCAAAACACCAGCTGGGTAAAAAATAGGAAAGGCAATAAACATTGTACCAATTGAAGAACCTGTTGCCGTTGATACAATGCAGGTTGCAACAAAAGTGAAGGCAACAAAAAGTGCGCCGTGAATGCCAGTTGCATTAGCCAGCCATACAAATCCATTTGACAAGCCGCAAAGTTTGATCAAAGCACTAAACATCCCGACCATCAGCAAAATAACGACAACCGAGATGGAAGTAATTGAGCTGATTCCTTCAATTGCCGCCTCCCAAAACTGCTGATAGCTTTTACAAAAGATGCCACCAATCAATAAAGCTAAAAAACCGCCGACTGCCAATGCTTCCATATTAAAGGCCCGACAGATCACAAACAGATAAATACAGCTAAACGTGTAGATTGCTACTGGGATTAATGACATAAACATGCCACCACGAAATTGCAGCGTTGATTTTTGATTCATTTAACTGCCTCCTTTTTAGTGGTCTAAATCGGTCAGAATAATTCCTTGGTAACGTGGCGAGGTCCGTTCAAGTTCATAGCACTCACCAGCTGGCGTCGGATATTGAGCAATAAACTCTCGGATGGCCTGCATTTCATCAGCCGACAACTCAAATTCCAGAGTCCGCAGATTGTCAGCAACATGTCTTGAACTGCGGGTGCCAATCATGACGGCGCCGACCCCAGGCTGATTCAAAATATATTGGGTCACGACATTAGCAATTGATACCTGATGCGTCGCCGCAATTTCTTTAAGCAGCGGCAATAGTTTCTGCAAACCATCCCACCCTAGCGAATCCTCGATAATCTGCATATATTTGACTTGAGAGCGTGTCTCTGGCCGATCGTATTCTTTTCCTAGGTATTTCTCGGATAAAAAACCACCAGCCAGTGTTCCATAGGCAAATGTATAAATATTGTGGGCAGCGCTATACTTAAGCAGCGATCTTTCCGGACGCCGGTCAAACAGCGAGTACTGGGCCTGATTTGAGACAACGTTGATACCGGCGTCGACCATCTGCTTCAGCCGTTCCGTATCCATGTTGCACATGCCAATATTGCGAATTTTTCCTTTTTTCTGCAGTCTTGCCAATTCAAACGCTGTATCCATCATGCCGGCAACGTTAAAGTCCCACCAATGAAACTGCACCAGATCAATCGCCTCACGATGCATTCTCTGCAATGATCGGTCAATGATTCGTTCAACATATTTACGATCAACCTTGCTCAGCATGCTTTTATCCGGTACGAACTTGGTATGAACTTGAATATCCTCTTCTTGATAATGACCGGTTGCTTTTAATTCATTTACAAAACGACCAATAATTTCTTCAACGCCTGTATAGATATCAGCACAGTCGAAAGTTGTAAAGCCATGCTCAACCAATTCGTGAAACCCTTGCAATGCATCATCAACATCGGTTTTTCCTTGCAGATTATGCTCGGCCGACAGCTGCCAACAGCCATTAATGACTCGATTGAACGTGTAGCCATTTGCCAATCTGATTTTTTGCTGCATATTAATCTTCCTTTCTTTTGGTTTCGGTCAGTGGAACTACAGTAGTCTTGTTATGATACTGTTTTCGCTTGCCAATCCGCTTGATTTCAAAAAGTGCCTTGCAGTTTGGATCTGGACATGCGATCAAGGTGTCTGACAACATCCAGTCATTGGCATTTAAAACCCGTTGCTTGGCTGGCAACAATGGCAACAGTGCACTTAGTGAGTACATCGAAAATGAATGCGTCTGAGGAAATACCAGATTCTCACCTTCCACCAGAAAATAATCGCCTAATTGATGGCTACAGACAAAGTCAGTTGGATTACCCACTACGGTAACCTTCAAATCATAAAGCTCAAACGAATCATCCATAAAAACCTCCTAAAATTAAAAAACGACAGTCAAAACGACTGCCGGAACAAGATCAAGATGCATCCTGTGGTACCACCCCGGGTTGACATTTTTAATGCCCACTCATCGCATACATACATACGCTAGACTTTGATCACAGAGGTCTTTACTCCGGCGCTGCTACTGATGTCATCACTTTCACGTTGCCCTCGGAAACCCATTCACCAATTTTAGTGCTGCCATTATCTCACCCAACAATGACTCTCTGAAACACCTTTAAAAGGCTACTCTCTTTCCTCAACGGTTTAAATTATTTTTAAAGAATGATAATAAAATAATGAACTTATGTCAACAAAAAATTAAAATAATTTAATTACAAAGATCAGCTATAGTTACCTTGCACTGCTGATTTCACTTAAATTTACTCAACAAATTAATTTACTTTTTTAATTAAAATATAATTTAAAACGACATACTAATCAGTTAAGCAGTTAAACAATTCTAACGCCAAACAAAAACCGAGATACAGTCAGGATCATCCCTTCTGTATCTCGGTTTTACGGTTTCGCCATTTCACACATTGATCATTGGCATTTTACATTTCAAATTAGCTCAGTCCTGTTCTGCTGACTCTGAGAAAGTGATACTGAGGTTAGGAAGTTCGTCCGCAAATAAGACTGATCCAATCAGAATGCAAATGTCGCAATCACCAATCTGCTGCCCACAATGCCAAACCGCTTATTGATAGCAGTTGAAAAACTAGATTCAGCACGACACCGCTTAATTACAGCAGTTGAAAAACTAGATTCAGCACGACACCGCTTAATTACAGCAGTTGAATGCCAGCTTTTTCGCACTTTTCCCGCATATCTTCTGGCCAGATGCTTGCCTGAACCTCGCCAACGTGTGCCTTACCTAACAGCAGCATGCACAGCCGTGACTGACCAATCCCGCCACCAATCGTGTATGGCAGTTCATGGTTCAACAGCATCTTGTGGAATGGCAGTTCGGCACGAGCTTCTTCGCCGGCTTCCTTAAGCTGGTAGCGCATTGCATCTTCATCAACCCGAATCCCCATGCTGGATACTTCCAACTTGCAGTCAAGCGGTTCATACCAGAAGATAATGTCGCCGTTCAAAGACCAGTCATCATAATCAGGGGCGCGGCCATCATGTGGCTTGCCGGAACGACGCAGTTTGTCACCGATCTTCATGACAAAGACACAGCCGAGTTCCTTGGCAATGCGATCTTCACGTTCCATTGGCGTCAGATCTGGCCAGCGATCCTCCAATTCCTGCGTCGTAACGAAGTGGATCTCGTCTGGCAGATGGTGAACGGCTTGTGGGAACTTGTACCAGACTTCATGTTCCATGTGCTTGATAACCTTAAAGATTTTTTTAACCGTGGCCTTTAAGGTTTCTTCGGTTCGTTCTTCTTTAGCGATCACCTTTTCCCAGTCCCATTGGTCAACGTAAATGGAGTGGAAGTTGTCCAGATCTTCGTCTTTGCGGATGGCGTTCATGTTGGTGTAGAGGCCTTCATGCATCCCAAAGCCGTATTTCTTTAAGGCATAGCGTTTCCACTTGGCCAGTGAATGAACGACTTCAATCGTTTCGCCCGGCAGTTCTTTCATCGTGAATGAAACTGGCTGCTCTACTCCGTTCAGGTTATCGTTCAAACCAGTTTTCTTTTCGACGAACATTGGCGCACTCATCCGCTGCAGGTTCAATTCGCGTCCAATCTCATCTTGGAAGGTTTCACGAATGTAGCGAATAGCGGCTTCGGTCTCGCGGACTGACAGCTTTGGATCGTAGTGTTCTGGAATAATCAGACTCATAATAAAAAATCTCCTTGAAACTTAGACTTGAGGGCAAAATAAAAAGCCTTTTGTCCCCGTAGTTTCATGGGACGAAAGGCTTTATTCCGCGGTGCCACCCAAGTTGTCCAGAGATATCCAGACCGCTTTGATCAGAGCACAAACATGCTCCATCGACTGTAACGTGTCGAAAACGTCTGAGCCTACTTTGGATGAATCCATTTGGGTCAGCAACGCGGGGAAGTGTTTTTCGCTGTATCAGGGTCGGCCAAGTTCCCATTATCCTCGGCTCACTTTACGAATGAAAACAGCTACTCGTCTTTCTCATGGTTTTTCAAAACTGTTTGATTGTTTTTTATTTTAATCCATTCTTAGTTTTTTGCAAGTAGTTTTTTAATTTTTTAATGATTTTGATTAAAATCGCCAAGCTGATCAGTCAAGCAGCTACTTCCAAAACATCATCATAATCATCAGCACAACGGCAACGATCACGACCAGATTCATAAAGAAGCGCGGCAGGCCCGAATGGTGATGACCTCTTTCATAAGCCTTTGCCTGTTCTTCTTGAATTTTTTTGAGTCGCTTGCTGGCATGCTGCTCGACGACATTGTCAAGTGAATCATCAGACCCATGGTGATTGATTCTGTGTGTTGCCATCTAAAATCAGCTCCCTAATCATTTTGATTTTCAAATGATAGTCTAAACGAAATATACAACGACCTCACCATCTTCGTTCAAGGCTACCGTACTTAACAACAGGTTGCGAATCGCTTCTTGAGTAACCGCATCAATCATTTGTTTGAAACGACCATATGCTTTTTCATGATAAACCTCCATTGGATTGCGCTGCAGCAGCGTCCACGGCTGGACCAGCGTTTTTAAGTAGCCAAGATAGGCCACCTGGTCAACCCAGCAGTCATCCATTGCCTTAAGCAGTGCCGAACGATAAAACTGATCAATCTGCTTGGAATCAGCAATTGAGTCTTCAATCTGATCTAAAATCTCATTGGTCCGGCATATTAGATAGCTTTTGACTGCTGCCAGATCCTGATAGTTCAAATCAGCAGGAATCTGGGCATCATCATAAGTTATCCAATGATTAACCATTGCCTTTAGATGACCATAATCCCAGCTTGAACGCTTGCTTAAAATCACATCAAAACCGTGTTCTATCCAGTTAAGAGCGGTCTTGCGATAGTCATCAGCGTTCATGATGGCATCCCGCGACTCATAAAAGGCCATTCGCTCCAAGCGCATGCTGTTCTCATAACTGTACATTCGCGCGCGGGTCTGACGCTGACTGACCATGACCTTATCACGTAATAGCAGCAACGACAGCAAAATACGCGGATTGTGCAGACGGTGAGGCTTGGCCTGGTGGTTGAAATGTTTGATGTGACGGCGATAGTATTTGCGAATCACGGGACTGCTGTTTTGCGAAACAAAATTGTCTTCCAGCGAAATGAAAAACCAGCTGTCGCCAGGATCTCCTTGGCGGCCGGCTCGCCCCTGCAGCTGCTCAGCAACGCGCGGATCAAGCATTTCAGTACCAATTACGGCCAGACCGCCTAATTTGGCAACGCCTGGACCAAGCTTAATGTCGGTACCGCGCCCCGCCATGTTGGTTGACACGGTTACGGCATTTTTTTGTCCCGCGTTTTTAATAATCGTGGCTTCGTTGGCTTCGTTACGGGCATTCAGCAGGTTATGCGGAATCCCACGGTTGAGCAGAATCTCAGAAACGATTTCCGAGTTTTCAACCGAACCGGCAATCAGCAAAATCGGCCGCCCTTTTTGATGCAGCTTTTCGGCCAGCTTGATCGCTTCAATCAGCTTTTCGCTAGTCGTCAGATAGACGCGCGGTTGATGATCTTTACGAATGTTTTTGCGGTGTCGCGGAATCTGGACGACTTTCATCTTATAGACATCAATAAACTCATTGGCAGCAATGCGGGCAGTCCCCGTCATTCCAGCAACGTTATTAAACAGCCGAAACAGGCCTTGATAGGTAATTGAAGCAACGGCCTGCCGATTTTCAGAAATCTTGACGCCCTCTTTTTGCTCAACGGCCTGCTGAATCCCGGTGTTGACCTTCATTCCGCGCATTAAGCGACCATTCGCCTCATCCAGCAAGATCACCTCGCCATCCTCAACCATATAGTCGTGCCCACGCTGCTGAACGAAATGCGCCTGCAGAGCCAAGCTGATGTGCCGATACAATTCACGGTGCCGCTCATCAAAAAGACCATTAATTCTAAACCACTGCTCCGCCTTTAAAACACCTTGATGAGTCAGCCAGGCCGATTTATGGTTCCGGCTGCGGCGATAATCGGTTCCGGGCTCCAGACTGCGCACAAACTCGTCAGTCAAGCGATAAAGATTTGACTGCAGTTCCGGCTTGCTAGCAACCACCATTGGCGAATTGGCCCCATCCAAAAACACCGCATCAACCTCATCAACGATTGCATAGTTATAAGGCCGCAGATATTGATCTTCGGGCCGTGAAGCCAGATTATTGAACAGATAGTCAAACGCCAGCGTGCTGCCGGTCGTGTACAAAACATCGGCTTGATACCATTTTCGCTTGTCGGCAACAGTTGCCCGATTGCCCGACTCATCGTCAGGATCAAACCCCAGGCTGCAGGTCAATCCCAGCCATTCATACAGGGCGCTTAATTCTTCTTGGTCACGCTGAGCCAGATAGCGACTGGGCGTCACCAAAATCGCTCCTTTGCCGGTCAAACCATTCAGATAAAGAGGCAGGGCCGCGGTCAGCGTCTTGCCTTCCCCGGTCTTCATCTCGGCAATCCAGCCATGATGAAGAACGATGGCCCCGATCACCTGTACGTCATAAGGATACATCCCTAAGACGCGCCTGGCTGCCTCACGCGCCGTTGCAAACGCCATTGGCAGCAGACTGTTTAAGGATTGGCCGCCCTGGAGCATTTTACGCATGCGCGGAGTCTGAGCCTGCAGTTCTTGATCGCTCATTTCCCGCATCATTGGCGCCAAGGCATTCACTTTGGTCAGGATGTGCCTGGCGCGCTGCAGTTCAAATGAAAATGCCGTCGTTCTCACCTCTTTAATTCATCTTTAATCTGATCCAGCGTCTCTTGAATTGGTACTAATTCCAAGTGCTTAAAGAAATGGCCCTCACTGCCGGTCATTTCATAATTGCTTAGCCGATAGTCAGTCAGCATGACATCCGCGTCAATCAGCCATCCTCGCCAATAAGGACTTTTCTTAACCAATTTGCGCACGACCGGATTTAATCGGTGAGCTGTACTGATAAAGTTTATGCGGCGTTCTTTCAGATTTTCAAAATAAGTGAGCAGCTCACTGTCAACCTGATCAATCTCTTGCCAGGCAACCATCATCAGTGAAAGGTTCGGTACGTCATGACTTTTATCGACTTCTTCGCTGGGAATCATTGCTGTCCTAAGTGACCGCAGCAGCATAATGTTGATTGGCTGTTTTGCATCGATTTTTTTAGGCGTATAAAACGTCAGATTGCCAGTCTGTTCAGTAAAGGCATGCGTCAGTTCCAGCCGCCAAAAAGTAATTGAACGACACCCGCCATTGATCAGCTGCACCTCATAGCGGGTTGCCGCATACGGATAAGTAAAGTTGAGCTGAGAGCCATGCGCGATTTTCTGGTCGATGATCTCGCCTTGAATATCATAAAAAATGATTCGCAGCATTACTGAATTAGCCGGCCTGGCAATGTACTTTGCCTTGATACGATACTCGACCCCACCACGCAAAATCGGCAGCTGAGGCACAAAACGGCTGGCTTGATAGTTAACCGCTGAATACCAAGAAATCATTGCTCGTCCTGGTGCCATCCACTCGTTTTCAAAATGGATCACCTGGTTGTCATAAGCATCGATCCGCGAACCATAACGATAGGTAGTGTCATTTTGCGGCAACCAGTAGATATAGTTGATAACTCGCATCGGCTCACCTCCCAAAATCATGCTGCAGAATCTGACGATAGCGCATCAAAAACCATTGCAGCATTCCCGCACTGTCATCATTGTGACGTCCAGGCAGACTATAGCTGTTCAAACGATTGGCCTGGTTCAGCAAATGACGGCTTAGATCATCAAAAGCCGTGGGGTCATAATCATCGTTTTCCATATAGGCAATACTGAAATTGGTTTTGGTCAGGTCCTGCTGATCCATCAGCCGCAAAAGCATCTCATCATCAATGGCTTGTCCGTCTGCCTCAATGGCGCGTTTGATATCAAATGCCGTCTCAAATTCATCGGGACGGGCCAGACGACTGCGCGTAGCAATTGAGTCCAGATGCACCAATGGCTTAGCTGCGATCACCTCATGCACGCCCATCAAAGCGCCAAATTTAAGCGCACCATACGTTCCCATCGAAATTCCCGATAGAATCAGCTGCTGACGCGTAAAGCCCAGTTTCTGCAGATGCCGATCGATTACTTTAGGGATGGCCTGATTAAAATACTCGCCCGTATAAAACTGGCCACCTTCCAACCGAGAATCGGTAATCAGCAGATATGGCGCATTTAAGCGACGCATCATGAAATATCCTTCGAAGCTTTTTTTGGAGTGATAGCCGGCAAAGTATACGCATAGCGGCGGTTTAAGATCGCCAGGATTAAAGTAATAGGCCAATTCTTCTCTCGTCTTGGGATCGACTAAGCTCTGTCCCCCATTCAGATAGGTCCCCAAACCATAGCGCGTCCACCGATACTCCACGTTGCCCAGACTTAATCGACCGTAGCCGCGGACATAGACGGCCATCGTGATGTATTGATGACCATTGGAAATCTTGGTGTCAACGATCTGCGGACTCTTGAGCTGTTCTTCGGTAAATTCAAAAACGCGTCGTTCCTCACCATAAACAACGGCAAATCGATATTTCAGCTCCACATCGGCATCTTTTTGAAACTGGGGCCAAACCTCCAATTGACGACCCGGATCAACGTAGATATTCTTTCGCGAACTGGCCAGTGGCTGCCAATCCGGCGTATGAATCTGAACCTCCACGCAAGATGAATCTTCATAATGAATCACATCGCGAAACTTGGTATCAAACATCAATGCCGCCGGTGTCAGACTGATACCCTGTTGGCCAACAAAAAAGTAATGCTCAATATTGTTGATAAACTCTTGAATCGGCATAGTCAGCTGCCGTGCCGCCATTTTTTGCAGAAAGACTGCCAGATGATCGTCTTCAATCGCCAAATCTTTAGTCTGAATGACGTTATATGGATCGGTACGCTGCTGTAAAAGTTGCCAGTCAGTCGGCGCTAAGGTTACGGATTCTGAAATGATTATCAGCTGCAGCCGGGCTTTAGGATCTTCTAAAAAACTCAGATCGTTAAAATGCCAGTTCAAAGCAGCTGGAATCTGATAGGCCGTCTGCCAATTATTTTTTCCAAGCTGTAAAACGTTAAGCTTCAAAACGTGCACACCTCTTCCAAAGCAATTGCCAATTATGCAAAATCCGTTTTCCTGAATAATTGTTGATCTGCTGAACCGCGTCAACCCGTGCTCGGTTCCAGTTCTCCATGCTGCCCAAATAAAACTGCAGAGCTGCGGTTAGATCAGCAACGTTGGCAAGCAGTAAACCATTTTCATGATCTCTTACCAGGTCGGTTTTGATCAGATTGATCTGCGGCAGACCAACACTGATTGAAGCCATCTGAACATATGAATCCGGGTTGTTGCCCAGATCCACGACTACGCGAACTTGATCCAACAGCTGCAGCAAGTCGGTCGTCTGCACGATCCTTCTGGTGTAGATCGGTATCGGCTGCCAATGCTGCTGTTTTTCCATTCGTGGGTCAATATCTTTATCAACCAAATCAGGATTGGACGTCATCTGCTCTTCTTCTGGATCAATCAAAAGCCGGGGATGTTCTTGAGCAATTTCTTGAGCGATTTGTCGAGCCTGACTCAATAACCGCTCATCATAGGCTGCAATCTGCAGCCGCTCGCTGTTTTGATTTTGATCAACCATTTCCATGAGCTGAGCTAAGCCTTTTCTTAAATTCAACATCGTCGTCTGCTCACTGACAAACAGCAGAATCGTCTGGGTTGTGTATTCATCGCTATGACCAAGACTGAACTGTGAGGCAAACGTTGGCAGCAGATTGGTCTCAATTTGATCGCCCATGATTTTATGTACATGGCGATCCGCGGCCTCTGAATCCGTGACGATCGTTAAATCAGTCCGTCCATTCATCGGCTTCCAAAAGCGATCATTAGCATGCCATTGACTCGCCTGAATAATCGTTTTAAAGCCATTAAACTGTTTTAAGTCGATTATTTGCCGATCATCAGCTGTTAAGACGATCTGGTCGCTATCCTTATCAAGTCGTTTTTGGATTAAATTTGCAATTGCTTCATTGATCAAATCGTGACGGCTGGCATAATCTGACTGGGTAAAATCGCCTTGATACCGTGAATTGATATGACAGCGACCAGTTTTGGCATCCTCAATTACGCGCCATTCACCATGCAGATTAAAAAAGATCGTTTTTTGCAGTTGGCCCTGCTTATCAAACGTTTGGATGCTTGAGACAAAGCCACGCGTATCCATAATAATATCTTCTTGATGATAGCCGTTTTGCCACCGCTCAATCCGCAGAATCTGGCCAATATTATTGAATAAAAGACGCGCGATATGTTCATCATTGCAAATGGCATCTACACTGAACGGTCCATACTCAAAATAAGTTCCCTTAGGCCAGTTAAAGTCCTGGATATCCACGATTCGGCTGTTGTCTTGCAAAGCAGTATCCTGGATCCAATCGAAGGCCGCCAGCGTATCAGTGGGTGCAACACCTTCCGCGTTTAGCTGCGTAATCAATTGCGGTTTATAGTCCCCAATGATCAAGCCGTAATCTTCATCAGCGTGATTCATGATGCGCATATTGCCAATTGCATCATCAAAGGTAATAATTTGCTGAGTGGAGGCCCAGTCACTAATATCAAGATGCCAAGACGGAACAAAATACTTCATACGCTTTTTAAGATCCCTTCTTTAAGCTTCTGATAGCGTTTAGGAATCGTCAACTCATTAAGTATTTCAACCAGAGATTCCATAAACAGTACCATCATTACGATTGAAATTGGCAATGCATACAGTGGCTGCCAGATCTTAGGAGCTAATAGGCTGCCCGCGACCTGCAGCCCAACCAATAATCCCAAAACCAAAGCACTGAAAAAGTTAAACAGACTCAAGCGTCGTCTAATGAAACGTCGTGTTGGCTTGCCAATTTCCACACCAAGCAGGTAATTGCCGCTATGGCGCATACCCTTTGCGATTTGACGTGGACTAAGCATGACAAATGCAAAAAAATAGTCAATTAAAAACGTCATTACGATTGCAAAGCCAATCTGAAATTTAGGACTGTTCCAAAAGGCCGGCATTTTAAACAACGATGCCACCAGTGAAGGAATAACCAGAAAAGACATCCCCAGCATAAAAGTCATCATCGTTCCTAAATTAAAGCCAATTGGAAACACAGCCGGCTCAATCTGACTTGGTAATGAGATTTGGATCTGTTTGGTTTCATAATGAGCCGCATGGAAAATGATCGTCAGCCAGGCAATCAACAGGCTGCCGATTATCAGTGCCGCCAGCAGCCAGATTCCATTTTTCATTTTCAACAGCTGACGACAAGGCAGAACCAAGCGATTCATATTGGAATGCAGCATATTGCCGACGATCAGAACCACCATACCGCCAATACCGTAAATCGTAGTCACGTTGCCCAGCCATTGAACAAACATTGCGCCGGCCGTCAAGGTTACGATAATCATCAAAACCTTCAATAAATGATCACTGCCGGCTGCCAGACTAAAACCATTGGCAATAATGGCTGCTTCAATCAAGGCAAAAAGCAGCGACAAAAGGTTTTGCAGATACATCAATTGACGCTGTGATATTTCCTCGACAATCGACCATTTCATCATTACCAGCAGTTGAATAATCATCATCGCGGCCATATAAGGACTGAATCCTAGCGAAAACAGCGATAAATCCGGCAGATTAGCACCAGTCAAGATACTGAGCATACTCATATGGTAATGACGAATCATAGTTTGATATTCAACTGTCATCTTAACCAATGGCATCGGTATCTGATTGCCCAATGAATAGACAATAATTGCCATCACCGTAAAAAGCGCTTTTTTTAGGAACTCTTTTGTCGAAACATTTAATTTTTTTCTTTGCAAATCTCTTTCCTGCACTTTCTAGCCTAATTATTGACGTTTACCAAAACCTAGCATCGTCTTTAAAGTGTTTAAAAGTCCAGAATTACGCTGCTGAGTTTGACTTGATGCTGCACTGACGGAAAGCGAGTTCGTTGTACCGGAAAGCTGCTGAGTCTGCGTATCACTCATTGAATCGGCAACTGCCAGTGTATCCACGGTGCTCTGCTGAGTCGTACCATCAATTGAATTGCTGCCTGCGTCCAGGTTGCTCTTAGATGCCGAAAGCAGACTGTTAAGTGAAGTCGAATTACTGATTGCATTTGATGAGCTGTTTGAACGTGAGGCAAACATGCTTTCATAAAGCGTCTGACTTTCAATAGCCGAAACCTCCAAGCTCATTGAATTTGAAGCACTCAACGATTCAAAATTGCTCTTGGATGCTGAAAGCTGGCTGTTAAGCGAGGTTGAGTTGCTGATTACGTTGGACGAACTGTTTGAACGTGAAGCAAGCAGACTTTCATAGATTGCCTGACTCCGTGAAGCCGACTGCATCATGCTTAGCGAAGCCGCCGTTGACGCGCTTTGTGAATTCTGAATTGAGCTGGACGTATTGTTGACGTTAGCTGAAGTTGACGAAGTTGCCGTCGATACAGCAGCCAACCGTGCCATAACTCGATTCCGGGCCGTGGTACTGGTCGTTGTTGCAACTGCATTGGCAGAAACGCTAGCAGATGTTGACTGACTTGCTGAGTTGGCAGCCGTCACGGTTGATGTCGAGGCTGACTCGGAAGCTGAAGTGCTGGTTGATCCAGAAACTACTGCTGATGTAGATGCCGACGT